>WTGI01000076.1 GCA_011523635.1 Acidimicrobiia bacterium
TCCCCGGTTCCTCAGGTTCAGGGCGTCATGGGTGGTGCTGTGTGCATCAGGTTCGAGGACCCCACCATTCTCGATGCACAGGGCGTCATGGGTGGTGCGGTGTTCCTCAGGATCAGGGCGTCGTGGGTGGTGCTGTGTTCCTGAGGATCGAGGCGTGCCACAATCCCGTCGCATGGATGAATCCCTAAGGGCAGATCTCATCGCTCGCCTTGTCGCCGCCGGAGATCCGGACCGGGCGGAGGGCCAGCAGCGATACATGAAGTCGGAACTTCCCTTTCACGGGGTCCGGGTTCCCGAGGTGCGGCGCCTGGCCGGGGCGATAGTCAAAGAACATCCGCTGGCTGATCCCGATGCCTGGGAGGACACGGTGCTCGGGATATGGCGAGCGGCCACCCATCGGGAGCAGCGTTACGGGGCCATAGAACTGGCCTACGCCCGGGCCTACCGAGGGTGGCTGCGGCCCGACCGCCTGGCGATGGTGGACGAGATGATCGTGACCGGCGCCTGGTGGGACTACGTGGATCAACTGGCGGCCAAGCACATGGGCCACCTGCTCGGTACGTATCCGGCTGACATCAGTCCGGTACTGCTCTCGTGGGCGGAGGACGACGACATATGGCGGCGGCGGACCGCAATCCTGGCCCAGCTCCGGTTCAAGGACCGGACCGATCCCGGCCTCCTGTTCGCCGTGATCGAGCCTTCGATCGCCCGCAACGAGTTCTTCCTGCGCAAGGCGATCGGGTGGGCGCTGCGGGAATACTCCAAGACCTGTCCGGACTCGGTGACCCGTTACGTGGACGCCAACCGCCGCCGGCTCTCCCCGCTCAGCAGGCGCGAGGCCATGAGGGCGCTGGCCTCCTAGTGGCCGCTGACCGCTGACCCGACGGAAGTCCGGGGTGGCACATCCACCACCACGCGAGACCTCTTATTACCAACACTTGCAAGATAGACTCCTAGCAACTTCAATTGTGACGAAGGCAACGTGAGGACTCCCGGTGCACGAGCCATCTGAAGAGGCATCGCACGACCGCCACGACCACCATGACCACGGTCACGGCCATGATCACGATCACGCACCTGCTCCAGGACACCACGACCACCATGACCACGGTCATGACCATGACCACGACCATGACCACGATCACGCGCCGACTCCAGGAGTGTTCTCCAAGTTGAAACACCTTGTCGTGCCTCACTCCCACGACCACAGCGAGACGATCCAGTCGGCCGACGAGTCAAGCGAAGAGGGGATACGGGCCGCATGGATCGGGCTGGCCGGCATGATGGCAACCGCGGTGGCACAGGTAGTCATCGTTGCTCTGTCGGGTTCTATCGCATTGCTGGCCGACACCATCCACAACCTGGGCCATGCCGCTACCACGATCCCGTTGATCGTGGCGTTTCGCATGGGCCGCTGGCGAGCTACCAAGCGATACACATACGGCTTCCGGCGAGCCGAGGACCTCGTCGGGCTGTTCATCGGGCTGATCATCCTGGCAAGCGTGGCGATCATCATCTGGGAGTCGGTAGACGCCCTGATCAACCCGCGCGTGGTGACCAATCTCTGGTGGGTGTTCGCGGCAGGGATCGTTGGCTTTCTCGGGAACGAGATCGTGGCCGTCTACCGGATCCGCGCTGGTCGACGGATCGGCTCTGCGGCGCTGATTGCTGAAGGCCAGCATGCACGGGCGGATGGCCTGACATCGATCGCGGTTGCGATCGGCATGGTCGGGGTCTGGCTCGGCTACCCCCGAGCTGACCCGATCGTGGGATTCCTGATCGCGATCGTGATTCTTGGAATCCTCGTATCGTCAATGCGTACCGTGGTGAGGCGGCTGATGGACGGCGTTGATGAGGGGCTGATCGACCGCCTCACCGCCACAGTCAAAGAAACACCCGGTGTGGTGGCAGTCGACACGGTGCGCGCCAGGTGGTCGGGCCATCGGATGTCGGGGGAAGTCGCAATCCAGATCGACTCAGCGCAGACTGTGCTCCAGGGCCACCGGATCGCCGAGGAGGTCGAACACGGCGTACTTCATGCCGTGCCCAATATGGACAGCGTTGTCGTCCATTTGCATCCCGCGGTCCCCGCAGACGAAGCGTCGAGGCTGCATGAGCTCTCGGACCACCACGCCAGTCGCGAGGCCAGGGAGGCGTACAGAGCACGCCAGGCGTCCCAGAGCTAGCCCGCGCGATTAGGCGGGTCGAAGTCGACCGTGAGGCCCTCGTAGATGCGGTCGTAGTAGCCACCGCCATCCAGATAATCGGGATTCCAAGACTTGGCTCCGGACGCCTCGCGCCGGTAGACGAAGGGCGACCGGTGCAACCTCTCCCGGTGGAACCGGCCATCGGGACCGGAGGGGATGTCGGTGCCGTCCCCGTACAGCAGGAGACCTCCGTCGGCGTAGACCTCGTGTTGGGGGTCGATGTCCCGGTACTCGTGGCTGGCGTTGATCAGCTTGTGCCCGAGTTCATGGGCGACGGTCTTCCAGGAGTTGGCCCTCGACAGGTTGGTGAGGGTGATGACGCCCCGCAGATGGCGCGGGATCGTGTCCCGGTGCGAGTAGCCCGGGAAGGACAGGGCGTTGGTGGCAACGGTCTTCAACTGCCAGGTACGTTCGTCGATCCGATCATGGAAGGACATAAAGACGTCCTCGAGGACCAGGAGATGGATCCGGCGGTCATGCTCCGGTCCCGTGCCGATCACGCTCTCGAACACGGCCAGAGCACCGGGCGACAGCCTGGATGGCCGCCTCTGGCGCTCCCTGTAGAGGTTGGCGTAGCGACCACCGGGCAGTTCCGAGCCCGGCGCCTCGGCATGGAGGACGAGCAGCTCCGGATCGACCGGCCCGGTCCGGACCGAGACGACGGCCAACTGCACGCCGGTCGCACCGAAGATGCGGCGGGCCTCCGCCACGCCATCGAGCACCATGTCGAGTTCCACCTTCCGCCGGTGGGCCGGTTCCAGGTTGGCCGGGTAGAAGATGTCTATGTCGACGGTCGCCCGTCCGTCCTCCAGGTCGGCGTTGAAGGACTCCAGGTCGATCGGGACCGGGACCCCCCACTCGGATCGGTCCCCCGTGCCGTCCCCGGTCTGTGTAAGTTGGCCGCCATGAACGGACATGGGTGTCCTCACTCCTGTACGCGAGAGCTGCGGCGCCATCCTACGTCGCGCCCGCTGCGAGTGGGCCGGTTACGAGAACCCGTCCCCGAGGGGCGGGCGAGATGACCACGGCAACCGCCGTGGAACGCCATGGGCCGTCGCGGGGCACCACCGCCGCCGGTGCGAACCTGCTTGACATCGAGAACCTGGCGGTCCGCTTCGAACTGCCAACGGAGACGATCCGTGCGGTCAGCGGCGTGAGGCTGACGGTCGGTCCGAGCGAGACGTTCGCGCTGGTCGGGGAGTCCGGGTCCGGCAAGAGCGTATCCATGCTCGCGGTCATGGGCCTGCTTCCGGCGCCTCCCGCCTTCGTGTCGGGGTCCATCCGGCTCGAGGGTCGCGAGGTCATCGGTATGTCGGCGAGGGAGTTGAGACGTTTCCGCGGCCGGGACGTGGCGATGGTCTTTCAGGAGCCGATGTCCTCGCTGAATCCCGTCCATCGGGTGGGCCGCCAGATCGGCGAGAGCCTCCGCATACATCGGGGTTTCACCAAGGTCGAGGCTCGGCGACGAGCGATCGAACTCCTCGACCGGGTCGGCATACCGTCCGCCGCATCGAGGGCGGACGACTACCCGCACGAGTTCTCGGGAGGAATGCGCCAGCGCGCCATGATCGCCATGGCCCTCGCGTGCGAGCCCAAGTTACTGATCGCCGACGAACCGACCACGGCCCTCGACGTAACCGTCCAGGCCCAGATCGTCGATCTGGTGCGGGAGGTCCAGGACGAGTACCGGCTGGCGGTCGTGTGGATCACCCATGACCTCGGGGTGGTAGCGGAAATAGCCGATCGGGTGGCGGTCATGTACGCAGGTCGCATAGCCGAGACCGGTCCCGCCCACGCGATATACCGATCGACCCGCCATCCGTACACGTCCGGTCTGCTGCGCTCCATCCCCCGGTTGGACCGGCCCGTGACCACCCGCCTGGCCGAGATCCCGGGTTCGCCCCTGCGCGTGGCCGAGGAACTGACAGGATGCCCGTTCGACGCCAGGTGTCCCCTCGCGGGGGAGGGGTGCAGCGAGACGCTTCCCGAGTTGGAGGATGTGGGCGCCGACCGCCACGGCTCGGCCTGCATACACCATCACGAGATGAGCGACTCGTCCGACCTGTGGTCGGAGGGATCCGTCACAGCGGAGCAGGCGATGTCAGGGGAGGGTGGGGACGTGGTCGTCTCCATCCGGGGCCTCCGGGTGCACTTCCCGGTGGTCCGGGGACTGCGCCGGTCCGGCTCGGGGGTCATACGGGCGGTTGACGGAGTCGACCTGGACGTGCGCCGCGGCCGGACCATCGGTGTGGTCGGGGAGAGCGGTTGCGGCAAGACCACGCTGGGTCGGGCCCTGGTAGCGCTCGTCCGTCCCACCGAGGGGACGATCGATATCGACGGGAAGCCGATCGACCACCGGAGCGGCAGGCACCGGAGAGTCGTGCAGATGATCTTCCAGGATCCGTTCTCGGCCATGAACCCGGGTATGCGGGTGGGGGATGTCATCGCCGAGCCGTTGCGCATCCATCGGCTGGGCACGCCCGAAGAGATCAGGGAACGGGTTGCCGAGCTCCTCACCCAGGTGGGACTCCCTCCCCACGCCGCCCGAAGGCACCCCCACGAGTTCAGCGGCGGGCAGAGGCAGAGGATCGCCGTGGCCCGCGCCCTGGCCGCCGACCCCGAGGTGATCGTGTGCGACGAGCCGGTGTCGTCCCTGGACGTCTCGGTCCAGGCCCAGGTGGTGAACCTGCTGGCCGACATACAGGCGGCCACGGGCATGGCGCTCGTTTTCATCGCCCATGACCTGGCGGTGGTGCGTCACGTCTCCCACGAGGTGGCCGTCATGTACCTGGGCGAGATCGTGGAGCGCGCCCCGAGGGACCAGCTCTACCGGGAGCCGCTCCACCCCTACACCAAGGCACTCCTCGCCGCGGTTCCCGCGCCGGAACCCGGCGCATTCGACACGGCGACACGCACCCGGCTCGTAGGGGACCTACCCAGCCCGGAGGATCCACCGGCAGGATGCCGCTTCCACACCAGGTGCCCGGTGGCGGTGGAAGGCCTGTGCTCGACGATCAAACCGGCGCTCACCGAAGCCGCCCCGGGTCGATGGGTGTCCTGCCACCTGGTGAATCCTCCTAAGCAGCAGCAGCAGCCTTAGGCGCTAGCAGTTTCCAGGCGTCATGCGCGGACAAGGTGCCCTCTGGCCGACCCGACGACCAACCGTTGGGGTACGCTTGGAAGTCTGATGGAAGCCGGGCCGATGAGTCATTTGTTCGTCCGGCGCGCTTCCCGCGGGGGGAGAAAGGGATGACAACAATGCGAAGGTTTGCATCATCGAAGGCGCTGATTCTCGTCCTCGTGCTCGGTCTGATGGCGGCGGCGTGTGGCGGCGACGACACGTCCTCGGAGGAAGTGAGCGCGGCGCAGGCACAGGCCGCGGCCGCCCAGTCCGACGCCGCGGCCGCCCAGTCCGACGCCGCGGCCGCCCAGTCCGCGGCGGAGTCGGCTCAGGCGGAGGCCGAAGCGGCGGCAGCGGCGCTGGCCGAGGCCCAAGCCGATCTGGAAGCAGCCCAGGCGGCAGCGGCATCAGCGATGGAGGGGGACGAGGCCTCCCAGTCGGCGCTGGCCGACGCGCAGGCAGCCCTCGAGGAGGCCGAGCAAAGGGCTGCGGCGACAGCCGAGGCCTCCGAGGAGGCGCTGGCCGCCGCGGAGTCCGCTCTCGCAGAGGCCGAGCAGATGCTCGACGAGGCGATGATGGAGCAGGAGGCCGCCGCAGGACCGATAACGGTACGGGCGGCGATCACCGGCGACGAGGCAACCCTCAACCCGTACACGTACATCAGCGGCTTCCCCGGATGGAACCTGCTGATGCTCCAGTACGACTCGCTCATGCAGCTCGACGCCGACGGCATTCCGCAGCCGTGGCTGGCGGACACCGTTTCCGTCAACGCGGACCTGACCGAGTACTCCTTCACGATGGTCGAGGGCGTCACCTGGCACGACGGCCAGCCCCTGACGGCGCACGACGTGGACTTCAGCGTCGACTACTACATCAACAACGTGGAGGCCAGCCGGTTCGCCCGGGACCTCAGGGGGGTCGAGGACCTCCTGGTGACGGGCGACTACAGCGGGACCTTCGTGCTCGGCAGCCCGAAGGCCGGCTTCGAACTGGCCGCCCTCGCTGACATTCCGATCATCCCGCGCCATGTGTGGGAAGGAGTCGAAGTGCCGTCCGAGCACGACTTCGGCGCCACCAACATCGGGACCGGTCCATACAAGCTGGTGGAGTACGTGGAAGGGCAGAGCTACCGCTTCGAGGCCAACCCCGACTACTTCCGGGGCGCACCGGCGGTGGGAGAGCTGGTGGTCATCGTCTACGCCGACGACGCCGGCGCCCAGGCCGCCATCCGCACCGGTGAGGTCGACGTGATCTTCGAACGCATACCTCCGGAGCAGATCCCTCTGCTGGACGCCCAGGATCCGCTGGACATCGCCCTGGGACCCGAGTTCACCACCCAGATGATCAATTACGACGCCTCGAAGCGCCCCTTCGACGACGTGGCGGTCCGCCAGGCCATCAACCTGGCCATGGACCGCCAGGACATCGTCGACACGGTGTTCCTCGGTGCGGCGACGGTGGGGAGCCCGGGCTGGATACATCCCGAGCATCGGTCCTTCAACCCGTCGATGATCCCGGTGCACGACGTGGCCGCGGCCAACGCTTTGCTCGACGAGGCCGGCTATCTCGACAGCGACGGCGACGGCGTGCGGGAGTTCGACGGGCAGCCCATGTCGTTCGAGATCATCACCAACGCCCCTGACTCGCTCCGGCTGCGGATAGCCGAGTTGACCGTGGAGATGCTGGCCGATATCGGCATCGAGACCTCTGTGGCGGCAGTCGAAACCGGGACGTGGGAGCAAGCCGTGTGGCCGGAGTTCAACGTCAACAACGGGCGCAACTACGACATCGCCATGTGGGGCTGGTCGGCGCCCGTGCAGGCGGATCCGCTGCGCCTCCCGCAGCTGGTCGCCAGCATTCCGATGGGCGGGTTCCTGAACCTGACCGGTTACGCCAGCGCCGAGATGGATGCGCTCTCGGCGGCGCTACCCGTCGAGTCCACCGAGGCGGGGCGCATCGCCATCCTGCTTCGCATGCAGGAGATAATCGCCGAGGAGCTGCCCTTCGTGTTGCTGCTGTATCCCGACGGGGCATACGTGTACGACTCGAGCGTCTACTCGGCCTGGGAGTTCATCGCCGGACAGGGCATCGTCAGCAAGCTGTCTCTGCTGCCGCCGTCCGCGCGCCCATAGGCCGGCGGAGCCGCGTGCGTGGGGGTGAGTTGACGGGTTGAGACGGCGTCTCGACACCCGTCGACTCACCCAGTACGGGGTGGTCGTCTTGGTGGCGGTCACCCTCAACTTCCTGCTGCCCAGGCTCATGCCCGGCAACCCGCTGGTCCTCATCGCCGGAGTGGATGTCGGCCTGCTGAGCCCTGATGAGCGGGCCGAGATCGTGGCGCGGGTGGGTCTGGACGCACCCCTCTGGAAGCAGTACCTCCGCTACTGGGGGGACATTCTCACCGGGGACTTCGGGTACTCGTTCCGGTCGAGCCGGCCCATCGTCGACATGATCTGGGATCGGCTCCCGTGGACCCTGCTGATCACGGGTTTGTCGCTGATCGTGTCGGCGGTGGCGGGGGTGATCCTGGGGGCGATCTCGGCTTGGCGGAGGGGGACCAAGACCGACCTGGGCATGCTCTCGGGGATGATCTCGATCGAGTCCCTGCCCTCCTTCTGGCTGGGTATGTTGCTGATTTCGATCTTCGCCGTCCAGTGGGGCCTCCTGCCGTCGTCTCACGCGGTGACGCCCGCTTCCGGTCTGGTCGGGTGGGCCCACACGTGGGACATCGTCAGCCATGCCATCCTGCCGGTGGTCACCCTGTCGATCCTGGCGACGCCCGGCGTGTACATGACCATGCGCTATTCGATGCTGGAAACGTTGGGGGAGGACTACATCCGCACCGCGCGTGCCAAGGGCGCCGGCGAGCGGCGCGTGCTGTTCGGACACGTCGCCCGCAACACGATCGCACCGGTGGTGACGGTGCTCGCCCTCCGGATCGGGTTCGCCTTCGGAGGCACGGTGATTGTCGAGACGGTGTTCACCTACCCGGGACTGGGACGCCTCGTGTTCGAAGCGGTGTCAGGGCGTGACTATCCGGTGATGCAGGCAGCCTTCCTGGTATTCACCGCGGCGGTGCTGGTGGCGAACCTGGCAGCCGACCTGCTGTATCCGCTGATCGATCCGAGGACCAGGACCTCATGACGGTCGCCGATAGCCGCGAGCGGGCTGCCCGGCGTACCGCCAGGCGGCGTTCCCGTATCCCCACCTTGTTCGGGCTGACCGGTGGGCTGATCGTGGGGATCCTCGTGTGCGGAGCGGTGTTCGCCCCGTGGCTGGCGCCCTACGACCCGACCGAGCGGGTGGCCAGACCCTTCCTCTTCCCCAGTTCGGAGCACCTGCTCGGTACGAACGACATAGGCCAGGACCTGCTCTCAGAGATGATCTTCGGGGCGCGCGTGTCGTTGACGATCGGGATAATCGCGGCCGCCGTCGCCCTCCTGATCGGAACGGCGGTCGGGGTGGTGGCGGGTTACTACCCGAAGCGTCTGGGCTCGGCCATGATGCGTGGTGTCGACGTGATCCTGATCCTGCCGTTCCTGCCCCTGCTGATCGTGCTGGCCGCCTATCTCGGACGGAGCCTCCTCAACACGATCCTGGTGATAGGAGTCCTCATCTGGGCCGAGCCGGCCCGGATCATCCGTTCGCAGGTCCTGTCTCTCAGATCGAGGGAGTACGTGCTGGCGGCCCGCTCGATGGGGGCGCCTGACCGCTGGACCATCCTGCGGCACATAGTCCCCCGTACGGGGTTGCTGGCCACGGGATCGTTTGTGCGGGCGGTCTCGAACGCAATACTGCTGGAGGCCGCCCTCAGCTTCCTCGGTCTCGGTGACCCGATCCAGAAGAGCTGGGGCTCGACCCTGTTCTGGGCACAATCCAGAGGCGCCTTCCTGACTCCGGCCTGGAAGTGGTGGGTGCTGCCGCCCGGACTCCTGATCATGCTGGCCTCGCTCGGCTTCGCCCTGATCGCCTTCTCCCTGGAGGAACGGATCAACCCGCGGCTGTAGCGGCCTGCGACCAGTCGTCGGTGGTCAGCAGGAACCAACGGCGAGTGGCACGCTCGGAACATACTTCTAACGGCCGCCTGGGGAGGCTACGCTCAGCGAGTTCATGGAGGAGCGAAGGATGATCTCGCTGCTGGCCCGGCCCACCTACAGCCTTTCCGAAGCGGCGCGGCTGCTTCGAATAACGCCGTCCAAGCTCCGCTGGTGGCTGGAGGGCGCAGTTCGGGGGGAAAAGCGATATCCACCTGTCCTGCGCAGTGAACCCACGGGCAACTCTCAGGTCTCGTGGGGGGAGTTCATCGAGGCGGCATACCTGCGCGAATACCGTGCCCACCTACCCCTGCAACGGCTCCGTCCCCTGCGGGAGGTGCTCAGTCGGGAGTTCGACACCCCGTTTCCCTTCGCCACCTCGAGGCCTCTGATAGCAGGCCGGGAGCTTGTTTCCGACATGCAAGCGAGCCTCGGGATTCCCGAGGAGTTGTGGATGGTCGTGGGTTCCGGGCAACTGATGCTGAGCGAAGCGGCCCAGACCTTCTGCAGCCGTGTGGAGTTCGATCCGGCAACGGACGAAGCCATGCGCTACGTCGTGATGGAAGCGGCGGAGCCTGTGTATGTGAACCCGCGCCTGTCGTTCGGTATCCCGACCGTGAGGGGAATCCGCACCGAGGTCATAGCTGAGCTGTCTCTCGCCGGTGAGCCGCGCTCAGCGATCATCGATATCTACAGGGCCTACGGGGTCACCGGACAGGACATCGACACGGCAGTCGACTTCGAGACGCAGTTTCTCAGAGCTGCGTGAATTGAGTGCCGGATCTGCCCCGACGGGCGCGCCGAGACGGGCCCATCCGATTCTTCTTCGACGAGAGCGCCCTTGGCATCGGTCAGGTGATGGCCGCGGCCCGCAGTGACTGCGTGTTTCCGGGCCACCCGCGGTCGCCGATTGGAAAGGGCACACACGACGTGGATTGGGTTCCGGAAGCCTCTTCACGAGGGTGGATCGGCGTGTCGCGTGACAAGAAGATTCGCTCGAGGCCGGCGGAGTGGGCAGTCCTTGCCGCACACCCGCTTCGCATGCTCGTACTTACCACGGTCGGAAACCTCGACGTGTGGGAACAGTTGCGGGTGTTCGTGGCGCGGTGGGATCGGATCGAGGAACTGTCGACGACCCCGGCGCCATGGGTGCATGCCGTTACGAAGAATGGACTTCGAGAGATGGAGTACCCGCGGTTGTAGTGGGTCGGTGGCCAGTGGCTCGCTGGCTACCATCAACGCCCGGCGTTCAGGGTGTTTCGGGAGGGCCCGGGCATCCACCTGACAGCTAACCGAAGCATGGGGGTTCGAGATGGAACGAGTCCAAGTAGGCACGCGCGCGCACCGGCTGGGGCGGGTGCTCATCGTCCTCTCCCTTGTCGCGAGCGTGCTTGCTCTGCCGGGGTCGGGAGCCGTGTTCGGGCAGGAGTCGGCGGACTGCGAGGTCACAGACCTCGGGACGCTGGGCGACAACGGGTTGGAGGCGGCCGGGCACTGGACGACCGAGGACTGCGATTCACGGTTCCGCGCCGGTAGCGACGCCCGCACCTATAGATTCGAGGTCGCCACAGCAGGTCGGGTCAGGATCGAGCTGACATCCGCCGGGGCGGACCCCTACCTCTACCTGCTTGCCGAGGACGGCACCCTGATCACCGGCGACGACGACGGAGGGGCCGGGCTGGACGCCCGCGTCGAGCGAGATCTGGTGCCCGGCGTGTACATGATCGAGGCCACGACGGTCGGCGGCCGGAGCCGGGGACCTGCGGACTTCGCCGTCTCCGTCAGCTACGTATCCGGTTGCGAGCCGGTGCATCTCGGCACGCTGGAGGCGGGCGCCGATCTGACCGCATCCGGATCCTGGACGCTTGACACGTGCGGGTCGCGTTTCGTGGTCGAGCATCCGGCTCACGGTTACACCTTCAACCTCGAGCGGGCCGGTCGCGTTCGTATTGACCTGATATCGGAGGAGGGCGATCCTGTCCTGTCCTTGGCCTCGGTCTCGGGCGGCATCGTCGGCGCCAACGACGATGGCGGCGAGAGCCGCAACGCCCGCATCGTCCGATACCTGCAAGCCGGCGTCTATTTCATCGAGGCGACCACCTACCTGGAGCGCGACTACCAACCCCTGCGATCCGATTTCGACCTAACCGTCCACCTGGTGGACGAGCAGGCGGAACAGGAACGACCCCGGTTGAAGATCGAGGACGTGCGGGTCCCGGCGGAGGTGGTGGCGGGCGATCCCTTCCTCGTCCACTACCGCGCCGGGAACCTCGGGGGCGATCTCGCCCCCGGCGGCTACGCCGTTCTGTACCTGGTAGGCCCCAGCGTGTTCAAGCGCCACAGATCTGTTGCGGGGCATTGGCAAGCCGGAGTCTCGTATCACTCCGGGTCGGATACGGCTAGCCCGGGCAGCACTTCGATCAGCGAATTTGCTCCGTTCGAGGTCAGTTTCTTCCGGTCCGGCCCCACCTGGGTGTTCGTGGGGGTCGTCACCTACGACCGCGCGGGCAACGAGATCGGATTCCATGGTCAGTGGCAGAACCTGTTCGTTCTGAGCGGTCCCACGTTCGAAGCCGTAGACGTGCGTGTGGACGGCGCCCGGTACACGGTGGCCGCGGGAGCCGACAGCGACGGGGAGGTTACGACCGAGGTGAAGTCCGCAACCGACCCTGCCGAAGAGGTTGATGCGGAGGTTCGGCTCAGGGCGATCTATGCGGCGGGGGTGCGAACCCAACTGCTCGACGGCCTGTTCGAGCGGCCGGGGATAGCGAGGCTGTCGGAGGAGGCGCACCCGAACGCGGTCACGGTCGCGGACCTGTCGACCGACACGCTCCGCGCGGCCTTCGCAGAGCGATACGCCTCCGTCATCGGGGCATCGGGGATGATCGACTCGCTGGAAGCCGGAGAAGCGCTCAACCCGATCACGATCGAGGAGTCGGTGCTGCAGGTAGCCGATGCGGCCTCTTCCGAGTTCGCGTGGATGGCGTCCTCGTGGCGCTCGCTCCTGAGGCGGATCGAGAACGGAGCGGCGCTGTCGTTCGAGGATGCGCTGGAGGCTCACTCCCAGGTCGCCTATGCGGAAAGCGTCGTGGCGGCGGCGGTGACGGCGGGAGGGATCGTCACCGCGGCCCGGACCGCCGAAGAGGGATGGAAGGATCCCGGCGTCCGGGAGATGATGGCGGAGGCGCGCTGCTACCCGGGCTCGAATGCCCTGCGCGACGCGCTCGAAGCGGCTGACATTGCCGACGTAGGAGGGCTGTTAGCTCTCGACGCCGAGATGCGGGCCCTCCGGCCCATCCATGGACTGTCGGTCGACAGCGCGCTGTGCGGGGTGACGGCGGCCGGTACAGCGAACCAACGGTTCCTGCGACGCCTGTCGATATCTCACAGCCCCGAGCTTCGAACGATGCTCGGCCTTCACACGCCGTCCGCTCCGGCGTCGAGTCCGGCTCCCCATCGGCTGCGCATCATCGCCCGGCTGGGCGAGGACGGCAGCTTGGAGCACGGCGTCGAGCTTGCCGGCGGCCGCCAAGTCCTGCCGCCCGAGCGCTTCCTGCGCGAAGACGTACCGACCGGCCGCTGGCAGGTGAGCGGCGACGTCGAGGTGGCGGGGGGCTCGATCGGGAGGATCCGGGCGCGCCGCGTCGCCGATGGCCGGACCGAGATGGGGTTCGTCAGCGCCGATGGGGAGACCATCATCCCCGACATTCGCTACTTGCCGACCGACCTGCCGGTGGGTGTCTGGTTCCGCAGCAGCGAGATCAAGGTACCCGTAGCGACGTCGATGGATCCGGCTCCCTCTACCGAGGAGTCAAAGGAGTAGGCGGTCGCCGGTCGGTGGCCACGAGCCCCTGGCCACCGGCCCCTACCTAGAAGTCGATGCCGCGTATTGCGCGTATGCCTTGGTCGTAGGCGTGCTTCACGGGGCGCATCTCCGTGACGGTGTCGGCGATCTCGATCAGGCCGGCGGGGGCGTCGCGGCCGGTGACGACCACGTTGACCTTGGCGGGCCGGTTGGCGATCGTGGAGACCACCTCCTCCTCGTCGATCCATCCCCAGTTGATCGGGTAGGTGATCTCATCCAGGACCACAAGGCGGTGCTTGCCTTCCCCGATTCGGATCCTGGCCAGGCGCCAGACATCACGGTTCAGTTCCGCGGAGCGGTCGAGATCCTCGCTGTCCCAGGAGAAGCCGTCGCCGCCCACGTCCCAGTCGACGCCGAGCCGGTGGCCCATCTTCTCCTCGCCCACCTTCCAGTCGCCCGACTTGATGAACTGGACCACGGCGACCTTCCATCCACGCGCCACCGACCGCATCATCATGCCCATGGCGGCGGTGCTCTTCCCCTTCCCGTCTCCGGTGTTGACGATGACCACCGACGGTGCTCGTCTGGTGTCTGGCCGGCGGGGGTCTTCTTCTCGAGGGGCTTCGCTCATCTGGCACCGTTCCTGATCGGGAGGACGGCAACGCCACTGTTGACGCTGACCACCTCTACGTTTGCTTGATAGAACTCTCTTATGTACTCGGCGGTTAGGACCTGGGTTGCAGGACCGTCAGCGACTACCCGGCCGCCTGCCATGAGCAGGAGGCGATCGGCGAACTGCCCGGCGAGGGTGAGGTCGTGCATGGCGGTGATGATCGTCATGGGCCGCTCGTCGCGCAGGTAGCCGATCAACTCCAGGGCGTTCTGTCCCTGCCCGATGTCGAGCGCGCCGGTGGGTTCGTCCAGCAGCAGGATGTCGGCCTGCTGGGCGATGGCTCTCGCCAGAACCACCCGGCGGCGCTCCCCCCCGCTGAGCGCGGACATGCTGCGGTCGGCGAACGGTTCGAGGTCGAGCAGGGCAAGGGCCGAAGCGGCCACGGTCAGGTCGCCGCGGCCCTCGGTACCGAGGTAGGGAAGGTGGGGCGTCCTGCCCAGCAGGACGTATTCGGTCACCGTCATTCCCGGGGGGATGACCGGCTCCTGGGGAACGAACGCCACGCAGCGGGCGCGGTCGCGGTGGCGGAGTGACGCGGCGTCGACTCCCCGCAGGCGGATCGAGCCCGTGTGCTCCACGAGACCGGCGATCGCCTTCAGCAAGGTCGACTTGCCGGCGCCGTTCGGCCCCAGCAGGCCCAGCCACTCTCCGGCGGTCACGCTGAGGCTCAGTTCCCTCAGCACGGGCGCCCCCGGCGGGTAGGAGACTGAGAGACGGTCGATAACCACGCTCATGCCACGTACCGCCTGCTGGTGCGTAGAACGACCATGAAGAAGGGCGCTCCGACGAACGCGGTTATCACTCCGATCGGCAGTTCTGCCGGGCTGGCCACGGTACGGGCGGCCAGGTCGGCAAGGATGAGGAACGCCGCCCCGGCCACCGCCGATATCGGTATCAGGGATCGGTAGCTGACGCCCACGAGCAGCCTGATGGTGTGGGGGATCACGATGCCGACGAAGCCGATCAGCCCGCTCACCGCGACCGCCGCGGCCGTGGCCAGCGTCGCGAAGACCACCACGGTGGCGCGTACGCGCACGGCCGAGATTCCCAGACTGTCCACCTCCTCGTCCCCCACGCTCATGACGTCCAGCAGCCGCCGGTGCAGTACCAGCCCGGCGCCGCATACGGCCGCGTAGGGGATCAGCACCAGCACCTCACGCCAGCCGGTGGTCGCCAGCAGGCCGAGGATCCACGAGTAGACCTGCCGGATGGTGTCGGCGTTGCGTTGCAGGATGTAGGTCTGGACGGCGGTGAAGAAGGCGGCCACCGCCACCCCGGCCAGGATGAGCGACACCGCGCTCCGTCCTCCCATGGAGCGGCCCACCGCATAGGTCAGGGCGACAGCGACCGAAGCCCCGACGAAGGCGGCGAGCGGGAGCAGTGAGGAGCCGGCGCCCGGGACCATGGCGATCACCACGGTAGCCCCGAGGCCGCCGCCGGCCGCTACCCCGAGCAGGTAGGGATCCGCCAGCGGATTCCGGAACACCCCCTGGTAGGAAGCTCCGGCGAGCGACAGCAAACCTCCCACGAGACCTCCGAGCACCACCCTCGGGAGTCGGATCTCCCAGATGATCGCCTGCTGGATCGAACTGAGCGTCGAGGGCCGGCCCGCCAGCCCGGCGCCGAACAACTCGCCGAGCACCTGTCCGGGGCCTATCCCGGCGGGCCCCACAGTGATCCCGGCCAGTGCCGCGCCCAGGAGCACCGCCAGCATCGTGGCCAGCCATCCCCACCTGAGGCCGACAGGCTCGAGATCGGTCGCTGGCCGGCCCATCGAAGCTCAACCTGCCTCGGACAGGGTCTGGAGGGTCTGCCCGATGAGCCTGACGAATTCGATCAGGCGCGGTCCCCAACGGCTGGAGATGTCGTCATCGACCTCGAACAGGTACCCGTTGCGGACCGCCTGCAGCTCGTCCCATCCGGGCCGTTCGGCGATGGAATCGGCGTTGGTCCCGCACCAGACCGCGCAGCCGTAGAAGATGATGTCGGGATCAGCCTCGAGGATGTACTCGGCGGACAGCTGCGGGTAGCCGTACCCGTCGGGATCGGCCGCATCCGCGATGTTCTCCAGCCCGAACAGGCCGTAGACGGTGCCGATGAAGGTGCTGGACGTGGCGGAGAAGAAGGTGTCCGAAATCTCGTGGTAGAAGGTGAGGCCGAGGTCGGGGTCGGCGTACAGGTCGACGAGGCCGGCGATCTCGTCCTGTATCGACGCGACGAGTTCCTCCGCCGCGCCCGCGTATCCCGTCGCCGCCCCCGTCTGGCGCATCTGGCGGTAGGCGTCGTCAAGGCTCAGCGCAGCTTCGTGAATGAGCACGGGGATGCCCAGGGCTTCGAGGCCGGACGCGATCTCCTCGGGGTTCCCCGACATCACCACCAGGTCCGGTCCGTAGGCGGCGATCGCTTCGAGGTTGGGGCGGAAACCGCTCAGCTCGGTGACCGGCGCCTCGGGCGGGTAGTTGGAGAACTCGTCCACCGCGATCACCTGGTCACCGGCCCCCACCGCGAACAGCATCTCGGTGGCGGTGGGCGACAGCGACACGATGGCTACCGGCCGCTCCGGAATGACGACCCCGGCGACGGTGACCGGGAAGGCGGGCGCTTCGGTGGTCGATGTGGCCGGAGCCACGGTGGTGGTCGTCGTTGGTGCTTCCGTAGTGGTCGGGGCGGCTGTCGTCGTTGGTTCCGCAGCCGTCGTCGTGGGAGACGCGGTCGTCGTGGCAGCCGTGGTGGTCGATGCCTGGGTAGTGGGACTCGTGGCCGCCGCCGTCGTCTCAGGCTGGGTGGTCGTGTCCTGGGTGTCACCGCCGCACGCGCCCGCGAAAAGCAGCAGCGCGGCAAGGAGTAGGCGAAGTAGGTGTTTTCCTCGCAAAAAAACATCCTCCTGAATCAGGGAGGATGAAGAGAGATCGTCCGGTTCCGGGGCAGGAACCTGCACGAGCAACCCTTCCTCCGAGAGCTGATACGTGACCATGGGTCAGGCGTCCTGACTTGTCCTCACCAAAGGGAGGCTTGACAGTTGCGGGACAGCGCCGGACTCGCACCGGACTTCGCTGATCCCCATGGCACCCGGTTGTCTCCCCGGGCCGAGACGTACTATAGCGGTCCGTGTCCGCGGTAGTTCCTAGGAAGTTGTGCCTATGAGCGACTCTCCAGCCCTTTCCGAGATCCTTGAGCGGATCGGCCCTGCCGATGCCGAGGCCATGCGAGCAGCCGAGGCGAGGCAGATGAGCCTGACCAAGCCTCCCGGCAGCCTGGGTCGGCTGGAGGATGTCTCGGTGCAGCTTGCCGGGATCTTCGGCGTGGAGCGGCCGGCGATCCGGGGCAGGGCGGTGATAGTCGCGGCCGGCGACCACGGCGTGGTCGCCCAGGGAGTCACGGGCTACCCGCAGGCGGTGACCGCCCAGATGGTCCGGAACTTCCTGGCGGGCGGGGCGGCAATCAGCGTCATGGCGCGCCTGGCGGGCGTGCGCCAGATTGTGGTGGATGCGGGGATCGCGGCGGCCGGGATCCCCGACCAGCCCGGACTCCGCAACCTGCGGATCGGGCGCGGAACGGCCGACATGAGCCGAGGGCCGGCCATGTCCCGAGAGCAGGCGGTCCGCTGCCTCGAGGCCGGCGCGGCCCTGGCTAGGGAGCTGGCGGCGTCGGGGGTGGACCTGATCGCGACGGGGGATATGGGCATCGGCAACACGACCGCGTCCAGCGCTATCGCTGCCGCCATGACCGGTAGGCCCCCCGCAGAGACAACCGGAGAAGGCACGGGTCGCAACCCCGAGGAACTGCGCCACAAGGTTGCCGTGGTGGGGAAGGCGCTGGAGGTCAACGCGCCCGACCCGACCGACCCGGTCGGCGTGCTTGCCAAGGTGGGCGGGTTCGAGATCGGTGTGCTCGCCGGAGTGGTACTGGGGGCGGCTTCCGAGCGGCGGGCGGTCGTGCTCGACGGGTTCATCTCGGGCGCGGCCGCTCTCATCGCCCACGGCCTGAGCCCGGCGGTCCGCGACTACCTGATCGCCTCCCACCGCTCCGCCGAGAAGGGCCACCGGGCGGTGCTGGCCCACATGCAACTCGAACCCCTCCTGGACTTGGGGATGCGCCTCGGGGAGGGGACCGGAGCGGTCCTGTCCATGGGCATCATCGAATCCGCCGCGGCCTGCCTGGCCGGGATGGCCACGTTCGGAGAAGCAGGTGTCTCGGACCGTCCCACCGAGGGTCCGGTGGCGGAAGAGGCGCGGGGATGAGGGGACTACGAGCCGCCATCGGTTTCCTGACGATCTTTCCGGCAGGACGACAGGGCCCTGCGACCGATCTGTCGAGGGCGCCCGCCTGGTTCCCGGTCGTGGGCCTCCTGCTGGGGGTGTTCGTCGCGGTGGTGGACGTGTTGTTCCGCCTGGCGTATGTGATTCCGTGGATCACGGCGGACGGCGGCGAACTCGAGTTCCTGATGACCGGGTTCCGGGACTTTCCGTTCTTCCTAGAGGGAGTGGTGCTCGTAGCCGTCCTGGCGCTGCTGACGCGCGGTCTCCACCTCGACGGCTTGATGGACACGTACGATGCGCTGGCGGGTGGGCACGACCGGGAGCGGCGGCTGGAGATTCTGAGGGATCCCCACGTCGGTGCCTTCGGGGTCGTCGCGGTCGTCCTCGTCCTGCTCGCCAAAGTCTCCGCGCTGGCCGCACTCCCAGGGGAGAGCCGTCTCTGGACGATCGTGCTGGTTCCCTGCCTGTCCCGATGGGCGATCCTGGTCGTCATGGACCGGTTCCCCTACGTGCGTGGCGAGGGCCTCGGTACACCGTTCCTTCGAGGCAATCGTCGGCGTAGCCTGCTGGCCGGTTCGGCTGTAGCCCTGGTAGCGACCACAATCCTGACCGGTCCGGTTGGTCTGCTGCTGGTCCTTGCGGCAGGCCTCGTCGCCTGGGCGGTCGGGGCGTGGGCAAAGCGACGTATAGGCGGCGTGACCGGTGACGTCTACGGCGCCGCCTGCGAGACGAGCGAAGCTGTCGTGCTCGCGCTGGCGGTGGTCCTCACCCAGCGCGATGCGGGGGCGCTCGGTTCACCGCTTCTCCCTCTCCTCGGCATGTCTGTCTGAGCCCGCCGGGATGTGGTCGGGCGACTGGCGTGTCGAGGCGGCGACCCTGCTCGTCGCGCTCCTGGTGGACCTGGTAACCCGGGAGGCGCCGCCCGCCGTCCACCCGGTGGTCTGGATGGGCAAGCTGATCGCGTGGCTAGAACGACTCTCGCCCGGTCCTGATCACCGGGTGCCCTCACTGGTTGCCGGAGTCGCGATGGCCGCCCTCGTGCCCGCCGCTTTCGGCGGCGTTGCCTGGCTGGCGACGTCCGCCCTACGCCAGATCGGACTGATTGCCTATGTGGTGGCGGGGTCTGTCCTGCTCAGCACCACCTTCGCGGTCAGGGAGCTGGGCCGTGCCGCCGGCAGGACCCGCACGGCCATGGAGTCGGGGGACGACCCGGGGGCTCGGCAGAGCCTGCGCAGCCTGGTCAGCCGCGATACGCGGGCGCTGGCGCGTCCTCTCGTGGCGATGGCGGCCATCGAGTCCGTGGCCGAGAACACCACGGACAGTTTCGTTGGACCATGGCTGGCCTTCGCCCTGTTCGGCCTGCCGGGCGCCTTCGCCTATCGCGCTATCAACACCCTGGACAGCATGATCGGCTACCGGGGCAGGTACGAGTACCTCGGCAAGGCCGCTGCCAGGCTCGACGATCTTGTCAACCTGATCCCGGCCCGGCTGAGCGCTCTGTTGATGCTGTTAGCGGGCAGATTGCTCTGCGGGCTTCCGGCCGCCCGGGGCCGGCGGGTCGCCGTTCGGGACCGTAGGTTGACGGCGAGCCCGAACGCGGGTTGGACGATCGGTGCGGCGGCCGGGCTGCTGGGGGTGGTGCTCGAGAAACCCGGTCACTACCGGATCGGGGATGGGCTGAGGGATCCCGGCCCTTCTGACATCGGCGCCGCCATCCGGCTCGGGTACGCGGTGGCGGCGGTGGCGCTGCCGGTGATGGTTGGCGTGCTCGCCCTCCGCGGATGGGTGTGGGGATAGGAGGGTGCCGGACTCCCGCCCGGTCCATGGCGGTCTGGACGTCGTCGAGTTGAAGGCTCTCGGTTTGCGTCCCGACGAGGTGGTGGACTTCAGCGCCAGCATCAACCCTCTTGGTGTCTCCCCGCGGGTGGCCGATGCTATCCGGAGGGTCGACCTGTCCGCCTACCCGGATCCCGAATGCACCGCACTCCGAAACACCCTGAGCGCGCATCTCGGGGTTCCACCGGACCGCACTCTGGTGGGAAACGGATCGACGGAATTGATTCACCTGATCGCGAGCGCCCGGCTCCGCCGGGGTGGCCCCGCTGCCGTCTTCGCCCCGACCTTCGGCGAGTACGAGGCGGCCTGCCGCCTCCACCTGGTCGAGCCCCTTCCCATCCGGGCCGCCCCCGGAAGGGAGTTCCGCTGGGACATAGCGGAAGTCACGCATCTCCTTGCTGAGCTGCAGCCCAAGCTGGTCTTCATCTGCAACCCCAACAACCCGACCGGAACGTATCTGGAACGGAACGAGGTCGAGGCCTGTGCCCGGGCGGTGGGTGACAGTGGGCTGCTGGTGCTGGACGAGGCCTACGCGTCCTTCGTGGACGAGCGCTGGGATCCGGCGCCCCTGCTGGAGGTCGGCAACGTGGCGCTGGTTCGCTCCATGACCAAGCAGCACGGGCTCCCCGGCCTGCGGCTGGGGTACATGGTGGCGCCGGCCCGGATGGTGCGGGAAGTGAGGCGTTTCCAGTACACGTGGAGCGTGAACGCGGTCGCCCAGGCGGCCGGCGTTGCCGCGCTGGACGACCCGGACCACGTTGAGAAGGGCCGACTGGTCGTGAGGGCCGCCCGGGAGTACCTGGTGCGAGAGGTTCGTGGCCTCGGCCTGGCGTGTACGCCCCCGAGTGCCAACTTCCTGCTGGTCGAGGTCGGAAACGCCACGGCTCTCCGCCTTGAGCTGCTGAGACGCCACCGGGTCTGCGTCCGCGACTGCACGTCGTTCGGTATGCCCGGCCACATCCGGATAGGCGTGAGGGGGATGCAGGACAGCCGCCGCCTGATCGATGCCTTGACCGACGTCCTCGGTCGATCGTTGACCTCTGTCCACTGACCACCGACAGATAACCTGTCCATCCATGCGCGCCATCATGATCCAGGGGACCGCCTCGAGCGCCGGCAAGTCCCTGATCGTGGCAGGGCTCTGCCGTCTTGCCGTCCGGCGGGGCATGACCGTGTCCCCCTTCAAGCCCCAGAACATGTCCAACAACGCGGCCGCCTGTCCCGGCGGCGGGGAGATCGGCCGCGCCCAGGCCCTACAGGCCCGCGCCGCGGGGGTCCCGGCGCGCCCGGATCTGAACCCGGTCCTGATCAAGCCGCAGTCCGACCGTACGGCCCAGTTGATCGTCCGCGGGGAGCCGTACGGTCTCCTCGGACCGGGTGACTACATCGGAGACCGCGGCGGGTTGCTCGACGTGGTCATCGACAGCTTCAACGGGCTGGTCGCCACCCACGACCTCGTCATCGTGGAGGGTGCGGGGAGCCCGGCCGAGACCAACCTCCGCAACCATGACATCGCCAACATGGGCTTCGCCCGCCGGGCCGGCGTGCCGGTCTGCATCGTCGGCGACATCGACCGGGGCGGGGTGATCGCCTCGCTCGTGGGTACCCACGCGGTGCTTGACCCGGCCGATGCGGCGATGGTGGCCGGGTTCGTGGTCAACAAGTTCCGGGGAGCCCGGCGCATTTTCGAACCCGGCGTGGAGCTGATCGAGCGGCGCACCGGCTGGAAGTGCTTCGGTGTGGTGCCCTGGATTGCGGCGGCGGCCCGGTTGCCCTCGGAGGACGCGGTGGCCCTGCCCGAGTCGGTCGGCGCAGCGGCGCGGTCGTCCGGCGATCCGGGTCCGCTCCGGGTGGCCGTTCCCCTGCTCGGCCGCATCGCCAACCACGACGACCTCGATCCCCTGCTTTCGGAACCCGGCGTGGAGTGCCTGCTCGTCCGGCCGGGCCGACCGATCCCGAGGGATGTCGACCTCATCCTGCTGCCGGGCACCAAGTCGACGATCGGCGACCTCGACTTCTGCAGGGAGCAGGGGTGGGACCACGACATAATCGTCCATGCCCGCGGGGGCGGACGGGTGTTCGGCATCTGCGGCGGTATGCAGATGCTGGGACGGGCGGTACACGACCCCAACGGTGTGGACGGGCCCGCCCGCAGCGTGGCGGGCTTCGGGCTGCTCGACATCGAGACCACCATGGCGGACACGAAGATCGTCCGGGAGGCTGCGGGCCGGTGCGCTCTGTCCGGTGCGTCCGTCCACGGCTACGAGATCCACAACGGGCGGGTCACCGGCCCCGATCTCGGCCGGCCCCTGCTGCACATCACCGAAGGCCCCGACGGCGCGCAGAGCCCGAACGGACGGGTCGGCGGGGTCCATCTCCACGGACTGTTCAACAGCGACGGATACCGGCGGGCCTGGCTGGCTCGCCTCGGAGCATCCGCCGACCCCGACCTCGAGTTTGCGACGGTGGTGGAGGAAGCCCTCGACGAGGTGGCTTCTGCCCTGGAGGCCGCACTCGACGTAGACGCGCTGTTCGGCGCATCCCTGGTCCCGCGTTAGATCGAGCGGGTGATTCCGGTCATCTTGAAAAAGGGCCGGCGATCTAGCCCGTAGAGACGTCTGCTGTCTCGGCGCGGTGTAGGAATGTGGCCAGTTGCCCTCGGGTTGTTTCGCGGTCGGGACAGAACCTGGTTCCGTCCGCGCATCCCTCCGTAATCCCGGACGCCGCGAGCCTGGCCACGTCAGCCGCGTACCAGGCGTCGTCTGCCACATCGGTAAAGCCGGCGGCGGGCCTGTCGGGCAGGCGGTAGGCGCGGGACAGGAACACCGCTACCTGCGCCCGGGACACGGTGCGGTCCGGGCAGAACCCGCTCCCGTCGCCGCACCGGCGGTCACGTCCAGTTCGGCCAGCCGCTCGATGAACCGGGCGTGGAAGCCGGTCGGGTCCACGTCGTCAAACCGCGATTGTGTGACCGGCTCAGGATCCTGTCCGTCGAGGACGCGGACCATCCACACCGCCAAGGTCTTGCGGGCTACCGGCGCCGAGGGGCACAACCCCTCCTCGCACAGCGTGCCGCCCAGGACCGCTCCCGCATGCAGGTTGGCGACCGGTGTCGCGTAGTAGGCATCGGCCGGCACGTCGCAGAACCTCGCCTCCTGCGAAGGATCGCCCGCACCGCCGAAGCCGCCACGCAGACACTCCTGCGGCACGGGGCGCACCACGATCTCGCCGGCGCCACCGACAGGCCTCGATACCCGATCGGAGTCCTGGACCACGCCTCGGAGGAAATACTCTCCCGCGGCGTCCGGCGCCCGCAACCTGTACCAGAAGGCGACCGACTCTGCCTCGTCGAGGTTCAGCAACAGGAGCCGGACCGTTCGGTTCGCAACCGTGACCGCCGGCTCCGGCAGGCTCGTATCCACCAGGGTCCAGCCCTCCGGCAACACCTCGCTGACCCTCCCGTAGCGCCCGAAGCCCCGCACCTCGACGGTCACCACCACCTCACCGCCGGGATCCACCGAAGTCACATCCAGCGCCCGCACCGCGGTGTGTGCGTCCGCGCCCGCCGGCGCCGGTACCAGGGCCAACGCGACAACCGCCAAGGCGACCGCCGCCGGCCCTCTCCTAGCGATGGGCCTACCCCATGTCCCCGCGGTCACGCGACGCCCGCCGGCGCCTCGCCGGCCGGGTGTTCAACCTTCATCGACCATCAGGGAGCGAGATCCGGGTTCGCTTCCCTCCAATGGGCCGGACGGCAGGGCCATTCTTGTGGCCATCCGCCCTGAGGACCGAGCACCGGGTTGTTCAGATAATCCGGGTTGGGTCGCCATGCGATCTTCTCGGGATCGTCCCTGTGGACGCCTTGCTCTAGGAAGTCGCAATAGTCACCGGTGGGCCAGTTGTAGTCCTGCGTCCAGTCACGCGGAGGAGGCGCCTGGACCAAGACCCAGGTATTCGTCCCGATATCGCAGAAGTACATCAGGCGCGAGAAGATCATTTCGGGCGTGAGGCCTGGCTGGCGGTTCCCACCGCACGTCTCACGTTGGCCCACCTGGCGAGTGTTGCCGCTCCATGCCGCCGGCGGCCCGCCGCTCGGTTTGGCGAGTTCCTCTTCGATAGTCCTGATTAGTTCTGCCGAATTTATCCTTCCGCTGAAGTAGTCGGCTATCGCGTCATAGACGGCTTCCTCGTCATAGGTAGCCTCCTCCTGGGCGTGCGCCACGGTGGCCGGGGCGAGAACCAGGAGCAGGACGAGCACGACATGGAACCCGATTATGCGTCTCATGACCAGACCTCCCATGGTCGTCGGCGACGACCGGAGTTTGCGGACGTCGCCTCAATCACCGTTACAACAGTAGCGTGAAAATCGAGTGCACATCCCGGCTCGTGGGCTGTAGTTCTCTATACAGACTCTGGTGCAGGACCTCGCAGGCCCGCATGCGACCCCGGGGGTGCGCCATGGGCCGGTCGCGAGGCGGCCTTCGGCGGCAAAGGGTCGGATCGGTGGCAGTCCGTATGACGCACCATGCATAGGTGGTTCCTCGTGCGCCACGGCGAGACGGAGTGGAACCGGGTGGGGCGGGCGCAGGGCCAGGCCGATCCACCGCTGAACCAGGCGGGCCGGGAGCAGGCGGAGGCGGTGGCGGCCCGGTTGGCATCGGTCGTCTTCGATGCGGCCTACTCGAGCGACCTGCGCCGGGCGGCGGATACGGCTGCGCCCGTGATGCGCGGCCGGGACACACCGATCGTCTACCGGCAGGACCTGAGGGAGAAGAGCTTCGGCGAGTGGGAGGGGATGACCTACGAGGAGCTGCGACTCCGGTACCCCGCCATGCTGGAGGAGTTGTTCGACGAGAGGCCGGCATTCGCTCCCCCGGGAGGGGAGAGCGACCTGGAGCTGTTCGCCCGGGCATCCGGCGCCGTGGCCCGGATCGCGGCACGGCACGCCGGAACCGATGGGAACATCCTGGTGGTTTCCCATGGAGGCACCCTGCGCGCCATGATTGTCTCGATGCTCGGGCTGCCGGTCGAATCGATGTGGAGGATCCGGTTGTCGAACGCCGGGCTGTCCGTCGTCACGGTGTTCGACGAGGGCGGAGCGACCATCGACCTGCTCAACGACACCAGCCATCTCGGGCCGGGCTTCGATGTCTGACAATTCGAACAGTACGGCCACCCGCCCGCATGAGCTCGTACTCGTCCTCGGCGGGGCTCGTTCCGGAAAGAGCACCATGGCGGAACGCATGGCGCGGGACGGGGAGAGGGTGCTCTTCATCGCCACCGCCGAAGCCCTGGACGAGGCGATGCAGCGGCGTATCGCCGCTCACCGTCGCCACCGGCCGGAGCACTGGGACACCCTCGAGGAGCCGATCCACGTCACCCGGGCCGTCCGGCCGCTCGTCGATCGCTACGACACCTTCGTCCTCGACTGCCTGACCCTGTGGGTGAGCAACCTCCTCCTCGAGGATGAGCAAGCCTCCGATGCCGAGGGCGCGGTCCTCGATGCGGTCGGGCGCCTGCTCGACCTGATAGACGCCGTGCGCGGCAGGTGGATCCTGGTCAGCAACGAGGTCGGCCAGGGCATCGTGCCCGCATCACCGCTCGGAAGGGAATACCGGGACGTGCTGGGCCGAGTGAACCAGCTGGTCGCGTCAACGGCGGACAGGGCCTACCTGATGGTGGCCGGCCTCGCCGTGGAGCTCAAGTCCCTCGCGCGTCAATCATCAGGTCCGGCCCAAGGGGAGTCTGTCCTCGAAGCCGGGTGAAGGGCGGTCGCTTGCATTTAGTGCGGCTGAATTGGCCTGATCCGCGTCGGTGTGGTGGGAACATGAACGATCGGGGCTGGACGCAGACGAACCGATTGCCTGGCTCTCGGATTGTGAGGGATGGTGTTGGGTAGGCGCTTCCTTCAGGTCATCGTTGTCATGGTTATAGCTCTCTGGATCGGTTCTGGCGGTCTTCAGACCGTGGACGGGTTCGTGCCCGGGTTGGCCCCACCTGATGGTTTCCGGGTGCATCCCCCCGGCTTCAGCCCGGGTGCTATGTGGGCGATCGTGTCGGGGATCGTGGAGGTCGATCTGGATGCCGGCTGCGTCTGGCTGTCAAGTCCGAATGGGAAGCGATACCCGGTGGTATGGCCGGCCGGGACTACGGCGCGGTCGGATCCCTTCGAGATCAGGATCCGGAAGGGTCATCAAGTGGTGCGGCCCGGCGACTTTGTGGAGGGCGGAGGCGGATACCTTCAGGCCGACTCCGCACCACAACGCTATGGGCTGGAACCGTTCCCAAACGAGTGCCTCCAGGGGAGAGAGGCGGCGGTGTTCAATGCCGATTCGCCGATCGACGTCACTCCGGGAGTGGGGTTGGAACTCGTGGAACCGACCTGAACGATGGCACTTGGTCGGTTCGATGACCGGACGACTGCCTTCCAGCCTGCCGGACAGGAGTCCCTGGTACCGAGGCAGGTTGCGGTGGCACTCCCGGGAGGTCGGGCCAAGCACGCCGGGAAGCCATACCGGTGGGTCTCGGATAGGGTGGGGCATACCGAGCGGTACGTCGCGCATCCGGGGAGGGATATGCAGATCACGACGTTTCGGACCGACGGATTGGGGGACAGTACCTACCTGCTGACCCATGACGGGGGCGGCGTGGTGGTCGATCCGCAGCGGGACGTGGGACGGTTCGAGCAAGCCGTCCTTGATGCGGGCATCCGTCTCACCCATGTCCTCGAGACCCACATCCACAACGACTACGTGTCGGGCGGGCGCGAACTCGCCCGCCGTACCGGCGCCCGGCTCGTGCTGCCGGCGGCCGCGGGCGCTGCCTTCGACCACTTTCCTGCATTCCACAAGGAGGATCTCCCCGGCGGTCCGGTGGTGATCCGGCCGCTGCATACTCCCGGCCACACGCCCGAGCACGTGAGCTACGTGATCCTGGTCGAGGGGGAGGTCGTGGCGGTGTTCTCGGGAGGAAGCCTGCTGGTGGGCTCCGCAGGGCGGCCCGACCTGCTCGGCGACGACCGCGCAGAGCAACTCGCCCGGCTCCAGTACCTGTCGGTCCACCGGCTGGCGGAGCTTCCCGCCGAGACCGGCCTGTATCCCACCCACGGCGAGGGATCGTTCTGCACCGCGTCGGGCGCAGGGCGGACCGTCTCGACCATCGGGATGGAGCGGCGGACCAATCCGGTGCTGGCGTACCCGGACGCCGATGCCTTCGTGGCCGGGCAGTTGGCCGGACTCCAACCCTTCCCCTCCTACTACGCCCACATGGGGCCGATCAACCTGATGGGACCCGAACCCCTGCCGAGTCCGGAACTCGACGTCTTGGACCCGTCGGACCTGCCGGACGATGCCAGGCTGGTCGACATACGGCCCGGCGGCGCATACGCGGCCGGGCACATTCCGGGCTCGCTGGGGTTGGAGATGAGCGACCAGGTGGCGGTGTGGGCCGGTTGGCTCCTGCCCTTCGACAACCCGGTGGTCCTGGTGGCCCAGCCCGGCCAGGATGTGGAGGAAGTGGCCCGCCAGTTCGGGCGGATCGGGTTCGACAGCGTGCTGGGGGTGGTGTACGGAGTCTCCGGCTGGGTGGGCTCCGGCGGCGCTCTGGCGTCGTTCGAGACCAGGACCACGGACGAGTTGGCCGCGGCCATGGCAGCGCGCGACGACCTCCAGGTGCTGGACGTCCGTTCGCCGGGGGAGTGGGAGGAGTGCCACCTCGAGGGATCCCTCTACCGCTACCTGCCCCACCTCAAGGACGGCCTTCCCGAAGGCTTGGATCGGTCGAGAGAGGTATGGGTGACCTGCGGGAGCGGCTACCGGGCCCTCGCCGCCTGCGCCTTCCTGGAGGCAGCGGGCCTGCGGGTGGTCGTGGTGACTCCCGGAGGCGTGCCCGACGTGCTGGAACGGCTCTCCCGAAAGACCGCCTGAGGGACCTAAGTCGGGGAGGGCTCCGCGTAGGCCGGTGAGGAGGTTGCCGGGGCGAAGACCCGGACCCTCGCTACGCTGACGACGCCAACGCGTGGACCGCCCCGGCTACAGGAGGCCGGCCACGAGGTGGTGACCTTCCTTGCCACCGGAGAAGGCGGGCGGACGATGGAGAAGCTGATCGGGCCCATGGGGGTTAGCGCAATGCTCGACCTGACCCCCTTGGAGATAGCCGTCGATCGCGTAGCCCGGTTCCGGGCTGTGCGCGGGTGAGACTCCGTCATCGGGCGACCGGGTTGGCGTCGCCGGGCGCCGACCGGCGAACTCGTCGATGATCCGGCGACCCGGAGCTCGTGTCGGCGCAGGTGGGAGCGCATCGGGGCTGACGCCGAAGGTGCGAAGAACGTTTATCGCGTTGCTGCTGGCCATGGCCATCGCCTCGATGGACTACACGATCGTGTCCACCGCCTTGCCGACCATCGTGGGCGAGATGGGCGCGCTCACGCTGCTTCCCTGGGTGCTGACCGCCAACGTGCTCGCGTCTACGGTCACGGTTCCGCTCTACGGCAAGCTGTCGGACATCTACGGTCGCCGGAGGCTGATGCAGGTCGCCATCCTCCTGTTCACCTTGGGTTCCTGTGCAGCAGGCCTCAGCCAGAGCATCGGTCAACTCATCGCTTGCCGGGCTGTCCAGGGAGCCGGATCGGCAGGCCTGATCTCCCTCAGCTACATGATCATCGGCGACATGATCCCACCGCGGCAGCGAGGCCGGTACCAGGTGTACATAAGCGCCGTGTTCGCGGTCACCAGCGTCTGCGGACCCTTGCTGGGAGGATTGGCCGTCGATCACGTCTCGTGGCGTCTCGCGTTCTATCCCAGCGTTCTTCTGGCCATGATCACCTTGACCGTCATCCGCCGGAACCTGGTTGATCCGCCGGCGACCGGGGGGATCGTGGTGGACTGGTTCGGGGCGGCTCTTCTGGCGGTCGGGCTGGCAGCGGTCATGATGGTCGCGAGCTTGGGGGTTCAGGAGCAAGCGTGGGACTCGCCGGTGATCATCGCGACGATGGCCATCGGGGTGCTGGCTCTGGTGTGGTTCGTGAGGCAGGAGGGAAGAGCCCCTTCTCCCATCCTGCCCCTCTTCCTCTTCCGGAACCGCGAGTTCTCGGCTGTCAACGCGACCAGCTTCATCGCCGGCTTCGGCCTCTTCCTGCCGCTGGCCTACTTCCCCGTCTTCCTGCAGATCTCGCTGGCCATGTCAGCGACGAATTCCGGGCTCCTTCTGGTTCCGATGCTCACCGCCTCCCTGGTGGCCAGCCTCGTGTCGGGACGGATGGTGGCGCGATGGGGTCGCTACCGATCGGTGGTCGTAGCAGGATCGGTGCTCCTCGGGGTGGGACTGGCGCTGCTCAGCACCATGACCGTGTCGACCAGCCCGGTGGCCGCGGCCGCCTACCTCGTCGTCTTCGGCCTGAGCATGGGAATCCTGATCCCGGTGCTGATCCTGGTCATACAGAACTCGGTCCACCCGCGCGACCTGGGAGTGGCCACATCGTCGGTGCAGGTGTTCCGCCAACTCGGCGGGAGCACAGGGGTTGCCGTGTTCGGGG
The DNA here is from genome assembly GCA_011523635.1 of Acidimicrobiia bacterium. GTDB lineage: Bacteria > Actinomycetota > Acidimicrobiia > Spongiisociales > Spongiisociaceae > Spongiisocius. Next base: position 29,468 of record WTGI01000076.1, read on the forward strand.
CGCTGTTCAACGCCCGTCTCGCAGGACTCCTCGCCGCCAGGCTGCCGCCGGATTCGCCCGCGTCGGACCTTGACGTCAGCGAACTGGTCGCGAGCCCGGCGGTCGTCGCCACGATGGAGACAGCCGTGCGCGATGTCATCCGGGAGGCGGTGGCGCTCAGCTCCGCTCAGATGTTCCGGTTGGCGATTCCGGTGGCGGTCGCGGCGACCATCGCCGGTCTGATGCTGCGAGGGCTTCCCCTCCGAGACGTTCTCCCTCACGAGCAGCCGGATCCTGCCCGATCTTCGGAAGAGCCGTGGGCCGAGCCGACCCCGGTCTCCCCTGGGGAGCCCTCCTGATCGGCGGACATCAAGTGATGGCCCCAGAACCCGGAAGGGGGCGCCGACAGCGCTAACCGGCCCTATCCCGGTCATCCGGACGGGTGGAATCGTCGCCGTGCGAGAAGGTCTGGACGGTCGGGAGCCGACCCTTACGGGTTGAGCAGGGCGCCGAGCCGCCGTCCGGCCACCACGAGTCCGACCGATCCGAGCGCGATCAGGTAGGCCACGTGTCCCAAGATCCCCAGGTCGAAGGAGCTGAGGGTGAAGGCCCGGATGAGCTCGACCCCGTGATACAGCGGCGAGAGCTGGGTGAGCGCGCGGAGGGCGGGCGGGTAGACGTCGAGCGGGTAGAAGGTGGCGCTGAACAGGAACATGGGCAGCAGGAACAGCACGACCAGGTCGAAGTCCTGCCAGCTACGCATGAAGGTGGAGGCCGCCATGCCGACCGCTCCGAAGGCGAAGCCGATCAGGGTCGCCGCCGGTATGGCCAGGATCACCAGCGGTGTGGCCACCAGGCCCATCGCCGCCATGACCACCACGAATCCGGTCGAGTAGAGGACACCGCGGATCAACGACCAGGTTATCTCCCCGATGGCGATGTCCCACGGGCGGAGGGGGGTGGCGAGGATGGCGTCGTAGATCTTGCCGTACCGGAGCTTGATGAAGATGTTGATGGTCGACTCCAACACCGCTCCGTTCATGGCCGAGGCCGCCAGCAAGGCCGGCGCCACGAAGGCCGCGTAGCTGAGGGTGGTACCCCCCGGACCGGCCACCTCTCCGACCAGGCGGCCCATCCCGATCCCGAGCGAGAGCAGGTAGAAGACAGGCTCGAAGAAGCCCGACACGAGGATCATCCAGGCCCGCCTGTAGACGAGCATGTTGCGCTCGATCAGGCGCTGGGCGCGCAGCCCGACCAGCGGAGGCGGCAGGATCCGGAGCGCCAGGGTGCGGGTGGTCATACGTTCAGCCGCCGGGAGAAGAGGCGGTAGGTCAGGGCCGCCCCCACGGCGAATATCAGGACGAGGTACCCGACGTGTTGCCAGGCCGGAAGGGCCGAGTCATAGCCGAGGGCTACCCGCCGGGCCAGCTCGACCGCGTGCCACAACGGCGTGAGCGTTGCCACGGACTGAAGCCAACCGGGTAGCTGGGTGATCGGGAAGAAGGTGCCCGAGAAGAGGTACATCGGCGTGATGCCGAAGCGGAAGACGGCGGTGAGGGCTTCGGTGTTCTCCCGGTTGGCGGTGAAGGCGGTCATCGGCGCGACAGTGGCCAGGCCGATGAGTATCCCGATGGGCGCCAGGGCCAGGGCGGCTACCGGCGAGATCGCCCCCAGGGCGGCCGCTACCGCCCCGAAGATCACCGAGACCATCAGCACCCGGAGGCCGGTCCAGATGAAGTGACCCGCGACCAGGCCGCTGGTGCCGACCGGCGAGGCGACCACCGAGTGGTAGTTGCGGGTCCACTTCATCCCGGCGATGACCTGAAACGATCCTTCGGCCGCTCCGGACTGCATGGCGCTGGCGACGAGGAGTCCGGGGGCGAGGAAGGCCACGTAGCTGAGGTCCTCGAAACCGGCGGCGCCCGTTCCACGGTCCACCAGCGATCCGAGGCCCAGGCCCATCGCCACCAGGAACAGGGCCGGGGTGACGAACGAGGAGAACGCCGACCCCTTCCAGACCCGCCGGTACGCGATGGCGTTCGCCTCGACCACTCGCAGCGCTCCCGGTACCTGCATCAGCCGGCCCTCGTCAGTCGACCAGGGTGCGCCCGGTCAGCTTGAGGAAGACGTCCTCGAGCGTGCTGCGGCGCACCAGCGCGCTCTCCGGCCGGAGACCGAGCCGGTGTACCTCCCCCAGAGCAGTGTCGGCATCGGAGGTGTAGAGGAGTGCCCGGTCGGCCAGCAACTCGACCCGATCGGCCGTCCCCTGGAGCACGGGTCCAGCCGGCTCCAACTCTCCCACAGGGAAGCGCACCTCCAACACCTCGCGGGTTGCGTGGGTCTCGATCAGACCGCGGGGCGACCCCTCGGCGACGATGCGGCCCCGGTCCATGATCACCAGCCGATCGCACAGCTGCTCGGCCTCGTCCATGTAGTGGGTGGTGATGATCTGGGTAACCCCGTCCTGCTTGAGCCGGTAGAGGCGATCCCACAACACGTGGCGGGCCTGGGGGTCGAGTCCCGTGGTCGGCTCGTCGAGGAGCAGGAGGTCGGGACGGTTGATCAGGCCCCTGGCGATCGTGAGGCGTCGCTTCATCCCGCCCGAGAGCGGATCCACCCGCGAGGTGCGGCGCTCTCCGAGCTGGGCGAAGTCGATCAACTCCTCGATCCGAGCCCGGATCTCGCGGCGGGGGATGTCGTAGTACCGGCCGTAGATGTAGAGGTTCTCCTCCACGCTCAATTCCATGTCGAGCGAGTCGTCCTGGGGCACCACCCCCAGCCGGGACCGGATGTGCCGACCGTCGGTAGCCGGATCGAGACCGAACACGCGCAGCCGTCCGGACGTCACGGGCGAGACGGCGCCGATCATCCGCATGGTGGAGCTCTTGCCCGCACCGTTGGGACCGAGGAAGCCGAACACCTCCCCGGAGGCGACGGAGAAGCCGATCGCGTCCACGGCGGTGAAGTCGCCGAACCGCTTGGTCAGATCGGCGGCTTCTACCAGGGGTCGCATGGTCGCAGAACGTTACACGCCTTATCCGACTACGTGTCGGTAAGCATGGGGCGAATCGCGGCCTCAGACGCGTATCGCCCGGGCTGTGTCCCGGCATAGAGCGTCCAGCACTACGAGGCGGATTACCCTTTGCACGGCCGGGGTTGCGCCCGCGGTCCAGGTTTAGAGGGAGTGCCTTGCAGTTCGGCTTCATCATCGACCAGACGGCGTGTATCGGCTGCCACGCCTGCACCGTGGCTTGCAAGACCGAGCACGATGTCCCGCTGGGAGTGAACCGCACCTGGGTCAAGTACATCGAGAAGGGGACCTGGCCCGACACCACCCGGTCCTTCTCGGTCATGCGGTGCAACCACTGCACCGACGCCCCCTGCGTGTCGATCTGTCCCACCAATGCCCTTTTCCGGCGGGACGACGGGATAGTCGACTTCGACACCAGCCTTTGTATCGGGTGCAAGAGCTGCATGCAGGCCTGTCCCTACGACGCCCTCTACATCGATCCCCATGACAACACCGCCCAGAAGTGCAACTACTGCGTGCATCGGGTGGAAGTCGGGCTCGAGCCGGCCTGCGTGGTGGTGTGTCCAGAGGGAGCGATCATCTCGGGTGACGTAAGCGACCCGACCACGCCCATCTCGCAGATGGTCCACGCCGAGCGGATGCTCCAGCGGTCCCCGGAGCAGGGCACCGCGCCGAATCTGTGGTACAAGGGCGTCGAGCCGGCGGCGATCGATCCTCTAGGGGCGGTCGACCCGGGCGACGGGGGTATCTGGAGCGATCCGGCGCCGTCATTCATGACCGTGGACCTGACGCCGACGGCGGGACGCAGCGGCAACGGCGGGCCGGGGGGCCGCCCGTCCTCGCGCCGCAGCATGGAGGACATCCCCCCTCGCGTCGTCTACAACGCCGACCACCCGATGCCGTGGGGGTGGCGGGTGTCGAGTTACTTCCTCACCAAGGGCATCTCGGCCGGCATCGTGATGGTCCTGGCGCTCTCGTTGCTGGCGGGCGCGGGCACGGACAGCGCGTTCGCCCGGTGGGGAGCCCCCCTGATCGCCGGCATCTTCCTGGCCCTGACCGGTGTCCTGCTGATCTGGGACCTCAAGCGACCAGACCGGTTCCACTACCTCCTGACCAAGGGCAATCCGGGATCATGGCTGGTCAGGGGCGCCTGGATCCTGGCCGCCCAGGCGGCGATCCTCGGCCTCTGGTTCCTACTCGGGCTGGCCGGCGCCGGCTTCCTCCCCGTACTCATCTGGGCGGGGGCGGTAGTGGGCGTGGGCGTGGCCGGCTACACCGCCTTCCTGTTCGGCCAGGCCGAGGGCCGGGACCTGTGGCAGAGCCCGACCCTGCTGTGGCACATGCTGGCCGGGGCTTTCGCGGCGGGTGGCAGCGCCGGGCTGCTGGCCGCGCCGGTGTTCGACCTGGCGCCGGTGGTCCGGCGGGCGTCCGCCTGGGCCCTGGTGGGGGGCGCGGCGGCGCTGGCTGTCATCGCAGCGGTGGAACTCGTCTCCCGGCACCCCACCCGCAACCATGCCGCCGCCATGCACCACCTGACCAGGGGAGTCCATGCGAGGGAGTGGTGGCTCGGGGGCCAGGTGGTCGGGGTGGTCATCCCCCTGGTGCTCGGAGCGGTCTTCCTGGCCGGTGCGGACGTCCCCCTCTGGGTGGCCGAACTGGGAGGCCTGGCGGCCCTGGTCGGCATCTGGTTCGCCGACGACGCGTTCGTCAGAGCAGGCCAGGCGGTGCCGCTGTCGTGAACGGACGCCGAGATGACCGTGGATAGAAACCGGGCCGGAGCGGACCGCCTGCCACGGCTGGTCCCCGGAACGGGGCTGGTGCCCTTCCCGCCGGCCGAATCCTGGGACGACTGGGAGGAGTACGACGCCAAGGCCTGGCCCGAGCGGGTCAAGCGGCGCTACCGCCTGGTGCCGACCACCTGCTTCAACTGCGAGGCGGGGTGCGGGCTGCTGGCCTACGTCGACAAGGACAGCGGCCGGGTGCGCCGCTTCGAGGGCAACCCGGAGCATCCCGGATCGAGGGGCCGCAACTGCGCCAAGGGACCGGCCACCCTCAACCAGATGTACGACCCGGAGCGGATCCTGCACCCGCTGAGGAGGGTCGGCGCCCGTGGTGGAGGGGAGTGGGAGCGGGTCTCCTGGGAGGAGGCCCTCGGGGACATCGCGTCGCGGATCCGCACGGCTCTGCTCGAGGACCGCCACGACGAGATCATCTACCACGTGGGACGGCCCGGCGAGGACGGCTTCATCGACCGCATCCTCCGGTCCTGGGGGGTGGACGGGCACAACAGCCACACCAACATCTGCTCATCGGGCGCCCGTACCGGCTACGCCATGTGGATGGGCTACGACCGGCCCTCGGCCGACTTCGCCAACGCCCGCTTCATCCTCCTGCTATCGGCGCAACTCGAGTCCGGGCACTATTTCAACCCCCACGCCCAGCGCATCATCGAGGCCCGCCAGGCAGGGGCCCAGGTGGCCACGATCGACCCGCGGCTCTCGAACACCGCCTCGATGTCCGACCACTGGCTGTCTCCCTGGCCGGGCACGGAGGCGGCCATGCTGCTGGCCATCGCCGCCCGGCTGATCGAGTGGGACGCTCTCGACCACGAGTTCATGCGCAGGTGGGTCAACTGGGAGGCCTCGCTGGCCGCCCGGGCGCCGGAGCGGCCCCGCACCTACGAGAGCTTCGTCGAACTGCTGCGCGAGACGTACACGCCCTACACGATCGAGTTCGCGGCCGCCGAGACCGGGGTTGACACCGACCGCATCGAGGCCGTGGCCAGGGGCATCGCCGAAGCCGGGAGCCGTTTCGCCTCGCACACGTGGCGGGCCGCCGGGTCGGGGAACCTCGGGGGCTGGCAGGTGGCGCGCTGCCTCTTCTTCCTGCACGTCCTCACGGGATCGGTCGGTACCGAGGGGGGCACCTCGCCCAGCGCGTGGGACAAGTTCAAGCCCGACCACTGGAACATGCCACCCCCGGCCAACCGCTGGAACGAGCTGATCTGGCCGGCCGAGTTCCCGCTCAGCCACTACGAGCTGAGCTACCTCCTGCCCCACTTCCTCAAGGAGGGAAGGGGACGGCTCGAGGTCTACTTCACCCGCGTGTACAACCCCGTCTGGACCAATCCCGACGGCTTCACCTGGCTCGAGGCCCTCATGGACGAGGACCAGGTCGGTCTCCACGTAGCGCTCAGCCCGACCTGGTCGGAGACGGCCTGGTTCGCCGACTACGTGCTGCCGATGGGGGTCGGCGCCGAGCGTCACGACACCCACTCCTACGAAACCCACGCGGCCCGGTGGCTCGGTTTCCGCCAGCCCGTATTGCGGGTGGCCGGGGAGCGGGCCGGACAGCAGTACGAGCGGACCTACGAGGCCAACCCCGGAGAGGTGTGGGAGGAGAACGAGTTCTGGATCGACCTGTCCTGGCGGATCGACCCGGACGGATCGCTCGGGGTGAGGCAGTGGTACGAGTCGCCGACCGACCCGTCCCGCCCGGTCAGCGTCGACGAGTACTACGGCTGGATGTTCGACAACTCGGTGCCCGGACTCCCCGAACATGCGGGACGGGAGGGGCTCACCCCCCTCGAGTACATGCGCAAGTACGGAGCCTTCGAGATCGACCGCGAGCGCTACCTGTTGAACGAGGAGGCCGTGGGCGCCGATCAGCCCGGGGTGGAGGTCGACGGGGAGCGAAGGAGCGGTTTCACCTCCCCCTCCCGCCTCCTCGAATGGCACTCCGAAACGCTGGAATCGTGGAACTGGGGAGAGGCCTCGATACCCACCTACCTCAGGTCCCACGTGTACTGGCGCGATCTCGACCTGGAGGGCGACGAGCGCATCCTGCTCCCGATATTCCGGCTGCCCACCCTCATCCACACCCGGTCCGGCAACGCCAAGTACCTGTACGAGATCAGCCACGGCCATCCGCTGTGGATGAACTCCATCGACGCCGACCAACTCGGGTTCGAAACCGGGGACCTGGTGCGCATAACCACCGACATCGGCTACTTCGTGATGCGGGCCTGGCGCACCGAGGGGATCAGACCGGGCGTGGTGGCCGCATCCCATCACATGGGGCGATGGCGTCTCGACGCCAAAATGGGCAACGAACGGTGGTCCTCGGCACTCGTCGACATCCGGCGCAACGACGACGGTTGGCTGCTGAGGCACAAGACCGGCATCGAGCCGTTCCGGTCGGAGGATCCCGACAGCGAGCGGATCTGGTGGCGGGACCCCGGCGTACACCAGAACCTGGCGTTCCCGGTCCACCCGGATCCCGTGTCCGGCATGCACGCCTGGCACCAGCGGGTCCGGCTCGGCCCGGCTGCTCCGGATGATCGCTACGGGGATGTCTTCGTGGACACCGAGAGATCCCATGAGATCTATGGCGAGTGGATGGCCCGGACCCGTCCCGGACCCGGGCCCGGCGGGCTGCGCAGGCCCCGCTGGCTCACGAGGCCGCTTCCTCCGGTTCCAGCCGCGTACGAGGCCTGACGGAGACCTACCGGGCGTGAAGATCCTGGGGTGATCTGACGGTGGACTTCGGCAGGTTCGAGTGGCTGAGCTTCGACTGTTACGGGACTCTGGTCGACTGGGAGTCCGGCATATACGCGGCGGTCGGCGACGTGCTGGAGTCCCACGGAATACGAAGATCCAGGGCCGAGATCCTGGCTCTGTACGCGGATCTGGAGCCCCGGGCGCAGGATTCGCAGACGTTTCTGGAGTATCGCCGCGTCCTGCGCAACGTGATGGCGATGATCGCAGCGGAACTGGGCTTCCGGTGCGCGGGGTCAGAAATGGACGCGCTAGCGGACTCCTTGCCGGGTTGGCCGGTGTTCGCCGATGTTCAGAACGCCCTGGAGGCCTTGAAGGCGCACTACAGGCTCGCGGTGATCTCCAACGTGGACGACGACCTCTTCGAAGGCACGTCTCGGGCGCTGGATGCGGACTTTGACGTGGTGGTGACCGCTCAGCAGGCTCGCAGCTACAAGCCCAGCCTCACCAACTTCGAGCTAGCTGCAGCCCGCATGGCGGTCGGCAAACGGGCGTGGCTGCACGTGGCCGAAAGCCTCTTCCACGACATCGGGCCGGCAAACCAGCTGGGCATCTCGTCGGTAAGGGTCAACCGTGCCGGCCAGGGAGGCGCGACGCGGCGAACCGATGCCATCGCCGATCTCGTCGTCCCCGACCTAGCGGCCCTCGCCGCGGCAGCGATTCCGGTGTAGCCGGCGCGTATCTCGGCAGACCGCTACCGGCGGTCGGTCTCTCGCCGCACCCTGTCCCGCCGACGGCGCGCCCAGGACAGCGCCACGCTGGAGACCACCGCCATGAGGGCTGCCAGGAAGTTGAACAGGATGTCCTCGGGATCGAAGACGCGGCTGGGCAGGAACCACTGGATACATTCGTCGATCGTCCCGACTACGGACGCCGCCGCAATCGCCCACAGAGCGGGCATCGGGACGCGGCGGCCCTGGCCGGCCCGCTCCTTCAGCGCTTCATGGATGAAGACCGCCACCACGCCGTACTCGATGAGATGGGTGCGTTCCTCCGGGAGCGCCATCCGGAACATCACCATGAAGTACACGGCCGCGATACCCAGCGCGATGCCTATCTCTGCGGCCCCCGGCCGCGTCCTCAGCCCCAGGGCCAGAACGGTCACGCCGACGAGGACCATGCCGGCGACGAAGGCTGCCACGAGTATGCCCTCGTCTCGCAGGACTCCCGCCAGCGTCCGCGCCAGGCCGAGGGTCGAATAGATCGCCACCACAACCGCCAGCGTCCAGGCCCAGAGCCGCCGTTCCCGATCCGAGGCGAACAGGGAGGAGGACTCCTTACCGGATGCCATCGCTCTCCTCCATCGAAGCCAGGGCGGGTCCGATGCCTGACGGGGTGTCCAGCACGACCGCGCCCGCTCCCTCCAGCGCCTGCCGTTTGGATGCGTACGACCCCCGATCTCCCTGGAAGATCGCTCCGGCGTGTCCCATCCTCCGGTCCGGGGGAGAGGCCCGCCCGGCGACGAAGGCCACGACCGGCTTGCTCATCTCCAGCACATACCCGGCGGCATCCTCCTCCATGTCGCCGCCGATCTCGCCGATCAGGACCACGGCCTCGGTGCGATCGTCCCGCTCCAGGACCTCTAGGGCGGCGCGCGTGCGGGTACCGAGCACCGGGTCGCCCCCGATCCCGATGAATGCGGACTGGCCGAGCCCGGCCCGGACGATGTTCAGGCAGGCCAGGGTGCCGAGACTCCCGCTGCGCGAGACCACCCCGACCCGGCCGGGGCGGAAGATCGAGGGGTCGAAGGCGGGCATGAAACCGACGGAGCTCTCACCCGGCGTCACCAGACCGGCCGTGTTGGGGCCCACCATTTCCGTTCCGGCCTCGCGGGCGGCGGCGATCACGTGCATGGCGTCCTGTACCGGGACGTGCTCGGTGAGGATCACCAGCTTGGGCACACCGGCGGCCACCGCGTCGAGCGCCGCCGGCTTGACACTCATAGGGGGAACGAACAGCACCGACACGTCGGGCGGAGCGCCTTCCGCCGCCTCCCGCACGCTGCCGAACACCGGGACGCCGCAGTGGATGATCCCTGCTTTGCGGGGACTGACCCCGGCAGTGATCCGGGTGCCGCACTCCTGCATGCGGGCGGTCCAGTAGGTGGCTTGGCGGCCGGTGATCCCCTGGACCATGACCCGCTCGTGGCCACGGACGATCATGCGGCATCCTGTTGCGCCGCACGGACGGCGGCGGTGATCGCCTGGTCCATGGTCGGGTACGGTTCGAGGCCCAATCGCTCCTCCAGCATCCTCCGGGCCTCCGCCGCCCCGGTGCCGTCGATGGTGAAGAAGGCAGGGACATCCGGCTGTAGTTCCGTCCACGCCTCGGTCAACCCGTCCACCATCACGTCGGTCCGGGCGAAGGCCCCACAGAAGTTGACCACCAGGGAGCGCAGTCCCGGCTGCGCGAGCACGATTTCCAGCGCGGGGCGCGCCTTGGTGTAGGCGTCGCCGCCGATCTCGAGGAAGTTGGCGGGCCGGCCCCCCAGGTGGACGATCACGTCCATGGTGGTCATCGTGAGGCCGGCGCCGTTGGCGAGCACGCCCACCTCCCCGCCGAGCTCGACGAACTGGAGGCCGAGTTCCCGGGCGGCCCGTTCCAGCTCGGTGAGCGGCTCCGGTGCGGCGACGGCGGCAAGCGACTGCCGGCGGGCAGCGGCGGCGCCGTCTATCACGAGCTTGCAGTCCAGCGCTACCACCCCGCCGGCATCCGTGAGGGCCAGCGGGTTGATCTCGAGGAGTTGGGCGTCGGAGTCCCGGTGTAGGCGGGCCATCCGTAGGAGGGCATCGGCAACCGCCGGAGCGGCCGCGTCCACTCCGGCCCTCGCCACGAGCCTCCGGGCGGCCTCCGGGCGGAGGCCCGTTCTAGGGTCGAGGTCGAGCGTCCGGATCGACCCGGGGTCGGTGCGGGCCGTTTCCTCTATGTCCACCCCGCCACGCTCGGAGAGCACCACCCGCCGCGCCGGGCCGGCGGGATGGTTGAGGACCGCGGCGTAGAGCTCCTGGGCGACCGGTACCCGTTCCTCGACCAGGACTCCGGTTACACGGTGTCGGCTGATGCGACTTCCCAGGAGGCTCCGGGCCACCGCGTGCGCCTCGGCCGGGGTGCTGGCGGGCTGGACGCCACCCGACTTTCCCCGGCCTCCCGCCGGTATCTGCGCCTTGACCATCACCGGCCCGAGGCGAGCGGCGGCCCGGGCCGCTCCTTGCGGCGAGTCGGCGACGATCCCCGCGGGAACCGGTATGCCTGCGTCCTCCAGCAAGGCCTTGGCCGCGTGCTCCGGGATGTTCATGCCAGGTGGAATCCTACGCCGGTTCCAGCACTCCGCCGCCTGGTGGCTGGGGCGCCTGTGCACGTGTGATCTGGCATGATGTCATCCATGCCGCATCCAGAGCCCACCGAGCTTGATCGTTCGCCGCAGGGATGGTCGGTCGCTGCGGTGACCGACGCCGGACCGCGCGAGAGGAACGAGGACAGCATGTTCACGGCGGTGTCGGACGACGGCTCGTGGGTGATCGCGGTGGCCGACGGGCTCGGGGGCCACGCCCGCGGGGACGAGGCGTCGCAGGCGGCGGTCAGCGGCCTTCCTGAGCGGATCGGCAGCGCGGCGGACATGGCTGTGGCGTTCGCCGAAGCCAACGAGCGCGTGCTCGCGCTATCGACATCCTTGCAGCAGAAGGGCTATCGGGTGCGACCCTGGAGTATCCCGATGAGCACCCTGTGCGTGGCGGCGTGGACACCCGTGGGCGGTCTGCGGATCGGGTGGATGGGCGATACGATGCCTTTTGCTGTGTGGTCCGGACCGGACGGCTACGCGGGATCGTGCTGCGGCTCTCCCCAAAGAGATCCCTACGGGCTCATCACGGCTTGCCTGGGTCAGCCGCCCGAGGACGAGGCCCAAGACGCCGGGCTGGTGGAGGTGGAGATGGTCGACGGGTTCGAGGACTCCGAGTTGCCAGATGTTGTGATCATCGCCAGCGACGGCGTCTGGGAGCCGCTTGCGGCCAGGGGCGGTATGGAGTGGCTGTGGGACGACTCTCTGGCCGGCATCGGGTCGGCCTGTGACCCTGAAGCGGTTGACGCCGCCGGGATCGCCGAGGGCATCCTCGCGAAGGCTCGCGATCTCGGCTTCAACGACAACGCCACCGTCGCGGTCGCCCACTGGCGCCGCCCCCCCCGAACGGTGACGCCCGGCCCGTAACCGTTGGGACGATCGCTCCGGGCGCCGAAGACTCGGCGGGCGAGATCGTGAGCGCGGTGGTGGGCCGAGCGCGGTCGGCGATGACCAAGTTCGCCGCCTCGGACCAGGAGCGGGTGGACGAGGTGGTGACGGCCCTGGCCTGGTCGCTCTACAAGCCCGAGCACGCCCGGGAGCTGGCGGAGTTGGCGGTCCGGACCACCGGCCTCGGGAACGTCGCGGACAAGGTCGTCAAGAACCGCCGCAAGACATTCGGCACCCTTCGAGACCTGAGCCGAGCCAGGACGGTGGGGCTGATCGAGGAGGATCCCTCCCGAGGCCTGATGATCTACGCCAAGCCGGTCGGGGTAGTCGCCGCGGTCACGCCGTCGACCAATCCGGCTGCCACCCCTGTGAACAAGGCGATGATGGCGGTGAAGGGCCGCAATGCGGTCGTCATCGCGCCCTCGCCGCTCGCCTACGTCACCACCTCCCGGGCCGTGGAGCTCATGCGGGCGGCGCTGGAGGAGGTGGACGCACCGCGCGATCTGGTCCAGGTCCTTCCGGAGCCGGTCACCCGACGGTCCACCACCGCATTGATGGAGGCCTGTGATCTGTCCGTGGTCACCGGGTCGCAGAACAACGTGCGCGGCGCCTACCGGAGCGGCAAACCGGCGATCGGGGTGGGCGCCGGCAACGTGCCCGTGATCATCGACAGCACGGCTGACCTCGGGCAGGCCGCCGCGGGCATCGTGGCCTCGAAGACCTTTGACAACGCCACCTCGTGCTCCTCGGAGAACTCGCTCGTGATCGTCGACGACGTGTACGACCGGGCGCTGGACGAGCTTCGCAAGGCCGGGGCATACGTGGTCAGTGAGCGGGAGAAGGGTGCGGTCCGGGACGCTCTGTGGGTGGACGGGAAGCTGAACCGGGAGATGATCGCCCGGGATGCCGACGTCATCGCCCGTCGCGCCGGGTTGGGGGGCCAGGCGGGCCGGGCCCGGTTGTTCCTGGTCGAGGACGAGCTACCCGCCAGTGCCGCCTCCTTCGCCGACGAGAAGCTCTCGCTGGTGCTCACCGTCTACCGAGCGGCCGGGATCCGGGAGGCTGTCGAGACGGTCCGGGCCGTTCTGGAGGTCAGGGGGCGGGGCCACTCCTGCGGCATCTACACGGCTTCGATGGAAAACGCCCGCCTTCTCGCCACGGAGTTGGACGTGGTCCGGGTGCTCGTCAACCAGGCCCACGCCATCGGGAACGGGGGCAGCTTCACCAACGGGCTTCCCTTCACCCTGACCATGGGCTGCGGAACCTGGGCGGGAAACAGCATCAGCGAGAACCTCAACTACCGCCACTTCATCAACCTGACCCACCTGTCGACCACCATCCCGGAGGACCGACCCACCGAGGAGGCCCTGTTCGGCGACCACTGGCGCCGCCACGGAGAATGAGCAACTCCAACTGAGCCCTCGGGGACCGCCAAACCCCGGCCGGGGCGCCTCCTGGCTTTATCATGAAACGTACTCAGCGGGGCCGAGAGACCGCAGGAGATCCGTCCGGCCGGACGGGAGCAACGTTGGTGGGTACCACGAGGAGGGCAGGCGATGGCGGCCGTCGAACGCGAGAACCGGAACGTGCGCTACGAACCGGAGGAGATCCCGCCTCGCCTCGTAACGGCCGGGGCCGGTCTGCAGGCCGCCACGATAATCGTCGCGCCGATCGTCCTCACCGTCGTGATCGTCGCCAGGGTGGCCGAGCAGCCGGAGTCCTACATCTCCTGGGCCGTGTTCGCGGCGCTGATCGTAAGCGGAGTGACCACCGTGCTTCAGGCCCTGAAGTGGGGGCGCATAGGCGCCGGGTACGTGCTCGTCATGGGAACCTCAGGAGCGTTCATCGCCGTATGCGTAGCGGCGCTGGTGGAGGGCGGGCCGTCCATGATGGCCAGCCTGATCGTGATCTCGTCGCTCTTCCAGTTCCTGATGGCGGCCCGGCTCTCGCTGCTGCGTCGCATATTCACCCCGGTCGTCTCGGGAACCGTGATCATGCTCATCACGGCCACGGTCATGCCGGTCGTGTTCGATTCGCTGACGGACGTACCCGAGGGGATATCGTCGGCCGCGGCCCCTATTGCCGTTGCCGCGACCCTGGCTACGGTCGCCGGACTGGTGTTGCGGGCCCCGTCGGCGTTGCGGCTGTGGTCACCGGTCATCGGCATCGCGGTGGGTTGCGCGGTGGCGGCCCCGTTCGGACTGTATGACCTGGGGCCCGTGCTGGATGCCCCCTGGGTGGGTGTGCCCTCGGGCGGGTGGCCAGGGCTGGAGCTCACTCCCGGCCCCGAGTTCTGGGCGCTGCTCCCCGCCTTCGTGGTCGTGACCCTGGTGGGTGCGATAGAGACCCTAGGTGACGGGGTGGCGATCCAGCGGGTCTCCCGGCGCCGCCAGCAGGCAACCGACTTCCGGGTGGTGCAGGGAGCACTGAACGCCGACGGCACGGGCAACCTGCTCTCGGGCCTGGCGGGAACCCTTCCCAACACGACCTACTCGTCAAGCATCTCGCTAGCCGAGGTCACGGGCATCGCGGCGCGGAGGGTCGGCGCTGTGATCGGCGTCATCTTCGTTGCGGTGGCGTTCCTGCCCAAGGCGACGGCGCTCCTGATCGGCATCCCGGCGCCGGTGGCGGCCGCGTACATCTCCGTCCTCCTCGCTCTGCTGTTCATCCAGGGCGTGAAGATCGTCCTCCAGGACGGCCTCGACCATCGCAAGGCCGTGATCGCGGGACTGGCGTTCTGGATCGGCGTGGGCTTCCAGAACCAGGTGATCTACCCCGATCTGCTGGGACAGGGGTTCTTGGGGGTGTTGCTCGGAAACGGCATGACGTCAGGCGCGATCGTCGCCATTCTCATGACGTCCTTCATGGAGCTGACCGGCCCACGGCGGATGCGGTTGGAGATCGGTCTCGACTTGGAAACGCTGCCGAAGCTCGGAGACTTCCTGCGCAGGTTTGCCACCAAGGTCGGGTGGGACTCCGACTCGGCGGAGAGGCTGGTCCTGGTCGGCGAGGAGACCCTGTCCAGCCTGGAAACGGCACAGGACCAGGCCGAGGGGGACCGCCGCCTGGTGGTGGCCGCCCGTTCCCGCGCCGAGGGGGCGGAGTTGGAGTTCGTGTGCGCCTCGGACAGGGAGAACCTGGAGGACCGCCTGTCCTACCTGGCCGACGCACCCGAGATAGCCGATGTCCGCGAGATCTCCTTCCGCCTGCTCGAGCACTACTCGTCGTCAGTCCGCCACCAGAAGTACCACGGAGTGGATGTCGTCACCGTGACCGTGGACGCCCCCCGCTAGACCACCCGCGGGAAGGCACCGCGTACAAGGCGCGAGTTGCCGAAAAGAGGAGCAGAACGTGACCATCACAGTTTCTCGGGAAGAAGTCGTCAGGATGCTCGAAAGGGCTGCCAACGATGTCGGACTCGTATTGCGCGACTTCTACGAGTTCGGCAAGACCGACCGCCTGGACGACCCCTGGCTGCGGGACCTTTGGCTCATCTGGGGCGACACCCTCACCGAAGAGGACCTTGGTGGAAGTTGTGTGGAGGGCACCACCATCAACCGGAGCAGTGGGCATGACATGCGCCACTAGTTGGTGGCCTATGCTCGCCAGGTGACCGGACCTACTCCGCTCCGAACGAAGCGTAGGCCCTCCCTGAAGTGGGAAAGTGGCCTATGGGACATGGGTCACGCAGTGGTTGCAGGAGTTGACGAAGCCGGATGGGGAGCATTGGCCGGACCGGTGTCGGTCGGAGCCGCAATCCTCCCCAAGGAGCAGCCTCCCTTTCCCCTGAGAGACTCCAAGGCCCTCAAGAAGAAGCGGCGTGAAGCTCTTTTCGAGCAGGTGATTGAGTGGTGCACCCACTGGGCAGTAGGCCACGCCACCCACGAGGAGTGTGATCGGTTGGGTGCATCGGAGGCCCGGACGCTGGCATCTCATCGAGCACTCGGGGCCTTGGGCGTCGTACCCTTCGTTCTCGTGGACGGCGGCCAGGATTTCGTGGGTAGTGATACGTATGAGACAAAATGTGTGCCGAAGGGCGACACGGTCTCGGTTTTCATTGCCGCAGCGGCCGTCCTCGCCAAGGTTGTAAGGGATCGGATCATGCGCGACCTGTCTGGCCATTACGCCGGTTACGACCTCGAGGTCAATAAGGGTTACTACGGTCACAATGAGCGCCACAAGGACGCTTTACTCGCCCTAGGCCCATCGGGCGTACACCGGGGCAGCGCGGAGTTAAGGAAGTTAAAAGTGAAGTTGAGGGACCTCCCGCTAACCGGCAATTCCCATCACGTCCGGTCCGAGGTAGCGAAGGTTCCGTCGGAATTCGCCGATTATTCCCAGCTAAGTGAGTGGGTGGATTCGAATAGTGTCACTCGGTCCTCGATGCTGACGGGGTGATCACCTGCGGGCGACCTTAGGGCCGACGTTCCGAATAGTTGTCAGACCACGGCGAGTGGGGCCATCGCTTCGATGTCGGTTACGACATCGATGACGACCGGGCGTCCTGCCGCCAGAGCCCGTTCCAGGGCGGGGCCGATCTGGTCCCGCTGCTCCACCCGGATGCCCATTGCCCCCATCCCCTCGGCGAGTCGGGCGAAGTCCACGTGGGTGAAGGTCCACAGGCGGCGTCCCTCCGGGGTCTGCTCTCCTCCGTAGGCGCGGTCGAACCCGCGGGCGGACTGGTTGCCCGAGGAGTTGTTGTTGACCACTGTCACGGTGTTGATGCCCCACCGGACGGCGGTCTCGATCTCGGCGATGTGGTACCAGAGCCCGGCGTCGCCGGTAAAGCAGACCACGGGGCGGTCCGGGGCGGCGCACTTGGCGCCCAGCGCGGCGGGGAACGCCCAGCCGAGGTGTCCGGCGCTGCGGAGGTACCGCTGGTAAGGGCTCCGGGTGTCGAACATGCCGCCCATCCACATTCCGGCGTGGCCGGTGTCGACCACGACGCAGGCATCGTCGGGCACGAGATCCGTCAACTCCGCGCAGAGCCGCTCCGGGCGGATCGGCGCCGCATCCGAGCGAAGGCGCCCTAGGTGTTGCCGGCGCCACGCATCCAATTCATCGCGGACGGCGACGAGCCACTCCTGCCGGTTCGCACGGGCTGGGCCGGCTCCTTCGAGGATGGCGGTGAGAGCTTCCCTGGCATCGGCGTTGATAGCAATCCGTAGTGGGTAGTTGCGGCCCAGCATTTCCGGGTCGATGTCGATCTGGATGGCAGGAACCCCGGGTTTCGGGACCCGCCAGAAGTGGGTCGTCATGCTGCCGGTACTCGACCCCACGAAACACACCAGGTCGGCCTGGTTGACGACCCGGTTGGCGGCGCTTCGCGAGTAGGTACCCACCACCCCGACGCACAGGGGGTGGCGTCCGGGGATCGTGTCCTTCGCGTTGAGGGAGGTCACCACGGGGATGGAGAGCCGTTCCGCAACAGCCACCAGTTCGCCTGCGGCCCGGGAGGCCCGTACGCCACCGCCCGCCACCAGCACCGGCCGCTCGGCGCGCTCGAGCAAGTCGATCGCGGCCGCCACGGCATGCGGGTCGGGGAGGGGTCGCACCGGAGGCACCGAGGCGAATCGTGGCTCGACGGAGGGGTCGAGGTTTCCCTCCCCGAGGTCGACCTGGCCCTCGTTGCCGACGAACTGGAGGTGTGCCGGCCCGGGACGGCCGGACACCGCCGAGCGGAATGCCCGGCGAACCAGATCGGGAATCCGCTCCACAGAGTCAACCTCAGCGCTGAACGTGGTGACGTTGACGAAGGCGGGCAGGTCGTCCACCTCCTGGTAGACACCCTTGCCGGCCGCTACCGGATCGCGTCCCCCGGTGAGCGCGATAACCGGGGAATTGGCCAGGTGGGCGTCGCGGAGGCCGGCGGCCAGATTGAGCGCTCCCACCGCCTGGGCCATGCATACCCCGGGCCGGCCCGCCATCCTGGCGTACCCGTCGGCCATGTACGCGGCCGGCTTCTCCCCGTGGGTGTGGATGCGCCGCACGCCGAACCGCTCCAGTTCCGCAAGCGTTCGCCGGAGGACGGCCGGCACCATGAAGACATGGGTCACCCCGTACCCGTCGAGCATCTGTGCCAGCGCCCGAGCCCCCGTCATCATGCTGGGCACGTTAACGGTTGTGTCGTTCCGGGTGTGCGTCCGCCATTCACCCGCGCCCACCCGCCGATGTGGCCACAGGTCCGGGCTAGTCCTGCCTGACCCGGACCAGAGGGCCAAGACCGCCGATTTATTGGCACATGGAGCGCCGTTAAGTGGCATATGGGATTGGCCGGGATCTGCGGAGGCTCCCAAACTCCACCTCTCCGATCCCTCCCTGACGGTGGCCGCACTCGATACGGGAGTGGCTGCCCTCTGGCGGGAACTGCGGTTCGCTGGTCAACTCTTCGAGCCCATGGTCACCCGTGACCTTCAGGTGGACCATGAAGCCATCACCGCGACGGAGCTTCGCCCGACGTGGAGCCGGGAATCTTCGCAACCCTACGATTTTGAAAGCGTGGCTTTCAAAAAACGCTCAGAATTGAAAGCGTGGCTTTCAAAATCGTAGGTTGTGTGGCGGGTGCTCGATCCTGAGTCGCCGGAACTCATGACAATCCCGACGTCGATACTCGCCTGGCTCCTTGATACTTGACCTGGAGATCTGAGGCCGGACGGATCGTCCGTAAGCCCGGCTCACGGATAGGATTCGCCGATCACCGGACCACTCCGCGGGGGGCTGCACAATGTCTTGGGATACTTCGCGACCGGGCGGTAGTGGTAGGGGCGTCGCCCGCAGTCATCAGTGCCGCATCCGGATAACGGTCATGGTGCTCGCATTGCTGGCGGCGGCCTGCTCGCCACAGGACGACGCTGCCGGTGGGGAGGCCGGTGAAGCGGCTACCACGACCGTTGCCTCCACAGTAAGCGAGCCGGTTACCACTGCGTCTGCTTCCACCCTTAGCGAGCCGGCTACCACCACGTCCACCGCGCCCAGCGGGACGGTGACGACCGGTGCTGATCCGAGCGTGACGACCACCGTTACCACCGCGGCGGGCGCGGACCGCAGCGACGATCCGGACGATGAGGACGCGGCAGATCCGGTCGACGAGACCGGCGCCGTGGATGGCGCGGACGGGAGCCCTGCGGCCCCCGAGCGCACCGTGCGGTGGATCGAATGTGAGTTCGTGGGAATCGAGTGCGGTGTCGTGACGGTGCCACTCGACTATCGCGACCCGGGTGCGGGAGAGTTGGCCCTCACGATCGCCGTGCACCGCGCCACCGATCCGGACCGGCGCATCGGCTACCTGGTGGTGAATCCCGGAGGACCGGGCGCCAGTGGCGTCGACATGGCTGCGTGGGCGCTGGACGGCCCCGGTGTGGTCTTCACCGCACCGGTGCTCGAACGGTTCGACATCTTGGGCTTCGACCCCCGAGGCGTCGGGCGCTCGGAGCCTCCCTTCGTGTGCGGCGAGCCCGGGGCGCAGCTCGCGCTGCTCTCGCAGGTGGAACTCCCGTTCGACGCCCCCGAGGAGTTCGCTGCGGCCGAGGAGGCGGCGCTGCTCTGCGTAGAGTCGATGGGCGCCGCGGCCGGCCTCTTGCATAGCGAGTACGTGGCCCGCGATATGGACGAGATCCGCAAGGCACTCGGAGCGGAGCAGATCAGCTACTTCGGCGTGTCATACGGCGCCGCCCTCGGCGTGTGGTACGCCACATTGTTCCCCGAGTCGGTGCGAGCCATGGTGGTCGACGGCGCGGACAACCCGGTCGACGACGTCAGCACGGTGGAGGCGCGCGTCGCCAACGTGATCGACGAGCTCCGCCAGTTCGAGGTGCTGCTGGGCGAGGCCCTTGACGCGTGCGATCAGCCCGAGTGCCCGATGTACAACGACGGCGACCCGCGGGGGTATTTCAAGGAGAACGTCGGCGCGCTTGAGGCGGTGGCCGAGGCCACGGGAGGGAATCCGTTAGCGGGAGCACTGGCGATCATCACGCCGCTATACAGCGAGGAAGCCTGGCCCTACCTGTGGATAGGCTACGCGTTGCTCGTCGAGGAAGACGATCCATCCCTCCTCGCCGAGTTCGCCCGGTTCCAACTCGGGGACAGCCACGGCGGGACCACCTTCGTGGAGCACGTCAACTGCCTCGACTCCTGGCTGCTGCACCCGCAACTGGATCGCCACGTGCGGCTGTCCGACGAGACGGCGATGGAAGAGGCGGTGCGCCGGGAACTGCCGCTCCTGGCCCACCTCGAGTTCACGGCGCCGGGCACGTGCGCGTTCTACGACCTTCTCGACCGGCCCTCGTTCGGCGGGGCGCTCGACGGCGGCGATGTGCCCATCGTGGTCATCGGCAACCCCAAGGATCCCGCCACGCCGCTCAGCGAATCACGCGAGCTGGTGGAAGATACGCTGTCGAACGGCTACCTGCTCGAGGCCGAGCACTTCGCGCACGGGGTGTATCCCAGCAACGAGTGCGCCAACGAGATCATCCACCGGGCCTTGATCGACCTTGTTCTTCCCGAGGAACGCACCACGATCTGCTGATCGGCCGGGGGGAGGAGCCCCGATACCCGGGACGGGTCAGGCACAGATGGGCTGGCGGGCGTTCGCCTCCCATCGTGCGTTCAGGTTCATGGGGGTCACGCCGCCGGCGATCCGGTCCCGGGCGTCCCACCAAAGGTTCGCCCATTCTTCGGGGTCGGTGACCACCGACTCGGGGTGGGCGCGGCTGCGGGCGACGAATCCGGGGAACACGGAGCGGCCGGTGGGTTGGCCGATCGGCTGGTAGCGGAGGTCGAAGCTCCACCGAATGTCGTCGCTGTGGTTGTCCAGGGAACCGTGTTCGGTCAGCTTGTTCAGCAGGATCGCGCCTCCGGCCGGCACCTCCATGGTAATGACCCGTCCGTCGTCGATGATCGACTCGGGAATGTAGATCTCGGCGGGGAAGATCTTGCCCGGACAGTGAAGGGTCATCTCCTCGCGATGGCTGCCGCGCTCCACGATCAGGCACCCGTTCTCGAGGGTGGCATCCGTCACGGCGAGCCAAATGGTCAGCATGTCGGTTTCGTCGGCCTCGGTATCGATGACCGCCGAGTCCTGGTGCCACAGGGTGGCGGCGATGTTGGCGTCGAGCGCCGCCTCCGGCAGATGGCGGACGGGCGGTTTGATCCGGGTGTGCTGCACCGGGTTGGAGTAGATCTCCGGTCCTATCACCGACTCCACGATGTCGAGCAGGCGCGGGTTGGTGAGCAGGCGGAACGCCTCCGGCCCGGCGTTCATGGTGTGGCTGTGGTCGAGGTCCTCGAGCAGAGGGAGGGAGATGTCGAGGTGCTGGTAGAGGTCGTACATGTCGTCGAGCTGCTGCATCGCCTCGATGTAGCACTCCGAGAAGGTGGTTCCGGTGAGCGGCCGCAGTTTTCCTTCCAGGGCCAGGTCGGCTGAGACCCGATCGACGATCTTCCGGTACTCGGCCTCGATCGCGGCCAGGTCGTCCCCGGTGAGTACGTCCTCGACGATCAGGTAACCGTCCTCCTGGAACCGGTCCAGCTGGTCCACCGTGAGCCCGGCCATCCTCTCACCTCCTACGTGCCGGTGAGGCGTAACTCTACATCCGCGCGTGCACATAGGGAGTGCACGATCGTCGATAAGTGGCGGCGCCGGGACCGCAACGGCCCCGAGCGGGTGGTCGCCGCGGGAGCGGACAGGATTCCATCTATCGAACCCTGTTCCGTCAGGTGGGTTCGCGAACCGGCGCCCGGCATCCGACCGGGCATCGCCACACGGTGAACCCGGCAGGGCTTCTATCTCGGGCAGTCGTCCTAGGGCTTGGCGAGGTGGTAACCGACGCCGGACTGTGTGAAGATGTATGAGGGATTCCTCGCGTCATCTCCGAGCTTCTGGCGCACGTTCTTGATGAACGAGCGGAGTAGGCGCTGATCGGCCGGGTGGTCTTCGCTCCATACACTCCGCAGGAGCTGGTCGTGGGTCAGTACCCGTCCGGGGTGTCTGGAGAGTTCGAAGAGCAGCTTGTACTCGGTCGGCGTGAGGCGCACCGGTTTGCCCGACATGGTCACGGCGCGCTCGAAGTGGTTGATGACGAGGTCGCCGTATGTATAGGGCTCCATCCCGCCGTGCGGGTGGGCGGACGCGTGTCGCAACGCTGCTCCGACACGGGCCACCAGTTCCGCCGGCGAGAAGGGTTTGACAACGTAGTCCGCCGCGCCCAACTCGAATGCCTTGGCGATGTCCTGGCCGCGCCCACGGCCCGACAGGACGATGACCGGGGCGTGCGAATCGGTACGAACTCTTGCCAGGAAATCGAACCCGGCGACCCCGGGCATGACCAGATTCAGCAGTACGAGTTGTGGTCTCTCCGACTCCAGCATTTCGCTCGCCTCGCTCACGTCGCCGGTCACCAGCGGCGTGTAGCCGGCCTCGGCGAGCGTGTTGCGGACGTAGCGCAGTATCTGGGGATCATCGTCCACCACCAGGATCCGGTCGCTCTCCCGGGGCGCATGCTCGGGACCCGTGGATCCGTCGATGTCGTCGGGCAGAGGGCTGGTGGACTCGTCAACGGTCGGGATCGTGAAGAGGAACCGCGTTCCATGCCCTTCCCCATCGCTCTCCGCCCAGATACGGCCTCCATGGGCCTCCACGATGCCCCGGCAGATGGCGAGGCCCAGGCCGTGGCCGCCAACCCGGTGGTCTCCTCCGGCGTCTACCCGGGAGAACTTCGTGAACAAGCGAGGCAGGTGCTCGCTGGCGATACCGGAGCCTTCGTCGGATACCGCTATCACGGCTTGGGCGTCATGTAGCCAGGCTGTCACCCGGATGGGAGACCAGTCCCTGGAGTACTTCGACGCGTTGGAGAACAAGTTGTGCAGCACCTGGACGATCCGCTTGCCGTCCGCTGGGACACGCGGCAGGCCCGGTGTCACATCCACCTCGATACTGTTGCGGTAGCCGCTGCTCAGGAACAAGTTCCTAGCCTGGTGGATCACGGCTGCGACGTCGGTAGGTTCGGTGACGACGGACAGGGTTCCCGCCTCTATGCGGCTCAGGTCCAGCAGGTTGTTGATCAGGCCCCGCATGTGGTCGGCCTGTTCCTCGATGATGTGGAAGAACTGGCGGGTCTCGGCAGGGTCGAGCGGCGATGAGGCAGCAAGCACGGTGGCGGCGGAGCCCTTGATCGACGTCAGCGGCGTCCTCAACTCGTGGCTGACCATCCCGAGGAAGTCGGTACGTAGGCGCTCCAGTTCCTCGAGGGGTGTGATGTCCTGGATCGTGACCACGACAGCGATCAACTCTTCCTCCTCGGAAAGGACGGGAGTGGTGTTGACAAGCGTGGTCACCTGGTCGCCGGATGCAGGGCAGATCACCAGTTCCTCTGCGTAAACGGCTTCGCCGGTTCGGGCAGCACGTTCATAGGGAACCTCGCCGGCCGGTAGCACCGTACCGTCCATGCACCGGAACTGGACCCGCTCAAGAGCCCGTGCGCAGTCAGATCGGTCTCCGGATGCGCAGCCGATGATGCGCCGTGCCTCGTGGTTGATCTTGACCACTTCCCGCGTGACGGCGTCGATGACCAGCACCCCGACGGGGGATGTATTCACAAGGGCCTCGAGATCGGCTTTGGCTCTCTGCTCGTCGCCGTACCGGCGGGCGTTGGTTATAGACGTTGCCGCTTGCGCGGCGAACATTTTCACGGTCTCCTCGTCCTCGGAAGTGAACTCCCCGCCGTCCTCCTTCTCGGCTATGTATATGTTGCCCACGTGCCTGTCCCGAGTGCGGATCTGCATGCCCAGAAAGGTCCTTAACTTGATGGGAAGATCAGTGAATCCGGCCGCGGCGGCGTAGGCAGGAAAATCCCCGGTCCGGAGTGGTTCGCGTAGTCCCTTGAGGTATTCGACCAGGGCCGGCCCGGAATCGTAAGCGAGCAACCGGCCGGTCTCCTCTTCGCTCCAACCGGACAACAGCGCGTCCTGAAGCTCGCCCTCCTCGCTGTACGTGGTAAGTATCGTGTAACGAGCGCTTGTCAGCGACCGGGCGCCGTCTACCACCTGCTGGAGGACGGTCTCGAGGTCCAGATCCTCGCTGATCCGCAGGATCGCCTCGGTCAGCCGGGAGATACGGGTCCGCAGCGTCTCGTTCTCGGCCCGAAGCCGGTCGCCTTCGCTCAAACGGGTCACGTGGCCACCGCGAGAGTCGCGCCGCGGGACTGTTCACGGTGCCTACAACGTTCCACAACCGGCCGCGCCGCTGCCCGCCTTCTTTTCACCATACCTTCATATTCATTGTTCGCTCTGTGTGCCCGCTTCTCCACGTGCCGCCGAGGCCCTCACGGTTCCGCACCGGGAGTTCCTGGTTGGTGGCGCCAGGTAGCCCCCGTCCGGCCGCTGCGATCGCCGGCTGGGGCCGGCCGGGGGGCCTAACGCGAGGGGCATGGAGCTTTCGAACCCTTGGCTCCCGCCCGGACCGACGCTCCACTACTCATTGTATTGGTAGGAAACCGCTTGAAATACGAAGTGAATCGATCCTCACATACGCGCGGTGATAGTGAACAGGTACTCACCACACATTCACCGCCGCCGAGGGCGCCCGGCTCCTGGTGGCATGGGGCCGCCAATCGCGCCCATGCCGTCACGGGACCAGACCGGCGGTCCGCGTCAGACGGTCAGCGAGCCGGCGGGGCCTGCTCGTTCCGGACTCCATGGCTCCGGTCGGGAGTGCCTATCACTATGGGTGGAGTACCCTTCTGGGGCCGGGAAGCGCGAGGAGTCTCCTTGGCGTCTCGTGCCGGGTAACAGGAGCACCGGTGCGCCACCTGGCTTCGTACGGAGGAGGAAAGAAGATGGTCCGGATGACCGCTAGCGAGGCCTTTGTCGAGACCCTCGCCGCCCAGGGAGTGACCGACGTATTCGGCATCGTCGGGTCGGCCTTCATGGAAGCCCTCGACATCTTCGAGCCGGCCGGGATCAGGTTCTGGCCGGTGGCCCACGAGCAGAACGCAGCGCACATGGCTGATGGTTACAGCCGGGTCTCGAACCGGCACGGAGTCTGCATCGGCCAGAACGGTCCGGGCATCACCAACTTCGTCACGGCCATCGCCGCCGCATACTGGGCCCACTCGCCCGTAGTCGCCATAACACCGCAGGCCGGCTCCATGGGGGAGGGACTGGGGGGCTTCCAGGAGACGGACCAGATGCCGATCTTCTCGAAGATCACCAAGTACCAGGTCGAGGTCAAGCGCTTCGAGCGGATCGCGGAGCTTTCGCATCGGGCCTTCACGCTGGCGATGGCGGAGCGGGGCCCGGTGCAGATCAACATCCCGCGTGACTTCTTCTACGGGGAAGCCGACTACGACATCAGGGACCCCCTCGTGATCGAGCGCTCCTCGGGCGGATCGGCCGGGTTGGCCGCCGCGACGCGACTGCTGGCCGAGGCCCGCTTCCCGGTGTTGATGGTGGGAGGGGGCGTCGTGATGGGCGGCGGGCAGGCACAAGCCGTGGGCCTGGCCGAGTTGTTGGGCGCGCCCGCGATCTGCTCGTACCTCCACAACGACGCCTTCCCCGCCGGGCACGACCTGGCCTGCGGGCCGATCGGCTACCAGGGCTCCAAGGCGGCGATGCGCATCGTGTCCCAGGCCGACGTGGTGGTGGCGCTGGGCTCCCGCTTGGGACCCTTCGGGACGCTGCCCCAGTACGGCATCGAATACTGGCCGGAGGACGCCCGGATCATCCAGGTCGATACAGACCACCGGTCCTTGGGTCTGGTCAAGCCGGCCGAGGTGGCGATCCACGGCGACGCCGGGGCCGTGGCCGCCGAGTTGACGCGGAGGCTGGCGGGTGCGGATCTGGCGTGCGCGGCTACCCGCGACGACCGGATGGCTCGGATCCGGGCCGAGAAGGAAGCCTGGCGGCGGGAACTGGATTCGCTCTCATCCTCACGGGATGTTCCCATCGAGCCCCGCACCGCGCTGCGGGAGCTTGAACTCGCCATGCCGGCCAACTCGATGGTCACCACCGACATCGGGAATATCTGCTCGGTGGCCAACTCGTACCTGAGTTTCGACCGTCCCAACAGCATGTTCGCGGCAATGATGTTCGGCAACTGCGGCTACGCCTTCCCCACCGCGATGGGGGCGAAGGTGGCCGCCCCGGAGCGACCTGCCATCGCCTATGTGGGGGACGGCGCCTGGGGGATGAGCCTGGCGGAGGTCATGACCTGCGTGCGAGAGAACATCCCGGTGGTGGCCTGCGTGTTCAACAACGGGCAGTGGGGCGCGGAGAAGCGCAACCAGATCGACTTCTACGACGACCGCTACGTGGCCACCATGCTCGAGAACCCGAGCTTCGCGGCCATCGCCCGCGCCATGGGGGCCGAGGGCGAAGTCGTCGATAAGCCTGGGGAGGTCGGGGACGCGTTGCGAGCGGCTGTCGAGTCGGGGCGGCCCACCGTGCTCGAGATACAGGTGAGCCAGGAGCTGGGCGAGCCCTTCCGTCGGGACGCTCTGCAGAAGCCGGTCCGCCTGCTGGAGAAGTACGCCAAGTACAGCAGCGAGTAGGCAAGAGGCATCTCGATCCGGCCCCCGCCGTGGGCCGGACCCGCCGGTCTGCCCCGATCTGGCCAAGCGCCGTCTCTCGGGGCTATGGGAGCCGGTCCGAGCACGAGGGCGTTCATGCAGTCGCGCAGTTCGGACCATTACGCTTGGGACAGATGCGACGGCCTCCTATTCGCATGCTGGATGTGGGCGGGATTCCTGCCGAGATGGGTCATGTCCATGGCAGTACCTATGCGGCAGAGATCCGGGAGTACACCGAGGAGCGGATCGGGCTGGTGATGTCCGGCCTGTGGACCGGGGCGCCGCTTACCAGGGGGACGGTCCTCGACCTCGCCGAGGCCTGCCTCGAGGCCCACAGGCGCCAGTCCGCCGTGCTGTACGAGGAGATGTCGGCCATGGCCGGTGCCGCCGGGATCAGCTTGGCCGAGGCGGTGGTGGTGGGTGGCTTTACGGACTTCGTGGACACGGTGCGGGCGCACCTCGGTGGGGGCGTCCCTGCCCCCCGACTGGTGGAGGATGACTGCACGGCGTTCATCGTGCCGGATCACCGGGCGGCGGGCGCCGGATTCCTCGGGCAGACCTGGGATATGCACGCCTCGGCCACCGACCACGTGATCCTCATGCGCACCAGACCTGACGACGGGCCGCGGGCGCTCATCTTCACCACCGTGGGGTGCCTCGGCCAGATCGGTATGAACGAGCACGGGGTGTGCGTAGGCATCACCAACCTGACCGCCTCCGACGGGCAGATCGGGGTGACGTGGCCGACCGTGGTCCGCCATGCTCTTCTCGCCGAAACCGCCGCCGATGCCCGGGACGTGATCCTGGACGCGGACCTGGGGGGAGGACACAACTACCTG
This sequence comes from Acidimicrobiia bacterium, assembly GCA_011523635.1. Taxonomy (GTDB): domain Bacteria; phylum Actinomycetota; class Acidimicrobiia; order Spongiisociales; family Spongiisociaceae; genus Spongiisocius. The sequence goes on from WTGI01000076.1 coordinate 56,659, forward strand.
GTCTTCGACTCGGAGGGGACGGGCTTCAGTATCGAGGCGATGCCCAGTGCCAGACCTGTGACAACCCTGTCCTCCGAGACGCTGGTCCGCACCAACCACACGCTCGAGGAGGCCACCCGAGCAGTCGAGACGGAGCGGCCAGCTGATCTCCAGGACAGCTCGCATCGGCGGCGGTCGGCCGCCATCGACCACCTCGACCGGGCCGACCTCGACCTGGAAGACCTGATGGACCTCACCCGGCACGGGGTGTGCCAGGTGCCCGCGCCTCCCTATGAGGTGGAGACTTCCGGGGCTACGGTCATGCGACCCAGGACCAGGGACTTCTGGGCGGTATGGGGCCTCCCCAGCATGAACGACTACGTACCCGTCGAGTTCCTCTGACCACGGAAGGGCCGGCATGCCATCAGCTGTTCCAGCCGTAGGGCTCCATCAGATCACCAAGCGCTTCGGTGACGTCATCGCCGTGGACAGCGTCGATCTCGAGATCGCCGACGGCGAGTTCTTCGCCCTGCTCGGTCCTTCCGGATGCGGGAAGACCACCACGCTCCGCCTGATCGCGGGGCTCGAGTTCCCCACCACGGGCCGCCTCCGGATCTTCGGCGATGAGGTGGGCACCCTGCCCCCCAACCGGCGTCCTGTCAATACCGTCTTCCAGAACTACGCCCTCTTCCCCCACATGACCGCCGAGGAGAACGTGGCGTTCGGGTTGCGGATGCGCAAGATATCCAAGGCCGAGATCGAACCACGCGTCCGTGACGCCATCGCCCTGGTCCACATGGAGGGGATGGAGCAACGCCGCCCCGACCAGCTTTCGGGCGGCCAGCAGCAAAGGGTGGCGTTGGCCAGGGCGCTGGTCAACAGTCCCAAGGTACTGCTCCTCGACGAGCCCCTCGGAGCTCTCGACCTCAAGCTGCGCGAAGCCATGCAGCTCGAGCTCAAGGCTCTCCAGCGCGAGGTGGGGATCACGTTCGTGTTCGTCACCCATGACCAGGGGGAGGCCCTGGCGATGAGCGACCGGATCGGGGTGATGGACGGGGGCCGGCTTCTCCAGGTCGGCACGCCCGAGGAGATCTATGCCCGGCCCACCAACCGCTTCGTGGCCGACTTCATCGGGCATGCCAACCTGCTGGACGGGATGGTGACCGGACCGGATCAGGTCACCCTCACCAACGGCGTCACCATCGCCGCCACCTCGGGCGTCCCACCGGGCGGCCGGGTGGCGGTCAGCCTGCGTCCGGAGCAGGCCTTCCTGCACCACCGGGACGGGGCGCCCGAGCACCACACCTCCGTGGACGGCCAGGTGGAGCAGGTCACCTACCTGGGTAACGCGCTGATCTACCGGGTGTCCTTCCAGTGGATGCACATCGACGTCCGGGAGGAGAACCGGCCCGGCGGGGCCTCGCTCGGCGCGGGTGACGAGGTGACCGTGTCCTGGGAGCCATCCTCGGTAGCGGTGGTACAGGACTAGCGGAGTGACCCTGACCGCCGCCCCGCCGCCCTCCGGCTCCGGACCGGGAGGCGCCGGCGCGGCGTTGCTGGAGGCCACTCCCGAGTTCGAGCGGGCGGCTGCGCGAGCCGATTCGAGGCGAGGGTTCCTGCTGTCGCTTCCCGCCTATGTCTACCTCCTATTGTTCTTCGCCGTCCCGTTCGGGATAGTGGTGGTCTACTCGCTGGCCACCCGCAACACGATCGGGGGGACCGATCTGGCCGGCTGGAACCTCGACTCCTACCGCCGCCTGGCCGAGCCGATCGTCCGCGACATCCTGGTCCGGTCGCTCTGGATCGCGGTGCTCACCACCCTCATCTGCCTGGTGGTGGCCTATCCCTTCTCCTATTTCATAGCCACCCGGAAACCCATGATCCGCAACATCCTGCTGGTGTTCGTGATGATCCCGTTCTGGACCAACTTCCTGGTGCGCAACTACGCGTGGCGGGTGATCCTTGGGTCGGACGGCCCCTTCGCCGCCGTCACCGAGGCGCTCGGCGTTGGACGGCAGGAAATACTCTTCACCCACTCGGCGGTGATCCTGGGGCTGGTGTACGGGTACCTGCCCTTCATGGTCCTGCCTCTCTACGCAGCCATCGAGCGGATCGACGGGAGCCTTATCGAAGCCGGCCGGGACCTGTACGCGTCCGGGGCCCAGACCTTCCGGCGGGTGCTGCTGCCGCTGTCGATGCCCGGGGTGCTGGCCGGTTCGATCCTGGTGTTCGTGCCCAGCCTGGGCGCCTACGTCACCCCCCAGATCCTGGGAGGCGGCAAGTCCACCATGCTGGGGTCCTACATCGTGGTGCAGTTCCTGACCGCTCGTAACTGGCCACTGGGGGCCTCCCTGTCCTTCGTGCTGATGACCGTGATGCTGACCGCCACGCTGATCTACTTCCGGGCGGGAGGGCGGAACCTGTGAACCGGCGGGAGCGGCCATGATCGGCCGGACGGCCCGGCCCGGCAGCGTGACCGCGTGGGCATTGTCGGGAACGGCCTGGCTGGTCTATGCCTTCTTCTACGCCCCGATCGTCCTGCTGGTGCTGTTCTCGTTCAGCGACGACCGCAACGTCGGGCGGTGGGGCGGCTTCACCCTGTCCTGGTACGAGCAGTTCATCGACCATTCCCAGCTCCAGAACAGCCTGTGGGTGTCCATCCGGGTGGCCCTGCTGTCCACCGTGATCTCGGTGGTGCTGGGGACGCTGGCCGCGCTGGCTCTCGAGCGGTTCCGGTTCCGAGGGCAGCGGGTGTTCGACGCCCTCCTCTACCTGCCGATCATCATCCCCGACGTCACGATGGCGGTGATGATGCTGCTGTTCTTCTCCGAAGGCATCCGCATCGCCGAGCTGCTGTTCGGGTTCGACCTCACCAAGGGATTCACCACCATCACCATCAGCCACATCGCCTTCAACATCAGCTTCGTGTCGGTGGTGGTGCGAGCCCGGCTGTCGGGCATGAACGAGCAGCTGGAGGAAGCAGCCCTGGACCTCTACGCCAACCGGTGGCGCAGCTTCCGCTACGTCACCCTGCCGCAGATCGCGCCCGGCATTGCCGGCGGCGCGCTTCTCGCCCTCACTCTGTCGCTCGACGATGTGGTGGTCACCCAGTTCGCCTCGGGCCCGGGTTCCACCACCTTGCCCGTGTTCGTATTCGGCATGATCCGTCGCGGCGTCACCCCGCTCATCAACGCCGTCTCGGTCATCATGCTCGCGGCGTCGATCGTACTGGTGATCCTGTCGCTTGCCACCCAACGCCTGCGGACCGGAGAGACGGGCCGGAGCCTGGGAGCGCGCCTGCGAGGGCGATCCGACCCGCACTAGAGGTGCGGAAACACGTTCCGGGCCACCTTGCCCCCGGAGCGCCGATACAATCTGCCCGAGCCGTCTCTACGCGGCCGCCATTCGGAAGGCGAGCCGGGGGCGGGCTTCGAAGTCACGAGCGAGAACACAGAAAGAGGTTGCAATGAGACCTATCCCGATGCGTCGCGTGCTCGCGGTGCTGGTGGCCATGACGCTCCTGGCGGCCGCCTGCGCGGAAGACGGCGGAGAATCCGCTGCCGCCGCGGATTGCGAAGTGGGCCAGACGGATGGTGACCTGAACCTGTACAACTGGGCCGAGTACATCGATCCGGACCTGGTGGACGCCTTCGCGGCCGAGCACGGCGTCGCGATGACCGTGGATGTCTACGACTCCAACGAGGCCATGCAGCCGATCATCTCCGCGGGCAACTCGGGATACGACCTGATCGTTCCCTCCGACTACATGGTCGCCATCCTGATCGCCGGCGAGGACATCCAGCCTCTCAACAAGGACGCCATACCCAATATCGCCAACATCTCGCCGGACTTCAGCGATCTGGTGTACGACCCCGCCGGCGACTACTCGGTGCCATACCAGTGGGGAACCACGGGTCTGGCGGTCGACACCGCGGTGGTTGGAACCGACTTCCCGAGGTCCTGGTCGATCGTCTTCGACCCGAGCTTCGCGGATCAGTACGCAGGCCGGATCTCGCTGCTGAACGACCCGCGGGAGACCCTGGGCGCGGCGCTGAAGTACCTCGGATACTCGCTCAACACCACCGACACCGGTGAGCTGGAGGAGGCCAAGCAGCTGGTCGCCGAGGCACGGGGCCGGGTGGCGGCCTTCGACACGGATCAGGCCGACGAGCTGCTCACGACCGGCGAGACGGCGATAGCCCACGGCTACTCGGGTGACATGTTCACGCAGTTCCTGGAGACCGATGACCCGTCCCGATACGTGTACTTCGTGCCGGAGGAGGGCGGGACGCGTTGGATCGACAACATGGCGATCCCGCATGACGCCCCCAACCCCTGCACGGCCCACACCTTCATCAACTGGATTCTCGATGCAGAGAACGGCGCGGCCCTGTCCAACTACAACTACTACTCCACCCCCAACGCGGCGGCCCTTGACGGCCTGGAGCAGGAGTTGCTGGACTTCGTGGCCGACCCCGCGGTGATCCCGGGCGGGGTGGGTTCGCTGGAGGAGATCCAGGACACCGGCGACTTCGAGATCAACTACACCGACGCATTCATCGAGGCGGTGGGCTAGGGCGCGGTCGCGACGGGTTCACGAACGGGTACCCGGCGGTCAAGTTCGTCCCGGACCAGCGGGTCCTCACGGCCCCGTAGAGCGGCAAGGCCCAACCCGAGGCGTCGGGCGCACCAGACGGCGTGGGCGCGCACCAGCGGGTCGGGATGGGCCAGGGCCTGGCTGACCGCGGAACGGACCCGGGGCTGGGATGGATCCCCGACATTGCCCAGCGCCACCAGGGCGTTGCGCCGCAGGTAACGGGGCTGGCGCCGCGGGATGTACCAGCGTCCGAAGCGGGCCATGAGGTCCTCGTCGGAGGCGTCGAGCAGATCGACCAGGGATACCCAGGCCTCGTTGGGTCTCTTTGCCCCCGGGCTGTCGAGGCGGACGCGGACCCGGTTGGGAGGGCACACCTCGGCGCAATCGTCGCAGCCGTAGATCCGATCCCCCAGCGCTACCCGGAACTCGGGACGGAACACCCCGGACTCCTGGACCAGCCAGGCCAGGCAGCGGCGGGCGTCGACCACCCCGGGAGCGACTATGGCGCCGGTGGGACATCCGTCGAGGCACTGGCGGCACGTCCCGCAGCCGTCAGCCATCGGCGCCGGATCGGTGTCGCACAGAGGGGCGTCGGTCACCACCGCGCCCAGCACCACCAGGCTCCCGGCTCCCGGCACGAGGATGTTGGAGCTCTTCCCCCACCAGCCGATGGCGGCCCGGTAGGCGGCCGCCCGGTCGACCAGGCCGTTCTCGTCGGCCACCACCACCGCCCGGTGGCCCACGGCGCGGAGCGCCTCCGCCACGTGATCGAGAGCTGACCGGAGAGCCGCGTAGTGATCCTCCCTGGCGTAGGCCGCCACCCGTCCGTAGGGGAGACCGTCGTCCGGGTGGTCCGGCTCGCCGCGCCAGAAGTCGAGGGCGCCCACCACCAGGGAGGCGGCGCCCGGCAGGATGCGCGACGGATCGGTAGAGCGCTCCGGATTGCGGTAGGTGAACTGCATCCCGCCATGCAGGCCGTCCTCCTTGCGCTCCCGCAGGGTTTCGGCCATTTCCGTGAAGGGCTCCGCCCGGCATACTCCCACCGCAGCCAGCCCGGCCCGCCGGCCGATGTCGAGAATTGCGTCCACCTGGATTTGCGAAGCAGCCATCGGCGACTTCACCCGGTGGCAGGATCTGGCTCAGCAATCCCCGCCGGAGGGAAGTGCGGATGGGGGTTCGGAGCGCTTCCACTCATGTCACACTGTCCGGGTGATCGGGGGCGCGGCCCATCCCCGAACAAGTGGTCCGGTAACGTCGTCATGACGTACTGCTCTCCATCGAGGATCAGATTCCCCTGTTCCAAGAGTCAAGACAATAACCCGAGCGACGGGCGCCCGTCCGGTTCCCTGGGGTGATGACTCGTCAGCTTCAGCGCCGGAGCAGCCTGTGGGCGAGGCACCCAAGGCGGGTGGAACGTCGCGTGTAGGGGTAGTCCTCCGGACGCAGCACTGTTACCATCTAACCAATGTTGCGGTAAACGGCGGCGGGCAGCGGAGTCGAACCGCAACCAGGAGGCACTCCTCCCGGCTCCGAGTTTCTCAGGCCCGGTCCTGTACCCACAGGCAATACCCGCCAGTTCGGGGTGACGGGCGACGGCCATCCGGCTGTCGCCCGTTCTCCTATGGGGCATCGTTACGCTCGTGGGTGCGACTGACAACCCCCTCGGTGGAGGGGATCACCGGCCTCAGCGGCGGAGCAGTCCGTAGGCCAGGCGGCCGAGGCGGGAGGAGCGTCCGGTGCCGAACTCGAAGCGGTCGGCCCAGCCCATCACGGTCCGGGTGCCCCGGATTCCCAGCCAGCGCAGGGGCTCGGGCTCCCAGGGACGCGACTCGATCCCGACCCAGGCGAGCTCGGCCAGTTCGGAATCGGTGCCGGTGATCAGATCGGCCAGGGTGCGGCCGGCCAGGTTGGAAGGCGCCACCCCCTCACCGACGTAGCCGCCGGCCGCACCCAATCCGGTCCGGGAGTCGTAGCGCACCGCCGGGACCCAGTTGCGGGGCGCCGCCAGCACGCCGCCCCATTCGTGGGTGATGGCCGCATCGCCGAGCGCCGGGAAGATCTCCACCAACACCCGCCGGATGAGGTCGTGGGAGCGCCGGTCCCGCTCCGTGGCCGGATCGATCCGGGAGCCGTACAGGTAAGGGACCGCCCTCCCCCCGAAGGCGATCCGGTTGTCGGCGGTCCGCTGCCCGTAGATGACCGCGTAGCGATCGTCGGCGAACGTAGGCCGCGTATCGAGCCCGATCTGGGCAAGGGTCGAGGCGTCCAGCGGCTCGGTGGCGATCATCAGCGAGTAGAGCGGCACCAGGGTCCGTCGCTCTCCGGCAAGGTCGCGGGTGTAAGCCTCGGTGGCCCGGATCACCACCGGAGCGCTGACCCGTCCGCCGGTGGTGGCGACCGATCCGTCCCGGATCGCGGTGGCGGCGGTCTGCTCGACGATCCCGACCCCGCGCCGCTCCACCACGTCGGCCAAACCCCTTACCAGCCGGGCCGGATCGAGCGCCGCGCAGGGCGCGTAGAAGATGCCACCGTGGAGGTCGGTGGGCCGGGCGAAGCGCCGCACCTCCTCCGGCTCCAGCAGGCGGATGATGTCCGCGCCGATGCCTCCGGCGCGGTTGCTCTCGATCTCGGCCGCCTGGCGCCCTGCCTGGGCGCGGCTGCGGGCGAACCGGATCACGCCGCCCTTGGCGAACCCGCACTCGATGGCCTCGGTTGCCGCCACCCGCCCGATCTCGTCGACCGAGCCGTGCACGTACTCCATGAGGCGGCCGGCCGACTGCGGGCCGGCGCGACGGGCGTAGGCCGCGAAGCCGGCGGCCAGCTCTCCCACCGCCCATCCGCCGTTGCGCCCCGAGGCGCCGAAGCCGCAAATCTCCCGTTCGATCACCAGGATCGAGAGCGACGGATCCCGCTCGGTGAGGTAGTAGGCGGTCCAGAGGCCGGTGAAGCCCCCTCCCACGATGGCCACATCGACAGAGGTGTCGCCATCGAGGGGTGGGCGGGGGGTCAGGTCGCCTTCGAAAGTCGCCATCCATAGCGACAGGTTCGAGTAGTCAGGCACCACCGGAAGTATAATTTGGGGGTGACCGAAGACCTCCGCTACGTGAATCTGGAGGCCCGATGGGCCGGGGATCTGGAGGCACTCGAACTCCGCTCCTTCCCCAGCGTGAACCCCGCGGACCTCTACAACGCCGGGGAACTGGTCGAGCTTGCCGAGGTCTTCCCGGAGGGGAACTTCGTGGTACTGGATGGTGATACGCCGATCGGGATGGGCTTGGGGGTGAGGGTGCACTTCGACCTGTCCCGCCCCCAGCACCGCATGAAGGACCTCATGTCCGGGCACCACAAGGCCGGACACGATCCCACGGGCGAGTGGTACTACGGCACCGACATCGCGGTGGACCCCCGCTACCGCCGCCGCGGGATCGGTAGCCGCCTCTACAACCTCCGCAAGGAGGTGTGCCGGACCCTCGGCCTGCGGGGCATAATCGCCGGCGGGGTGATCCCCGGATACGCCGAACACAAGGCCCGCATGTCCGCCGCCGAATACGTGGAGAAGGTGGCCGCCGGCGAACTCTACGACCGGACCCTGAGCTTCCAGATCGAGAACGGTTTCGAGGCGCGCGGCGTACTGGAGAACTACATGGAGGACCCCGATGTCGACAACTGGGCCTCGCTGATCGTGTGGGAAACGCGCTAGCCACCGGCGTTCCATTCCAAGGGGGGATCCTCACAACGGACGGAGCCTGAGTGCGAGTGCGAGTGGAACTGGCGCGGCTCCCGGATGAATCCGGTGCCCGGGCGGTCTGACGACAGGTAGGCGTCGATGGCGTCGGCGGTGGCCTTGGCAGCGACCGTTATGTATTCGTCGGTGGCGAACAGTTCGGCCTCGGATGGATTGGAGAGGTACCCGTACTCGATCAGGGCGGTCGGGACGGCCGGGCGGCGTACGATCCCGTATGCGTCCTCTCCGCCGGGGAGCAGGACGCGCAGCACGCCGGCATCGCGGAGGCGGCTCCATGCGATGTTGTCGAAGGTGGCCAGCGCGGCGGTGATCTCCTCGTAGAGCAGCCCGCCGAGGCGAGCGGAGTCGGAACGGGCTCGCTGGGCTGTCGCGGACTGCACGTACACCTCGGTGCCCGGGAGGTTGCTCGGGCCCCAGGTGGGCGCGTTGTGGTGGATCGAAATCATCGCCTCGGCCCCGAGGGCGCGGAGCGCATCCGCGAAGGCGGCGCGGACGGAGATAAGCATCCCGTAGTCGCCGGTGCGGGTGATCACCGCAGCTACACCGCGATCGGCGAGTTCGTCCCGGATGGCGCGGCTGAGCCGCAGGTTCAAGTCGCTCTCCACCAGGTCATTGGGTCCAATCGCGCCTGTGTTCCACCTCCCCCCATGGCCCGGATCCAGCACGACACGCGCCCTCTCGATCGGATCACCGGTGGAGACCTCAGCCGTGTCCCCGCACGGCGTCCGCACCAGGTAGCCGGTGTCGCTGCGTCCGATCACCGCCACCGGAACCCCGAGCGGGGTGATGACAGCCGTCGGGGTGGTCACTGCCGGGGTGGCACCGCCATCGGCGCCTGCCTGCGCCTCTTTCTCCTCCGGGTAGGTCGCAGCCGGCAAGGCCGAGACCGGCTCGGGCGGCAAGCCGGTCACCACAGTGTCTGCCGGCTCCGGCCGGGCCGGCGCCGGGCTCTCGGCTTCGTTCCCGCTCGTCGCGAGTAAGCCGAGTCCGACGAGGACGACACCTCCCAGAAGAAGTGATGCCCGTCGTTCAGACAACCCTGGGGCCTATCGCGGGCGCGTGACCGGGGGAGGGCTTCCCGGTCACGCGCGTCCCCCGCCGCATCGGCGAGGTTGGGGGAGAGTCGCTGGGATTCACGCCAGGTCGGCTCTCTTGCTAGGCACAGTCCGTGGCATCGTCAGGACTCGAGCCGCTGTGGTTCGCAGCACAATCGGCGGCGTGGTCGACGCCAGTCGAGTGAGCGTGATCACCTTCCGTGTGGGTGTGGTCAGAAGCTTCGCCACTGCCGTCGCCGGCACAGTCCTCCGCATCGTCGGAACCCGTGCCGCTGTGGTTCGCAGCACAGTCGGCGGCATGATCAGCACCCTCTGTGTGGGCATGATCATCTTCCGAGTGGGCGTGGGTGTGATCGGTGCCGTCCCCACTGCCGTCGCCGGCACAGTCCTCCACGGTCTCAGAACCCGAGGCACTGTGATTGGCAGCACAGTCGGCCGCATGATCGATGGTCGTGGGGGTGGGGGTAACCACTGCCTGGCCGCCGGTCGATGGCTGCACGCCGGAGACGGCGACCACCGGAGCAGTTACCACCTTCCCACCGGCCTCGGCCGACGGGACGGCATCCGGCACCAGCGCGACCGGAGCAGTCACCACCTGGCCGCCGGCCGGACCCAGCGGCATGAGGGCTACCGCCAGCATCGCGACAGGGACGAGCGTCAAGAACCGTCGCCGTCCCTTGCCGACCCGAGCAGCGCCGGTCCGGCCGGCGGCCCTCGAGTGGTCCCAAGTCCGCATTTCTGTAGGGCTCATTCCTTCTCCTCTCAGGGGTTGTAGCCAGAAGAGCGCTACCAGTGTCCGGGATGGTTGTGAGCAGACCGTTAAGCCCGGATCAGGGTCGCGATAAGGTTTCGGGGACGATTGCCCACCGTCTGAGTGATGGGCCCGGATCAGCGGCGGTGCTGTGGGCGCCGCGCGGACTTGGACGGCCGACGTTCACCGGGTGAAGAAGAGCTGGAACTCCATGATGCCGTGGTCTTCGACCGAGATGACAGCGATGGACGTCGGGGCAGTCACTCCGTAGTCGCTGAAGATCACCGGAGCCGATCCCACGACCACGATGGTGTCCCCCGCCCGTTGAGCCTCCAGATCGAACACGACGCGGTTGGTGACCCCCTTGATGGTGAGGTCTCCCAAGACCGATCCTGAGAAACCCTCGCCCTCAGACACCCCGGCGGGCAGCTCCACCGGCTCCGCGAGCTTGAACACGGCCAGCGGAAACCGCTCGGTGTCGAGGGCTTCCCGCGCATGGCTGTCACGGTGGCTGTCGTCGGTGCGCAGGGTGGCCATCTCGACCTCCACCGTCGCGGCCACCAGAGCGCCGCCCCTGAGCTCGATGGCACCGACAACCTCGGCGGTGCGACCCACCACAGTGGACTCGTCCACTCCGCCGGCCAGCACCTCCACGACCCGATACCCAGCAAAGCTGACCGGGGCCTCGTCGATCGGCCCATCGGCGCCTTCGCTGGTAACCACGGTCCATACCCCCGCCAATCCGGCCGCCCCGGTGTCCACGGATGTCGTCGCGGTGCCGGTGTTCGACAGATTGTCATCTCCAGCGCTGGTCGATGTGGTGACCGAAGCTTCCGGTCCGGTGTCAGGTGCCTCTCCGGAGCCCTCGCTGGATTTAGTGGCGGGCGTGGAGCCCGAACCACGGTCGTCAGGCTCGGAGGCCGGTGAGCCGCCGCCCTCGTCGCCGGCTGCGGTCTCCAGCCGAGCCACAGCGGCTTCCAGATCTACCGGCTCCGGTCCGTCGGCGCGCAGGCTCCACCATCCGACCGCGGCGATGGCCACCCACAAGATCGCGACCACTGCTCCTATGATGAACCTGGTGCGCCTCCTCACGGAGTGGACCTACTGTTCCGTAGCGGGTAGCTGCACGGTGAATCGGGTGCCGGTGGGCCGGCGGGCGGTGACGCTCACCGTGCCTCCCATGACCTCGGTCAGTTCGGCCACGATGGTCAGGCCCAAACCCGAGCCGGACTCTTCGATCCGGGGCGTGTGCCGTGCCACGTAGAGGCGTTCGAACACGTGGGGCCGGTCCTCGCGGCTGATACCGGGACCGTCGTCGTCCACCGTGACAACGGCGCAGGCCTCTTCTCCCTCGTTCTCGAACCGAGACTCCACCCGTACCAGGGAATCGGCAAACTTGAGGGCATTCTGAACCAGATTGGCAACGACCTGGGCTACCCGCACCGGGTCGCACCAGGCAATGACGGGCTCATCGCCGATCACCCGCAACTCGAGATTCCGATCGGCCGCGGCCTGGGCGAATCCGGCGCAAACCTCCTCCACCACCATGCCGACATCCGCCAGGCGATTCTCGAGCGTGAACTCCCGGGCATCCAGCCGGGCCAGGTCCAGCAGGTCACCCACCAGCCGCTCCAGGCGGATCGCCTCGGAGACTATGACGTCGGCAGCCTGCTCCAGGTTGTCCGCCGTGCCATCGGCGATGGCCTCTCCGTAGCCCCTTATGGAGGTGAGGGGCGTGCGCAGGTCGTGGGAGATGGACATCAGGAACCGCTGCTCCAGGCTCTGGGAGCGTTCCAGGGAGGCAGCCATCTCGTTGATTGAGGCCGACAACTCGCTGATCTCATCGCGGCGATACTCTTCCACCGGAACACGGGCGCTGAGGTCGCCGCCAGCGATCAACCGGGTAGCGTCGCGGGCCTGGCCGAGCGGCCCGGCCAGCCGGCGGCCCAGTATCACGGCGACTACAACTCCCAAGGCCAGCGATATCGCTGCCGACACCCCTAACCATCGCATGACCGCCGCCAGGAACTGATCGGCGGTGTCGGTCAGGACCACGACGATCGTCAACGCGCCCGCTTGTTCCGTCGCCGCGGCCCAGGCGGTGGAGCCTCGGATCCCGGTGATCGACCCGGTGGCTCCCGAGGCCAGCGGGCGGAGGCCTTCGGCCGGCACATTCTCGGGCAGGTTGCCGACGAAGGCCCCGTCCTCGAGGAGCAGGACGGCCACGTCCTTACGATCGAGATTTTCGGCGGCCCGGTTCAGATGCGAACTCAGGTGGGAACCCAGGTGCGACCCGTCATCATCCTCCACGTGGACCGTCGCCATCAGGCTGGCCAGAACGTCGGCCTCCTGCTCCAGCACCTGCTGGATCGCGTGGCGATCGGTCCGGCGCACCAGGGCAAGGGTCACGATTCCGGCCAGCAGCAGGGCCACAGCGACCGTTCCCACCACCGCGATCGACAGCCGACGCTGCACGTCCCTCCCCCCTCAGTCCAGCAGGTAACCCACGCCCCGCACGGTAGTGACCCGCAGAGCATCACCGAGCTTCTTACGGAGTTGGAAGACGTGGACGTCCACCGTGCGTTCGTCACCCACCCAGTCCCATCCCCACACGCCGTCCAGCAGCTGGCGACGGCTGAGAACCCTTCCCGTGTTCTCGACCAGGTACTGGAGAAGGTCGAACTCCCGCGCGGTGACCTGCACCAGGTCACCCCTGAGGCGCACCTCCCGGCGGGCGGTGTCCACCTCGACTTCCCCGCTCTCCAGGATCGGGGACAGCACCGCCCTGGCCCCGGCGTCGACACGCCGCAGCACAGCGCGGATCCTCGCTACCAGCTCCCCCGGTGAGAACGGCTTGGTGACGTAATCATCGGCGCCCAGTTCCAACCCGACGATCCGGTCGACCTCACTGTCACGGGCGGTGAGCATGATGATGGGGATATCGGACGTGGCCCTCAACTCCCGGCATAGCTGGATGCCGTCGACATCGCCCGGCAACCCGATGTCGAGGATGACCAGCTTGGGCCGGTACTGCTTGATACGGTCGAGCCCGGTGGCGCCGTCCGCCGCCTTGTACACCCGGTAGCCGTCCCGTCGCAGGTACATGTCCACCAGGCGGGCGATATTCGGATCGTCCTCCACCACCACGACGACGGTCTCATCTGCTCCCCTCACAGCCACCCATGGTCCCACAGGAATATGAGCAGACTGTTAAGAAGGATGCCTGCAAGGGAGGTTCCCGGAGCTAGCCCTCCCGGCACTCGAGGTGGTGGGTGATGTTGTAGGTGGCCAGCGTCGGATGCCCGTCCGGCGCGATCGCCACCTGGGTGACCGAAGTGTTCTCCAGGGGACCGAGCAATCCGGCGTTGCCGTAGTCGAATCCCAGGATCGCGGTGGAGTAGGCCTTGATCGCCCCGCCGTGTGAGGTGGCCGCCACCCGGTGTCCCGCGTAGGTGCCGGTAAGGCCGCCGACGAACCCGGTCACCCGCTCCTGGGCCTCGCTCCAGGTCTCGCCGGTGCCGCCCCGCCGGATGTCCCTGCCGTCCCCGGGATAACCGCCCAGCCGGCCCGACGCCTCCAGTTCCTCCCAGAGTTCGCCTTCCCATTCGCCGAAGCTCATCTCGACGAGTTCGTCCACCAGCACCGGCGGTCGCCCGAATGCGATCTCCGCCGTGGCTGACGCCCTTCGCAGCGTGGAGGAGAAGACCTCGTCGATCTCGCCGATCCACGAGGCCAACCGCCGGGCCTGCTCCCGTCCCCCGGGATGCAGATCGCTGTCGACCCGCCCCTGGGCGCGCCGTTCCAGGTTGGCTTGCGTGACACCGTGGCGGATCAGATCGACCACGACGCCGCCGCCATCCCGGGTGACGTCCGCCCAGAAGGACACCGGTCCGAGATGGGCGGCGTCGTTGTAGCGCAGGATGGAGGCCTTCTCGCCGTCGAACGCCAGCTCGCAGATGGAAGTGTTGGACAGGAACCCGAGGCGGCGGCGCCCTATCGGAAGGCCGAGCAGACGCCACAGCACCAACTCGATGAGGCCGCCGTGGGTGAACACCAGGCCGGTCTGTCCCTCCTCGAGACGGCCCACCAGGGCGGCCAGCGCCTCCCAGCCCCGCTCGGACACCTGGCGGGGTGACTCCCCGGTCTCGCCCATCCGCAGGTCGTAATCCCCGCCGAGCCGGGCCAGGTCTTGGCCGTAGTGGGCCTCGACCCACTCACCGGGCCGGCCCTCCCAGACGCCGATGTCGCCCTCCCTCCACCCGGTCTCCACCGGTGGCCGGAACCCTGCTATCTCGGCGGTGTGAAGGGACCGTTCGAGATCGGAGCTCTCCACCAGATCGAACCGTCGCCCGGCCAGCCGCTTTGCGACCAATCCGGCCTGGTGCCGGCCCCGGGCGGTCAACGGCGAGGAGGTAGCACCCTGCCAGATCTCGCCGGCGTTGGCCTCGGACTCCCCGTGCCTGACCAGCAGCACCCGTTTCACGGCGGAAGTGGGTGGTAACGGATCAGATGAATGCGGCCGAGAAGATCAGGGAGACGATCGTCATCACCTTGATGACTATGTTCATCGCCGGACCGGAAGTGTCCTTGAAGGGATCGCCCACCGTGTCGCCGATGACGGCCGCCTTGTGCTGCTCCGAGCCCTTGCCCCCGAAGGCGCCGCTCTCGATGAGCTTCTTGGCGTTGTCCCACGCGCCGCCGGCGTTGGCCATGAAGATGGCCAGCAGGAAGCCTGTCACCAGCGCGCCGGCCAGCAGGCCTCCCAGCGCCTCCACGTCGATGAAGCCCACGACCAGCGGCAGGGCCACTGCCAGGGCGCCCGGAATCACCATCTCCCGGAGGGCCGAGCCGGTGGCGATGTCCACCGCCTTGGCGTACTCGGGCCGAGCGCTCGGATCACCTGCCAGCAATCCGGGGATGTCGCGGAACTGGCGCCGCACCTCCTCGATCATCCGGAAGGCGGCTCTCCCGACCGCCTTGATGGTGAGAGCGGCGAAGAGGAACGGGAACATGCCGCCCAGGAACAGGCCGACGGTGGTACCCACGTTGGTGATGTCGATGGCATCCAGGCCGACGGCTTGGGTGAAGGCGGCGAACAACGCCAGCGCAGTCACCGCTGCCGACCCGATGGCGAAGCCCTTGCCCAGTGCGGCGGTGGTGTTGCCCAGCGCGTCCAGCTCGTCGGTGGCCTCCCGCACCTCGGGCGGCAGGTGGGCCATCTCGGCGATACCGCCGGCGTTGTCGGCTATCGGGCCGTAGGCGTCCACCGCGACCGTGATCCCGAGCGTGGAGAGAACGCCGATGGCGGCGATGGCCACGCCGTATATCCCTCCGCCGTCTCCGATCGCCCAGTCCCCGGCGGCGTACGCGCCGGCGATCCCGGCGGCCACCACCACCACCGAGATGGCGGCGGAGCGCATCCCCTCGGATATGCCGGCCAGTATCACAGTGGCCGGACCGGTCTCGGACTGGCGTGCGATCTCCTTGACGGTCTTGTAGTGGTCGGAGGTGAATACCTCCGATATCTTGCCCACGCAGATCCCCACCGCCAGGCCGACCAGCACCGCCAGAGACAGGCCGAAGGGGTTCTCCACACCGCTCGATCCTCCGAACACAACGTTGGTGAGGATCAGGACGCCGATGACGGTTAGACCGACCGCCACGTTGTTCCCCCGGTGCAAGGCCTTGGCCAGGTTGTCCCCGGTCACCCGCACGAAGAAGGAGCCGATGATGGCGGCGAACATGCCGATGGCCGCCACGGCGAGCGGGAAGATGATCGTCTCGACGGCGAAGGAACTCGAGGCGAACACGATGGCCGCGTAGGCGATCGGGGCCACGATCGAGCCGACGTAGGACTCGAAGAGGTCGGCGCCCATGCCGGCCACATCGCCCACGTTGTCGCCCACGTTGTCGGCGATCACCGCCGGGTTTCGGGGGTCATCCTCGGGGATACCCGCCTCGACCTTCCCCACCAGGTCGGCGCCCACATCGGCCGCCTTGGTGTAGATACCACCGCCCACCCTGGCGAAGAGGGCTATGGAGGATCCTCCCAGGCCGATGGCGGCGATGATGTTGTACTGGTCCGAGTCGCTGATGCTCAGCACGTTGACGAACAGGAGGTAGCCGATGGTCACTCCCAGCAAGCCCAGTCCGGCCACGCAGAATCCCATCACGGCGCCCCCCCGGAAGGCCACGGGCAGGGCCCGCTTCACCCCGCCGAGCCGGGCTGCCTCGGCGGTCCGGGAGTTGGCCGCGGTGGCGATCCGCATCCCGGCGAAGCCGGCGACGGCCGACAGCACCGCACCGAAGACGTAGGCGATCGAACCCCACGGCGCCCCCCAGGGAAGGACCACCGAGATGAGGACCGCCAGCACCACTACGAAGACGGCCACCCACGTGTACTCACGCTTCATGAAGGCGTTGGCGCCCTCCCGGATGGCGGCCGAGAGCTCCCGCATGCGGTCGTTGCCCTGGTCGGCGGCCATGACCACACGGGCGTAGTAGGCGGCCAGGGCCAGGGCGGCCAGTCCAGCCACCAGAGCGATCACCAGTACGGCATCTGAAGACATACGTCAGACCTCTTGTTCGACTCGGGATTACGGAGTATATGGCACTCGTTCAGTGGTCAGTTGCCAGTGGCCGGTGGCCAGTCGCCAATGACTGCTTGGAAGCTACTGCTACCGGGCTAAGGGGTGCTTCCTCGGGCCGATCAGCTGCCGGTCAGCCGGCCCTTCAGCTCGGCGCGCCGGGCGTGCAGGATCGGCTCGGTATAGCCCGAGGGCTGTTGCATACCGAGGAACACCAGGTCGCATGCGGCCTTGAATGCGGGGCCGTCGAAGGCCGGCGCCATGGGCCGGTAGCCGTTATCGCCGGCGTTCTGGCGATCGACCACCACGGCCATCCTCTTCATCGTCTCCATGACCTGGCGGCGGTCCACCACCCCGTGGTGAAGCCAGTTGGCGATGTGCTGGGATGAGATGCGGCAGGTTGCCCGGTCCTCCATGAGACCGATGTCGTTGATATCAGGAACCTTGGAGCAGCCGATGCCCTGATCGACCCATCGGACCACGTAGCCCAGGATCCCCTGCGCATTGTTGCGAAGCTCGGCGGCGATCTCCTCGGATGTCCATCCGGTACTCGAGGCCAGCGGTATCTCCAGCAACTCGGCCAGGTCACGGGGCGGTCGGCCGGCGATCGCGTCCTGGCGTGCGGCCACGTCAACCCGGTGGTAGTGGGTGGCGTGGAGGGTAGCGGCGGTCGGAGAGGGCACCCAGGCGCAGTCGGCGCCGGCCTCCGGATGGCCGACCTTCTCCTCGAGCATGGCCGCCATCAGGTCAGGAGCGGCCCACATCCCCTTGCCGATCTGTGCCCTGCCGCGGAGACCGCAGGCGATACCCACGTCCACGTTCCAGTCCTCGTAGGCCTGGATCCAGCCCTGGGCCTTCATGAGGGTCTTGGGCACCATCGGCCCGGCTTCCATGGAGGTGTGGATCTCGTCACCGGTTCGATCGAGGAATCCGGTGTTTATGAAGACGATCCTCGAACGCGCGGCCCGGATGCACTCGGCCAGGTTGACGGTGGTGCGGCGCTCCTCGTCCATCAGGCCGATCTTGACCGTGTCTCGAGGCAGGCCCAGCACGTCCTCGACATGGTCGAACACGTCGGAGGTGAAGGCCGACTCCGCGGATCCGTGCATCTTGGGCTTGACCACGTAGTAGGAACCGGTCCGGGAGTTGCGCCTGCCGGCACGCCCCCGCAGGTCGTGACACGCCACCAGCGTGGTGACCATGGCGTCGACCAGACCCTCGTGGGCCTCGTTCCCGTCTCGATCGAGGACGGCCGGAGTGGTCATCAGGTGGCCCACGTTGCGGGCCAGGAACAGGGAGAGTCCGGGGAGCACGAAGGCCGATCCATCAGGCGCGGTGTAGGTCCGATCCTGTGCCAGCCGACGGGTGAAGGCCTGCCCGTTCTTGGTCACCTCGGCGGTGAGATCGCCCCTGGTCAAGCCCAGCAGGTTGCGGTAGGCGAGCGTCTTGTCCTCCGGGTCGACGGCGGCGATGGAGTCCTCTAGGTCGAGGATGGTGGTGACTGCCGCCTCCATCACGATGTCGGACACTCCGGCCGGATCGTCGGCGCCGACGGGATGCCGGGGGTCGATCTCGATGGCAATGTGAAGGCCGTTGTTCCGGAGCAGCACCGCGGCAGGGGAGTCGGGGGTCCCCTGGAAGCCGGCTAGCTGGTCGGGTCGGGCCAGGCCTGAGGTTGCGCCCGATGACAGCCGCACCCGCAACCTGCCGTCCGCCACCGAATACCGAACGGCGTCGGCGTGCGAGCCGTCCGAGAGCGGGACCACGTCGTCCAGGAAGCTGCGGGACCAGGCCACCACCCGGCGACCCCGGTCCGGCTCGTACCCACCGGCCGAGGGCGGGTCGCCTAGGGCGTCGGTGCCGTAGAGGGCGTCGTAGAGGGATCCCCATCGGGCGTTCAAGGCATTGAGCGCGAACCGGGCGTTCATGATCGGGACCACCAGTTGCGGACCGGCCACCTCGGCCATCTCGGGATCCACGTTGGAGGTGGTAATGGAGAACGCCGGGCCTCCGGGCTCGATGTAGCCGATCTCCTCCAGGAAGGCCCGGTAGGCAGTCCGGTCGAAGGCACGGCCGCGGTTGGCCCGGTGCCAATCGTCGATAGAGGCCTGGAGCTCGGTGCGCCGTTCGAGCAGGCGCCGGTTCCGGGGGCCGAAGTCGTGGATCAGATCGGAGAATCCCTTCCAGAAGGCGCCGGCGTCCACGCCGCTGCCCGGAAGGGCCTCATCGGCGATGAACCGGTACAGCTCGTCGGCGACTACCAGACCCTCGATCTCCATAGGCGTTTCTCCTCGGCGACTGCCGGCAGGCCTATGGTCGGCGCCGCACGAGGTCCCGGCCCACCTCGCCGACCGACCTCACTCCGGCCAGCGCCATGGTAGAGCGCATGGTTTCGGCCAGGAAGTCGAGAACCCAGTCGACTCCCTTCTCGCTACCCGCGCCCAGCCCGTACAGGTAGGCGCGACCCACCATGACCGCCCGGGCGCCCAGGGCGAGCGCCTTCAGGATGTCGGACCCCCGCCTTACCCCGCCGTCGCAGATGATCTCAGCCTCGTCGCCCACCTCCTGGACGATCGGCTCGATGAGCCCGATGGGCGTGGGGGCGCCTTCGAGCTGTCTACCGCCGTGATTAGACACGGCGATGGCGTCCACACCGTGCTCGACCGCCCGGCGGGCGTCCGCCACGGATTGGATCCCCTTGATGATGATCGGGCCGTCCCAGACCGAACGGAACCATTCGATGTCCGACCACGACAGGCTGGGGTCGAACTGGTCGCTGACGAGGCTGGACAGGGCGACGGCCGAACTGCCGTCATGGTCGGTGAGTCCCACCACGTTGGAGAAGGTGATCGGTTCGGCGGTGATGAAACGCCAGGTCCAGGACGGCTTCCGCAACCCGTCGATGAGCATGTCCAGCCCCAGCTTGGGCGGCAGGGTCATCCCGTTGCGTACGTCCCGTTCCCGTCGGCCCGGAACCGCCAGGTCGACGGTGATGCACAGCGCTTCGTAGCCGCAATCGGCCGCCCGCTCGATCATGTTGCGAACCAGGCCGCGGTCCTTCCAGACGTACACCTGGAACCAGTTGCGGCCCCCGGCGCCCGCATCCGCCACCTCCTCGATGGAGCGCGTCCCCAGCGTCGACAGCGAATAAGGAATGCCATGGCGGGCCGCGGCCCGGGCCACCGGTAGCTCGCCCCCCGGATCGACGATCCGGGTGAAGCCCGTCGGGGCGAGGACCATCGGCACCGGGAGAGGCCGGCCCAGAAGGGTGGTGGAGGTGTCGATGTGCGTCACGTCCCGGAGCACGGAGGGGACGAACTCCCACTCCTGGTAGTCCGAGCTGTTACGGCGGTAGGTGACCTCGTCCTCGGCAGCACCGTCCACGTAGTCGAACACCCCTCGGGGCAGGCGGCGGCGGGCGATGAGGCGAAGGTCGTCGATATTCGCCGACGACTGCATGCGCCGCAGGTCGGGGTCCGTTTCGAAGGTCCGGAAGCGCGCTACGGACCTGATCGTCCTGAATATGCCCATGGATGAAAGGCTAGCGGCAAGTGCGAACGGGCCTGTTCGTGCTCATGCGATCCGGCCGTCCACACCGGGACGCAGGAGCGCACTTCCCGTACCCGTCGCGGCGTGATTCCGCTATCCGAGAGAGGAATCAGCCCTCCTCGCCCGTTTGTGTCACACCCTTGTTTTACGGTAGTGGTCAACCGTTAACCCCGATCGTTCTTGCCGGACGGACGGCAGGTCGAAGCGGATCGGGAAGGGCACCCCTGACCCTGGCCGCATCGGACTACCACTCCGTTTCCATGAGGAGTCCAGGGTTGAAGCACCTGCGGTCCGGACCCGACGTCGGCCGGACCACGAGAGGGAACATTTCGTCGAGGCAGCCCCCGACCGGGTTGGGAGGGGACGCGCTCGACACCAAGGTGGCGGCGGTGGGGG
>WTGI01000038.1 GCA_011523635.1 Acidimicrobiia bacterium
GGGGGATGGGCCCGCCGGGGGGGACGTGTCGTCGCGATTTTCGCGTTCTCGCCGTCTCAGGTATGGATGACGAACCACCGAGTCAGGACACCCGGAGCAACCGAGGGTGTCCGGTTGGCCCAACAGCCGGAGACGGGTCTGCCGGCCGAAGCTTCCGTGCGCCGACAATCCCGTCCCTTCCAGCACTTCCTAACCTGGCCGAATGGCGCGGATCCTGCTGTGTACCAATCCCTCCGCCTCCGGGTTCACCGGCGGGCTCCACCGATCGGTGGTGGCCCGGCTCCGGGAGAGCTACGAGGTCGAGACCGAGTGGCCCGCCACCACCGCCGAGGCCCGATCCATCAGCGCGGCCGCCGCAGCCGACCGGTTCGACGTGGTGGTAGCGATGGGCGGGGACGGCGTGGTCCACCACATCGCCAACGGCCTGGCCGGGACCGGCACCGCCCTCGGGATCATCCCGGCGGGCACCACCAACGTGCTCGCCCGGATCCTGGGCCTCCCCCGCAAGCCGCGGGCCGCCACCGAGTTCATCTGCGGGGGCCCGCCGGTGGCGACCGTGCCGACCGCCATGCTCACCCTCGACCACGGGGAATCGGGCGTGGAGAGCCGGCTGGCCACCTTCTCGTGCGGCGCCGGGTTCGACGCCGCCGTGGTGGAGCGGGCCGAGCAGGAGCCCCATCGCAAGTACCGCTTCTCCGGGCTGCATTACGCCCGCTCGGCCACTTGGGTCGCCTGGTCCGGATTCGCCGAGCGGGCTCCCGACATGGCGGTGACGACGCGGGACAGATCGGCCGAGGCGGTCGCCGTGTTCGTCAGCCTGTACGACCGCTACACCTACTTCGGGCGCATCCCCGTCGGCTTCGGAGCCCACGAGCCCGGCACGCTGTCTGTGCTCGTGGCGCGCGAGTTGCCGAGGCGACGGCTGGTCCCGATCCTGCGGCGGGTCGTCACCGGAGCGGGGCTGTCCGGCGCGGAGGGATTCGAACTCTGGAGCGGAGTCACCTCCGTGGAGGTGTCCGCGCCCGGAGGGTTCCCGGCGCAGGCTGACGGCGAGCTGCTGAGATCCCCGGTGAAGTTCTCGGTCGCCGCCCGGCCCGACCACCTGCGGGTCCTGAAGCCCGGGTCCGCGGAGCAGTCCTGACCCGACCACATTCCCAGGAAAAGCCCGGATAACAGGTAACATCCGGCGCGGTGGTTGGCTATGAGTCCTCATGTCCGGTTCTCGCCGTCTAGTCCTCTTCCTGGGAGTACCGATCCTCGCTCTGGGGGTCCTCGCCGTCGTGATCATGAACCAGGACGGCGCCACCACGACGCCGGGTAGCGGCGGAACCGCCACCACCCGACTCGACCCCTCGCGCCTGGAAGCGATATCCGCGCTCAACGACCTGGAGAACAGCCTGGCGCTCACCCCGATCCGGGTCGAGGTGAGCGAGTCCAGCTTCAGCCTGCTCCCGGCGGCCATCGGCTTCGACCTTGACGAGAACGCCACGCTCGACACGGCGCTGGCGGACCGCTCGGTGGATGCGATTCTCGAGGACCTCCGGCGCCGGGAGGACGATTCCGGGGCCGGCCTGCCCTGGTCGATCTCGGGAACCATCGACGAGACGGCGCTCGACGGACTGCTTGACCTCTACGAGTCGGCCCTGGTGTCACCGGACGAGGGGGGTATCGACATCCGCGGCTCGGGTCCAGTGGCCCGCTACCCCCGAGCCGGCTTCGTGATCGATCGGGCCGTGGCGCGCGGCCGGATCGTCGAGGCCCTGCTCGGTCAGCCCCGCGCCGACGCCGTGCGGTTGCCGACGGTCGAGGTACAACCCGTCCTGCCCAGGGCCGCGGTGGACGCGGCGCTGGCAGAAGCCTCCGTGCTGCTGGCGGGACCGGTCACCCTGACCCGCACCGATCCCGCCGCCACCTTCCACCTCGATGTCAACCAGCTGGGCCGCGCCCTCACCACCGAGGTAGTGATGGACCCGACCCCGGGTCTCCGGGTCGCCTTCGATCGGGATGTGATCAACGAGTATCTGAATCCGCTGCGGACGGGGTTCGAAGCGCCGCCGCGCAACGCCTACATCCTGATCGACGACCAGGAGACGATCACCTACGTTCCCGGATTCTCGGGCGCACTCCTGGATGTCGACCTGGTCATAAGGGCCATCACCCAGGCGACCCGGCGGGAATCGCGCCAGTCCACCCTGCCCCTCCAGACCGGCGTGGAGCCCGAGATTTCCGCCGAGGACCTGGCCGCCATGGGTCCCCTCAGCATGATCAGCGAGTTCACCACCAAGCACAACTGCTGCCAGCCGAGGGTCCAGAACATCCATCTGTTCGCCGATGTCATGGACAACGTCAACGTGTTGCCGGGGGAAACCCTGTCGCTCAACGAGACCGTGGGCGAGCGAACCCTGGAACGGGGCTTCCTGCCCGCCCCCACCATCATCCGGGGAGAGATCGAAGACCAGGTGGGGGGCGGCGTCAGCCAGTTCGCCAGCACCTTCTACAACGCCGTGTTCTGGGCCGGGCTGGAGGTCATCGACCACAAGCCCCACAGCTATTGGTTCTCGCGCTACCCGATGGGCATCGAGGCCACGGTCAGCTGGCCCGTGCCCGACCTCGTGTTCCGCAACGACACCGATGCGCCCCTCGTCATCAAGACGTCATACACCAGGACCTCGATCACCGTCAGGTTCTACGGCAACAACTCGGACCGGGAGGTGACGGCCACGGTGTCGGAGCCCTACGACCCGGTCCCCTACCCCACCG
>WTGI01000004.1 GCA_011523635.1 Acidimicrobiia bacterium
CCACCACCCGGTACTGCGACTTCACGATCCCTCCGGTCCCGGCTCTGCGATAGAGCCCATCAGTTGAGTGGCAGACGCGTGTAACGACCCGGGTTCCCCGGATGATGGAAGTGGCTCATCGGCCCGTTATCCACGAAGTGCTCGTGCCAGCGCGCCATCGACTCGGGATCGAGCGTGACGCCGAGGCCGGGGCCTTCGGGAACGCGGATGGTGTTGCCGGTCTGGCGGAAGGGTCCGCCTTCGACCACGTCCCCGATCTGCCAGCGGAACAACGACTGCGACGGCTCTGTGATCCACTGCGTCGCAGCCGTCACGTGGAGATAGGCCGCGGTCATGATGCCGAGGTCGTTCGAGTAACACCAGAAGTCCTTGCCCATCGCCTCGCAAGCGGCCACGAATCTGAGCGTCGCCGCGATACCGCCGAGTGCCGCGAAGTTGCAGACGAAGGCATCGGGCGCTCCCAGTGCGACGGCGCGGCGCAGGTCCGGCACATGGGTGGAGAAGGGGATCATCGTATGGCGGCGCAACTCCGCCATCTCCTCGAACGTTGCGACCGGGTCCTCGTAGTTGCGGATGTTGAACGCCTCGACCTCTCGCAACACCCAGCGGGCGGTGGTCAGCGACCACTGCATGTTCGAGTCGAGACGGATCATGGCGTCTGCGCCGAGCGCCTCGCGCAACATGGCGACAGTCCGTATCTCCAGCTCGGGATCGCCCAGAATCAGCTTGCCCTCGAAGTAGGTCGAGCCATGTTCCTCGCGCATCCTCAGGCAGTACTCGACGATGGCCTCGGCCGACATCTCGCCGCCCGCGCCCTCATGCTCAGGCCGGAACGAGAAGTACTCGGTGAAAGGGACATCCTTGCGCACGGCTCCCCCCAGCAGCCTGTAGAGGGGCATGTCGAGGGCCTTGCCCATGATGTCCCAGAGCGCCAATTCGACGGCACCGAAAGCGACCATCGAGGCAGTCTCGCCGGTGTTCGCGGTGATCTGATAGGCAGGCACGCAGCGCGCCTCGCAATCGGCGAGATCGAACGGGTCGGCACCGATGAGGGCGGGCGCGATCTCTCGCTCGATCACCTCGCCGAAATGCCACCACGGTGCCTCTCCGAGGCCGACGATGCCCTCGTCGGTCTCCACCTCGACGATCGACTTCGACGCACCCGGATAGAGACCGGCGGTCCACCAGAAAGGTGCATCAAAGGGGACGTTCACATGCGTCACACGGATGCCGGTGATCTTCATGCGCCCACCCTCGTCAGTGCCAATCGCCCCGTATCGCTTCCCATGCAAGAAACGCCCTCGGTGCATCGTTGATGGCAGGGGTCGTGATTGTATCGTGGGGCTCAAGTCCATGCTCGGCGCCGGAGTGGCTCGAGGAGCGTGCGCAAACGCCTGAACGGGAGTATCCATGATCATCGACACCCACGTCTGGCTGTCGGAGCCGAACAGCTGGGGCGACCTGACCATGATGGACGACGCGATGATCGATGCCGGCTGGACCGAGATCGGTGAGAAGACGGGCCTGAACCAGGGCATGAGCGGCGCAGAGATGGTCGCCCGCATGGACGAAGCGGGTGTCGACATGGCCATCAGCCACGCGATCAAGATGCCCCATCTGAACGCCCACGTGCCGTCCGAGTTCGTGGCGGGCGAGGTGGCCAAGTTCCCCGATCGGCTGATCGGCATGGGCAGCGTCGATCTCCTCGGCGGCCTCCCCGCGCTGCGGGAGATGGAGGAGATCGTGGATATGGGTCTCATCGGCATGAAGATCACACCGGCGCCCGACTACGACATGAACCTCGACGACGAGCGGATCATGCCCATCTACGAGAAGGCCGAGGAGCTCGGGATGATCATCCAGGTCCACACCGGGTGGGCCGGATACGACTTGTTGAGCCAGCAGCATCCCCTGCATCTGGACAGGGTTTCGGTCCGGTTCCCCGACTTGAAGCTGATCGTGGTCCACGCCGGATTCAACTACTACGAAGAAGTCGTGATGATGATGCTGAAGAACCGCAACATGTACGCCGGGACCGGCTGGTGGGGGTTCCTCCAACCGTTGGAGGCCAACGTGCGGTTCCTGAAGTACGCCAAGCACTTCAAGGTCCTCGACAAGTGTCTCTGGGGCACCGACAACTACGACTGCCGCGAAGACGTCCCCTACATCAAGTCCTTCCCCCGCCTCGCCAGGGAGCTCAACATCGCCCCCGGCCTCCCCGACCTGACCGACGACGACATCGCCGCCTACCTCGGCGGCAACGCTGCCCGCCTCCTCCAACTCGACGGCTCCGATAAGGATCAGGAGAACTGAGGGGAAGCCGGTAGCTCATGGCCAACGTCCGTACCGTCCTCGGCGAGATCTCACCGGATGACCTCGGCGTCACTATGAGCCACGAGCACCTGCTGCTCGACACCTCGCATCTGTTCTGGCACGAGCCTTCGACAAGCGATCCGCCCGAGATCCAGGCTCTGGCAGCGGGCCCGGTGACCCCGGAGAACGCCGGCGACGTCGCCGCCCACCCGTACGTATCGAAGGACAACCTGCGGATGACGGAGCTGGACGTCGCCATCCGGGAGCTGCAGCTGTACGCCGACGCCGGCGGGCAGAGCTTCGTCGATGTCAGCGGCCGGATCCCCGGCTGGCACCCCGATGACCTCGTGGTCGCCAGCGAAGCCACCGGAGTCAACATCGTCGCCTCCACCGGTTGGTACATCGCTCCGTCCCATCCTTCCGGCCACGCCACGGCATCGGTGG
>WTGI01000027.1:0-1362 GCA_011523635.1 Acidimicrobiia bacterium
CGGCGAGCAAACCAGCCCCGATACTCACACATCAGAGCCACCCAACAAGGTAAAGTGGTACGTGTAATATTCCCATCTCGGATTTCAGCGAGGAGTGGTGACTGCTATGGGAGCGATCAGGGTTCCGCGTGTAGACGTGTTCCGGAGGTATAGGCGTGGGGGTGTGGTGCTGGTGTGGGCGCTGGTGGTCGCATTCTCAGCTGCGCCGGCTGTCGCTCAGGGCTCGGGCGGTGGAAGCGGTTTCTCGGATGTGGCCGAGGATGCCTTCTATGCGGAGTCGGTGAGTTCCCTGGCGGGTGACGGCGTGTTCTCGGGCACCGAGTGCGATGAGGGGTTCTGTCCTGGGGACGTGATCGATCGCAAGACGAGCGCGGTTTGGCTGGTGCGCGTCCTTGACGGATCGGACCCGGTCCCGGTAGCCGATTCCGGGTTCTCCGACGTCGACGCAGACGGGTTTCATGCCCCGTTCGTCAAGCGTCTTGCAGACTTGGGGGTTACCGGGGGTTGTGGGGACGGCTCACGGTTCTGCGGGGACCGCGCTGTGACCCGCGCCCAGATGGCTGTGTTCCTGTCGAGGGCTTTCAGCCTCGCTGACGGCCCGGATCCCGGTTTCGCCGATGTTCCCTCCGGCGCTTGGTATGCCGCGGATGTGGCCCGCCTCGCCGCGGCTCGTGTCACCGCCGGCTGCGGAGACGGTACCCGTTTCTGCCCGGACCGCGAGACCACCCGCGCTCAGATGGCGACGTTCATCGCCAGAGCCGACGGCAGGGTAGCGTTACCCGAACCGCCTGCTGAACCTCTCGCGCCTGCCGCTCTGGCAGCGCCAAAGACGCCCGCGGGATTGCAGGGCGCAGAGGTGTTGTCCGTGTCGCCCGACCACAGCCGCGTCGTCTACCACCAATTCCGTTCCTGGCTCGGTGGTCTGCCGTATGGCCTGGGTGGTGACTCCTCTTACAGTGTCGGGATCGGGTCTCTCTATGTGGCCAACGCCGACGGAACGGGCCTCGAGCTCGTCTCCGGGCAGGGCATCGGCGTTGTCTGGTCGTGCTACGACGGCTGCGGTGACTGGAGCCTGGTGAGGTGGTCGCCGGACAGCAGGCATTTCACCTACGGCACGCAGGACGGATCGGGCAAAGCTGCCCTGTATCTGGCCTCCGGCACCGGCGGCAGCCCCGTCAAAGTCGAGGATATTCCGACGGAGCAGGTCGAAGGCGTTCACATCCCGTCACGATCCTACATGGAAGATTTCGGGCGTCTCGAATGGTCGCCGGACAGCCGGCGCCTCGCCTATCGGTCCAGTGACGAGGACGGCAAAGTTAGGTTGTTCGTGGCTGCTGCCGATGGCACGGGCGCCGTCCATCT
>WTGI01000027.1:1462-16560 GCA_011523635.1 Acidimicrobiia bacterium
CGCGAATGACGCTAGGGACTGGTCGTGGTCGCCTGATGGCCGGCACATCGCCTATCGGTCCAGTGACGAGGACGGCAACGTTGGGTTGTTCGTGGCTGCTGCCGATGGCACGGGCGCCGTCCATTTCGCGAATGACGCTAGGGACTGGTCGTGGTCGCCTGATGGCCGGCACATCGCCTATTGGGCCAGTGGCGAGGACGGCAGCCGTAGGTTGTTCGTGGCTCCCGCCGATGGTATGAGTGCCGTCGCGCTCCCTGATAAGGTGTTCGTGTATGCCGCCGATGGGACGAGTTCCGTCACGCTCCCTGTGAGCGTGTATTCGTACAGGTGGTCGCCCGATGGTCGGTACCTCGCTTACATCTTGGAGGACGAGGACGGCAGCCGCAACCGTAGGTTGTTCGTGGCTGCTGCCGACGGCACGGGCGCCGTCCATCTCGCCAAGGGCTTGGACAGTTGGTCGTGGTCGCCTGATGGCCGGTACGTTTCCTACATTTCACATGACGAGGCTCGCAACAACAGGTTGTATGTGGCTGCTGCCGACGGAACAAGCTCCGTCCAGCTCGCCGATGACATACCTCCTTGGGAGGGCTGGTCTTGGTCGCCTGATGGCCGCCGCATCGCCTACACGCCCCGCGAGCAGGTTGAAAACCCCGGTTCGAGTCTTATAACGTACCGCAGCAAAGGGCTGTTCATAGCCGCCGCCGATGGGACCGGCGCCATCGAGGTCGCTAGGGGCGTTCCGTCACCAGGGCTGCTACCGGACTACGATTTGTCGCCCTGGTCGCCTGATGGTCGGTACCTCGCCTACACCTCCTATGAGGACGGCAAGAGAATACTTCTCGTGACCACCGCCGACGGCGCCGAGAACGTGCGAGCATCGGACAATCCGTGGCTGAGGGAACCAGCGGTGGTGTGGGCGCCGGAGGGGGGTAGGGTGGCATTCGCCGAACCACCACGCCAAGAGAAAACCTACTTGCCCTTGGACATTGTCGTAGTCACGATCGCAGGCACCCAGCGCGCCGTCATCCATGAGACGGAAACCTACTGCTTCAATTTCCGAGGTTGGACCGCGGCCGGCATCGAGATAGACGAACCTAGGGCCTGTTCACTCTAAATGCCCAGGCGAACCATGGTCGAATGCTATACTTAACATATGGAACTAACACACGAACAATACCAACTCATAGCAGACGCGTTCCCCAAACATCGGGGCAACGTCAAAGTGTCCAACCTCGACGCCCTCAACGGCATCCTCCACGTACTCGAACAAGGCTGCAAATGGCGGGCACTGCCCACCAGATACGGACCCTGGCACACCATCTACATGCGACACAGCCGCTGGGTCCACAACGGAGTCCTCACCAAAGTGTTCTCCCGGCTACAAGAACAACAGATCATCAACCTCGAAGTCCTAGGCCTGGACAGCGCCACAATCAACCTCCACCCCGACGCAACAGGCGCCCTAACCAAACGCGGACCCCAGGCCATCGGACGCTCCCGAGGCGGCCTCACCACCAAGCTGCGCATGATCGCAGCCGACGCCCGAACCGCCTCGCCCTCGCTCTTTCCCCAGGCCAAGACCACGACGCCCCCCACGGACGCCGACTCCTCAAAAAGCTAGGAACCGCCGACAAACAAACCGGAGGAGAACAACTACGACTGTTCTTGGTCGCGGACCGCGCCTACGAAGACGGCGGAACACGCCAACTAGCCCTCGAACTGGGCTACACACCCACAATCCCGCCCAAAAGCAACCGGACCAAACCCTGGACATACAACCGCCGCATATACAAGCGGCGAAACGAAATCGAACGGCTCTTCCGCCGGCTCAAGGCCTACCGGCGCATATTCACCCGATACGACAAACTCGACATCATCTTCCTAGCATTCATCACCCTCGCCCTCATCCACGACGGACCCAAAAGCGTGAACACGCCCTAGTGAGCGCGGCGCTCAAACTCGGCCATAGAATCCCGGGAGTTCCGTCCCAGCGAGGTGTTTCTTGATCGAGTTCGCGCTTACCCCTGAGCAGGAGATCCTGAGGGCGTCAACGGCGAGGCTCGCCGACGAGGTCTACGCCGCCAAGGCGGAAGCCTGGGATCGGGACCGCACGTTCATGCCTGACGAGGAACGAAAGCGGCTCGGAGACCTGGGACTGCTCGGAATCGGCCTCCCCGGCGCCTACGGCGGGGGCGACGGAACCCTGCTCGACTCGCTCATCGTGATCGAGGAACTGGCAAAGCGGAACCAGATCGCGGCCTTTCAAGCGTTCGAGTCGAACACCGGTCCTGCCCGGGCCATCGCCATGCTCGGCTCCGAGGCCCAGAAGGAGAGGTTCCTGCCGCCGGTCATCCGGGGCTCTGCCACCATGGCCATCTCGATCTCGGAGCCGGACGCCGGGTCGGCGGCGACGGATCTCACGACATCGGCTGTCCGCGACGGAGACGAGGTCGTCATCAACGGCATGAAGCGATGGTGTTCGGGCGGCGGGCACGCCGAGTTGTATCTCGTGTACGTCAGGATGAACGAGCAGCTCGGCTCGAAGGGCATCGGCGCCGTGGTCGTCGAGGCCGGTACCAGCGGCCTCACCTTCGGCCCGCAAGAGGACCTGATGGGCTTTCGCGGTATCCCGTCGGCCGACATGTTCTTCGAGGACGTGAGGGTCCCGGCGGAGAACGTGATAGTGCCTGCCGGGAGATTCCGTGACCTGTTCACCGCCTTCTCCATCGAGCGTCTCGGCAACGCGACGATGTCGCTGGCCATCGGCCAGGCGTGCCTCGACCTCACGGCCAAGTATGTGGAGGAGCGTCAACAGTTCGGGAAGGACATCGTCGAGTTCCAGGCGGTTCAGCTGGCTCTGGCGGACATGGTCCTGAAGACCCAGGCGGCACGGCGTCTGATATGGACCGCGGCTGCCGGCGCGGGGACCGGAGCGCCCGATCCGCTGGATGCTTCGATCGCGAAGTGCTACTCCAACGAGATGGCCAAGGAGGTCTCGGATCTCGCCATCCAGCTCCACGGCGGGTACGGCTACTCGGTGGAGTACGGCCTGGAGCGCTATCACCGTGATGCGCACGGGTGGGCGCTGGGAGGCGGCACGCCGACGATCCAGCGGATACGCATCGTGTCACAGTATCTCGGCCGCAGGTTCAAGCAGCGAGGCTGAGGCCCGAGTAGTCAGGCTACCGATCAGGGCGCCCCGATCACCATCACGCAGGCGATGACGCCCGGACCGCCGAGGGTGTGCGCCAGTCCCTTCGTGGCGCCGGCGACCTGGCGAGCTCCGGCTCGACCGGTCACCTGATCGGCGATCTCGACAACCATGCGCGCACCGGTCGCGCCGACCGGGTGGCCGCACGCCTGGAGGCCTCCGGACACGTTGACGGGGATCTCGCCGTCATGGGCGGTCGCTCCGGACCGGAGCAGCTCGACCCCCTTGCCTCGCCCGGCCAGCCCGAGGTCTTCAGTGTTGACGATCTCGGTGATCGTGAAGCAGTCGTGGCACTCGACCAGGTCGAGCTCGGACCTCGGATCGGTGATTCCCGCCTGACGGTACGCCCGCGCGGCTGCTTCGCGGGTGGACGCGAAGCCGAGGTAGTCGCCCGACTCCTCGAAGAAGCTCGACACGTAGCCACCGGTCACGGATAGGCCGACCCCGTCGATCAACGCATAGTCCGATGCGTTCGCGTCCGCCCATTCACGCGACGCCAGGACGACCGCAGCCCCGCCGTCGGTCGTCGGGGTGCAGTCGTAGAGGCCGAGGGGTTCGGCGACGACGGGCGCTTCGAGTACCTGTTCCATCGTGAGCTCCGAGCCGAACTGTGCGCTCGGGTTCGACATCGCGTTGCGGTGATTCTTCATCGCCACCCGGGCGAGGTCGTCTCTCGTATATCCGTAGGTGTCGAGGTAGCGGTTGGCGAGCAATGCGAACTGACCGGGCGCGGTCCTGCCCTTGGCCAGTGTCGGGTGGCTGCCCTCGGCGGTCTTGGCGACGAGAGACCCCTTCGGAGTCACGTCGCGCATCTTCTCCGCTCCGATCGCCAGAACGATGTCGTACTCCCCGGCGGCGACGGCGAGGGCTGCGCCGCGCACGGCCTCCATCCCACTCGTGCAGAAGTTCGAGACCCGTGTCACGGGGCGGGGAGAGAATCGCAGGGCCTCGGCCACCGCAGCCCCGGAGTCGCCGATGAGCCCCGAAGTCTGAGGCTCGGCCGTCGCCAGCCAGGCGGCGTCGATGGCGTCCATGGTGAGGCCTGCGTCGGTGACGGCGCCATGGGCGGATTCGGCCACGAGGTCGAGGTAACCCATGTCGTGAAGGACACCGAATCTCGTCATGGCCGTGCCGACAATGGCCACTTCTCCAGCGATGCCCATCAGGCCGCCCCTGCCGGTGCAGCCTGGATCTTCCAGAAGTAGTTGGGCACGTTCCCCCCGCCGTGCAGCCTGCGCAGAACCAGTTCCACCCGGTCTCCGATCTCGACTTCGAGCCGGTCGGCAACCTGGCCGTAGAAGCGGCCGCCGCCGTCGAGGTCGACGACCGCCATGGAGAGCGGGCCGCCGAACGGGAACACGTGGTCCCGAGCGAAGGTCACCACGGTGCCGGTGCGGGCAAGGTGGTACGGCTCGAATCCGGCGCTCGACGCAGCGGGCGGCGGCGGGAAGACGACTTCCCCGGTCCCGGTGTTCCTCGCCGCGAGCAGCCGGAACGTCTGGCTTCGCTCCCGGTAGGCCATCGCCTGGGATGAGTACGGGGTGAACGTGGACTCGTCGGGATCGGCCGGACGCTCTCCGCGCAGCCCGCCCGCGATCTCATCGGCAGCCTGCTCTCTGATGCCGGAGAACCGGGATCCGACCGTTATCCGGACGGCGTGGCTGATACCTCCGGCCGACGAGGCGACCACCAGATCCCGGCCCTCGGTGGCGTCACTCGTGAAGAGGCCGATCAACGGTGCGGCGCATCCCGGAAATCCTGCGCCTTCGATCTGCGGACCGGAGGCGGTCGAGAGAAGGACTCGGTCGGCGTCGAGCCGGTCAGCGAAGCCCTTGGCGGGTGAATAACGATCGAGAGACCTGTCACCGGCCTGAACACCCGGTGTGTCGCGACGCTGCCAGCGATCCAGGAACAACTCGGCGCCGCTCTCTGCCGGGGTGACACCGCCCACATCTCCGACCGAGTCGATCAAGAGGGAGACTGCTGCCGCCCCCAGAGGCCGGCCTCTGGTATCCCGGCGGTCGTCGGAGACCACGACGAGCACCGGCCCGCGGCCGTCGGTTACGCGCCGCGCCGCTTCGGCGACCGCGGCGACGCCGGCAGAGACCGACCCGGTCAGCTCCAACACGTCGGGCCCGGGACGATCCGCAGCGGACCGGATGTCCAGCACCTCGGCAAGAAAGGGGGCGATACCGGGCTCCGGGAGCGGGGCCGACACGGTTGCTGCCACCAAACCGTTCGGAGTGACGTCCGGGTTCCTGTCCAGGATCGCCAGGCCGCACCTGGCAGCCATCGTGACGGCGTCCTCGTCGTGTGCGGCCCGGGAGACGGTCCCCCGGCCAGTCCTGCTACGCCACCGGCCCAGCGAGACCTGCGCATCGACGATGAAGGCGCTCGCCGTCGCTTTCTGATCCATCGATTGTCTTCACTTCCGGCATCGGCTACGGCCCGGATGGCTGAGCCTACAACGCGCCGCCGTGGCGACCCGGGCTACGGTCCGGCGCGCTCCGGTCGGCCCTTGACCTGACGGGCTACGTCCAGCGAGTCGTACCAGACGCTCAACGACTTGATCTTTCCGTCGGAGATGTCGAACACGTCCACCGCGGAGAAGGCCACGGGGCTTCCGCCCACCGTCCGGCCCTCAAAGTCGATCTCAACCACCACGCTGCTCCCCGATGCCAGGAACCGAGTGGGTCGGTCGGTTCCTTCGACAAAACCGGCCAGCAGGGTCTCGAAGTAGTCCACCGCGGCATCCACGCCCTCGAGGCGTCCCCTGCCGACGACCTGCAGCGATAGATGTGGATGGAGGATCTCTCGGAGCGCCGGCCAATCTCGAGAGTTGATCGACGCGAAGTACTGCTGGACGATGGTTTGCGGTGAAGTTGGAACGTCCACGGCCTTCTCGGGAGAGCCCCTCAACGAATCTAGCGCGCGGGATCGTAGTTGAAACGGTGGCCGCGAGGGCGCCCTGCCGAGCCGCAGCGACCGCGTTCTCGCTCTCAGGTCATGGCTCTGAGGGAGTCGTTTCCCTCGGCGATCGCCGGCCCGATCCCTCTCGGCGCCCGAGCGTCGCCGATGACGACGAAGGGCGCCTCTAGCTGATCGAGCCAGCTCGGCCGGACTGAGCGCGCCGGATCGGCGATCACAACCCCGCCGCAGGGAATGAAGATCTCGCCGTCCTCGGCCGAAGCCACCAATCCGGACTCGTCAAGGCGCCGTGGGATCGCCAGAACGACCGATCCGCCGGCCGATTCGATGCGGCTGAGATACGCCCGCCTGGCCAAGCCGCTGGTGTCGTTGCCGGCACGCGTGCCAGCTACCACGACGACGGGATTCCCCTTGTGGATTAGCCACAATGCTGTTGCCAGAGCTCGGCGCCCCCCACCGAGGACCGCGACCTCTCCAACGGGTTCCGGCGTTCCCAGAGTCGACTCCTCGGCAGCCAGCAAGGCCTCGGCGGACCAAGCGGGCATGCGGTCGTATCCGTCGAGCACCGGCACCTCGGTGACACTTCCTGTGGCGACGACCACAAAGCCGGGGTCGAGATCGCCCACCGAAGCCGCAGTGGCCTCGAATTGAAGTCTCACGTCGACATCGAGAGCCTCCATCTCGAGGGAGAACCAATCCGCAAGACGCCGCACATGGCGAAGTGGCGGCGTCTGCGCGGCCAACCTGAGGCTGCCCCCGATCGCATCCGCCCGGTCGACGATGACGACTTCATAGCCCTCGAGGGCGCCCTTCCGGGCCGCTTCGAGGCCGGCAGGGCCGGCGCCGATCACCACGAGTCGGCGCGGCGCGGCACGGGCACGGATGAAGGTAGGACGGACCTCTCTCCCGACATCGGGGTTCACCGAGCACGAGATGGGGTCACCGTGCTGGAGCATTCCCGCACATCCCTCCACCGTTCCGATACAGGGCCTGATCCGGGCAGGCTGCCCGTTTCTCGCCTTGGTCGCCCAGGCGGGATCTGCCAGGAGCGCCCGGCCGACCGCCACCGCGTCACAGCGGCCCGAGGCCAGCGCCATCTCTGCGGTTGAGGGATCGGTGATGCGCCCGACGGCCACAACGGGAAGGTCGACGCCGGCGCGCACCTGCGACGCGAGGTCGACGAACGTGCCCTCGGGATCGTCGAGCAACGGAATGGTGTAGGGAACGGAACCGTAGACGCCCGCGGACACGACCAACCCGTCGGCTCCGGCGGCCGCAAAGGACCTGGCCGCTACTACGGCGTCCGCGATCTCGAGACCGCCGGGCACGAAGTCGGCCCCGTTGAGGCGAACCATCACGGCGAGTTCGGGCACGGCTTCCTTGATCGCACGGACGATGTCAACGCCGAAGCGAGTTCTCGCGGCGACGGTTTCACCGCCGTACACGTCGCTGCGGTGGTTCGATCCGGCGGACATGAACTGATGGATGAGGTAACCGTGCGCGGCGTGCACCTCGACAGCCACGAACCCGGCAGTCCACGCCTTCCGGGCCGCGGTGGCGAACGCGGTGACCAGGTCCTCGACCTCGCTGATCTCCAAGGACCGCGGTTGCCGGCTGACGTGGACGAGCGGCGCTATGGCGGACGGGGCCACGGGGTCGCCGCCTATCACCTTCGGGCTCACCTGACGGCCGCCATGGCCGAGCTGGAGGCAGGGCGCAGCGCCGTTGGCCGCTATGGCAGCGGCCAACGGGGCCAGAGCTCGAGCCGCGCCGTCGAGCCACATCCACGGAATCTGTTGCTCGACCCGACCCTCCGGCGCAACCGCCCCGAAGGCCACCACCGCCATCCCCACATCGTGGGTGCGAGCTGCGAAGTACTCGATCAGGTGCTCGGTGGGAAGCCCGGCCCGGAACCCGAATCCGGTCGTCATGGGCGACAGCAGTATCCGGTTCGAGAGCTCGAGCATTCCGAGGCACCAGGACGAGAAGAGGGTTGGATACGAGTTCCGAGCTGCCTTCACCGGCGCGAGTGTACGGACCAGGGCTGGAAGGCGGGAGGTACGGTCCAGGAGGGTGCCCAAAGGACGCGGATGGACCTCTACCGGTTGGTCGCGACGCTTCTACCTGGGGGTTCAATTACGGCTACCGGGCCAACCGGACGCTTGTCAGTACCCTCCTGGCCATGGCCGTCGAGGTCCAGATCGTGCGAGCTGCCGAAACGGCACTCGGGCGTTCGCTCCGAGCGGCCCGCGTCGAGCCGATGGCGGGTGGGCACTCATGGGATACCTACCTCGTGTCGACCGCTTCAGGGCGCGAGGCAGTGGTGAGAGTCGCTCCGCGAGGCGGAACGCTCGCTCCCTACGACGTCGAGGTGGAACGGCGAGCGCTCGGGGCTGCGCGTGGGGCGGTGCCCGCGCCGGACGTGTTACTGGTCGCCCCGCACCCTTCCGAGTTCGGGGCGCCGCTCCAGGTCCAGACGGTTGCCCCCGGGGAGAGGCTGCGCAGCTCGCAGGAGATCCCGCCCCACGAGAGAAAACGCTACCGAGCAGCCATGGCTGTCGCGCTCGGGAGTCTCCATCGTTCGGGTGATCCCTCCCAACTCTCCGGAGTCAAGACGACGGGAGAGGCGATTCGCTCGATCATCGACGCCGAGGTGGAGCACTACTGCCGGGCCGCCGCGGCGCGACACCCGGGGTTCGAGATCGGCCTCCGGTGGCTTCTGAGCAACCTTCCGGGAGGCATCGATGAACCCGTTGTCTGCCACGGTGATTACCGCATCGGCAACATCCTGTGGGATGACGGCGGAGAGATCAGCGCAGTGCTCGATTGGGAGCGAGCCTGGGCGGGCGACCCGATGTGCGACATCGCATTCACCCGCCAGTTCTCCGCGTGGGGAGGAATCGACGGGGAGGCGGTCGCTCTCTACGAGCGGGCATCGGGACGAGAGGTCGACGAGTCCCTGATGCATTTCTACCTCAGGCTCGAGCGCTGGAGGTCCTACACGGCCTCGATGCGGGGGATCTCAGCCCTGGCTTCGGGGGATTCTGACCGCGTGGCGCTGGCGGCGATCGGAGAGGCCGGAGACTCGGGCATGTGGGATCTGGCGAGCTGGCTCGAGGACGGTCTCCTTCCCCTTCCCCCCGGGCTCGCCAAGCGGCCGAGCCACTACGCGCCCATGCTGAGCGCTGCGAGACGTATCGAGATCGCCCGCCACCCCGGCACCGGCGGACCGCTGCGCTCACACCTGCTCGACGACAAGGACGCCAGCCGCGCGCTGCGCCGGTCCGTGGATCGATTGCGAGCCATCGGCGGCATGCCGGATCTGGCGAGAGCGCTCGACGTGTCAGACTCGGAGGCGGCATGGGAGGCGGCGTTCGAAGTCCTTACCGCGGCGGCGGCAGACGGCGGGCGTAACCTACAGGAAGCACTGCAAGCGCTGGGGCTCCGTTTCACGGGGCGCCCGACCTTTCTCCAGGAGATGGCATGGCGCTGAAGGAACGAGATGAATACCTCCACGCCCCTCCTGCCGACGCCCCGGACGAGCACCTCTGGAGCGACAACTTCTGGTTTTCCGTTGTCGATCGCGAGGCGGACGTCTTCGGCATCAACCACATCCACGCTTCGCTGAGTCACGGCTACGTGCGAGCGAGCGCTTTCTTCGTCATCGACGGCGTCCACCAGCAATGGGCTTCACGCCAACCGCTCGAGGCCGATCCGGTGTTCGAGACGATCGGGGACCAACGGCTCACGTTTCGAGTCGACAAGCCTTTCGAGCAGTACCGCTGGGTCTTCGACGGCCCCAAGTTCGGATTCGATCTCACCTATCGCAGCCGTTTCGCGGTCTTCGACTACGACGACTGTCTGGGGGGCAATCCGCTGGCCGCCTACGAGGACTACGGAGGCCACTACGAGCAGGCGCTCTCCTGCGAGGGCTCCTTCGAGACGTTCGGAGGTCCCCGCAAGGGCGAACGACGGGCCATCGACTCATGGGCCCACCGCGATCATTCCTGGACCCACCGATTCGTGCGCTCCAGCTCCTGGGAGCCACGCAATCATCGAACGCTGCAGCGATCTCTGGGGCACTTCTGGCCGTCGATCCAGCTCGAGAACCGTCATCTCAATGCGTTCGGCTGGATGAATCCGGACCGGCAGCTGCCGGAGGGCGCCAACCCGGTGGGAGGATGGATAGGCGATGCCGACGGGTCTCGACCGATCGTGGGCGCTTCATGCGTGCCGCGTCTCGAAGACGATCGCCGCACTGCTATGTCGTTCGACATCCGCTTCGATCTCGGCGACGAGCAACTCACCATCGCGACGGGCCGAAAGCACGCCCAGACTCGCAACGGTTTGATGCGTGATGAGAACGACGCAGAGGCCCGCCTGGATTGTTACGAGCCCTTCTTCGACTTCGAGGTGCTCGAGACCGGAGAGCGCGGCTACGGCGTCGTCGAGTACTCCATCAATCCGCCCATGCCCCGATTCCGCTACTGATGCGCGCCGCCTTCCTCGACGGAGCGGAGGACATCGCAGTTCGCGAGGTCCCGCCCATCCCAGCCGAAGGCCACCTCGTCGAGATCGACGTGATCGCTTGCGGGATCTGCGGTTCTGACCTTCACCGATGGCGCCGTCCGGACTTGATGGCCGGGCAGATCGAACCATCGATCCCCGGCATGGCGGGACACGAAGTCGTCGCCCGGGTGCCACGAGCCGATGGCGGGCGCGGCCGGCGAGTCGTCGTCGAGCCGAACCTCGCTGGGAATTGCGGGAAGTGTGGGGCGTGTCTGGATGGCAAGGCGGTGTTCTGCAGCAACCGCACGGCTCTCCGGTCATGGGGGTTCTCAGAGCGGATGGCAGTCAACGCCTCGAGCTTGTTCGACGTTCCCGACGGCATGGCCGACGATCTGGCGAGCCTCACGGAGCCGCTTGCGTGCGCAGTTCACGCCTACCGGGCAAGCCATACATTCGCCGCACAGGACGGGACACTGGCCGGTCGCAGGATCGCAGTGATCGGAGGGGGCGCGATCGGACTGCTGGCGATCGCCGCTGCTACTCGCCTCGGCGCAGACGCCCTGCTCTGTGTGGCCCGTTACCCCCGGCAGGCTGCGGCGGCCGCGACCCTCGGGGCGATCGAGGTGTTGGATCCCGTTGTCGACGATGTGGCCTCCCGAATACGCAAGTTCGCGCCCGATGTCGTGGTCGAGGCAGTCGGGGGCGGGCCGGAGACCTTTGATCTCGCGGTTCGAACCGTGAATCCGGGCGGTGAGGTGCTGGTGCTGGGACTGTTCGACGATCCGACACACCTTGACACCCGCCGGGCCTTGTTTCGCGAACTGCGCCTGCTCTTCTCGATGACCTACGGGGTCGTCGACGGCCGCCACGACTTCGAGGTCGCGCTCGAGTTCCTCGAGTCGGATCCGGCTGCTTTCGGCGGTCTCGTGTCACACCGATTTCCTCTCGAGGAGACGGCTGACGCGTTCGTCGCGGCAGCGGACAAGTCGACGGGGGCTCTGCGGATCGTGGTGGCGCCTTGAGGTTCGGACTGCACCTCCCCCAGCTCGGCAGAGCGGCTTCGCCCGAGAGGGTGGGGGCCGCAGCCGTTGTCGCCGAGGACCTCGGCTTTGCTGACGTGTGGGCGTCGGATCACGTGGCGGTCCCGACGTCGATCGAGGGCATGCCCTCGTTCTTTCCGGAGCCGATCCCGCTTTTGGCGCTCGCCGCGGCTCACACACGGCGGGTCGGCCTTGGAACCAGCGTCATCGTCCCCGCCTACCGGAACCCGATGCACTTCGCCAAGCAGTGGGCGACGTTGGATTGGCTGGCGCCCGGACGCACGATTCTGGGGGTCGGAGCCGGATGGCTGACCGAGGAGTTTGCCGCCGTCGGCGTTCCGATGCAGGGCCGCGGCGCGCGACTCGACGATTACATCCGTGGGTGGAGGGCCCTCTGGGCGGGAGCCACGGAGTTCGAGAGCAGATACTTCTCGTTCGAGGCAGTCAGAGTGAATCCACGGCCGTCCGAGGCGATCCCCGTCTGGATAGGTGGTTCATCAGCGGGTGCGTTGCGTCGAGCCGCATGGTGTGACGGCTGGCATGGCACCTGGGCACCGCTCGACGAGTTCAAGCGAAGGGTCGTGATGCTCCTCGCCGAGATGGAGAGGATCGAGCGCGATCGTGAGGAGGTCACCGTGTCGATCCACATGGAGGTCACCATCGGTGACGGTCTCGACTACTCGGGCTGGTCGTCCGTCGGCGACGGCTACGGTGATCGGCGACCGGTGACCGGGCGTCCGGAGGATGTCGCAGAACTTCTGGCCGACTACGCGGAAGCCGGGCTCGACCATGTCCTTGTCACACCGGTCGTTCGCGGCGCAAGAGCCTGGGACGAGATGATCCTCGGCATCGCCGCACTCAAGGATCTCGTGGGGAGGGGCGCGCGTTGAGCATCGAGTTTTCGCAGATGCACCACTACGGGATCGTCGTGCCTGATCTCGATGGTGCGATGAACGAACTCAGCAGCCAACTGGCTCTCACGTGGGCCCCGATCCGGCACGGCGAACGCATCGTGCGCCACCTCGGCCGGCTGGTGACGACCGACCTCCGACTCACCTACTCGATCGAAGGCCCGCCGCATCTGGAGTTGATCGGCGAAGCCCGAGGCACGCCGTGGGAGCCGACCGGAGGAGGTATACACCACGCCGGGTTCTGGGTTCAGGATCTGCGCGGCACCGGCCTCGAACTGGCCCGGGCCGGGATGATGCTCGAAGCCACCTACGACGCCGAGGATGGCGGGTTGCTCGGCTTTGCATACTTCACCGACGCAAATGGATTCCGGGTCGAGATCCTCGACGACTCTCGCCGGCAGTCGTTCGATGATTGGCTTGCGGGCGGGCCGGGTTAGGCCGGGATCCGGCAACTGCCCGACCGCGACCATCTACGATCTATCGCTACGAGGAGGCCGATCATGTCGATCGATATCGCGGGTATCAGCCACACCGCGCTCGCGGTCGCCGACCTCGATAAGGCGATGAGCGTGTACGGGAACACAATCGGCCTGACATGGGCGCGCCCCCAGCAACGAGCGATCAGCATCCGGGTCGCGGCCGGTGACCTGACGACGGAGATCCGGTTCACGTACTCCCGGCAAGGTCCTCCGCACCTCGAGCTCATCGAGGGCGCCGCCGACACGATCTGGGCGCCGGTGAGTGGCCTCCATCACATCGGACTGTGGAGCCACCAACTCGAGATCGACGCCGCTCGGTTGGAGCATCGGGGGATGGCTCTCGAGGTGGCCGGCCTCAGCAGATCAGGCGAGCAACCCTCCGGATTCACCTACCACCGTTCGGCCCACGGGCTGAGAGTCGAACTGGTGGATGCCGGGGCGCGGGCCGCCTTCGAACGCTGGTTCGCGGGCGGGGACCTTCGCTGACCGGGGCGAACCGGGCGGGTTCGGTCCGAGTCTTCGCCGCCGGAGTGGACTAGTGGTCTGTCTGTGCAATGGCGGTGTGGTATGGCGAGGCAGCGGTGTTCCTCGCAAGGCCCACTGACGAAGGCGTACCCGCAGGGTACGTAGAGGAAGCGGAACGCAGCGACGGGACGCCGATGACCGCCAGACCACACCAAGTCGTTGCGCAGACAGACCACTAGCCGGGCCCTGTTAGATTGCCGTCGAACCGTCCGAGGGGCACACGAATGCCGGCTGTCCATATCGATCACGTCGCGATGTGCGTGCGCGATCTGGAAACGGCGATCGCCGATTGGCACGACATTCTCGAAGTTCTCTCGCCGGAGCACACACTGCAGCTGACCCGAGGTGAGGGCACGGCCGACGGTGTTCACATGGTCTGGGCGACTTTCCAGAATCCCGATCCCCTCGGCGTCAGTATCCAGTTGTGGGCACCGGGAACGCCGGGAACCTGGGTCGACAAACTGCTCGACCGCCGCGGCGAGTTCGTCCACCACATCGCATTTCTCTCCGACGACTTCGGTCACACGGTCGAGCAATGCCGTCAAGCCGGGCTACCGGTTCTGCTCGACGAGAACAGCGGTCCCCCCAACATCCCATGGCTGAAGTGGAACTTCATCGGAGAGGACAAGGCGCACGGGGTGCTGATCGAACTCGCTACCCGGTACCAGGCCGTGGGCGATCGCTGGTACCCCCACCCCGGCAACGCCGAGAACGACCATCTCGCTGCGGAGCTTCGCCGACGTTGGGACGAAGCGCCCTTCGGCGAGGATTGAACCGGGCTCCAAGGCCTCACTTCGGGCCTGATCGCAGCCTTACGCGACGCGCCGCCGGCGTCCTTGACTCATCGCATCGGCGCCTTCCGCAGCTGCTCTCGAGGGTCGCGAAGCCGGCGCCTAGTGGTCTGTCTGTGGTATGGCGAGGCAGCGGTGTTCCTCGCAAGGCCCGCTGACGAAGGCGTGCCCGCAGCGGTACGTTGAGGAAGCGGAACGCAGCGACGGGACACCGATGGCCGCCAGAGCACCCGGTTGTTCCGCAGACAGACCACTTGGACGGAGGGTGCTGAAAAATGTCCGGTTGGCCCGCTAATCCGGCAAAGAGAGCCCTGGAAAGTGCATCGCGGGCCGACCCCCACCCGCGTCTTTTTCAGCACCCTCCTAGGACCTACCAACCAAACGTTTGGTAGGCTGTAAAACGTGGATCGCACGAACGAGCGACGGCGATCCTCGCCCGGCTGTTTCCGAGGGAGTCGAGCAATACTCGATGCGGGTCGATAGCCGACAAGGAAGGCTGACGTGGACTTCGGTCACACCGAAGGATTCCCGGGGTGTCGGGTGGTTAGGGAAGGAGAGGATATTGATGGCTAGGAGATTTGGTGGTTTTGGGGGGTTGTTGGTTGTGGGGGTTGCCCTTGCTTTGGTGGCGGTGGCTTGTGGGGAGGATGAGCCGGCGGCGCCGCCTGAGACTGTGGTGGTGACTTCGATTGTTGAGGTTGAGG
>WTGI01000057.1:0-6703 GCA_011523635.1 Acidimicrobiia bacterium
CGTTCGCCGCGTTTTTCGCGTTCTTGCCGGAGGTCTCTACGGATCTTCGACGGGCTGGCGCCGGTCCCCGGGCTTCCAGACGAAGCGGGGATGGGCGCCGTGGGGCGGCCAGTACCGGTCCTTGCGGTATGCCCAGTATTCGAAGGGGTTGTCGTAGTAGGCGAAGGTCTCCACCACCGATCGCCAGTTGCTCCGATCCAGCACCAGCCCGACCACCAGGCCGGCCGCGCCCGCCAGCAGCAGCCAGGCGCCGTATCCGAGAACGTAGAGGGGGCCGAACGATCGGTTCTGGAAGACATGCGCCTCCTCGTGCACGTCGATCAGGCGCCTTCGCCGCATCACCTGGGGTGAATCCCCGCGGAGGCCGATGTCGCCCCCGGCGGCCGAGACCACGTTGCCGAAGGTGATGGCGA
This sequence comes from Acidimicrobiia bacterium, assembly GCA_011523635.1. Lineage (GTDB taxonomy): Bacteria > Actinomycetota > Acidimicrobiia > Spongiisociales > Spongiisociaceae > Spongiisocius. Next base: position 414 of record WTGI01000057.1, read on the forward strand.
ACCGGGACCGGAAGGTGAAACCGGCCTCGTACACATGACGGTTGGTGCGGCGGCTCATGCCGTCGAGGTACGAGGACGGATAGAAGGCGTTGACCAGATGCAGCACCACCCCGCCTGCCACGCTGATCAGCCCCCAGGTGGAGTCCAGTCCCCAGCACACCCAGCCGCGCGGCCGGCGCCACTGGTAGATGCCCTTGGCGCCGCTGATCGCCCCGTTGAGCCCGGCCGCCACTGCGGCGACGCCCGCCACGGCGGCCGGAACCCATCGGAGGGCCGCGACGAACAGCCAGGCCAGTGCCGCCCCGGCAATCCCGGCCGAGACAGCTTCCACGGCCGAGACCAGGGGCCGTCGACCACCCGGTTCGCTCACCACAGGAAGCCCTTGTGGGCAAGGGCGGCCACATCCATCGTGGCGGCCACGCCGACATGCACCCCGACCCCCCACCAGATGGAACGGCTCCGCAACGACAGCAAACCGAGGACGATCCCGCCCAGGATCGCCGCCAGCGCTTCGGCGACCGGCTTGCTGTAGTGAAGCATGTTGTACGGGACCATCATCACGAACACCGACAGGTAGCCGAAACGGGCGCTGAGGCCGTGCACCATGAAGCCGCGGAAGAAGAACTCCAGCGCCACGAACTGCAGCCCGTAGACAACCCACCAGAGCGCCATGCCGGGCCACAGCCCTTCACCGGGGGCTAGGTCGTAGAACGGGTACTTGGCCTGGAATGCCGGCGTGAAGGAGGCGAGCACCACGAAGGGGATCGACAGCGCCAGCAGGATCACGTAGGTGCCGCCGTGCGATCGGATGCCCTTCATCCGGAGCCCGTAGTTCCGGATGGTGTCCTTGAGGATCAGCTTGATGGCCACAACGGGGAGAAGGGTGTACGCCAGGATCTGTGCACCGCCCCAGAAGATCAACCGGTTGAGTTGGGCCGAGTCCGATCCCTCGAATACGCCCCGAGCCCGCTCGGCCAACCCGCCTGCCCCCAGCGTCTCCAGCAGGGCCACGAACCAGGCCGGGTTGGTCGTCCCGAAGTTGAGAAAGGTCAGGCTGAGCGCCGATACGACCAGCACCACCACCACCTGGAGACGGTCTCCGGTGAGGTAGTCGCGCCGCAGGCGTCCCGTGGAGATCGAAGGCATCACTCCAAGGTTAAGCATTGGACAGCCGCCAAGCTATCGTTGATGAGGGCGCCGCGGAATCCACCGAGGCCTGCCGCCGGCCACAGGGTGTGTGGCCGGCGAGCGCCATGTACTGCATCGATCACCATTGTTCTGGTATCTGTTAGCGATTGAGAGGTGCTTCAATGACGTTGCCTACCTATGCCGGGTTCGTAAACGCGGGTTTCCTGAGGGCCGAGGGCGCCCGGGCCCTCGACGAGAATCCACGTAACGTGCGGATGGACAGCGAGGCTGTCGTCTCCTGGTTCCAGGACCTCACCTTCGAGCGGGGGGCTCGGTTCCTGCGGGCCTACTGGTACGACGCCCGTTTCGAGAGCGGCCACGAGCTGGCGGATGGTCAGCGCCGCTTCTTCTCGGCCCTCGGCCAGACCCCCGGCATCCAGCTCCGCCTGGGTCACATCGTGGAGTACCGGCCGTGGTTCGAGCAGGGAATCCGTGATGCGCTGACCCGCACCGCGGTGGGGCTCAACCTCGACCCGGACCAGGTAATGGAGGAGTTCGACCAACAGTGGACCTTTCGACCCGAACGCCGCCAGCGCGGGGTCGACACCATGCTGTGCTCCGACATCATCAGGCTGGCAGGCCGCGGGGCCTTCGACACGGCCGTGATCTTTTCCGGTGATCGCGATCTGGCGGAAGCCGTGCGATCAGCGCAGGAACTGGGCGCCCGGGTGGTGATCGCCACGCCTGATCGGCACAGCGTCTCGCGAGAGATGAACGACCTCGCCGATGAGATACTCGAGTTCACCGAGGACGATCTCAGCCTGATGCTCCCGGAGAGACTCCCCAGCCTGACGTGACGTCCCCCTCAAGGGGGTTGAAACTCCGCCGCTCCGTGCCGATAGTCGGGTAATAGCCGGCGACCCTTGGCCGGCGCCAACCGGGCTGCGAGAGGATCGAGACCATGGCAAGTACTGACTTCCGGGAGTTGGTCTCGGGTTGGGAGAAGAGCGCGCGCTTTCCGGGGGACCTCGTCGACGCCCGTATCTTTCCTGCCCGCCCGGCTCGCTTCGACGACCTGGATCCCCCTCTCGATCCGACCCTATCCGAGCGGCTCGCCGGCAAGGGCATCGAGCGTCTCTACGGCCACCAGGCCCGGGCGATCCGCTCGATCAGGGCCGGGAACCACACGGTGGTGGTCTCCGGTACCGCATCGGGCAAGACGCTGTGCTACCAGGTCCCGATTGCCGAACGGATGCTCGAGGATGGGACCAGCACCGCCCTACTCATCTTCCCGACCAAGGCACTGGCCCAGGACCAGCTCGGTTCCATCCAGGCGCTGAGCCTCCCGCAGATGACGGTGTCCGCCTACGACGGCGATCTTCCACGCGAGCAGCGTTCCCGGGTCCGCAGGCGCGCCAACGTCATCCTGACCAACCCGGACATGCTGCACTACGGGATCCTCCCCAACCACGGCCTCTGGAAGGACTTCCTGTCCCGCCTGGGTCACGTGGTGATCGACGAGATGCACTACCTGCGAGGGATGTTCGGCAGTCACACGGCCAACATCATCCGGCGCCTGCGCCGTCTCGCCGCCCACTACGGCGCCGATCCCACCTTTGTGCTTACCTCCGCCACCATCGGCAACCCGGTGGATCTGGCCGAGCGCCTGTGCGGCCTGGACGTTTCGCTGGTGGACAGCGACGACTCCGCGGCCGGTGAACGGATGGTGGCGATATGGAACCCGCCGCTCCAGGAGGAGTCCGCCGGCCGCCGTTCCTCGATCGCTGAGGCGACAGATCTGTACGTCGACCTGGTGCGCCGCGGTATCCATACGATCGCCTTCGGTCGTAGCCGTAGGGCCGCCGAGTTGATCCATGTCAACGCCGCCCGCCGTCTGGGCGCCGAATCCGACCGGATATCTCCATACCGGGCCGGTTACACGGCCCGGGACCGGCGGGACATCGAGGCCCGGCTCTTCTCGGGAGAACTGGTCGGCATCTCCGCCACCAATGCCCTCGAGCTGGGCGTCGACATCGGGGGCTTGGACGCGGCGCTGCTGTGCACGTTCCCCGGCACCATCTCCTCGTTCCGGCAGCAGGCCGGGCGCGCCGGGCGCGAAGAGGACATGGCGCTGGTGGTCCTGGTGGCCGGAGAGGACGCCCTGGACCAGTACTTCGTTCACCACCCGGACGAGCTCTTCGGCCGGGCGCCGGAAGCCGCGGTCGTCAACCCGGCCAACCCCAACGTCATGGACTATCACCTGAGTTGCGCTGCCCACGAGCTACCTCTCGGCTGGCGGGACGGCCCCGTCTTCGGGGATGACCTCTGGGAGTCGGGGGCTCGCCTGGTCGGGGAAGGTGAGCTGCGACTCGAGGACGGCCGGCTGCTCTGGGCGGGTCGCCGGTCGCCCGCCCACGGCAGGAGCATCCGGTCATCCGACGCCCGCTCGTTCTCCATCTACGACGTCGGTACCCGCCGGGTGATCGGTGAGGTGGACTGGGACCGGGCCTTCTCGGACGCGCATGAGGGCGCCGTCTACCTGCACCAGGGCCGCACCTACCTGGTGGAGGAGTTGGACGTGGCCGGGTTGGAGGTCCGCGCCCGGAGCGCCCGGGTGGATTACTACACAGAGCCGCACGTCCAGAAGACTCTTGATGTGCTAGAGGTCTCCGAGCAGGATCGGGTGGGGGCGATGGGGAGCTTCCTCGGTCCGGTCCGGGTGTCGGCCCATGTGCTGGGTTACCGCCGCAAGTACCGGATGAGAGGTGGAGGCAACAACCGGCGAACCATCCCGCTGGAACTGCCCCCGACGCAGATCGAGACCGAAGCCTTCTGGTTCACCGTGCCCGCACATGTCTTGGATCGGGCCGGTATCGACCGGCGAGAGGCGCCGGGGGCGCTTCATGCTGCGGAACACACCATGATCGCCATGCTCCCGCTGTTCGCGATCTGCGATCGTTCCGACATCGGTGGCCTCTCGATCACGCACCACCCGCAGACGGGCGAGGCCACCATCTTCATCCACGAGGGCTACCGGGGTGGCTCCGGCATCGCTCCGGTGGCGTACCCGGCCGGCGAGGAGTTGGTGGAGGCCACGGTGGCGGCACTCACCCGGTGCCGCTGCGTCTCCGGGTGCCCTTCGTGCGTCCAGTCGCCCAAGTGCGGCAACTTCAACGAGCCCCTCTCCAAAGGCGGAGCACGCAGACTCCTGAGGGCCGCCCTCGACGCCGTCGGGTAGATCCCGGACGCGAGAAACCGGAGGAGTCGAGTCCTCCGGCTCTCCTCAGGAAGCCTTCCGGCTGGACGGAGATACCGCTCCGTTCTCAGCCTTCGGCTCGCTAATCAGTGGCCGTGGTGCTCGTGGCCGTCGCACTCGTGTGGATCGTGGACGTGGCCTTCTTCATCGCCGTGGTGCTCGTGCGTATCGCACTCATGGTCATCATGCTCATGCTCGTCGGCATGGTGCTCATGGTCATCGCACTCGTGCGAGTCGTGGACGTGGCCTTCTTCATCGCCGTGGTGCTCGTGCGTATCGCACTCGTGCGTGTCGTGCCCACCCATCGGGGCTCCTTTCGTGCTGACGGCTCTCTGCCGGGCCCGACCGTTACCATCCGGACGGGCGGCGACTGAGATTACGAGGCACTAAGGCTAGCAGACAACGGTCTCGCTGTCGTCATGCGCATCCTGTGCAGATGACGCGATCTTCTCCCGGAGGTTGGTGACCGCTAGCACCAGGAAGAAGAGCACCACCGGGAGGACTGCCATGGTTGCTGACCCCGAAGTATTCGCGTGGTAGCTGATCACCAGCCCGGCGGCGACGCTGATTACCCCGACTACCGCGCTCATAACCATCATGGAGGGAACACGCCGCACCAGGAGAGCGGCCGTTGCGGGAGGCCCGACCAGCAGGCCGAATGCCAGCAAGGTTCCGACTGTGCGGTACGAGCCGACGATGGAGAGGGTGATCAACGTCAGCAGAGCGGCGTTGGTGAGTGAAGGGCGTAGCCCCAGCAGGCTGGCCTTGGTCTCGTTGAAGGACAGCACGAGAAAAGGTCGGTAGAGGATGAGCGAGATCAGGACCACTACGGCCGTCACCACCGCCAGGACCTGGATATCCGACGCTTGGACCCCCAGCGTGTCGCCGAAGAGAATCGCCGTGATCCCGCCGCTGTAGGAAGGAGACCGGGAGATGAAGATGACCCCCAGACCCAGCATTCCCACGAACAGCAGCCCGATACCGGTGTCCTCGGAGAAGACGGTCTGGCGGTGGACCAGATTGATCCCGGCGATCATGACCGCCGCCGCCATCCCGGCTCCTATGAACACATTGAAGTCGAGGAGAATGGCCAGCGTGATCCCCGGTATTACCCCGTGGATCAGGGCGTCACCTAGGAAGCTCATGCCACGGATCACGACCCAGGTCCCGACCACTGCCCCGGCGATGGCGGCCAGCGCGCCACCCAGCATCGCCCGCTGCTGGAAAGCGAACTCGAAGGGTTCGGTAAACCACTCCATGGGGTGTCAGTCCCTCACTCGATGGGGGTTGCGACAGCCGCCGACCCTGTAACCGGGTGGCGAGCGGCGCCCTGCTGTAGCACCCTCTTAAGAGAGCGCCTCGGCGATTCTGAGGGCGTTGCTCCGGAGCATCCCGACGATGTTGTCGGTTTCGGTTCCCGGCTCACCCAAGGATCCCGTGTGGAGCGTGACAACCGCCACGTCGGTGCCGGCCTCGGCCGCTACCGCTTCCGCCAGCGCAGTGGAATCGATGGTCTCCGCGAAGATCACCTTCACTCCCTCTTCCACGATCTCCTCGACCAGCGCGGCAAGCTCCGCCGAACTGGGGTCAGCCAGGGTCGAGCCGCCCGGAATGACCACGCCGATGACCTCGAACTCGTAACGATCGGCGAAGTAGCCGAGCGAGTCGTGGTTCGTGATCAGCACGCGGTTCTCATGTGGGATCGGGGCAAGGATGTCCTGGATCTCTGCGTCCAGTTCGGTCAGGGTGGCGGCGTAGGCCTCTGCGCGAGCCATCCAGTCACCCGACGGGTCGATCTCAGTAAGCGCCTCTGCGATCAAGAGAGCGGCTTTGGCAACTCGCAGCGGATCCAGCCAGAAGTGGGGGTCGCTGCCGGTGTGGGCGTGGCCCCCCTCGTCCTCGGCGT
>WTGI01000057.1:6803-71563 GCA_011523635.1 Acidimicrobiia bacterium
GGTCGTCGTCTTCCTCGTCGGCGTGGTCGTCGTCTTCCTCGTCGGCGTGGTCGTCGTCTTCCTCGTCGGCGTGGTCGTCTTCCTCGTCGGCGTGGTCGTCGTCCATGTCCTCGGCGTGGTCGTCGTCTTCCTCGCCGTGCCCGTGGCCCCCACCTCCACTAAAGGGTATGGGGTCGAGCAGATCACCCACCTCTAATACGTTGACCCCGTCCTCTTCGGCTGCCTCGATCACGTCGATCAGGCCTTCCTCCAAGCCGAGGCCGTTGGCAACCACCAGGTCAGCGGTGTAAAGCAGGGCTGCCTGGCTGGACGAGATCTGGTAGTCGTGAGGGTCGGCGCCCGGCGGTAACAGAACTTCGATATCAGCATTCCCACCAACGACATTCGATATCACGTCACCGAGGATCGTGGTCGTCGCCACCACCGCCAGTCGGCCTGCCGGTGCTGCGGAGGTTGTTTCTGGTACCGTTTCTGCTACCGCCGGGCTCGAGGTGGAACTTGGTGTTGGGTCCTCTCCGTCCGCACCGCACGCCACAGAAGCTACCGTCAGCATTAGCAACCATGAGATAGCGCGCAGCCGTAGGGACATAGGGCCCTTTCCCCTCTTCTCGTACCCTCAGGTAATAAAAGAATGATAATCAGTCTCATTAGAGAGGGCAACTCGCGTCGCTCCGTTCGGGAACGGGCCGGGCAACTGCCGGGCAGCGCCGGCTTAGGGTTCTGACAGCAAGGCCACCGGCCGGAACTCGGCCACAGCGGTGGCCTCGACGCTCACCTCCCGGAGCCCTAGGACGTCCACGTCGAGCGTGGCCGTAACCACCACCGTCCTAGGGTCGTATCCGCTATCGGGCCGGCAATCACACCGGACCAGCTCGGCGCCGTTGGAGCGGACAAGCCGAGCCGCCTCGTCGGCTGCCGATCCGGAGGCCCCGAACGGCCGGAAGGTGACCGGCGCCGCGGCGAGCGCACCGGCCTCCGCCGCGGCGGTCACCCGGTTCCTGGCGATCGACACCTGACCGATCGCGGTCACCCCGGCTGCCAGGACCAGGGCCAGGGCCAGCACCCCGACCGCGGCCAGGGTCGCCGAACCGCGGTCCGTGCCGATACGCGTGACCTCACATGACCTCATGCCTCGACCCGCATCTCGGTCGTCGATTCGAGGGGTATCCGCAACCCGCCGAGCGCTGCCAGGACCACATGGTCGACGGTCACGGTCACGCGGGCTGCATGACCCACCACGGGCGGGCGCCTTACGCTGATCCGGGCCCGGCCCGCCAGTTCCGGACCGAGCGCACGGCGGGTTGCCTCGATCGCGCGGGCGGGATCGGGCGAGGTGGCAGCCACCCTCGCCCCCTCCCGTCCGGCGGCGGTCAGTTGGAGCGCCGTCCTCGCCACCACGGTCACCTCGGCGATCGCCAGGACCAGCAGGAGGATCAGCGGGATGACCAGAGCGAACTCCACTGTGGAAGAGCCCCGTTCTCGTGTCAGCCCAGCAGCCCGATGATGTGCTTGGCCACGGAGCCGAAGAACTTGCCGATGAGGCTGGTCCTGTTGATCCAGTTCAGGAGCAACGAAGCCATGCCGGCCGCGCACATTCCCACCAGGGTGTACTCGACGGTGGCCTGACCTTCCTCGCCCCCGACAGCCCGGGTCGCCCGACGGATGATGTTGATGATTGAACTCATGATGAGTCTCCTTTCTCCCGCGTTGGCGGGTCTGCCGGCGTCCGGCCGGTCCGGGGGGAAGTGACATTTCAGAACGACATGAAGGGGTCGAGGAGCCGCGCCAGCGAGGGCAGCACCAGCGGACCGATCATCAGGATGAGCAGGCCGGGAAGCATCAGGAGGGTGAGCGGTAGCACCATCCGCACCGGCAGACGGCGAGCCTTCTCGACAGCCGAGGAGCGGGCCGCCTCCCGGTATTCGGCGGCCAGTGCGGTCAGGGCGAGCTCGAGAGGAGAACCCGACAGATGGGCCGCGCCCACCTGGCGGAACAGCCGGCCGCCGATGCCGCGCGCGTTCATCAGGGACGGGGTGAGGCCGGCCTTCACGGCATGACGGAGGATCCTGTCGACCTCCTGGCCCAGCGAAGAGGAGAGGCTCTCGCGGGCCAGGGCCAGCGCTCCGGCCGGTGACAGGCCGCCCGATAGGCCGATCAGCATGGAGTGCGTGAGCAGTTCCAACTCATCCTCCGCCCGCCGGCGCGCCAGCCGCTCGGAACGGAGTGCGCGGCGCCGGCGGAGGGAGTACCAGACCAGGCCGAGGCTGGCGCCGGCCAAGGGGTTGGCCAGCCCTATAGCGGCACCGGTCGCGGCGATGGAGCGCACGCCGATGGATCGGCCGACGGTCATGCCGTAGACCACTACGGCTACGGACACCATGGTGAAGAGGCTCACGACAGCTTTCTCCCCAGGATCAGGGTCACGGAAGCGCCGCCGATGAGGAGCACGGCGCCGAGGCCGACCAGGACGGGACCGACACTCCCCATCGACATCAGATCCGAGAGCGTCCCGGTGGCGGCTGCGGCCAGCAATCCGCCGACGGGAAGCACGGTCAGCACCGCGACGGATGCCCGGGCGGCCGCGCCCGCCGCCCGCACCTCGCGCTGGAGCTCGATGCGGTCGGTCTGGATACCCGCCAGCGTGGCGAAGGCAGCCGACACCCGGCCTCCGCTCTCCGAGCCGATCCGCACCGCGGCTGCGGCCAGGTGGCCGGTTCCCGGGAGCGCCGCGGACGCCGCTCCCGCCACCTCGGGCATGGGGCGGCCGGACCGGCAGAGGCGGGCCATCCGGGCCAGGTCCAGGTCGGGCGCACGAGTGCCGGCATCGACCAGCGCCTGGCGGAGGCTCCTTCCCGCCCGTAGCTCGGCGCTCACAGCCTGCAGGTAGGCGACCTCCTGGTAGGGGTCGGGTCGACTCCGGCGGAGGGCCAACCAGACACCGGCGGCGATCCCCGCCAGGCCGGCCCACCACGGCAACACCACCGCGGCTCCTAGAGCCAGCGCCTCCCACCAGCGCCGGGGCCGGAGCGCCACACCGATCGCCACCAGCCCGAGGATCAACATGCCGCCTCCCGGCATCCGTCGATTCCGACCTCGGCGATCGTCTCCACCTGGCGGGTGGCATTCCTGCGGTTCAGGTGCACCACCAGGTCGACAGCGGAGCGGAGTTGGCGCCGGATGGCGGTCTCGCCCACTCCCTCGCTCCCGGTCAGGGCCAGCGTCTCGATCCGCCAGAGGGCGTCCTCGGGACCGTTGGCGTGGACGGTCGACAGGCTCCCGTCGTGGCCGGTGTTCATGGCCGAGATCATGTCGAGGGCCTCGGCGCCTCGTACCTCGCCGACGATGATGCGGTCCGGCCGGAGCCGTAGAGCGGTACGTACGAGATCGGCCAGGGTGACCCGTCCGCGGCCCTCGGCGTTGGGAGGGCGGGCTTCGAGCCGGACCACGTGCCCGGCGAAACTCAACTCGGCGGCGTCCTCGATGGTCACGATCCGTTCGCCGGCCGGCACCGTCGCCGCCAGGGCGTTCAGCAAGGTGGTCTTTCCGGTTCCGGTCCCGCCGCTGACCACGATGTTCCTACGGTCGATCACGGCCTGTTCGAGCATCGTGCGCTGGGCATCGGTCATCGAACCCCAATCGACGAAGGTGTCCAGGCTGGGCGCCACCGCGGTGAAGCGACGGATGGCGACGATCGGACCGCCGACCGACACCGGCGGGACGACGGCATGCAGGCGGCTTCCGTCAGGAAGGCGGGCGCTCACCAGCGGACTGGCCCGGTCCAGGCGCAGGCCCAGCGGGGCGATGGTGCGTTCGACGGCAGCCAGGACCGCCGCGTCGTCGGCGAAGGAGACATCGGTGGATTCCAAGACCCCTAGACGCTCCACCCAGACCTCGTCGGGACCGTTGACGAACACGTCCGAGACGGCGGGGTCTCGGAAGAGCGGCTCGATCGGTCCCATCCCCACGAGGGTGTCGACCACCACGTCCACGATTCCAGGGGAGGCCAGCGGCGACTCCACCGACATGATCCTGCGCACCTCGGCCTCGGCCTGATCCCGGCTCAACTCGACATCCGACTCGAGCACCCGCCGGAGGACGCGTTCGACTACTGCCATCGCCATCTCCAGACCGGGGCCCACGATCGCAACCACCGGCCGGTAGGGGTCTGGCAGGCCGGTACGGAGCTGAAGGCGGAGCGGGAGGGAGCGTCGACCACCGGCCCCGGCCCGGGCTCCACCCGGCCGATTCCGGTGCGCACCCACACCCGGGGCGACACCCGCGTGTCGACGCCGGGGATCAGGGGGGCTATCCGCACGAACGGTATGGCGTCCAGGGGGGTGCGGGTCCGCACCACTACGCACGGCCAGGACTGGACGAGGGCGCCGACGACCTCCATGGCAGCCGGGATACGTACGCCTCCGTGCGGGAGTACCGCCAGTCCCTTTCGAGAGGGGACCAGTTCGGCGAGAGTGGGGCCATCCTCGACCAGGTCTGCCAGGGTCCGGCGGCCCGGCAGGGGAAGGCCCTCCTGATCGAGGTCGATCAGGAGCGCCGTAGGGTGGAACGATGCCAGCGCAAGCGGCGCCAGCATCCCGAGCACATCGTCGTGGAGGGTATGGACGGCTAGGGCTACCATGCCCGCGGGCCCTGCCGTCGCCCAGGGCACGGCCATGGTGGATATTGGTTAGCGTTAATGAACATATGGCTAACATATCCAGCTTTGGACAGCTTGGTAACCCCCATCTTTTCGCGTTCTCGCCGGCCCGGTCGGGCCTCGATCGGCCTCAACGCTCCCGGATCGCTCCGTTCTCCCGTAAGATGGACGCCGTGAGAACGGGTGTCGCCTTCTTCGATCTCGACAAGACGATCATCGCCAAGTCGTCGACCCTGGCCTTTGCCCGACCCCTTCACAGGGCGGGCCTCCTCCGGCGAAGAACCCTGCTCAGGGCGGCTACCGCCCAGGCCGCCTACCGGATGGCCGGTGCGGATCAGGACAAGCTGGATCAACTTCGTGACCGGCTGGTGAGCCTTACCAAGGGCATCGAGGCTTCGCGGATCCGGGACCTGGTCGAGGAGACCATCGACGAGGTCCTGACACCGCTGGTCTACGAGGAGGCGCTCGACCTGATGGACGAGCACCGCCGGGCGGGCCGCGAGGTGGTCATCATGTCCATCTCGCCCGAGGAGGTGGCCCGACCGCTGGCAGCCCACCTCGGAGTCGACCATGTCATCGCCACCCGTGCAACCGTCGACGAAGAGGGTTGCTACGCCGGTGAACTGACCTTCTACGCCAGCGGAACCGCCAAGGCCGAGGCCATCCGGCGGTTGGCCGGGGAGTGGGGGATCGACCTCGACCGGTGCTACGCCTACTCGGACAGCGCCACCGACCTCCCGATGCTGGAGGCGGTGGGCCATCCGGTGGCCGTCAACCCGGACCGCGCCCTGCGGGAGGTTGCGACCGAGCGGGGCTGGCCGGTGGCCGAGTTCGACAGTCCGGTGAACCTGCGGAGCCGTCTCCAGACCCTGGCCCGGCCGGCGCCGTTGGTGTCCGGTACCGTTGTCGCCACCGCCATAGCCGGCGCCGTGACGCTGTGGGCATTGAAAGCCCGCCAGCGGGCCACATGACCGGCGCACGGCTGAGGCGCTGACCGGGCGCCGCAGATGGCGCGTGCCCGACCCGGCCTGCCAGGACGGCGCGAGCGTGCGGTGCGATGAGCCCTAACGCCCGCCGACTCCTGTCCTTTCTCGGGATACTGGCCGTTCTCATCGCGATGTGGGAGGGCTACAAGTGGATGGGAACGGCGACGGGCGGTGTCTGGCCGGGTACCGGCATCGGGCTACCGGTCCGCACCAACGAGCGTTCGATGCCCCACACCTGGGACGTGGTCATCGCCCTCCTCCGTCCGGCGCGGCGCGGGGGCGAGATGCTGCTCCTCGTCCTCGTCCGGGCTGCTCTCTTCACCTGGCGTTCCGCGCTCCTCGGGTTCGTCCTCGGTAGCGCGGTGGGTTTCGGCCTGGGCGTGCTGTTCGTGCGGTCAGCCCTCGCCGAGCGCGGTCTCATGCCCCACGTGGTCGCCTCCCAGACGGTCCCCATCCTCGCCATCGCTCCAATCCTGGTGGTCTGGGCCGGTCGCCTGAACGTCACCCGGTGGCTGGTCGTGGCGGTGGTCTCTGCCTACCTGGCCTTCTTCCCGGTCGCTATCAACACCCTGCGCGGGCTGCGCAGCCCCGACGCGACCGCCTCGGAATTGATGCGGTCCTACGCGGCCACCCCGAACCAGGTGCTGTGGAAGCTCCAGGTGCCGGCGGCCCTGCCCTACCTGTTTCCCGCCCTGAAGATCGCGGCCACAGCCTCGATCATCGGCGCCATCGTCGGCGAGCTCCCCGCCAGCATGCCCGACGGGCTGGGCCGGGCCATACTCAACTTCGCGGCCGCCTTCTCGGCGGCCCCCGAGAAGCTCTTCGCCTCGATTCTTGTCGCCTCGATGGTGGGTATCGGGTTCGTCGGCGTGGTTGTCCTCGCCGAGCGGATCCTGATACCGCCGTCCCGGCGACTGGAGGACCTCGGCGAGGCCGCTGGTCAGCGGGGTGGACGTCTGAAGGAGGTGGTCGCATGAGCGCACTCTCGCTACGCGGGGTCGGGAAGGTGTTCAACCCCGGCTCCGACCAGGAGGTGCAGGCCGTCCACGGGGTTGACCTGTCGGTGGAGCGGGGAGAGTTCATCTCCGTCATCGGACCTTCCGGATGCGGGAAATCCACCCTCCTGCGCCTGATCGGAGATCTCACCCCGCCCTCCTCCGGGACGGTTTCCGTCAATGGCAAGACTCCCGCTCGGGCCCGGCTCGACCGTGACTACGGGATGGTGTTCCAGTCCGCCACGCTATTGGAGTGGCGCAGGGTGGCGGCCAACGTGGAACTGCCCTTGGAGATCATGGGCATGGACGCGGCCGAGCGTTCCCGGCAGGCGGCCGCCATGCTGGGGCTGGTCCAGCTCGACCGGTTCGCCAACCACTACCCGTGGCAGCTCTCCGGCGGGATGCAGCAGCGGGTGGCCATCGCCAGGGCGCTGGCCTTCAAGCCCTCCATCCTCCTGATGGATGAACCGTTCGGCGCCCTGGACGAGATGACCCGCGAGCGGATGCAATCGGAGTTGCTTCGCATCCGGGCCGAGACGGGGACGACGGTGGTGTTCGTGACCCATTCCATTCCCGAGGCGGTCTTCCTGTCGACCCGCGTCGTCATCATGTCGCCCCGTCCGGGAACCATCACCGAGGTGGTCGACATCGACCTTCCGGAGCCGCGTTCCGACGACACCCGCGAGGACCAGCGCTTCTTCGAGTTGCTCACTGACGTCCGTGAGGGGCTGAGAGCCGTGGAGGACTCGTGACCGACCGGCCGGAGTTCCTCCGGAAGGTCTACTTCCGGCTTCCCGCCATCGGGATCTTCGTCGGCGGGCTGATCGTGTGGGAAGGCATGGTCAGGGCCTTCGACATCAAGGGGTTCATCCTCCCGGCGCCCACGGCGATTGCGGCCACGTTCGCCAGCGAGACCTCCGACCTGCTCGCCGCGGGGGCAGGGACCTTCTCCACCGCGCTGGCCGGCCTCCTGCTGGGCGGCTTTCTTGCGTTCTTCACCGCCCTGGCGGCCGCCCGGTGGCGCTTTGTTCGTGACGGGGCACTTCCCTTCGCGATCGCAGCCAACTCCACTCCGATCGTCGTCCTGGCGCCGATCGCCAACTCATGGTTCGGACTCCGGAGCCCGTTCGGCTCGATCTTCGTCGTCGCGGTCCTGGTGTTCTTCCCGGTCATGATCAACCTCGTCCGGGGCCTCCTCTCGGTGGAGGCATCCGGAATCGAACTGATGGAGTCCTACGCGGCCGGACGGCGCACCACGCTGTGGAAGCTGCAGCTCCCCAACGCAACCCCGTACCTGTTCTCTGCGTTGAAGGTCGCCGCCGCGCTCAGCCTCATCGGCGCCATCGTCAAAGAATTCTTCGGGGGCTCCCAGGAACGCCTCGGCCAGTACATCACCACCAAGGCGGGGCTGCTGCAGTTCGAGGAGGCCTGGGCCGCCATCGTGCTGGCTTCCCTGTTCGGCATCGCCCTCTACAACATCGTGGTGCTGATCGAGCGGCGGGTCATCCCCTGGCACGTGTCGGTGCGCAATGCCTGAACATCTACAGCCGGACGCGTAACCGGCAGATAAATCCTTCTCCTGGGGGTAGCGTCGGCTACTACACCATCTATCCTTCGTTGTTCTCCGAGAGGCGTTTAATCGAGAGACCTCGTGGCCGACGTTTGCGGTGCACTTACCGCTCAAGGGAGGGCGCAGGCTTTGTTGCACAGGCGACGGCAGGTTGCGAGGGAGGCACAGGAGCAACATGAAAGGAGGCGCAATGAGGAGGCTACGAGCACTCACCGCGACGCTGGCAGTTCTGGTATTGGTCACCAGTGCCTGCGCCGCTGAGGACGATGAGCTGACCCCGATCAACCTGCAGCTGCAATGGGTGGCGCAGGCGCAGTTCGCCGGCTACTACGCGGCTGTGGATCAGGGCTTCTACGCCGATGAGGGACTGGACGTGACCATCCTTGAAGGCGCGGTCGAGATCGTCCCCCAGCAGGTCGTAGCGACCGGAGGCGCCGAGTTCGGTCTCGCGTGGGTTCCGAAGGCACTGGTGTCCAACGAGGAGGAGGCCGGGCTGGTGAACGTCGGCCAGGTGTTCCAGCGTTCCGGAACGCTCATGGTGTCGTGGGCCGATTCCGGCATCACCTCCCCGAGCGATTGGGAAGGCAAGATCGTCGGGAACTGGGGTTTCGGCAACGAGTACGAGTTGACCGCCGCCATCGAGAAGTTCGGCGTGAACGTGGGCGAACTGGTCGCGCAGAGCTTCGACATGGAGGCCTTGCTCAACCGGGAGATTGACGCCGCCGAGGCGATGATCTACAACGAGTACGCCCAGGTGCTGGAAGCGACCAACCCGGACACGGGCGAGCTCTACCAGCCGTCCGACCTCACCGTGATCGACTTCAACGACCCGTCGATCGCCACGGCCATGCTCCAGGACGCCATCTGGGTCACCGAGGCATATGCCGAGGACAATCCCGACATCGTCGAGGCGTTCCTGCGGGCCAGCTTCCGGGGGTGGATCCACTGCCGTGACAACCCCGACAGCTGCGTCGACATCGTGCTGGCCGCCGGACCAACCCTGGGACGCAGCCACCAGACCTGGCAGATGAACGAGATCAACGGTCTCATCTGGCCGTCGCCGCATGGCATCGGCGTCATGGATGCCGCTCTGTGGCAGCAGACCGTCGACGTGGCCACCAGCCAGGGCGTGATCCAGGGCGTTCCGCCGGCCGGCTCGTACCGGACCGACTTCGCCCAGAACGCGGTGGACGCGCTGGAGGACGACGGACTCGACACGGTCGGCAACAGCTGGCGGCGGGTCACCGTGGAACTGAACCCGGGCGGCGAGTAAAGGATCGGACGCCCCAGCGGGGCAACTCCAAGTAGCAATCCTGCGGATCGGTGGGGTCGGAGCCGGCAACGGCTCCGACCCCGGTTCCGCGTCACAATGAGGAACAGCGGATAGGAGAGAAAATGGCCAACATCGTTCGGGCAGCGCTCCTGCAGGCTGCATGGACCGGTGACCGGGAGTCCATGGTCGAGAAAGGCGCCCACTACGCGTACCAGGCCGCCGACCAGGGCGCCCAGGTGATGTGCTTCCAGGAACTGTTCAACGGGCCCTACTTCTGCCAGGTCCAGGACGACGACCACAAGGACTCCGCCGAGCCCGTGCCCGACGGCCCGAGCACGCAGCGGATGATCGAGGTGGCCAAGGAGACAAGCATGGTCCTGGTCGTCCCCCTGTACGAGAAGGAGGACGACGGCTTCCTCTACAACACCGCAGCAGTGATCGACGCGGACGGCACGTATCTGGGTAAGTACCGCAAGACCCACATCCCGCACGTCAACGGGTTCTGGGAGAAGTTCTACTTCCGGCCCGGCAACCTAGGCTACCCGGTGTTCGACACCGCGGTGGGCCGGATCGGCGTGTACATCTGCTACGACCGCCACTTCCCGGAGGGCTGGAGAGCGCTCGGTCTGGCCGGCGCCAAGATCGTGTTCAACCCGTCGGCGACCAGCCGCGGCCTGTCCATGTACCTGTGGAACCTGGAGCAGCCCGCATCGGCGGTGGCCAACGAGTACTTCGTCGGCGCCATCAACCGGGTCGGCAAGGAACCGTACGGTGACAACGACTTCTACGGCTCCTCGTACTTCGTCGACCCGCGAGGGCAGCTGGTGGGCGAGGCCGGCTCCGACACCGAGGAGGAGCTCGTGATCAGAGATCTCGAGATGGACCTGATCGACGATGTCCGCAAGATATGGGCCTTCTACCGGGACCGCCGCCCCGACGCCTACGACCCCCTGGTCGCCCCCTGAGGGTTCGAGGTCCCGGGCGCTTCTGTCCACCTGGAGTGTCAGCCGCGGTCCTCATCTAACACCTCCACGGTGCTGAGGGAGGCCCTGGAATGGACAGCGGGCGTGAGACCCGAGCGCCTTGGCGGCGTGATCCAGCCCTCCGCGATGCCCCTTTCGAGCATCGATGTGCCTAGGCCTACGAGTTTCGCAACAGGCCTGCCCCGATCGGTCACGATTACCTCCTCACCTCCGGCGGCCTTCCTCACGTAGTCCGACAGATGTGCCTGGAGCTCGCGGATTCCGACTTTCATGAAGTCACGATAGAACCTCAACGGCGTTGCGCGGGCGTCCGTCCGGGGATGGCGACTCGACGTTGCCAGGTTTTGACGAATATATAGTTGTTTCGGCTGCTTACAGTCTGTTTATGCCACATCCATGGTATAGTATACGAACATATGTACGGATACCTACTTGACTACCCGGAACAGGAAACGGTCCAAACCCGTGTCCGAAATTACCTCGAGGGTGAGCGGTCGGGGCTTAACGCGCTGGTCATGACGGCGTACCAGAAGGAGCGGCAGCGTGTCTACGACCGGGCCGCCCACATGGCTCAGAGCGCCGGTTACGCGGATAGGGACGTCGAGGACGCCCAGGCCGAAGCCGCTCTGGTCCGGGCCGAAGCGCAGGCCAGCCGGGCGCGTGGCGACCAGCTCGGATGGCTCAGGCACATGCTGCGGCGGGGTGCTGTCGCCCGGTTCGGGTACCGCAACCCCACCGAGATGGTCGCGTCCCGGCTCGACATCGAACGTCCGGCCGCCCGCGACCTCGTGTACCTCGCCGAGCGGCTGGGAGACCAGCAGATCGAGAGCATCCGTCAGGGTGCCACCTCCTACGTGAGGGTGCTCGCGGAAACCCGCCTGGCCGAGGCGGGGGCATCGGCAGAGGCGATCGAACGCAGCCGGAACATGGACCTCGAATCGGTCAAGCGGCTTCTCCAGGGCTATCGCAGGGTGAGCCGGACTGACGAGCGGGAACTGTTCGAGGGCCAGCACGTGAGCTTCCAGCCGTCACTCGATGGCGGCCATGTACAGGTGAAAGGGAGGCTCGGGCCGTTGGAAGCGGAAATATGCCGCCAGGGTCTCGACCGCCGCGGCGAGAGCTTGGTGCCCGCAGGCGAGGGCCGTCCCGGGGCGGGACAGAGGAGAGCCTTGGCGCTCACCACCCTGTGCCAGGACGAACTGGACCGCCCACCCGCACCCGTCCGCACGACCGCCGAGAAAGTCCGGGCAGCCCGTAACCGGCGTGAACCCGCCCTCATGGTGGTCGCCGACCAGGGATTGGCCGAGGTGTCCGGACACGAACAAGGGGTGGCCATCCTGGGCGGGGCCAGGGTAGGAGCCGACACCGTGGACCTCGTCCAATGCTCGGGCCGCACCGAAGTCGTCACTGTCGCAGGCCAGAGCGTCGTCCATCACGGGTCGACCGGTTCGTTACGACCGTCCCTGCGCAGGGCGGTCCTAGCCCGCGACGACGGCTGCACCATCGACGGGTGCAGCTCGACCTACCGCCTCGAGGTTCATCACATCACTCCCATGTCCAAGGGCGGTGACCACACCCCCGACAACCTCACCACCCTGTGCTGGTGGCACCATCACGTGGCCGTACACCGCAGAGGCATGCGCATCGACCCTCAATCACCTCCCCGACGCCGGCGCCTGCTACCACCGAACCCGACCTGCGGTTACCAACTACCGGAGCCCGACCCCCATACGTTGGCAGTGCTGCGCGCCCTTCGAGCACCCACCAACCGAGCCCCTCCCTGAACCTGCCCACCTTCGGCCTCGCACCACGTCCGGTCGAGGAACGCCGGCATGTCGAGCAGCCTCCCCGAACGGCATCCCCAATGGCCGGTTAGCAGGCACAACCCGGCTTCGTGACCGAGCCGGCCGGTTATCCTGGCACACACGCGAAACGGGGGTCAACCGTGGGCATCCATGCCGACCTACTAGAGCGCCACCGGGCGGTGATTCCCCCCTGGGTCGGCCTGTACTACGACGAGCCGATCTCGCTGGTGGACGGGGAGGGTCGGCACGTGGTCGACGCCGAAGGGAACCGCTACCTGGACTTCTTCGGGGGGATCTTGGTGACGATCGCGGGCCACCGCGTCCCTCGGGTGGTCGAGGCGATCAAAGCGCAGGCGGACCGGATGCTTCACACCTCCACCCTGTACCTGATGGAGTCCCACATAGCGCTGGCTGAGCAGATCGCGGAACTGTCGGGCATTCCGGATGCCAAGGTGTTCTTCGCCAACTCGGGGACCGAAGCCAACGACACCGCCCTGATGCTGGCCACCCAGTACCGCCGCTCCAACCAGGTCCTTGCCGTGCGGGGCAGCTACCACGGCAAGTCCCACAGCGCCATTGCCGTCACCGGCAACGCCGCCTGGTCGGGCACCACCTTCAGCCCCTTCCAGGTGACGTACGTGCACGGCGGCTACAAGCTTCGCTCCCCGTTCGGCCACTTGCCGGACGACCAGTTCATCGCCCGGTGCGTCGATGATCTCCGTGACCTGCTCGACATCGCCACGGCCGGCAACGTGGCCGCCATGATCGCCGAGCCCATCCAGGGTGTCGGGGGCTTCATAACTCCGCCCGACGGGCTGTTCGGGGCCATGAAAGAGGTGCTGGACGAGCATGGGATCCTGTTCATCTCTGACGAGGTCCAGACCGGCTGGGGTCGCACCGGCGAGAACTTCTGGGGGTACGAGGCGCACGGCATCGTCCCGGACCTGCTCACCTTCGCCAAAGGGCTGGGGAACGGCATGGCGATCGGAGGCGTGGTCGGGCGGAAGGAGATTATGGACTGTTACCCCGCCAACGCGATCTCGACCTTCGGGGGGAACCCGATGGCGACCACGGCCGGGCTCGCCACCCTCGAGGTCCTGGTGGAGGATGACCTACAGTCGAACGCCTACAAGGTGGGCGCCCAACTCAGGAACGGGTTCGACCACCTCGCCATGGAGACCGAGCAGATCACGGAAGTACGGGGCAAGGGCCTGATGCTCGGCATCGAACTGTCCGAGCCCGGCACCGGCAAGCCCGACCCGGTTCTGACCGGAGCCATCATGGAGGAGGCCAAGGCCGAGGGGCTCCTGATCGGCAAGGGCGGGCTGTACGGCAACGTGCTGCGCATAGCCCCGCCGTTGTCCGTCACCGAGGCGGAGTGCGACGAGGGCCTGGCGATGCTCGATGCCGCCGTCCGCCGGGCAACGAGCGCCTGACAGCCGAGACAATCGAATCGGAGGGAAGCCATGGGAACTGCACTCATCAAGAACGGCACCGTCGTCACCGCCACCGAGACCATGCTGGCCGACGTGTTCGTCCAGGGCACGCAGGTGGTTGCCATCGTCTCGTCCGACGCACACGACCTGGGCCTGGCAGCGGACCGCACCATCGACGCGTCAGGAAAGCTGGTCATACCGGGCGGCATCGACGTGCACACCCACATGGAACTGCCGTTCGGGGGCACTTTCGCCGCCGATACCTTCGAGACGGGAAGCCGGGCCGCCGCCTGGGGAGGCACCACCACCATCGTTGACTTCGCCGTCCAGACCAAGGGCGAGTCCGCCATGGACGGCTTCGAGCGTTGGATGGACAAGGCCGAGGGCGAGTGCGCCATCGACTACGGCTTCCACATGATCACGGGAGACATCAACGAGCAGACGCTCAAGGAGATGGACATGCTGGTGGACGAGGGCGTGACCTCGTTCAAGATGTTCATGGCCTACCCGGGCGTCTTCTACTCCGACGACGGCGAGATCGTCATGGCCATGCAGAAGGCCGCCGAGAACGGATCAATGATCGCCATGCACGCCGAGAACGGTATCGCCATCGACGTGTTCGTGAACCAGGCGCTGCAGCGCGGCGAGACCGATCCGATCCATCACGGAATCGTGCGCAAATCGGTGCTGGAAGGCGAGGCGACCCACCGTGCCATCCGGCTGGCCGAGGTCACGGGCGCTCCGGTCTACTTCGTCCATCTATCGGCTCTCGAAGCCCTCGAACAGGTCACCCTGGCCAGGGATGAGGGGCGGAACGTGTTCGCGGAGACCTGCCCGCAGTACTTGCTGCTGGATCTGGACAACCTCGGAGGAGGCTTCGAGGGTGCCAAGTACGTGTGCTCGCCGCCGTTGCGCGACCGGGCGGCCGGACACCAGGAGCGGCTGTGGCGGGGCCTCGCGACGGACGACCTTCAGGTGGTGTCGACCGACCACTGCCCCTTCTGTATGGGGGACCACCACACGTTCGGAACCCAGAAGCAACTCGGGCGGGACAATTTCGCGGCGATCCCCAACGGGATGCCCGGGGTCGAGAACCGGATGGAACTGATCTTCGATGCGGGTGTCGCGGGAGGGCGCATCAACGCCAACCGGTTCGTGGAGATCACCGCCACCACGCCGGCCAAGATGTTCGGCCTGTTCCCGAAGAAGGGCACCATCGCGCCCGGGAGCGATGCGGACATCGTGATCCTCGACCCGGACCGCACGCATACGATCTCGGTGGAGACCCACCACATGGACGTCGACTACTCGGCCTACGAAGGCCGGGAGATCACCGGCAAGGTCGAGACGGTCATGTCGAAGGGCAAGGTCATCATCAAGGACGGCCGGTATCACGGGAGCAAGGGCGACGGGGAGTACCTGCGGCGCGGTACGACCATGATGCTGCGCTAGGAGGATCTCCGGGGACGGTGCGGGCAGCCCACGGCGAGCGCCACGGCAGAGTAAGTCAAGGACCCACGGCATGAGGATGAGGGCGATGAAGACCATAACCCACTGGATAGGCGGAAAGCCCTGGGAGGGCGAACCGGAGCGGACCGGTCCGGTGTTCAACCCGGCCACCGGACGCCAGGCCGCCGAGGTGGCGTTCGCCGGGGCCGCCGAGGTGGACCGAGCGGTCGGTGCAGCACGGAAGGCGTTCGAGGACTGGCGGTCGGTGTCGCTGACCCGTCGCCAGAACATCATGTTCGCCTACCGGGAACTCATCACCCGGCACCGTCTCGACCTGGCCCGCATCCTCACCGCCGAGCACGGGAAGACCCTCGACGACGCCTTGGGCGAGGTCCAGCGGGGCCTCGAGGTGGTGGAGTTCGCCTGCAACATCGCCCATCTGATCAAGGGGGAGTTCTCGGAGCAGGTCAGCAGCGCCGTCGACACCTACACGGTGCGCCAACCGCTGGGGGTGGCGGCCGGGATCACCCCGTTCAACTTCCCCGCCATGGTGCCCATGTGGATGTTTCCCATCGCCATCGCCTGCGGCAACACCTTCGTGCTCAAGCCGTCGGAGAAAGATCCGTCCGCCTCCCTGCTCAACGCGGAACTGCTGGCCGAAGCAGGCCTTCCCGACGGCGTTTTCAACGTGGTTCACGGTGACAAGGCGGCGGTGGACGCCATCCTGGCGCATCCGGACATCGCCGCCGTCTCCTTCGTGGGTTCGACGCCGATCGCCCGGTACATCTACGAGCAGGGAACCGCGAACGGCAAGCGGGTCCAAGCGCTGGGCGGCGCCAAGAACCACATGATCGTCCTTCCCGACGCCGACATGGACCTGGCCGCCGATGCGGCGGTGTCGGCCGGTTACGGCTCGGCCGGCGAGCGGTGCATGGCTATTTCGGTGGTGGTGACGGTGGGCGAGGCCGCCGACCGGCTGCTGCCCAAGGTCCGGGAGCGGATCGCCGACCTGGTGGTGGGTCCCGGAGACTCCGATGGCGCCCAGATGGGCCCGCTGGTCACCGCCGAGCATCGCGACCGGGTCGCCGGCTACGTCGACGCCGGCGAGGCCGAGGGCGCGCGCCTCCTCGAAGACGGCCGGGGCTTCACCAGCGAAGGGCACGAGGATGGCTTCTTCTTCGGCCCCACCCTGTTCGACGGGGTGACGAAGGACATGTCGATCTACCGGGACGAGATCTTCGGACCCGTGCTCTCGGTGGTACGCACCGACTCCTACCAGGAGGCGATAGACCTCATCAACGTGAACCCGTATGGCAACGGAACCGCGGTGTTCACCAACGACGGCGGCGCGGCGCGCAAGTTCCAGGCCGAGATCGAAGTGGGGATGGTCGGGATCAACGTTCCGATACCGGTACCCCTGTCCTTCTATTCCTTCGGGGGCTGGAAGGACTCCATCTTCGGCGGCCATTCCATCTACGGCCCCGAAGGGGTGCATTTCTACACCCGGCCCAAGGTCGTGATCGCCAGGTGGCCGGACCCCATCCACCGCGGGGTGGACCTCGGATTCCCCCAGCATCGTTAGAAGGGTGTTCAATAGACGGGGATGGACTGGCCCGCGTTGCCTTGACCGGGGGTTCTCTGCCGGATAGGGGGCCGGCCGGACATTATTCGGTACCCTCCTAGAAGAGGCAAGAACAACCGAAAGAGGGGATAGGCACCATGGACTTCGGCGTCGTGCTCCAGACCGATCCACCCGCCTCCCGGGTCATAGAACTCACCCGGCTGGCCGAGGCCAACGGATTCAGCCACGCCTGGACCTTCGACTCCCACGTGCTGTGGCAGGAGCCTTTCGTCATCTACTCGAGGATGCTGGCCGAGACCGACCGGATGGTGGTGGGTCCGATGGTCACCAATCCGGGCACCCGGGACTGGACGGTGCTGGCCTCGCTGTTCGCGACCCTCAACGACATGTACGGCGGCCGGACCATCTGCGGGATGGGACGGGGCGACTCGGCCTTGAGGGTCATCGGCCGCAAGCCCCGCACCCTGGCCAAGATGGCCGAGTCGATGGAGGTCATCAAGGGGCTGGTCGCCGGGGAGGACGTCGACTACGACGGCACGCCTCTCCGGATACCGTGGATCTCGGAGGGTTGGGACCTGCCGATGTGGGCGGCCGGTTACGGACCGAAGGCGCTGGCCACGATCGGGCGTCACGCCGACGGGTTCATCCTGCAGCTGGCCGACCCCCAGATCCTGGAGTGGACGGTGGCAGCGGTTCGGGCCGCGGCGGCGGACGCAGGCCGCGATCCCGACGAGATATCGGTCTGCGTGGTGGCGCCGGCCTACGTGGGCGACAACATCGAGCACCAGCGGGAGCAGCTCCGGTGGTTCGGGGGCATGGTCGGTAACCACGTCCACGACCTGGTGAAACGCTACGGCTCGGACAACCCGGAAATGGTCCCCGAGGTTCTGGCCGACTACATAGCCGCCCGGGAAGGCTACGACTACGCCCACCACGGCAAGGCCGGCAACCCCTCCACCGACTTCGTGCCCGACGCCATCGTGGACCGTTTCTGCGTGCTAGGAACGGCGGAGGACCACATCGCCAAGCTGGCGGAACTAAGCGCTCTGGGGATGGACCACTTCGGGGTCTACCTGATGCATGACGACCGGGAAGGAACGCTGAACGCCTACGGCCGGACGGTCATACCGGGGATCGAGGGTCCACGGGTTTGATCATCGGCTCTCGCCCGGATTCACCCCTCACCCGCCTCGGGGGCTCCTCAATAGCCGGATTCGGCGACGGGTGAGCGACCCCCGCCGGCCACCGACCCGTACTCCTCTTCGCTCACCTTGCGGCCCTCCCACACGGTGGCGCCGCCGGTCGTATGGGATAGATGCGTCATCGGCGAGTCCGGGAGGGCGCCGTGCCAGTGCACCTCGCCGGGAGGTGCGTGGACGAGATCTCCGGTGGAGATCTCGACAGCGGAGCCTTCCTCGTTCTGTACCAGGCCCGCGCCGTTCGTGACATAGAGCACTTGGCCTTCAGGGTGGTGGTGCCAGTCGGTGCGGGCGCCCGGCTCGAAGCTCACTGCGAGGATGTTCAGCACACCGTCGTTGCGCACCGGCCCGAATAGCACGTCACCGGTGAAGTACTCCGCGGGCGCCTCCTCCCACGCTACATCACCAGGCCTCCAATGTTCCATGATCCTCCGAACCGATCGACGCCGAGGACTCTAGATGAGAGGAGTGGCCGTCCCGTCGATAAGGCGCCACAGCCGCTCGACGTGTTCCTCGCGGGTGTCCATCTGGCCTATCGACACCCGCAGGAACGAGGTCTCCCCGATCCGGGAAGGGGTCAGGAACGAGTGGCCGGACCGGTTGACCGCCTCCCCCAGCGACTCGGTGGCCCGGTTGCCGGCCCGGTGCCGGAAGCACACGAGGGCGAAGGGCACGGGGGCCACCAGCTCGAAACGAGGGTCCTCCCGCATCCGGTCGGCAAGGGAGCGAGCCCACGCCACGTTGTCGCGTATCCGGGACCGCAGCGCGGCGGCGCCGTAGTAACGCAGCACGAACCAGAGTTTGAGGGAGCGGAAGCGGCGCCCCAGCGCCACGTGCCAGTCCCGGTAGTCGATCACCTGCCCGCTTTCCGAGGAGGCGTTGCGCAGGTACTCGGGCAGGATCGAGAGGGTGCGGATCAGGGGTCGCCGGTCGGCCACGTAGAACAGAGAGCCGTCGAAGGTCATGGGCGTCCACTTGTAGGGGTTGACCGTGTAGCTGTCCACCAACTCCAGGCCGTCCTGGTGGTGCCGGAACTCCGGACAGAGCATGGCGTTCCCGGCATAGGCGGCGTCCACGTGATGCCACATCCCTGCCTGGCGGGCCAGTTCGCCCACGGCGCGGACCGGGTCGACCGCGGTCGTGGCGGTGGTGCCCACGGCCGAGCAGGCGAAGGCGGGCTCCAGCCCGGCGGCCCGGTCCTCACGTACCGCCTCCCGGAGAGCATCGATCCGCATGGCGTAGGCATCGTCCACGTCGATCAGGCGCACGTGGTGGTAGCCCGCCACCCGAGCTCCCTTCTCCACGGATGAATGGGCCTGCGAGGAGGTGTAGGCGACGCACCGGTCTGTTGCTCCGCCTCGTGTCGCCACCTCTTCGCGGGCGACCACGAGGGCGGTGTGGACGGCATCCGAGGCGGTCTGTTGAAGCACGCCGCCTCCCTGGTCGGTGGTCTTCCATGCGTCAGGGAGCCCGAGCAGGTCCACCATCCAGTCGGCCATAACGTTCTCCAGTTCGGTGCATACCGGGCTGGTGGCCCACAGCATGCCCTGCTGGCCTAGACCGGCCGAGACCAGCTCGCCGAGAATGCCCGGGCCGGAGGTGGCGGCCGGGAAGAATGCGAACCATCCGGGGGAGACCCAGTTGGTCAGCCCGGGTACCACGATGCAGTCCAGGTCGGCGGTGATCTCCTCGAAGTCCTCCGGCTCCTCCGGAGCGTGGTCGGGCAGCATCTCCCGGATCTCTCCCGGCGCCAGTTGCGACTGGACCGGCAAATCGCCCACCCGCTCCATGTAGCCGGCCAACCAGTCGACCAACGCGTAGCCGTGGCGGCGGAACTCCTCAGGAGTCATCGAAGGGACACGATCCGCACACCTCCATGCAAAGTGAATCGGAGAGCTTCGTCGATCACGGGTGTATACGCACGGATCGTCCCGCGACGCTAGCGCCTCCGTCTCTAAGCCTATCCAGCCGAGTCAGGGGTCGGTTCTAACCGCCGTAACAACGAGTTCCGAGAGCCATGCATTGAGGCTCTTGCGCTCTGTCCGGGCCGCCGCTGCCGCGGCCCTGTGAACACGTGGCGGCAGACGGAGCGCGATCCTCCCCGAGTAGGGGCGATCAGGCTCTCGGCCCCTCTCCGAACATATCGCGAGGTATTCGTCCACCGAGTCCCTGAATGCCTGCTGCACTTCCGACACCGAACTGCCCTGAAAGGTAATCACGTCTCGGGTGTCCACCACCTCGCCGTGGAGAAGGCCTGCTTCGTCGTCGAAGATTACGACTCCGCGGTATCCGCGGTGCTCCAGCATCGTTCTACTCCTAGCTCTACGGCCTGACACCGGCTTCCGCAAGGAACCTCCTCGCAGAGGCGACCGATCCCTTGTCCGCCTCCTTGCGCGGATGAGGCCGGTGGAACACGGCGATCACGTCATTGAGTTCCACCGCCACACGAGATCCTGCTCGCTCCTCGATGGTTGCGCCACAGGCAACGAACAGTGACTCGATGTCATTCCAGTTGATCGAGGCCTGCGTCGGTCTCCGGAATATCGCTTCCAGAGTCCTCCGGTGTTTCCTTCTCACCGAGGAATGATATCACATTATGATATCGGCATCGCTGGGTTTGCGCCTCCGCCCGTGTACCATTCTCGGCGATCCTATGACGAACCCGCCGCGCACCCTTTTTCAGAAGGTTTGGGACGCCCATGTAGCCCACGAGGCTCCCGGGGAGCCGTCCCTTCTCTACATCGATCTGCACCTGGTCCACGAGGTGACCAGCCCGCAGGCGTTCGACGGCCTGCGGCTGGCCGGACGGGGCGTGCGGCGACCCGACCTGACGCTGGCGACCATCGACCACGGGGTCCCGACGGCCAACCGCAGTCTCGGGATTAGGGATCCGCTGTCAAAGAAGCAGATCGACGCCCTGATCTCCAACTGCGAGCAGTACGGCATCACCCTTTACGGGCTGGACGACCCCCGCCAGGGCATCGTCCACATCATCGGTCCCGAGCAGGGGATCACCCAGCCCGGCATGACCATCGTCTGTGGCGACTCCCACACCGCCACACACGGTGCGTTCGGAGCCCTGGCCTTCGGGATCGGTACCTCCGAGGTGGAGCACGTGCTGGCTACCCAGACCCTTCCCCAGGCCAAGCCCAAGGCCATGGCGGTGACGGTCGACGGCGACCTGCCTACGGGCGTCACCGCCAAGGACATCATCCTGGCCATCATCGCCCGGATCGGGGTGGCCGGCGGAGTGGGCCATGTGATCGAGTACCGGGGCTCCACCATCCGCTCCCTCTCGATGGCGGCCCGCATGACCATCTGCAACATGTCGATCGAGGGGGGCGCCCGGGCCGGCATGGTGGCCCCTGACGACACCACCTACTCGTACCTGGAGGGACGCCCCCATGCTCCCGGCGACTGGGAAGCGGCGCTGGATCATTGGCGCACCCTTCCCACCGATGACGGCGCCTCCTTCGACACCGAGGTCGAGCTGGACGCCGCCGAGCTCGAGCCGCACGTCTCCTGGGGCACCAACCCCGCCCAGACCGTGCCGGTGAGCGCCCGCGTGCCCCACCCGGACGACTACGACGACCCGCTGGACCGGTCCGGATGCGGGCGGGCCCTGGAATACATGGACCTGGCGGCCGGCACCCCGATCACCGATATCCGCCTCGACCGGGTCTTCCTCGGTTCGTGCACCAACGCCCGCATCGAGGACCTGCGAGCGGCGGCGGGGGTAGTGGAGGGGCGCTCCGTGGCCCGGTCGGTCAGCGCCATGGTGGTGCCCGGTTCCGGGCTGGTGAAGCTCCAGGCTGAGGAGGAGGGTCTCGACCGCATCTTCAAGGAAGCCGGGTTCGAGTGGCGGGACGCCGGATGCTCCATGTGCCTGGGGATGAACGACGACATCCTCGCCCCGGGGGAGCGCTGCGCATCGACATCAAACCGCAACTTCGAGGGCCGCCAGGGGCGCGGCGGGCGGACCCACCTCGTCAGTCCCGAGATGGCCGCCGCCGCGGCGGTGGCCGGGCACTTCGTCGACGTGCGAACCTGGGCCTGACCATGGACCCCGTAGGCATCATCACGGGCACCATGGCGCCCTTGCCGAGGAACAACTGCGACACCGACCAGATCATGCCCAAGCAGTTCCTCAAGCGCGTCGAGCGGAGCGGCTACGGGCAGTTCCTGTTCCACGACTGGGCCAGGATCGCCGGCGGAGATCTCGACCCCGACTTCGTCCTGAACCGTCCCGAGTACCAGGAGGCCCGGGTCCTGGTCAGCGGTCCCAACTTCGGTTCGGGATCATCTCGCGAGCACGCTCCGTGGGGCATCCAGGACTGGGGCTTCGAAGCGGTGGTCGCCCCCTCGTTCGCTGACATCTTCTACAACAACTGCACCAAGATCGGGTTGCTGCCGGTCACGCTCACCGAAGCCGAGGTGAACGGGCTGATCGAGTTGGCCACTGCCACGCCGGGAGCCGTGGTCACCATCGACCTGGAGACCCAGACGGTCACCACCGGCGACTGGCGGGCCGGCTTCGAGATCGACCCCTTCACCAAGTACCGGCTCCTCGAGGGCCTCGACGACATCGGCCTCACCATGCGGAATCTCGAGGCCATCGAGGTCTTCGAGCAGTCCCGGCCCGGCTACCTCCCGTCTCTGGCCTGATGGTGCCGGCACCGGCACCGGCGAGTTGACCAGGCCTCCGGTCGGCCGGTAGGCGTCTCCGGCCCGGTAGGCTCGCGGACGTGTTCGCAGTCATCTCCTACCCGCCGATCCCGATCTTCGAGGTCGGGCCGCTCCGGATGTCGCTCCACGGGGTCTTCGCCGGGGTGGGGTTCCTGGCCGGCGCCTACTACGGCACCCTCCGATACCGGGCCCGGGGCTTCGACGGCAACCTGTTCCAGTCGGTCCTTACCTGGGCGCTGG
Organism: Acidimicrobiia bacterium; assembly: GCA_011523635.1. Lineage (GTDB taxonomy): Bacteria > Actinomycetota > Acidimicrobiia > Spongiisociales > Spongiisociaceae > Spongiisocius. The sequence continues at coordinate 29,662 of WTGI01000057.1, forward strand.
TGGGTGCGCTGCTGGGGGCCCGGTGGCTCACCCTGCCCGCCTACTGGGCGGAGAACGGATTCGACGCGGGAGAGTTGATCAACATCGGCGGCAACTACTCCATCCTGGGCGGTTTCGCCGGCGGTATCGGGGCCGGTGTCTGGAGGGCGCAGCGGCTGGGACTCCGGCTGGGACCCGCCGTCGACGTGGCCGCCTTCGGCCTGGCCATAGGAACGGTGGTGGGCCGCATCGGCGACCTGGCCATCGTGGAGCACCTCGGGGGGCCGACCCGTTTCGCGCTGGGATACGGGATTCGGCCGGGCTACGACGTGGCGCCCCAGCACGACCGCTTGGAGTGCGTGACGGCGACCGTGGGCGAGTTCTGCGGCATCTACCACCATGCCGCCCTGTATGACATGCTGGCCGCGGCCGTATGCTTCGGCTTCCTCTACTGGCTGGTCTTCCGCTCCGGCGCCCGGCTCCGCTACGGCCAGCTGTTCGCCATCTGGATGACCTGGTACGGCGTCCAGCGCTTCCTCATCGATTTCACCCGGCTCGCCCTGGATGTCGGCGGCGACCGGACCCTGGGTGCGCTGACATGGAGCCAGTGGAGCGCCCTGGCCGCCGCGGTGGGCGGCCTTGCCCTGTTCCTATGGCTGGGTAGGCGGAACCCGGTGGTGACGCCGGAGAACGACCGAGCCCAGGGCGCCGCTACGTAACGGAGTGCCCGGCGAGCGAGAGGCCGGCGTCGAGCCTTGTGTCTCGATCCGCTCAATTCGGGTTGTCGGGGCGGTTGCCGATGGGGTAACCTGCCCATCGTGACTTCTACCCAGGTGTATTCGTACTTCGCCTTTACCGGGCCCGGCGCCCGGGCCTGGCGTGACGTCTAGACCTCACCTGTCGTAGAAAGCCAAGGCCCGGAGCGCCCGCTCCGGGCGCTTTGACGTTCGGAGCGAAATCCCACCGGAGGAGCATCATGGAACGCAGAGCACTACGCAACGGATCACCCGTGGACACCATCGTCGCGGTGGGAGAGACCCGGTTCGGGCACGACCCGTTCCCGACCATCGCAGGCCCCCGGGCGGTCGAGTCGGAGGAACAGATCATGGGGGTCGCCGCTGTGGTGGCCGACGCCGGCGCGGCCGTGCTCCGGGGTGGGGTATACGAGTCGAGCGCCTCGCCGTACGAGTTTCCGGGACTGGGCCAGCCCGGCCTGGAGTTGTTGCGGGACGCAGGTGCCGAAGTGGGCCTGCCCACGGTTACCAAGGCCCTGGAACCCAAGGACGTCGAGCTGGTCGCCTCCCATGTCGACATGATCCACGTCGATCCCCGCTCCATGCAGAACTTCGAGTTGCTGCGCGTGATCGGCGGGACTGGGAAGCCGGTGCTACTCGAGCGCGGAGGCTCGGCCACCGTGGACGAGTGGCTGTGGGCGGCCGAGTACGTGCTCGCAGAGGGCAATGACCAGGTGGTGCTGTGCGAGGGGGGCATCCGCACCTTCGAGAAGTCAACGCGGGCAACCCTGGACCTCAGCTCGATCCCGGTGCTGAAGGAGATCAGCCACCTCCCGGTCATCGTGGCTCCTTCCGCAGCCGCCGGATCCCGGACCAGGATCCAGCCCTTGTCGCTGGCCGCCCAGGGCGTCGGCTCCGACGGGCTGATGGTGGAGGTCCACCCGGATCCCATGGCGGCCCGCACCGCGGTGTCCCATCAGATCACCTTCGAGATGTTCACCGCTCTCATGGACGCGCTGGGCGTCAATCGGGTCCGGATGAACATCGACATGATCGACCGCGATCTGGTCCGCCTCCTGGCGCGCCGGTATCTCATGGTCATGCGGGTGGGCCGGATCAAGGCCGAACGTGGGATGCCGGTCCACGTACCCGAGCGCGAGGAGGAGCTGCTGGCCGTCGTCAGGCAGGAAGCGGAGAGGCACGGTCTGGTTCCGGTCGAGGTCGAGAAGATCTTCGAACTCATCCTGGAGCAGGCCCGTAATACGCAGCACCGGGAGCGGGCAGGATCCTGGTCCAGCGCCTGAGCCTCGGCGTAACCGGCGCCCGGGCCCGTTGGAGCCAGCGGAGGGTCTCCTCCATCACTCCGTAGTCGACTCCTCAGGCGTGCGGTATGTACTCCACAGCGGCGGTCGCGTACCCCGTGCGGCTGTGATGCGACATCCTTGCCGGATACTCCCAGGCCATGGATCAGTCCTATACCTTGTTGAGAATTGTTAAGGAGGAATGTGATCGGAGTGGAGTGGGCCCGGCGCGGAGCGTAGGCTGATCCATCACGAGGGAGAAGGGCCGGCGATGTTCGACTTGGTGATCCGGGGCGGCCGGTTGGTGGATGGCACCGGCGCGCCGAGCCGTTCGGGCGACCTCGGCATAGCAGGAGATCGGATCGCGGCGATGGGCGACCTGAGCCGGGCCGAAGCCAGAGGATCGCTCGACGCGACCGGGATGGTTGTGGCGCCCGGCTTCATCGACATTCACAGCCACTCGGACTTCACGCTGCTGATCGATCCCCGTGCCCATAGCCAGATCTTCCAAGGCGTCACCACCGAGGTGGTCGGCAACTGCGGCCACGGCTGCGCACCGCTGGGTCCGAACGTCGATGCCTTCACCGGGAACATCTACGGCTACCAGGACATCCTCCCGATCGACTGGACAACGATGGAGGGCTATCTCGCCCGGTTGGAAGAGGCCGGACCGGCGGTCAACGTGGCCACGCTGGTCCCCAACGGGAATCTGCGACTCGCCGCGGTGGGCGACGTGAGACGGCCCGCCACCGCCGACGAATCCGCCCTGATGGCGCGACTCCTGGAGGAGGGTCTCGACGCGGGCGCCTTCGGGTTCTCCACCGGACTCGAGTATCCCGCCGAGAGGGAGGCGTCCGAGGAGGAACTCATCGAGCTGTGCCGGGTCACGGCTCGCCACGGTGGGCTGTACGCGACCCACGAGCGAAACCGCGAGGTGTTGGCGATCGAGGCGGTCGAGGAAGGCCTGCGCGCCGCGGCCGCCACGGGGGTTCGGCTCCAGCTGTCGCACATAATCCCGCGCCGGGGCGGGCCGCCAGACTCGCTCGAGCGCTGCATCGAGGCGGTCGAGGCTGCCCATGGCAGCGGGCTCGACGTCGAATTCGATGCTCACACCCGGCTTCACGGCATCACCAACCTGAGTGCGGTGCTCCCCTCCTGGGCGATGGACGACGGGCCGGCCCGGCTCCGGGATTACCTGAGAGATCCGGCCGTCAGGGATCGCCTGAAGCGATACGACAGCATCATCTCCTCCTTCGGGCTGGGAGGCTGGGACCGGGTTGCCCTGTTCCGCAGCGCCGGCTCCCCCTCCAAGGCCGGCTACAGCATCGCCGACCTTACGCCCTCCGGCGGTGATCCCTACGACACCATGTACGACCTGCTGCTGGCCGAGGGCGACGACTTCCATGGCGCGCTGCTGATCGTCCATTCGTACGACGACGACATGCTGGCCCACACCTTTCGCCACCCACTCTGCACCACCGAGTCGGACGCGACCGCCCTGTGTACGGATGGCCCCCTCCGCGACACCACCTTCCTCGGCGCCTACACGTGGGTAGGAGTCTTCTACCGGACCATGGTCAGGGAGAGGCGGGAGCTGACACTGGAAGAGGCCGTGTACAAGCTGACCGCCCAGCCGGCCGACCGGATGGGGCTCGGCGACCGGGGTCGCCTGATCGAGGGTATGCAGGCTGATGCCGTTGTTTTCGATCCCGACGAATTCTCGGATCGGGGGACACTCGACGATCCGAACCAACCGGCGGTCGGTGTCCGGCACGTGTTGGTGAACGGAGGGCCCACGGTCGTTGACGGCGCTGAGACGGGTCGCCGGAGTGGCCGGGTCCTACGTCGCTGAGGGTGGCCCGAAAGCTTGCAAAGTGCAGGCCTGTACACCATCCGGTGTGGGAGCTGTGGTCATCCATCACACTTAGAGCAGGGACTTCTCAGAACCCTCCGGGGTCATAGCCGACGAGTCACCGGTAAGATTGTGGGCACCTGGTGGGAAGGCGCATTACGCGCCGACCTGCACTTTGCCGTCGATCGTCATGCCGGCATAACGGGTCCTCTACGACCCTCCCCGGATGGCGCTCGACCCAGTCGGGAAAGGAGGAGCCATTGGCGAGAGATAAAAGGGGAGGACCCTCGCTGGAAGAGACGTTGGAGACCAAGGTCGACCGGCGTGACTTCCTGAAGAAGGCGGGCATGACCGTCGCGGCCGGCGGGTTGCTAACCACTATCGGCGCCTGCGGGACCGGAGAGTCCGAGGCCACCACCACCCAGGGGACTTCGGGTTCGGCCACCACGGCGGCCACTGCGGACACCGCCCAGGAAGCGGTCGAGGTGGTCATGACCCAGGGCGGTCCCGAGATCGAGTGGGAGATGGGCACCAGCTGGCCGTTGTCGCTGGACACCATCTACGGCGGTGCTGTGGAATTCGCCCAGCGGGTCTCGGACATGACCGGCGGCCGGTTCAACATCACGCCCAGGGCGGCAGGCGAACTGGTACCGGGACTCGAGGTCCTGCAGAACGTCCAGCAGAACGCCATCCCGGCCGGCCATACCGCGTCGTACTACTACGTGGGTCTGAGCCCTGCCACGGCTTTCAACACGGCCCTGCCGTTCGGGTTCACCTACCGGCAGCAGAATGCGTGGATGTACGAGGGCGGCGGCTTGCAGCTGATGCAGGACTTCTACGCGGATCGCTTCGGCGTGATCAACTTCCCGGCCGGTAATACCGGAGTCCAGATGGGCGGTTGGTTCAACAAGGAGATCAACTCCGCGGCGGACCTGCAGGGACTGCGCATGCGGATACCCGGCCTGGGAGGCAAGGTGATGGAGCGGCTCGGCGTCACCGTGCAGGTGTTGCCAGGCGGCGAGATCTTCCAGGCACTCCAGACCGGCGCAATCGACGCGACCGAGTGGGTCGGCCCGTACGACGACACGACCATGGGCTTCCATGACGTGTCCACGTATTACTACTACCCGGGATGGTGGGAGCCGGGCCCCGAGCTCGACGTCTTCATCCCGCTGGACGAATGGAACCAGCTGCCCGAGGAGTACCAGGTGATAGTCGAGTCGGCCGCGTACGCCGCCAACGCCACCATGATGGCGCGCTACGACGCCAAGAACCCGGCTGCTCTCCAGACGGTTCTCCAGTCGGGTATCGAGCTGCGGCCCTTCCCGGACGACGTGATGCAGGCTTCGGAGGACGCCGCGTTCGAGCTCTTCGACGAGACCGCGGCCGAGAATGATGACTTCAACACTATCTTCGGGCATTGGAGCGCCTTCCGCGACGGCATCACCCAGTGGCATGGTCTCGCCGAGACCGCCATGGTCAGCTGGACCGGACGGAACTAGCCGCAGACAACGCCGCTAGCCGGCCCGCGTTCCACACGGCGCGAGGGCCGGCACGACGGCGTCGAACGGTGCGCCCGACAGGAACGCCTCTCTTGTCGAGGGAGGTGAACTACCGTCGGTTCGGGCACGGAGACGCGTAAGGCCCACGAGTTTTGGAGGTGGGATCAGATGGACGACCTTCCGGGCGCCATCTCCGCATGACGGCGCGCGGCTGGCGCAAAGGCGTCGGGTGGGGCTGGTCGTGGGGCGACGCCGACGAGGTCGGGGCGCTCAACGGCATCTCGCCCCCTTCTGTGTTGGAGGCACTGGCCCTTGTCTCCGAGGGTCGGATATACGACCTAGGGCTTGCGGTCGACCGGTCATCGTTCCGCTCGCCGGTCCATCCATCGACCGAGATCGCGTCCTTCCGCACGCCGGCGCTGGCCAAACAGCAGCAGGACATCCCGATGCTCGACCCATCCACGAACACTAAGGAGATGGCGTTCATCTCGGGCCTCGTCATCTGCTCGGATCACATCGGGACCCACATAGACGGGCTCGGCCACCTCACAACCGGCGCCGACGACCAGTGGTACAACGGCTACACCTGGTCGGAGGACGGTGGGGACTTCGGCCCCCGCAAGGCGAGCGCCGACACGACACCTCCGATAGTCGCCCGCGGCGTACTGCTCGACATCGCCTCTCTGCACGGAGTTGATGTGCTGCCACCGGGAACCGCCATCGGTCCGGAGGATCTGCAAGCCGCGGCCGCCAGCCAGCAGGTAGAACTCCGGGTCGGAGATGTCGTGCTGATCAGAACCGGATCGCTGGGATCGTGGGGTGAGGCCGGCTCCGATCACGAGAAGCTGAAAGGCCCGGACACCTCCGGGCTGAACCTGGCGGCTGCCCGCTGGCTGATCGAGAACCACGGCTCCATCCTCGTGGGCAGTGACACCTCGATGCTGGAAGTGTTCCCGGCGGTGGACGGGGACAGCTGGCACCCTGTCCATGAATACCTGCTGGTGGAGCACGGAGTCCACATCGCCGAACTGCACTACCTCGAGCAGTTGGCTGCGGACCGGAAATACGAGTTCTGCTACGTGGCCCTACTACCGAAGCTGCGGGGCCTCACCGGCGGGTTCGCCATGCGGCCTATCGCCATGGTCTAGAGGACTAGTTAGTGGCCCTGCGTGGGATGGAGTAACACCTTCAGGGTTGAGACGGGGTTGGCCAGGGCATCGAAGCCCTCGTCGAAGCGGGTAATCGGGAGAACCATGGAGATCAGGCTCTCGATTTCGAAGGCCCCCTGGGCCAGCAGGTCGATGGCGAGGGGGAACTCCTCGACATAGATGATGCTTCCGACGACGTCGACCTCCTTGCCGATCACCGTGGTGGCTGTCACCTGCACGGGGCGTGAGGGGAGACCCGTGAGAGCGACCCGCCCGCCGTAACGGACGATGTCGACGGCGAGTTCGAGGGTGCCCTGGGCTCCGGAGCACTCGAAGACGAACTCGGGCGGCTCGAGCTCGGTCCCGAACAGCTCGGTTGGTGGCTCCGTCCGAGGATCGAGCGCGAGATCGGCCCCGAGGTCCAGGGCTGCTTGGCGCCGGAAGGCCGAGAGTTCGATGGCGGTGATCGTCGCGGCGCCGGCGCGTCGCAGGGCCTGGACCACCAGTAGGCCGACGGGACCGGTGCCGATCACCGCCGCGGAACTTCCGAGCCGAAAGCGGGAGCGTCGCACCGCACGTATCGCGGTGGCCAGCGGTTCGACGAAGGCCCCCTGTTCCGAACTGACCGAGTCGGGCAGGGGATACAGCACCTTCGGGTCGACCGTTACGAACTCCGCCATGCCGCCGTCGTGCCGGATCCCGATGCCGTTCTCGAAGACGGCCGAGCGGCACAGGTTGAACCTGGCGTCCCGGCAGGCCCCGCAGGCGCCGCAGAGGTTCCCGTTGGGGTTCACCACCACGCGCGTGCCGGGTTCCCATCCCTCCACCTGCGCGCCGGTGGCCACCACCTCGCCCGAGAACTCGTGTCCCATGACGACCCCCGAGCGAAAGGGTGCGCTCATGGAAGGAGCGTGCAGGTCGGTTCCGCAAACCCCGCAGAAGTGGGGGCGCAGCAGCACGTCGCCGGCTCCCACCTCAGGGATCGGGACCTTCTCCAGCCGGATCTTGCGGTCGTCCCCGAAGACGATGGCTCGCATCCGCGTCATGATCTTCCTCCTCTCACCTGCTCAAGCCGTCCGTCTATGGGACCTTCATCTGCCCAGGTGGCGACCGCCGTCGATGGGCAGCGACACGCCTGTGATGAACGATGCCCTGTCCGACGCCAGGAACAGGGCAGCCCAGGCAACGTCGTCGGCCGTGGCGATACGACCCAGTGGGTGCTTGGCCACCAGCATCTCCGCGGTCGCCTCCGCGTTGTCGACGGACGCCAGGTACTGGTCGGTCATCGGTGTATCCACGGTCGCGGGACACAAGGCGTTCACCCGGATGTTGTCAGGGGCCAGTTCCATCGCCATGACCCGGGTCATCGCCGTCATCCCGCCCTTGGAGGCGCCGTAGGCGGTGAGTCCCTGGTTGCCGCGGATGGCGTTGATCGACGCGATGTTGACGATCGCTCCACCGCCGTACGCCCGCATATTGGGGACGACCGCCCGGGCCATGTAGAAAGCGCTGGCCAGGTTGGTCTGCAACACGTTGTCCCATAGCTCGTCGGTGGTGTCCGGAAGCGGTGCTCGTATGGTGATTCCGGCGTTGTTGATCATGATATCGACGCGGTCGTGCAGGTCGATGGCAACAGCGGCAAGAGCTTCGCAATCGGATCGTTGCCGAACGTCGGTCCGGCATGTCCGGACGCTCTCGGCGCGGCCGAACCGCATGGTGAGTTCATCGTGGGCGATGTCGCCGGCCACCACGCTCGCACCGGACTGCACGAGCAACTCGGTAATCCGGGCGCCGATCCCCATGGCCGCACCCGTCACGATGGCTACCTTGCCGGCGATTCCATCCATGGGCCAACGGTACACACGGTGGTCTGTCTGCGAGCAGCCCGGCGTGCTCTGGCGGCCATCCCACACCGCCATTCCACAGACCACGCAGACAGACCACTAGCTCGTGAGAAGGCCGCCGTCGACGTTGAGGGATTGTCCTGTCACGTAAGAGGCGTATGAGGACGCCAGGAATCGCACGACGGTTGCCACCTCGTCGGGATCCGCGAGCCGACCCATCGGAATGGGTTCGGCCCGTCTCAAGACCCATGCCCGCGGGTCCATCCCTTCGGCGGGAGCGAACTGCTCGCCCAACCGGGCGTTGAACGCGGTGTCGACCACGCCTGGGCAAACCGCGTTCACGCGGATGCCGTCCGGCGCGAGAATGCGGGCAGTCGAGCGGGTGATGTTGATGACGGCCGCCTTGCTGGCGGCGTAGGGAGGGGACATGGTGCGCCCGTCTCGCCCGGCGGTGGAGGCGATGTTCACGATCGACCGACCGGCAGGGCCTGGGTCCCCCGACGCTCGCATGACCTCGGCGGCGGCCTGGGTGCAGAACAGCAGTCCCTTGGCGTTGACATCCAGCGTCACGTCCCAGTCGGCCTCGGTCAGTTCGAACAGGCCGGCGGCCCTGATGAGACCGGCGTTGTTCACCAGCACGTCCAGCCCCCCGGACTCCCTGGCGATACGCTCCATCGTCCGCCGAACGGCCTGGCGGTCCGTCACGTCCAACCCGAGGGGAACTATCAGACCGCTGTCGCCCACATCCACCCCGTCGGGCGTCATGTCGCTCGCATAGACCCGTGCCCCTGCCTCGGCGAGGCGGTCGGCGATGGCCTGCCCGATGCCACCGGCGGCGCCCGTCACCAGGGCCACGCTTCCGGTCAGCCCCCAATCCGTCATCAGTTCACCTCGAATCTGTCTACCGCGTCCTGATCGAGCCGTATCCCGTGTCCCGGGCGGGGAGGAACGAGGAGTTCGCCGTTCTCGAATCCGAGGGTCTCCTCGAGGAGAGTCTCGAAGTTGAGAACCCCGACCCCCGCGTGGAAGTACTCGAGCACCTCGACGTTGGGTGTGGCCGCGCCGAGGTGGACGTGGATGTCCGGAACCCAGTGCGGGGCCAGGGCGATGTCCTGCGCCTCGGCGGCGTGGGCGATCTTCACCCATTCCGTGATCCCGCCCACGACCGTGGCGTCCGGCTGGAGGATGTCGGCGGCGCCGGTGTCGATCAGGCGCTGGAAGGAAGCCAGCCCGGCTTCGATCTCCCCGGTCGCCACGGGAGTGGCCAGCTCCGCGGCGATCCGGGCCGATGCCTTCATGCGGTCGGGCAGGACCGGCTCCTCGATCCACCACAGTCCCAGATCGTCCAGGAGCCGCAGGTCGCGGATGGCGCTGGATGCGTCTGTCCAGGCGTGGTTGCAGTCGACCGCCACCTTCACGCCAGGTCCTACCGCCTCGAGTACCCGTTCGACCCGCCGCAGGTCGTCACGGATCGGGAGTCGACCGATCTTGATCTTGACGGCCCCGAAGCCCAGATCGACATGACGCCGCACCTCCTCCTCGAGGTTCTCGAGATCCGCTTCCGGGTCGTCGTGGTAGTAGTAGCCGCCGCTGGCGTATGCGGGCACCCGGAGCCGGTACCTTCCCAGGATGTCGCACAGGGGTAGTCCCGCCCGGTTTGCGAGCAGGTCCCACAGGGCGATGTCGATCGCCGACAGGCCACGGGTGACCGCTCCCCGTGCGCCCAGCAGCAACGTCTCGAAGGACATCTCCTCCCACAGGCGTTCTATCTCCGCCGGGTCCCTCCCCACGATCACCGGACTCAGGGCATTCTCAATCGCCGAGCGGATCACGGCGGCGCCTCCACGGAATCGCGACCCGACGGTGAAACCCAGGCCGGTCCCTCCATCGGCCGTCCGTATCCACACCAGTACGTACTCGCGCTCGGAGACCTTCACGTTGGACCAGGCCACGGGCGCCGGCAGGGGAACCGAAACGATCCTCACCTCGATGCGTTCGATCCGATCAGCCATGCTCACACCCCATCTGCAGCCGGTACTGGCACCCTGGTCAGGTCGGGAGCCGTATCTCGAAATGCACTTCCCTCGGAACCTCGGGGTCGATGTCGATCCCGAGGCCCGGCTCACCGAGCGGCCGGACGTATCCGTCGGCGTCGAAGCTGACGGTCTGCCGCAGCATGGCGCTGGCCCCCGGCACCACCGACGAGGGGTAGTACTCGATTATCAGGCCGTTCGGTATCGCCGCCACCAGCGGTGTGTGGATGTGCGGGTGGCCGTGCGGGGCGATCGGGACGTTGTGAGCCTGGGCGATGGCGGCCACCTTCATGAACTCGGTGATGCCGCCCAGGATCTGGGCGTCGGCGTTGAGGATGCTCACGCCGGTCCGCTCTATCAGGTCCCTGAAGCCGTGCTTGGTGTACTCGTTCTCCCCCGCCGCGATGGGAATGGTGGTGCTGGCGGATACCCTGGCCAGTCCCTCGTAGTCCTCCGGATGGATGGGCTCCTCGAACCAGTAGATGTCGAGCGGCTCGAGGGCCCGGGCGACCTTGACGGCGTCGAACACGGTGTACGCGCCGTTGGCGTCCAGAAGTATGTCGGTGTCGGGCCCCACCGCGTCCCGCACCGCGGCCACCCGCTCCACGTCCTCGCGGACCCGCATGCCTCCGATCTTCATCTTGATCGCCCTGGCGCCGAGCTTGACGTACCCGGACACCTCCTCCTGTAGTTCGTCGACGCCCTTTCCCTCCTCGTAGTAGCCACCGGCGACGTAGCCCGGGATCCGCTCCCGGTAGCCGCCCAGCAGGACGTGGAGCGGTAGTCCGGCCGCCTTGGCCTTGATGTCCCACAGAGCGATGTCCACCGCGCTGATCGCTCGGGTGGTGAGGCCACGCCGCCCGATCAGCTTGGGACGCCACAGGTCGCCCCAGATCAGTTCGTTGCGCAGCGGATCCTGCCCGAGGATCACGGGGGCCAGGGTACGGATCGTCTCCGAGATGATCAGGTTCCCGTTCTCGACCAGCGGATCGGTGGTCAGGCCGAACCCCGTGGTGCCCTCGTCGGTTTCGATCTCCACGAGGCCGACGCACGCCTCCGAGTAGGTGAACAGCCCGTTGTGGATGGGCCGGGGCCGCTGCCACCGGTAGGACGAGAACCTGAGGCCGACCGTTCTCATCGGGTTCCCCCCTCCATGCCGCTGCTCTTGCCCACGGTCAGTCTCGGAGGATGGCGCCGCCGTCTACATGCAGGCACTGCCCCGTGATGCTGTCGGCGGCCCTCGACGCCAGGAAGACCACCGCCGCGCCAACCTCCTCGGGGGTCTGCGGTCTTCCCAGCGGGATCGTCTCTGCGTAGTTGGAGGTGAACACTTCGTACGGGTCCCGGGCGGCCAGTTCCGGGTCCTGGCGCTGGCGGTAGGCGATGCCCCGTTCCTGGAGGGGGGTCCAGACCGCACCCGGGCAGACCGCGTTCACGTTGATCCCGAAGGGCGCTACCTCCATGGCCAGGCCCTTGGTGTATCGGAGGATGGCGGCCTTGCTGGTGGCGTAGGCTCCGCCGATCCGTCGGCCCGCGTGGCCGGCCATCGAGCCGACGTTGATGATCTTGCCCCGTCGCTGCTCCTTCATCCCCGGCACGAAGGCCTCGCAGCAGCGCACCGTGCCCTGGATGTTGACCAATAGGACCGCGGTCCAGTCCTCGTCGCGGTCTCGGGCGCCCTCCCGTCCCATGGTGGCAGATGCGACCCCGGCGTTGTTGATCAATATGTGGGGTGGCCCGAAGGCCCCGAGAACCGCCTCGGCGCTCGCCGATACGGACTCGAGCGAGGTGACGTCCAACTCCAGCGCCAGCGGATCGCCGGGTATGAGGTCGGCCGTCTCACGGGCCCGATGCCTGTGCAGGTCGGTCACGGCGACCCGGGCACCGTGTTCGGCCAGGGCGAGGGCCATCGCCCGGCCGAGGCCCCCACCGGCCCCGGTAACGACCGCGGTACAACCGTGCAGGTCACCCAGCACGGGGACCCCTGTACGTGTTGCCGAAGCCGTTCATATGATCGCTCCCTGGGACTGCAAGGTGGATTGAAGCAGCACGATGTCGATGTCGTGGGGCGGCGTCCCGTGCTCGGCGGCGATGGCGGCGGCGGTCCCCGCCGCCTGGCCGATCATCATACAGGTGATCTGGTGGCGGGCGGATCCGTGGGCGATGTGGTCGGCCGAGATGTTGCGCCCGGCCATCATCACGCCGTCGACATCGGCGGCGACCAGGGCCCGGTACGGGATCTGGTACCAGCCCCGGTCCCCGCCCACGTCCGTGAGGAGGAACTCCCGTCCCCCTGGGTCCTCGGGGTGGATGTCCACCCGGACTCCGCACCGCCCTACGGCATCGGGGAAGTCGGAAGCGGCGGCCACGTCGTCGGCGGTGAGCAGGTACCGGCCGAGAATTCGTGGGCCTTCCCGGACCCCTAGCAACGTCCCGAACCTCAGCAGGTAGGCCTTCTCGAATCCGGGAGCGTTGGTCTGGTAGTAACGCACCATGTCGAGGACGAAGCGGCGGGTCGCCACCAGTGCGTCGTCGTATGCGTCGCGGTCCCTCGGGTCGAGACCGTAGGTGGTGTCCATGTTGACGGAGAAGGACGAGGCCACCCAATGCCCGTCCCGCCAGTGCATCCAGAAAGTCCCCAGGCTGGGGTCGGCGTGGGCGGAGTGCTCCGCCCCCACCGGTGTGGGAAGCAGCCCGGCCTCCCTCGCAGAGGAGTAGTTCACGCCCAGACGGACCACGAAGGGACCACTGGCCTCCCAGTCGCGTCGCAGGGTGGCGGCCGAGACCCCGCGGTCGCGGTGGTGGTGGCTGATGTCCTCAGGGTGGTCCGCCAGATGATCGAGGAGGCGCCCGAGGTCGATCCCGGCCATCTCGAAGTAGAGGGTGGCAGCTTCCGCTTTGTTGTCGCTGGGCCGGCCCACCTCGTAGCACGCACCGGCTTGGACCGCGGCGATCCCGTCGCCGCTGGCGTCGACGATGATCTGAGTGTCGATGCGGACCAGGCCGCCGCCCCTGGTCACCAGGGCGCCCACCACCGCCCCGTCGTCGACGATGACATCCACCAACTGGGTCATGAACCAGATATCCGCCCCGGCTTCGGAGACCATCTCCTCGATGACGACCTTGCTGATCTCGAGGTCCTTCGGCCAGGCATTGCTGGGATCGCCGGGGTCTCCCGACGTGGCTCGCGCCGCCAGCATCCGGTCGTAGTACTCCAGGGGGATGCCGCCCACCATGAGCTGACCCGCCGCGTCGACCCGGTGGCTGCTCTCCCCGGTGGGCCGGAAGCCGATGGTCCCCATCACCATGGCTCCGCCGCCATGAGTTCCGCCCAGGAAGGGCAGGTACTCCACCAGGATGGTTTCGGCGCCGTTCCTGGCGGCGGCGGTCGCCGCGACGAAGCCTGCCGTTCCGCCGCCTACCACAAGTACGTCCGCCCTAGACCGGCCGTGTAGGTGACTGTCCAAGTGTCGGGCTGTGGAGGCTGGGATCAAGTTGGTGGCTTCCTGTGATGGACCAGCGTCTCCGGCGAAGATCTCCGGCGTCGGTTCCGCCGCGTCCGGACGGCGACGAGTACCATCGTAACGGTCCAGAAGTGTGGACAAGGTGGATACGCCGACTACGGCGATGCGTTTCACCGGTCCACAGGAAACGAGGTCGCCGATGATCGTCACCGGTACTACCCGTAAGCGAACCCTCGACGAAGTCGGCTACGTTGTCTGGAAGGATCTGTTCGATCCCCCGGTGGATCTCCTGCCTCTCTTCGACGAGTACGACGCTCTTATCGACGACGTATCCGCCCGGCTGGAGGCCGATGGCGCGATCGAGGATCGTTACACCGACCTGCCCCTCGGTCGCAGGGTGGTGCGCCTCGGCGTCGAGACGCGCGGGGACATCTTCCGCTACACGGACATCTGCCTTCCCGGCGCGCGCACGACGGTCGACACCCCGATTCACCTCGGTCCGGCGGTGTTCGGCCTGCTCACCAACCCGAAACTGCTGGATGCGGTGGAGCACTTCATAGGTCCCGAGATTCTCGTCCATCCGGTACAGCATGCGCGGATGAAGCCGCCCCAGCACCTGGTTCCCGACGAGCTGTTCTTCAACACGATGATCTCCCGGACCGTCTGGCACCAGGATCAAAGCGTGGTCCACGAGGCCGGGGACGCCACAGACATCCTCACCGTCTGGATCCCGCTCACCGTCGCCAATATCGAGACAGGGTGTGTCGTAGTGGTTCCCGGCAGCCACCGGGACGACCTGATACTGCACTGCCTTGACACGCAGCGGACCAAGGGGCTGCACATCCCGGAGGAGCGGGTGCCTCCGGGAGCGATCCCGGTGGAGATGGATCCGGGCGATGTCCTGTTCATGCACCGGCGGACCGTGCACTCGTCCCTGCCGAACCTGAGCGACGATCTGCGCTGGAGTTTCGACCTCCGTTACTCCCCGGTCGGCGCGCCCACCGGCAGGGACTGGGCGCCCAGCTTCGTCGCCCGGAGCCGGTGCGCCCCCGAGTCGGTCGTGATCGGCGCGGACGAGTGGCGGGACATGTGGCTAGACACCAGGGACCGCATTTCCCGCGAGCCACCGGTCTCCTTCCGATGGGACCCCGACGACATCCGGTGCGCCTGAACATTTCGGCGATTTCGGCTCATGTCCCACCCATCTGTTATTACATTGGTGTAACTCGAATTAAGGGGTTGGGGGACCACCATGCAACACGCTGCCGCCCGCGAGCGCAGGCATCGAGTAAAGAAAGCAGTGGCCGAGCGCGAGGAGCGTAGAGAACGGGTACTGATGCTCTTTGAGCACGAGCCAGTAATCTTGAATGTGAGGGGGATTCTGCGTCGGCTCGATGATCCGGACTTCAGTCACTCGCACGTGTGCATAGCGGTTTCCGAACTCATGAGTCGTGGACACCTCGCCTCGTCGATAGAAGGCATTCGGCTTGTGCGCCGATGAGCGCTCGGTCTGAGCGTGCATCTGGGTCCGAATCCAATGAGCACGAGTACCGCACGGAGTTCCAACGTGACCGCGATCGGGTCCTGTACTCGGACGAGTTCCGGCGGCTCAGCGGTATCACCCAGGTCGTGTCAGCCACTGAAGGGGATGTCTTCCACAACCGGCTGACGCACTCTCTGAAGGTAGCGCAAGTCGGACGTCGGATGGCAGAGCGCCTCATAGAGGACACGTCGGCCGGTTTGATGGAAGCGTGCGGAGGTCTTGATCCCGACGTTGTGGAGACCGCGGGCCTCGCCCACGATCTCGGTCACCCACCCTTCGGTCACGACGGTGAGGACGCGATCTGCAGGGCGGTGCGCGATCGGGGGGTTGAGGAGGGATTTGAGGGGAACCCGCAGTCGTTTCGGATCGTTACCAGGCTGGCCGTCCGGTATGCCGACCAGATCCCGCCGGGCCTGGACCTCACTAGGGCGTCACTCAACGCAATCCTGAAGTATCCGTGGCTTTGGGAGAAGGGCGGTTACCGAGGCCGCAAGTGGGGTGCTTACAGAGAGGATGCCGAAAGCTCCGCGTGGGCCCGAGAGGGAGAGGGCCTTGAGGAGGGACAGCGGAGCGTTGAGGCCGAACTTATGAACTGGGCTGACGATGTCACCTACGCCGTTCACGATATGGAGGACTTCTATAGGGCTGGCCTCATTCCACTCGAACGGCTTCACGCGCAGGGTTCCTATGGCGAGTGTCCGCCCACTACACCCGAAATCGAGCGGGTGGCGGAAGAAGTGCAACGCGAGAAGCCGGAACTAGCGAATGACGAAGCCGAACTAGGCGAGATGCTGGTATCTCTGATCGATCCTAACTTCTCTTCGCTGGACGCCCCGTTCGATGGCGGAACAAAGCAGCGTGACACACTGCGAGCGGGAACCTCGTATCTAATTTCCCGATTCATCGGAGCCATCTCCCTCCGCGAGCCCACCGCGGACGATCCAAGGTGGGTCAAGATCGAAGAGCTAGCCCGAACTGAAGTCACTATTCTAAAGGAGTTGACAAAATATTACGTGATCGGGCATCCCCGAGTTGTGAGTGTCAGAGTTGGTCAACAAAGGATGCTGAGAAGACTGTTTGGGATCTACGTGGAGGTGATCGGCAGTAGGAAGCATCGCCATCGGGCTCTGCTTCCACAAGCCAAACAGGACCGGAGGTACAGCGGTGACAGTTCACAGCGGCTGGCGTCCGATCTGTTAGCGAGTATGACAGAGCGGCAGGTCACACAGACCTACCAACGGTTGATGGGCTTCGTTCCGGGTCCGGTCTCCTACTTCGACGTCTAGGAGGACTGCAGCGGCTCCGCCCGTTACTCAGGCTCAGGCTTTGAAGCCTTCCGTCAGGCCCGCGACCAGTTGGCGTTGCATCACCAGGAAGACGATCACCATGGGAATCGTCATCAGGGTGCTTCCTGCTAGAACGGCGGTCCACATGTCCTGCTCGTGGAACACCCGGGCGAGCAGGGCGGTCAGCCCTACCGGTAGGACGAACAGGTCGGTGTCCTGGAGGACTATCAGCGGCCAGAAGAAGCTGTTCCAGGTCTGGATGAAGAGGATCACGCTGATCGCACCGAGGATGGGCCGCGCCAGCGGCATGGCGACGTTCCAGTAGATGCGCCACTCCGAAGCGCCGTCGACCCGGGCCGCCTGGATGAGTTCGGACGGGAGGCTGACCATGTACTGGTGGATCACGAACACGGAGAAACCGCTGGCGACGAACGGGAGGATCAGGGCCTGGTAGGTGTTCATCCAGTCCAGGTCGATCATCAGCGACAGCAGGGGCAGGTAGAGCACTTCGAAGGGCAGCAGGAGCGACCCGACCACGATGATGAACAGCGTTCGCCGGAATGGGAAGCGGTAGACCGCGAACGCGAAGGCCGCCATCGACGACACCAGGATCGTGAGGCTCACCCGGAGGGTCGTGACGAAGATGCTGTTGGCGAACCACCGGGGGAATCCGGTCGTCGCCAGCTGCTCGTAGCCGCCCGGGTCGAAGGCTCTCGGGATGAGGGTGGGGGGCAGGGACGTGAGTTCGGACACCCGCTTGAAGGAGCCGGACACCATGAAGATCAGCGGGTATAGAGCCAGAAGCGCCGCGACCACAAGCAGCACCTGAAGGAGGATGCGGACGACCCTTCTCCGGTACAGGGACAGGTCACGCGATCCTGCGGGAGGAGCCGCCGGGCGGCGCTCGGTATCAGTGGCCTGCACCGCCGCCCTCCTTTCTCAGCGCGCCGAACCTCCACAACTGCACCAGGGCGATCCCCAGACCGAGCACGAAGATCGAGACGCCCACCGCCGCGCCGAAGCCCAACTCCCTGAACCGGAACGCCGAGCGGTACATGTAAAGGACGAGGGTCAGACCCTGCTCTCCCGGTCCCCCGCTGGTCTGGTAGGGAGCGCCGGTGAAGAACAGGAGGATGAATATCTGGTCGAAGATCCGGATGGCGTCGTTGACGAGCAGGACCAGCACCAGGAGGGACACCGGCCGCAGCAGGGGGACGGTCACTCTCCGGAACGAGGCCCAGGGCCCCGCCCCGTCGACCAGGGCGGCATCGTACAGGGAGGGCGGGATGCCCTGCAGACCGGCCAGGAAGTAGATCATGGGAACCGAAGTCCACTGCCACAGCAGGAGCCCGACGATGGCGGGTTTGACGAAAGCCGGTGTTCCTGTGAAGTCGAAGGGGCCGAGCCCGACGAGGCCCAGCAACCAATTAAGCGCTCCGTAGTGCTCGCTGTAGATGACGATGAACACCATGGCGATCACCACGGTCGGGGTACCGATCGGTAGGAAGAACGCAGTCCTTAGGAAGGTGCGGAGTCGGATCCAGTGGGTGTTCAGAATCATCGCCAGGAACAGTGCGGTCGGTACGATGACGATTACCGCCGCGACCGCCAGCCAGCCCGTGTTGGTGAGGGCTTTCAGGAAAGAGGGGTCCTTGAGCATTCGCCGGTAGTTGGACAGGCCGATCAACTCGGGCTCCTGGCCGACCGCGCCGGTCCATCTGGTCAGGCTCAGGTAGATCCCCAGCGCGGCCGGGTAGATCGTGAAGATGCTGAAGAGGATCAGGAAGGGCGACAGGAACAGGTAGGGGGCGAATCGCGACTCACGCGATCCTCGCACGGTATGCCCTGAGCGTGCACGTGGTGGATCGGATCGGGATTCCACGCTCAGTGGCCGGCTCCGTTCGCGGCGCTCCACGATGAACGGCTGGCCGCCACAGGGCAACGATCGTTAGTCATGACCAGCGGCGGCTCAGCCCACACTTCATCACCGGAGCAAGTTGTCTTACCGCACCGCGGCTCTGTCGATCCGGACTACGGTGCCGTGTGTATCACTCTCCGGCCATCGCCCGGATAGCGTCCGCGGCCTCCTTGAGGGCGACTGCCGGTTCCTTGTCTCCCGCCAGCACGGGCGGCACCGTGTTGGTGGTGAGATGGTCCAGGGCCCGGATGAGGAGCGGATGGGTGTTGACGGTGGCGAAGTTCTCGATCATCGCTGTATAGACCGGGGCCACGGGCTGCTCCAGGTACGGATGTACGGCTTCGGCCAGCGCCGGATCGTCGTAGGCCGCCAGGTTCATGGGCGGCGTCGCGAAGTCCTCGAACCTCTTGACGTTGTTCTCCACCGACAGGAACCCGAAGGCGAGGAAGTCGAACACCAACTCCTGGTGCGGTCCGGCCAGTACCGGGTAGATGGGGGCTCCGCCCCGCGCGCTCGTGTAGCCGGCCTCGAACTTCGGGGGCGGTGCCATCTTGAACTTGCCCTGGTGCTCGGGCAGGTTCGGGGGCAGCAGCAGATCGCCGTACCAGTTGGGCATGTACGCGCCGCCGATGGTGTCATCACGGTAGGCCTCGAAGGTCCCGGCGCCGTAGAACTCGCTGGTCGTGAAGGCGATGTCCTCACGAACCATCCGGACGAGGGTCTCGAGGGCCTCCAGGTTCTCATCAGCATCGAGATTGACGGCACCTTCCTCGTCGAAGACGTTCCCGCCCGCATGGGGCATCATGTAGTTGAAGTGCCTCGACGTGCTGTCCTCGATGATCATGATGTTGGCACCGGTCGCGGCCTTGAGCTTCTTCCCGCCCTCGATGAAGTCGTCCCAGGACGCGAAGTCGGCACTGATACCGGCCTGCTCGAAGAGGTCGGCCCGGTAGTAGTAGGTGACCGCCGAGAGGAGTCCCGGAATGCCGTAATACCGGCCCTTGAACTTGCCCTCGCGCATCCCTCCGGCTATCTGGTCGACCCACGGTTGGGCGGCGTCGGTGAAGTCGTAGAGACCCGACTCGTGGAGACCGGCTGCCAGAGCCGAATTCCACGTGTCCTCGCTGTCGAGGTCGGTGCTGTCGGCTATCTTCTCGCCGGCTGCCAGCTGGTCGAGAACCCGCTGCCGTACCTCCGCCGGTTGCTCGGCCGGGATGTCGAACGTGATGTCGTAGTTCGGGTGCATGGCGGCGAAATCCGGTCCGATATCGGTGAAGAACTGGACGGCCGACTGGTCGGCGGTCAGGATCGTGATAGTGACCGGTTCCTTGCCCATAGTGGTGGGAGCGGCTGTCGTGGCCGCCGCCGTCGTTGGTGGGGATGTGGTGGCGGCCGGCTCGTCGTCGCCACAGGCAGCCAATCCGAAGACGGCCAGACCTCCACCGACCTGCAACGAAGCCTTTAGGAACTCTCTCCTGCTTCTGACTACCACGGCGCTCTCCTCCCGCCCGATCACGATTCCTGGTCGATGAACTCAACATGGGAATCCGGTACCCGTCGTCGAGGTTAGCCCAGGTCATATGGCCCTTCAACTGGTTTCCGCCGTGTGGTCGAGCCGGTCGACGAGGACCGGACCGCACGCTGCGAGGTGCGCCGACCGATAAGATCAGAGCCGGACCACAGGGGCGCGGCGCATGAGCATGATCCAGACGGTTACCGGACCGATCCACCCGGACGATCTGGGGATAGTGTCTCTTCACGAGCACGTGTATTCCGCCGGGCCTGACCCGGACGCGGACGACGGGGACCACTCCGACTTCCCGTACTGGGATCTGCCGATCACGATCGACATCCTCGGCGACCTCCGGCGTGGGGCGCCCAACCGCCAGAACATGTCGCTCGACGACGAGGGGATCGCGGCCGAGGAGTTGGGGCATTTCGCCGCCCACGGAGGCACGACGGTGGTCGACAACACGGGGGTGGGCCTCAACCGGGATCCGGTGGCCCTGCGGCGGATCGCCGAGGCGAGCGGAGTGAACATCGTCACTACCACCGGTTTCTACAAGCACGGGATGCACCCTCCCTGGGTGGCGAACATGACCACCGACCAGGTGGCCGACCTGATGGTGACCGAGTTGGACGAGGGGATAGACGGCACCGGGATCAAGGCCGGGTCCATAGGCGAGTGCGCCTGCTCGGAGGAGCCCCTGCCATACCACCCGGAGGAGGAGAAGATCCTCCGGGCGGCCTGCCGGGCACAGATCAGGACCGGGGTGGGGTTCACCGTCCATCCCTCGATATTCGACGCCGTCCGGGGTGGCATCGCCACGGTCGGGGAGGCCTATGTGGATCTGATCGAGCAGGAGGGGGCCGACCTCGAGAGCTTCTACCTGAGTCATTGCGATCTCAGCCTCGACCACCTCGATTACCACCGCAGGCTGCTGGACCGGGGGATCACGATCTCCTACGACACCTTCGGGTACGAAGGCTTCAACCTGCCCGCGTTCCTGGGAGGATGCCGCATGCCCAGCGATATCGAGCGGGTCGACGCCATCGCCATCCTCTGCCACGAGGGTTATGACCGCCAGATCGTGATGGCTCAGGATGTGGGAATGCGGATGTTCTGGAAGCGCTACGGCGGGTCCGGTTACTCGCTGGTGCTCGAATGGGCCGTGCCGATACTGCGCGCCCGGGGGGTGACCGAATCGCAGATCCACAACATGCTGGTCGAGAACCCCAAGCGCATTCTCACTCCAGCCGCCGGTCGATGAGCGTCATCGAGCCGATGAGAGCCAGCCCCGGAGCGCGGTCGGTCGGGTGGCCGTGACCGCGCAGCAGGCCACGTACGGCCAGGCGGGCGGTTGGCAATTCTGGATCGACCGGGGTGGCACCTTCACCGATGTGGTGGCCCGGACGCCGGGCGGTGAGGTGCTCACCGGCAAGCTGCTGTCGGAAAGTCCCCGCCACTACCCCGATGCGGCCATCGAGGGCATCCGGAGGCTGCTGGAGGAGACCGGCATCGAGGCCCCGATCGACTCCGTGAAGATGGGCACGACCGTGGCCACCAACGCCCTGCTCGAGCGCCGCGGGGAGCCGACCGTGCTGGTAACCACGAGGGGGTTCGCTGACGCCCTGGTCATCGGGTACCAGACAAGGCCCGACCTGTTCGAGCTCGATATCGAAGTGCCCGAGATGCTGTACGAGTGCGTGCTGGAGGTGGACGAGCGCCTGGGTCCGCGCGGTGAGGTGATCCTCCCGCTGGACGAGGCGGCGGTCGAGGCGGACCTGGCCGCGGTCAGGGCACGGGGTATCGACTCGGTGGCCATCCTCTTCATGCACGGTTACCGCCACCGCAGTCACGAGCGCCGGGTGGCCGCTATCGCCCGGCGCCTGGGGTTCGCTCAGGTCTCCGTCAGCCACGAGGTCAGCCCGTTGATGAAGCTGGTGGCACGGGGGGACACCACGGTGGTCGACGCCTACCTGTCCCCCATCCTGCGCCGCTACATAGAGCAGGTGGAGCGCCGGCTGGCCTCCATATCGGCCTCGCCCTCGCGCGTGATGTTCATGCAGTCCAACGGGGGCCTGGCCGGAGCCCACGCCTTCCAGGGCAAGGACGCCCTCCTGTCCGGCCCGGCCGGCGGGGTGGTGGGGATGGTCCGGACGGGACTCGCGGCGGGCTACGATCGCCTAATCGGATTCGACATGGGCGGCACCTCCACCGACGTATCTCACTACGCCGGAGAGCTGGAGCGGACCTACGAGACCGAGGTGGCCGGGGTTCGGGTCCGGGCGCCGATGATGCTGATCCACACGGTGGCGGCAGGGGGCGGTTCCGTCCTGCACTTCGACGGCAGCCGTCTGACGGTGGGACCGGACTCGGCCGGGGCCGATCCCGGCCCGGCCTGCTACGGGAACGGCGGTCCCCTGGCCATCACCGACTGCAACCTGATGATGGGCCGCCTGCAGGCCGACCTGTTCCCCAGGGTGTTCGGCGCCGACGCCGACCAGCCGCTCGACTCCGGACGTACCCGGTCTTTGTTCACCGCCCTCGCCTCGGATATCGCCGCGGCGACCGGCGTTCCCCGGACGCCGGAAGAGGTGGCCGAGGGCTTCCTGGCCATCGCGGTGGAGAACATGGCCAACGCCATCAAGAAGATCTCGGTGCAGCGGGGCTACGACGTGGCCGATTACACGCTGGCCTGCTTCGGCGGGGCCGCGGGCCAGCACGCCTGCCGGGTGGCCGACAGCCTCGGGATCGAGCGGGTACTGAGCCATCCCTACGCCGGTGTCCTGTCCGCCTTCGGTATCGGTCTGGCCGACGTCCGCGTGGTGCGGGATCGGTCCGTGGAGGCAGGTCTCGACCAGGCGCTACTGGATCGGCTCGAAGCCGACTTCTCCGACCTGACCGCGGACGGGCTGGCGGCCATGCGCGCCCAGGGGGTCGGGGACGAGCGTACGGAGGTGGTGCGCCGGGTGCGGATCAGGTACCAGGGCTCCGACACATCGCTGGAGGTGGCGGCCGGCTCGCTGGGTGCGGTCGTGGACGGCTTCGAGGCGGCTCACTCGGCGCGCTTCGGCTTCCTCTCCCGCGAGACGCTCCTAGAGGTCGAGTCGATCCAGGTGGAGGTGGTCGGCCACAGTCACGAGGTACCGCTCGGCCTGGCGCCCCACGCCGCCGGGGAGCTCGTTCCTATCGGGGAGTACGACACCTATGTGGAGGGGCGTTGGGTGGCTACCCCGTTCTTCGACAGGGCGTCCATCCCGGCCGATCACCCGGTGGCCGGGCCGGCGGTCATCATCGAACCCACCTCGACGTTGGTGGTGGAGCCCGGCTGGCACGCCCAGATCACCGGCGCGGGCGACCTGGTGATGGAGCGGGTGGTCCCCCTCCCTCGCCGGGCCTCGGTCGGTACCGACGCCGACCCGGTGCGGCTCGAGATCTTCAACAACATGTTCATGAACATCGCCGAGCAGATGGGGCTGGTGCTCGAGAACACGGCGGTGTCGGTCAATATCAAGGAGCGTCTCGACTTCTCCTGCGCGCTGTTCGATCCGCAGGGCGACCTGATCGCCAACGCACCCCACATGCCGGTCCATCTCGGGTCGATGAGCGAGTCGATCAAGTCCATCATCCGCGACCGGGGCGGCCCGGGGAACATGGCGCCCGGGGATGTGTACGTCATGAACGCCCCCTACAACGGGGGCACTCACCTGCCGGACATCACGGTGATCAAGCCGGTTTTCGACGATGCGAGCGGATCGGTCATCTTCTACGTGGCGTCCCGCGGACATCACGCCGACATCGGAGGCCGCACGCCGGGTTCGGCGCCGGCCGACAGCACGACGGTGGAGGAGGAGGGCATCCTCATCGACAACTTCACGCTGGTGTCGGAGGGGAGGTTCCTGGAGCGGGAGCTGAGAGACCTGCTGGCGGGCGGGCCCTATCCGGCCAGAAGTCCGGCACAGAACATCGCCGACCTCAAGGCCCAGGTGGCGGCCTGCGAGAAGGGCGCCGGAGAGTTGAGGGCTGTGATCGACCATTACGGGTTGGAAGTGGTGCACGCCTACATGGTCCATGTCCAGGACAACGCCGAGGAGTCGGTGCGCCGGGTGATTGACGCCCTGGTCGACTCGTCGTTCGTCGGGTCCATGGACGACGGCAGCCGGATACAGGTCGAGATCAGTGTGGACCGGGCGAACCGCGCGGCGACGGTGGACTTCACCGGGACAAGCGGGATCCATCCTGGGAACTACAACGCCCCGCGGGCGGTGGCCCACGCTGCCGTCCTGTACGTGTTCCGGTGTCTGGTCGACGCCGCCATCCCGCTCAACGAGGGCTGCCTGAAGCCGGTCACGCTCGTGCTACCCGAGAACTCCATGATCAACCCCGAATATCCGGCGGCGGTGATTGCCGGCAATGTGGAGACCAGCCAGCAGATAGTCGACACGCTGTTCGGCGCGCTCGGGGTGGTAGCCGGATCCCAGGGCACGATGAACAACTTCATCTGGGGCAACGATCGCTACCAGTACTACGAGACGATCTGCGGCGGTGCGGGGGCCACACCCCGCCGGGACGGGCGCAGCGCGGTGCACACGCATATGACCAACTCCCGCCTCACCGATCCGGAAGTGCTGGAGTGGCGGTTCCCGGTCCGCCTTGAGAGCTTCGAGGTCCGCCGCGGCTCGGGCGGAGGCGGTCGTTACCAGGGCGGCGACGGCGCCGTGCGAAGGGTCCGGTTCGGCGAGGAGATGACGGTCAACATCCTCTCCTCCCGCCGGGTGATCGCTCCCTTCGGAGTGGATGGCGGCGATGCCGGAGCGGTGGGCCGCAACCGGATCTTCCGGGCGGACGGACGGGTGGAGGAGATGGCCGGCAATTCCCAGGCGGAGGTCGGCCCCGGTGACGTGTTCGAGATCGCCACCCCCGGCGGCGGCGGCTACGGAGCGCCGGCCCGCGCATAGGAAGAGGTCAGGTAGTGCGGGCGATCCGTATCAGTGCCTCCATCGCTCTCAGTGCCCGCTTCGTCTCCGGCATCGATGGGCTTCGATCCTCGCACTGAGCCTTGTTCTTCACGTTCACCAGGGCGATCAGGTATGCGCCCGCATCTTGTGCTTGGCCCGGGGCTTGCCTGAGCAGGTCTATGGCGTCGGCGTGGTTACCGCTCGCCGAGCGTTGCCGGAGGGTTCGGCAAGAGATCGAGTCAGCGGCGGCGATTCCGGCGAGGACGGCATTGCTGACCGCCACCGAGCGGGTGGGACCATCGTCCGACAGGGGGTCGAGACCGGCGGCCAGTGCGAACGCCTCGGCCTTGTTCAGGCGAGCATCGGAGTAGGCGTCATCACAGGCAGCCCGCCGTGCGGCACGCCGCCTCATGCGCTATAGGCGAGGAGGTCGATGGAGTCGCGGTCCAGAGACGCGGCGAACGCGGGTGCCCGTTCAGGTAGGCCGGCATACTCGTCTTCGGTGTAGACCAACGGGGTACAGGGGTTGCCGGTCAATCGCGCCACGGCCACCGCGATGTCCGCGGCCGCTGACCATCGGGTCGACTCTTCGGTGGTATCCGGCCAGACCACCAGCAGGTCGATGTCGCTTCCGTGTGCCGCCTCGCGGCGGGCTACGGAGCCGAACAGCAGGGCATTTGATGCGCCGGGGGCGTAGGTCCGCACAGCTTCAGCAATCCGGATCGGTATGGCCTCGTCCATCGCGACCACTTCGAGGACGGCGGGGGCCAGGACGTGGGCGCGGTTCAACCTGTGCAGCAAGGCGCGACCCGCTGCGGTCTGGCTAACCAGGCCGGTATCCGCCAGCCTGTCCAGCGCCTTCTGGACGCCTGCCTGGCTGGCAGGCGTCGAGACGAGTCTCTGCACCGCCCGCCCCGTGAGCGGGTGGGTGGCCCTGGCCAGCACTTCGAGCACCGCGCCGGTGAGACCGGGCGCAAGCACGCTGATCGGGTGGGTCAAGTCCATTATGCACACTCTAATCTGCATATGACCACTAGAGTATGCATAGAGGTTGGGATTGCCGGAATGTCTCGGCCTGAGACGCCCCCATGCCCGTAGGTCAGGGGCAGCGCCGGTTCGCTTCGGTTTCCAGTAGCTGCGCGTAGGAAGCCACCCCCGGCGCCGATCCGGACACGCCCAGCCGGTCCGCCCGGAGTCGGGCCGCCTCGGTCGCCGCCCCCTGGCGGGAGGCGCCGCCCTCACCGGCGCCGCAGATACCGGAGATGTCGGAGCGAACCTCGTCCTCGGTCAGGCCGGCGAAGGGAGTACCGGCGGCCTCGGACGCCAAGCGATCCATCAGGTCGAGCGGTGGGGATGCCGGTTGCGCCACCGTGGTTCCTGAAGTGTCCGTTGCCGGACACCAGGAGCATTCCTCGACCTTGCCGGTGGTCGACGTCGGATCCTCGACCTCGGCGACGGTGGCGGATGTCGGAGGCTCGGCTTCGGTCTCCGTACCGTCACACCCCGATGACAGGATTACGGCGGCCAGTATCCAGAGGGAGAGACGGGCGGTCCTCAACGGGGGATGACAGGTAGGAGCACGTGGCTGGGCCGGTCCTGGTCATGGAACACCGTCTGGGTGGCGGGTTGCATCGAGGTCTCGTTCCAGAGCTCCCCACCCATGTTGGGGTTGCGGTCGAAGCGCGGGAAGTTGCTGCTCGAAACCTCCACCCGGAGCCGGTGGCCGGCATTGAAGACCTGGCTGGTTTGCCACATGTCGATGGTGAACTCGTACGGGGTGCCCGGTTCCATGAGCGCCGGGTCGGTGACCGAGTCGCGGTACCGGGCGCGGCGGATCCCCTCGCACACGATGATGGACCGGCCGTCCGGATGGACGTCGCAGAGGGTGGCGGTGAAGTCGGTGTCGGGCGCCGAACTGGCGGCGTAGAGGGTCATCGTGACCGGGCCGGTGACCTCCAGATCGCCGTCGAGCGGTTTGCTGGTGTACACGAGGACATCGGTCCGCTCCTGTAACTCGGAACGGTCCTTGGGCCCGGCGTTGTCGAGCATCACGTCGCAGCCTCCGAGGGTGGGAACCGGATTCTCGGGGTCGTACTCGAAGCGATCGGCCGGTTCGTCGGCCGGATGGTCGAAGGACGCGCTTCCGTTGCCGGAGAGCGAGCGGGCGTCTCCTTCGCCGTGCAGGTAGAGGGGCCGGTAGTCGGTGCGGGCCAGGGGCCACTCGCTCTCGCTGCGCCATTCGGCGTCGCCCATCACGTAGATCCTCACCGGCGGCTCCCCGTCCACGCCGTTGTCAATACCCTTGAGTCGACGGTCGTACCAATCGAGGTGGAGACCGGGCAGGTCGAACTGCACGCCGGGCCCGAGGTCGATGTCGCCGTTGCGGTCGGCCCGGTCGAGGTCGTGCGACCACGGGCCGATGATGATCCGGGTCAGGTCACGGGCCGCCTCGGACCCTCCCCCTCGCTTGAGGCCGGTGTAGGCCTTGAAGACCTCGCGTGACAGGTTGTCGTACCAGCCGGTGACGAAGTGCGCGGGCGTCTCGATCATCCCGTACTTGTCCTTCAATCCGTACGTCTGCCACGACTCGTCGAAGGTGGGATGGTCCAGGAAAGTCCAGTACGCGGGCCGGAAGATGCCTGACACGGCTCCTTTGAGGGGCATATGACGGTACAACGCCTCGACGTCGAGGAATTCGAAGCTGGTGCAGTTCATGGTCCGCCGACCGCTATTGATACCCCACACGAAATTCTGCAACTGGAGGACTCCGCCGTCCATCAGGAAGTAACCGAAATTGTCCTCCTGGTTGCCTACGGGCAGGATTCCCCTGAGCGAGGGATGGCCGGACAGGGCCGCCTGCAGTTGGGTGAAGGCGACGTAGGACTGTCCGAACATACCGATGTTGCCGTCGCACCAGGGCTGGGAGGCCAGCCATGCCAGCGTGTCGGCCCCGTCGGAAGCTTCGTGGATGTAGGGAACGTAGTCGCCACCCGAGTCGTAACGTCCCCGGCAGTCCTGCATCACCGCCGCGTATCCGCCTCCGAGGAAGCGAGGCACCCATTCCTGCAAGTAGGCGAGGTCGGTACACACCTCACCGCTCTGCTTGCCGTATTTCGTGCGGCACAGGAGGGTTGGGAAGGGCCCGTCGCCTGGCGGCAAGTAGACATCGGCCGACAAGTTGACCCCGTCCCGCATAGGGACCATCACGTCGATCATGACCGATACCCCGGCCCGAACCTCCTGTATGGCGGTCATCCTTGCCTCCCTCCGGGGACGGTGGTCGATCGGCGAAGCCCGCCCCGCGGCCGTGCTCCACGCTGCGCCCAACGCTAGCCGGGACCCATTTCGGCGGTGGCGAGGATGTCCACTACGGGTGTACGGTGGGGTGGAGACCGCACAAGGCGAGGATGGGGAGGTCGGGATGATCATTGATACGCATGTGTGGCTGTCCAAGCCGGAGCACTGGGGCGACCAGGACATCATGGACGACGCCATGTACAAGGCGGGATGGGCCGCTCGGGGTCTCGGTACGAAGACCGGGCTCACCAAGGGCATCAACGCCGAGCAGATGGTGGAGATCATGGACGAGGCGGGGGTCGACATGGCTGTCTGCCACTCGGTGAAGGTGCCCCGCCTCAACACCCACGTCCCGACCGAGTGGGTGATTTCTGAGTGTGCCAAGTTCCCCGACCGCCTGATCCCGATGGGCAGCGTCGACCTGCTCGGCGGCGTCAAGTCCCTGCGGGAGATGGAGGAGATCACCGCCATGGGTGGCGTCGGCATGAAGATGACCCCCGCGCCGAGCTACGGGATCCCCCTCAACGACGAGCGCCTCATGCCGATCTACGAGAAGGCGGCCGAGCTTGGGATGATCATCCAGATCCACACCGGATGGTCCGGGTTCGGCCGGCTCGCCGACCAGCATCCCATCCTCCTGGACGACGTGGCGGTGCGCGTCCCCGAGTTGAAGCTGATCGTGGTGCACGCCGGGGAGAACTACTACGAGGAAGTAGTGATGATGATGCTGAAGAACCCCAACATGTACGCCGGCACCGGCTGGTGGGGGTTCCTGCAGCCGCTCGAGACCAACGTGCGGTTCCTCAAGTACGCCAAGCACTTCATGGTGCTGGACAAGTGCCTGTGGGGTACCGACAACTTCGACTGCCGCGAGGACGTGCCGTACACCAGGTCCTTCCCGAGGCTGGCCCGGGAACTGAACATCGCTCCGGGGTTGCCGGAGTTGACGGACGAGGACATCGATGCCTACCTGGGCGGCAACGCCGCCAAGCTGTACGGGGTCGAGAAGGACTGATCAGCCGAGGGCGCCCGATGACCCGAGCCGGTCTGCCGTCACGCGGCCTGCGCGAGGCCGACCTCGACACGCCGGCTCTGGTGGTGGATCTCGACTCCCTCGAGCGCAATCTCGATCGCATGGCCGAGGCGGCGCTAACGGCCGATGTTGCCCTCCGGCCGCACGTCAAGACCCACAAGTGCGTCACCATCGCCCGGATGCAGCTGGAGCGAGGCGCGGTCGGGGTCTGCGTGCAGACGGTCTCGGAAGCGGAGGCGATGGTGGAGGGCGGCATCCTGGATGTCTTCGTGGCCAACGAGGTGGTCGGCGCCGGGAAACTCCGCCGCCTGGCTCGATTGGCGCGTGAGGCCACCGTCACCGTGTGCGTGGACGACCCCGGCAACCTCGACGACCTGGGACGCGCCGTTCGCCGGGCCGGGTCGTCCGTCGGAGTGATGGTGGAGATGAACACCGCCGAAAACCGGGCGGGGGTGCCTCCGGGGGAACCATTCCTGCAACTGGCCCAGCGGGTCGAGTCGACTCCGTCATTGCGATTCGTCGGCTTACAGGCCTACAACGGAGTCGCCCAGCACATCAGGGACCATCCGTCACGCCGGGCCGCTACCGAGCGCAACACCGCCCTGGTGCAGGAATCGGTCGACCTGCTGGCCCGTAACGGCATCCGGTGCGAAGTGGTCAGCGGCGGCGGGACGGGAACCTATGACCTCGAAGCGGCGTCGAAGGTCTACAGCGAGATCCAGCCGGGCACCTACGTGTTCATGGACGCCGACTACCTGGCCAACCGGGACCGGTTCGGCGGGCCGTTCCGGGACTTCGACGTGAGTCTCTACGTCCTGGCCACCGTGATGAGCCGCCGTCCCGGCATCGCGATCGTCGATGCCGGCCTCAAGGCAATCTCCCTGGGGAACGGGCTTCCGGTCGTGCAAGGCGGCGGAGCTCTGTACAAGAGGTTCGCCGACGAGCACGGTGTTCTCGCGCCGGCCGACCGGCCCCTACCCGACCTCGGCCATCAGGTCCGCCTGATGCCGGTCAACTGCGACCCCACCGTCAACCTCTACGACCACCTCGTCGGCCTCCGCAACGGCGTGGTGGAGGAGGTTTGGGCCGTCGACGCCCGCGGGTACTGAAGCCTGGCGGGTTAACGAGGTGTGGCTCCCGGACGGGCCGGGAGCCACACTGTTAACTCGGTTGCTGTAGGGGATTAGCCCTGGGGCTCGTCGCCGTTGGGGCCCACGCCGGTTCCGAGCGGCGCGTTGATCCAGGCGACCAGATCCTCGCGTTCGAGGAGGCGGTTGAACCAGACTTCCTGGACCTCGTGGTCCTGCCAGTCAACGCCCTCGGCGATGTAGCCCTCCTCCCGTCCGGACGCGAAGCTGTCGGCCACCACGTTGCCGAAGTAGGTGAGCTCACCCGGCGTGAACATGTAGTCCTTGGCATCATCGAGCAGCGGGAAGTAGTTGAGTTCCGTCATGATCCTGGAGGTCACGAAGGCGCCCAGGCTGGTGCCGCCGGTCTGGTCCTTGGCTTCCTCGCCCACGAATTCGCCCACGATCTCGGGGTACGCGTCGAGATAACGCGAGGCTCGGTACCAGATGGCCAGGGAACGGAGCACCGTCTCGGGGTTCTCCTCGAGCCAGTCGGCCCGCACGCCCTCGGTCGAGTAGAGGATCGCCGAGGCCCCGAACAACTCCAGCGGCGCCGCAACCACGTACTCGCCCGCCAGTTCCTCGGAGTAGAGCATCCTGGCCTGGGCGGAGAGGTTGCCGGTGTAATAGTCGGCTTCACCGCTCAGGTAGCCGAAGTTCATCGCCTCCATGCTCGGGTAGTACTTGAACACCACGTCCTGGTTTGCCGTGTCGTCGGGGTCGAAGGTCAGGCCGATGTTCTCCAGTAGCCCACGCTCGAAGGTGGTGGGGAATCCCTCGGTCTTGACGAACTCCTTGCCCCGCATGGACTCGGCGAGTTCGGCCATGGCAGCCTCCTCGTCGCCCAATCGCTCGAGCGCCTCCTCGTACACCACCGTCTCGCCGGCCCTGCCGATGAGCACGAAGCCCTGGTACTGGTTGGTGATCAGGTAGTTCCGGTACTCGGGGAACTCGCCGATGATCGTCCCGTAGCAGATCTGGCACGAGAACAGCATGTCGATCTCGTCGGTCTGCAACTGCGTGTACGGGATGCTGACGAACGGGATGATCTCCAGGTCGAGGCCGATCCGGGTGTCCATGCCGATCGACGCGGCATAAGACCACAGACGGTCGTCGTAGGACGGGGTAGCGCCGATCCGGATCACGCCGCCCTTGGGCTCGTCAGGCGGTACGCTCAGGTCCACCATGGGTTCCTCTTCGACCATGGCAGCCGTCGTGGTCGGGGCCTGAGTGGTCGCGGGGGCCTGAGTGGTCGTGGGCGCCTCCTCCTCGGCGTCACCGCAGGCGATCGCCAACATCGCCAGGATGGCTAGAAGGAGTGTTCCTTTCCACCAGCGATTGCGCATATTCCCTCCCTTTAGTCTGGGCGGCCCGCGCGTCTCTCGCCCGTCGGTCGCCGCCCGCTTGGGCTTATGATGCTTAGAGAGGCGCGGTGTGTCAACAGGTAGTGGGCGCCTTCCACTGTGAATCGACTCCACCCGGGAAGATAAGCCTCGACCAAGAGAACATGCGGGAGGTGACATGAGACAGAAGATCATGCTCGATGTGCGGGTGCCGATGAGGGATGGGATCCTGTTGTCGGCCGATGTGTACCTGCCGCCGGAGGGGGATCGGTTTCCCGTCCTGCTCACCCGGACCATCTACAGCAAAGAGAGCTACCCCGAGACCGACGGGGCTCGCCCGAACGGTTACGTGGGCTGGGGGGAGCGCTTCATGGAGGACGGTTTTGCCGTCGTCATACAGGACTGCCGGGGGCGCTACGACTCCGACGGGGTCTGGGAGGTCTATGTCCAGGACGAGGACGGTCACGACACCGTGGAGTGGCTGATCCGCCAACCGTGGTGCGACGGGAACGTCGGCATGTTCGGTATCTCCTACCTGGGCTTCACCCAGATGCATCCCGCCCCCCTGGCCTCGGAGGGACTCAAGGCCATCCTGCCGATCGCGGCGACGCCGGACGGCTACGACATGTTCTGGCAGCAGGGAGCATTCCTGATGCAGCAGGCCAGCCACTTTCTCCAGATCGGTCGGCGGACCAGCCACGCGCAAGGGATGGCCATGCTGGCCGGTTTGCCCGGCGGGACGATGGGCGTGGGCGGCGGCAAGGCCGGCGATCCCCCCGGTGACCTCTCGTACCTCTACGAGCGGATGCCCCTCTACTCGGCGTTCGACGAGTACGACGACGTGACGATATGGAAGGAGCTCCTCGACCACAACACCTACGACGCGTACTGGGAGAAGCGGATCGTGAACGGCCGGTACGGGACGATCGAGGCGCCCGCCTATTTCCTGACCGGGTGGTGGGATTGCACCGTGCGGCACATGTTCGAGGCGTTCGAGAACTGGACAAGGGACGCCGGGCCCGAGGCTCGGGCCAGGACCAAGATCATGTGCGGTCCCTGGACCCACACCCGTATCGGGGTGGCCGACTGGGGTCAGGATGTCCAGTTCGGCCCGGATGCCGAACTCGACATCTTCGCCCTGCACCGCCACTGGTACGACCAGCGCCTCAAGGGAATCGCGACCGGGGTCGACGAAGAGGCGCCGCTCCAACTCTTCGTGTGCGGCGACAACGTGTGGCGGGGGGAATACGAGTGGCCGCTGGCGCGCACCGAGTACCGGGACTTGTTCCTGCACGGGCAAGGATCAGCGAACACGCGGCAGGGAGACGGAAGCCTCGGTTGGGAACCGCCGGCCGGCGATGAGCCGCCCGACACGTACGTGTACGACCCCTCCGCCCCGGTTCCCACGCTGGGCGGCCAGGTGGCTTACGTGGACCAGAGCGGACCCCGTGACCGGTCGACGGTCGAGGACCGGTCCGATGTCCTGGTGTACACCGGTGATCTGCTCCCTTCCGACCTCGAGTGCACCGGGCGGGTGAAGGCAGTCCTCTTCGCGGCCTCGTCGGCGCCCGATACCGACTTCACGGCCACGCTCGTAGATGTGTTCCCCGACGGCCGGGCCATCAACGTCACCGAAGGGATCGTCAGGGCGAGGTGCCGGGAGAGCCGCCAGTCCCCCTCCCTGATCGAGCCCGGACAGGTCTACGAGTACCGGATCGATCTGTGGGAGGTCTCGTGGGTGTTCAAAGCCGGGCACCGGATCCGTCTCGAGGTGTCGAGCAGCAACTTCCCCCGCTTCGACCGCAACACCAACCTGGGAGGCGACGTCGGTCGAGAGTCCGGCTTCCGGTCAGCCCGCCAGACCGTGTACCACGATGCACGGCACCGAAGCCGTCTCACCCTCCCTGTGATCCCCCGGTGATTGGTGTTTCGTTCGTGCTCCCGGACCACCACGATGCCGAAACCAAGCGGAAGGCGGCTCGCCGAGGAGTCTCGTTGTCCGAGCACATACGTCGTCTCGTAGCTCACGACCTGGGGCAGGGCGCGTCCTCGAACGATCCATCTGCCATCTTCGGACTATTCGATTCTGGCGGATCAAGAATCGCCGACGGTAAGCAGGCGATGATCAGCGAGGCAATCGACAAGTAGTTCGAAGCCAGAGGTATTTGATCAGTGCCACCTACGTTCCTGGGAGTTTCCCCGATCGGGCATTCTCCCTGACCGACCGTACCGGTTGGGCGCTCATGGAGCGTCGCGGCATCGCCGACCCGCTTGCTCTGGACGCCGACTTCCGCATATACGGCTACGGTCCCCAGCGAATGCGAGCATTCGCAGTACGCCCGTAGGCTGGTGGCTCCTGGCGTGATCCGTGCTCACCCGGCAGCTGGCCGGCTACTCCTCCAACACTTCGAAGGTGGCGACCGCCTGGATCTCGAACGGTGCCGATTCTCCTATGTAACAGAGGATGCCGTAGGTATTGTCGAATAGGGTGCGGTTGGCACCCATCAACTGGTTGGCGGGAGCGCGGATCTTGCGGGTCTGATCCACCCAGTCGGGGGAGTCCTGGTTGGCTGCCGCGTCGCCACTATCCACGTAGGCGGCCAGGTCCTCGAACGTCCGGCCCTCGGGGAAGCGGAGGATGTCGATGCGGGCCCGAATGTCGCTCCGGTTGTCCAGCGTCATCCGGACCGGGCCGGGGGCGACGGTCTCCGGACCGATGTAGGTGCAGGCTTCGCCGTCGTACACCACCGTGGGCAAATCGGCCCGATCTGCGAACTGCCCGAAAGTGGAGACGGTCGTTTCCGATTCGTCGCCACCCCCTTCGCCCCCGCCACCTCCGTCTCCCCCACAGGCGGCGAAGAGAAGGGTCGCGGCAACCAAGCACACCGGCAAGTCTCGAAACCGCACGCTTACGCTCCTTGGTGGCCTGAGCCATTGTAAGCCAGGGGGTGTGCGGAAGACGGACGGGCGGAGTTCTATGTGTGGCCCGTCGTCCCGGTGCCCGCGTGTGTATCCTCCGGCCATCCGTTAGGCAAGACCTCAGATCGGACTGTCGAGGCGAGGATGCGACGAATGGTCGGACCAGACTGGATCCGAGGCGGTCCACGCTCCATCGGCAACCTGGCTGATCGCGCCCTGGCCTGGTTACGAAAGCCGGGGCCCGCGAGCAGGATCGTACGGGCGCTACTCGTCCCTGCACTCGCGTTCGCGATCTGGGCCATAATCACCAACCGTGGAATGGTTCAGGCGATCAAGCTGCCCACACCGCAGAAGCTCGTCTCGGTCTGGTGGGCGATCGGGGACCTGATACCGGGGGCGTTCTGGATCACCCTTCAGATGGTCGTAACCGGCATAGTCGTCGGTGGGCTGGCAGGCCTCGGGTTCGGTTTGATGTTCGGGTACAGCCGCTGGGCACGGGATCTCCTGGAGTTCTCGTTCGATTGGCTGCGTGTGGTTCCCATGTTCGCCCTGATACCGCTGTTCCTGCTCTGGTTCGGGATAGGGATGCGGCCCCAGATCGCTCTGGTGACCCTGGGCGTGATGCTGATCCTGACGATCGTCACGACCGAGGCAGTGCGCAACGTCCTGCATATCCATGTGAAGGCGGCGCTGACGATGGGCGCGTCTCGGTTCCACATCTACCGGACGGTGGTGGTTCCTTCGATCATTCCCCACATACTGGTGGGACTCCGATTGGCGGTTATCTCCGCGTGGGGTTTGGAGGTGGCGGCGGAGTTCATGGGATCGGTTAGAGGCCTCGGGAACCTGCTGATCGCCGGGTTGACAAACCTGGACTCGGCTCGGATCCTTGCCATGACGCTCGTCTTCCTCGGCCTCGCTATCGCGTCCGACTTCCTGTTGAGGGCGTTGATCAAGCGGACCATGAGATGGACGCAGCGTTCGGCCGGGAGCGGTCTGGTTGCGGAAATGCTCGGCACCGCGTGACCACGACATGACTGCAAAAAGCGGAGGCGCCGCCGCGACCGGATCCCGAGCTCGGCTTGGGGATCAACGGGTTCTCAGCGGAACAAGGATCCTCGCGGTAGTAAGGGCCCTGCTGGTGCCTGTTGCCGTCGCGGCTCTATGGTTCGCGGTCACCAACCTCGGTTGGGTGGATGCGGCGTACCTACCGACGCCCCAGCGACTGTGGGAGAATCTGAGCACCGGGTTCCACTACCTGGCCGGCAGCCGGGTCCCGTTCGTCGAGGGCATACCCGGTGCGACCTGGGTGTCACTTCAGATGGTTCTGATTTCGGTGGCGATCGGTACTCCGCCCGGGCTGGTGGTCGGTTTGTTGTTCGGGTACAGCCGCCTGTTCCGGGATCTTTTCGAATTCTCCCTGGACGCGATCCGCCCGACCCCTTTGATCGCGCTTCTCCCGATGCTCATGCTGTGGTTCGGTACGGAGATGTCGACGGGAGTCCGGCTGATCAGCTTTGGCGTGTTCCTGATTCTGACCATCGCGGGCACCGAAGCGGTCCGCAACGTGCCTCACGTCTACGTGAGGGCGGCGCTGACTGCGGGGGCCTCGCGATTCCACGTGTACCGGACGGTGGTGATCCCGGCCATCGTGCCCCACATGATGGCCGGTTTCCGCTTGGCCGTGGTGGTGTCGTGGGGTTTGGTGGTGGCGGCCGAGTACATGGGTACGGGTGTGGGCCTGGGTGCCCTGATGTTCGGCAGAGTCCGGTATCTCGACAACGCGGGGATCATCGTGATCGTGCTGATCCTGGCGTTACTGGCGGTACTGAGCGACTTCCTGCTGCGGGCGGTCGCCAAGCGGTTCACCCGCTGGAGTTCGAGGGGCGCGGCCTCTGCCAGCATGGTTGGTGAGATGCTCGGATCGCGATGACGCCGGCGTCAGGTGTCGACGTCTGTCGCGAAGAGTGGGCTTGGCGTGGGTAGCCGGGTAGGCGCGGATGTAGGCGGCACCTTTACCGACGTCATCGTCCAGGAACCCGACGGCCGCACCACCACGCGCAAGGTGCTGTCCACACCTCCCTCCTACGACAAGGCGGTCACCGTCGCCATCGACACCTTGCTGGGTGACTCTCCCCGGGCGGTGCCAACCCTGGTCCAGGAGGTGATCCACGGGACCACGGTGGCGACCAACGCCATCCTCGAGCGCCGGGGCGCCCACCTGGCCCTGGTGACCACGGAGGGGTTCCGCGACGTGCTGGAGCTCCGCAGAGTCAGGATGCCCCACCTCTACAACCCGTTCTGGCGCAAGCCGCCGCCGATTGTCGAGAGGCGCCTCCGGTTCGAGATCGGCGAGCGCATGCTGGCCGACGGGACGTCCCACCGTCCGGTTGACGAGGCCGAAGTGGCGGACGTGGCCGCCCGACTGCGCGACGAGCATGTG
Organism: Acidimicrobiia bacterium; assembly: GCA_011523635.1. Lineage (GTDB taxonomy): Bacteria > Actinomycetota > Acidimicrobiia > Spongiisociales > Spongiisociaceae > Spongiisocius. Next base: position 66,890 of record WTGI01000057.1, read on the forward strand.
GAGGCGGTGGCGGTCTGCCTGCTGCACGCCCATAAGTACCCGGCCCATGAGGAGCAGGTGGCGCGGATCCTGAGACGCGAACTCCCGGGCGTCCATGTCGTGCTGTCGAACGAGGTTCTCAGGGAGCAGAACGAGTACGAGCGATCCGCCACCACCGCCCTCAATGCCTACGTGATCCCGATCATGGGCGCCTACGTGCGCGATCTCGTGGACGGTCTGGAAGGAGTCGGGGTAGATGCTCCGGTACTGATCATGCAGTCGTCCGGCGGCGCCATGACCGCCGCCGACGCGGCCCACCGGCCGGTCTACGCCCTCGAGTCCGGTCCGGCGGCCGGGGTGGTGGCCGCGCAGGGATTGGCCAGGGAACTGGGCATAGCGAACGCCATCTCGTTCGACATGGGCGGCACCACGGCCAAGGCGTCGCTGATCGAGGAAGGGCGGGTGACCCTCAGCAGGGAATACGAGGTGGGCGCCGACCTATCGGTGGGGACCCGGTTGCTGCGTGGTTCCGGAGAACTGCTGAGGGTGCCGAGCATCGACATCGCCGAGGTGGGGGCCGGTGGCGGGAGCATCGCCTGGGTGGACTCCGCCGGAGGCCTCCAGGTGGGTCCTCGCAGCGCGGGGGCGGTTCCCGGTCCCGCCTGCTACGGCCTCGGCGGGGACGATCCCACCGTGACCGACGCCAACGTGGTGCTGGGCTACGTCCGGTCCGGACCGCTCGCCGGGGATGCCGTATCGATCAAACCGGGTCTGGCGAGGTCCGCCCTGGAGTCGGTGGCCACCCCACTGGGGATTCCGGTGGCGGAGGCCGCCCGGGGCGTCCACGATCTGGCCAACGCCCGGATGATGCGCGCCCTGCGCGCGGTCTCGTCAGAACGCGGGCGTGATCCGCGGGAGTTCGCCCTGATCGCCTTCGGCGGGGCAGGTCCTATCCACGCGGCCAGCCTGGCGACCGAACTGGGGATCGACACGGTGGTCGTGCCCCCCAATGCCGGGGTCTTCTCTGCGGCAGGTCTCCTCTACGCCCGGCCGGAGTACCACGATGTCCGGTTCTGCGAGCTCGACGCCAGGGACTCCTCGGTGATCCCCACCATGTCCCGACTGCTGGCCGAGCTGGAGTCCCGACTGGAGTCGAGCATCTCCGGCGGCGTCACCGAGTGGGTCCGATCCGCCGACGTGCGCTACAAGGGTCAGAGCTTCGACATCGAGGTGACCATTGCGGAGACCGAGATGACGGTTACCGGGCTGGCGAAGCTGGTGGCGGACTTCGAGGACCGCCACGAGCAGTTGTACGGCGTACGCAAGGATCCGGACGACCCGATCGAGGTGCGAGCGGTCCGACTCGCCGCCCTCGGGCCCATGCCCCGAACCAGGCAGGTGTCGCAGGAAGCCACGCTTAGCGACCACGCCGACGGAGCCGAGCCATCCGACGGCTCGCGTCCCGCCCTCTTCAGCCTGGCCGGTGGCTACCTGGACGCTCCGGTGCTGGCACGGAGGACCGGCGTGGGACCGGACGGGATGACCGGTCCGCTGCTCGTCGACGAGTACGACACCACGATCGTGGTGCCGCCCGGCTGGGTTGCCCGCCGGCATGTTTCGGGCGCCCTCTTCCTCAGCCACGAGGAAGGCGGCAAGACCGAGGTACAGCATGCCGATGTCGTGACCCGCCAGATAGTCGCCAACGCCCTGGCTTCCGCCGCCGACGAGATGGCCACCACCATCTTCCGGACCGCCCACTCGACCGTGGTTCGGGACGCCATGGACTTCTCCGCCGCCCTGCTCGGTCCGGACGCCCAGACCGTTGCCCAGGCCGTGACCATTCCCTTCCATCTCGGGGCGGTCCCCACGGCCGTGGATGCCCTCCTCGCCCGCTTCCGCGACAGGATGCGCCCCGGTGACGTCTTTATCATGAACGATCCGTTCGACGGCGGCATGCACTTACCCGACGTGTTCGTCATAAAGCCGGTCTACTACGAGGACACCCTGATCGGCTACGGCGTGGCCACCGCCCACCACGGTGACATCGGCGGAAGGCTGCTCGGGAGCTCGGCCACCGACAACACCGAGGTGTTCCAGGACGGTCTCCGGATACCGTGGATGCACCTGTACAAGGAGGGCGGGCCCGTGGAGGAGGTCCACGCCCTCATCAGGGCCAACGTACGGGTTCCCCACATGCTCTTCGGCGATCTCGGCGCCCAGGTGGCGGCCTGCTCGGTCGGGGAAAGGGCGTTGCAGGCGATGGCCGAGCGGTACGGGATCGGGCGGCTGACCGAGCTGATGGACGGACTTATCGACTACACCGAGGTCCTGATGCGCAAGGAGATCTCCACCTGGCCGGACGGGACCGCCACCTTCACCGACTACATGGACTCGGACGGGATCGAGAGCCGGGACGTGGCCATAAGGGTGAAGGTGACGATCCAGGAGGATGAGGTGATGGTCGACCTCTCGGATTCGGATCCCATGGTGGCGGGGTCTCTCAATGCCACCCGTTCGTTCATCGTGGCGACCGCATACCACTGCGTCATGTCGGCCGCCGCCTCGGAGTTCCCCAACACCGCCGGTGCCTTCCGCCCGGTCCGCATCGTTACAAAACCGGGGACGGTCACCCACGCCGTCTATCCGGGCGCCAACTCGATGAGGGGCGTCACCGGGTTCCGCGCCTTCGACGCCATCAACGGCGCCCTAGCCCAACTGGTCCCGGACCGCGTGCCCGCGGCCGGAGAGGGTGGCAACACCGTCGTCATTCTTGGAGGTCATCACGATGACGGCGAGCCCTTCGTCTACTTCGAGCTACTGGTCGGGACCTGGGGAGCCACTCCTGAGGGCGACGGGAACGACGGGCTCAGCAACCCCATAGCCACTGCAGCCAACGTCCCCATCGAGGTGGCCGAAGCCGAATTCCCGATCATTATCGAACGCTATGGCCTGGTGCCCGACAGCGGCGGGGCGGGGCGCCACCGCGGTGGTCTCGGTCTGGAGAAGTCATGGCGGCCGCTGGTGCCCACCTCCCTGCTGATCCGCTCCGACCGCCAGCGGCACCCGCCCTTCGGCCTGATGGGCGGCGCGCCGGGCGGATTGTCCGCCAACACCGTTTCGAGGCTGTCCGGCGAGGACGAGGAGTTCCCGCCTATGTTCAGCGACGGCCTGGCTGCGGGCGAGCTGTACCACCACGTTCAGGCGGGCGGCGGCGGCTGGGGTAATCCGTTGGAACGGGACCCGCGGCACGTCGCCGAGGACGTGAGGAACGGCAAGATCGGACGTGAGGCGGCCCTACGAGACTACGGGGTGATACTGGACGAGGATCTGGTGGTGGAGACCGAGGCGACGGCCTCCAACCGCCGGAAGATGAAGGTCGAGAAAGAGCAGTGACCATGGCAGCCTGTTGCGCCAACCGACCTCACGGGGGTAGGTTGCCTGCTTATCGAGGAGAAGGATGACGATGGACATGGGCAGCGGCGGCGCAGTCAAGCTGGACGTACGGGATCTCTCCATCTACTTCGACGACCTGCATGTCCTCGACAACATCTCCTTCCAACTCACCGAGGGTGACTTCGTGTCATTGCTCGGTCCGAGCGGGTGCGGCAAGTCGACCCTGCTCAACCTGGTGGCCGGACTGCTGGTACCGACCAGCGGCACGATCGCCCGGGATGGGATCGAGGTGACCGCTCCCGGCCCGGACCGCAGCATGGTCTTTCAGGACGACGCGGTGTTCCCCTGGTACACGGTGGCCCAGAACGTCGAGTACGGACTGCGGGTCAAGGGAGTCGAGAAGGGAGAACGACGCCAGAAGGCACAGGGCTTCATCGACCTGGTCGGCCTGTCAGGCCGGGAGGGCGCCTACCCGTACCAGCTGTCGGGCGGTATGCGAAAGCGCGTGGATGTGGCCCGTGCCCTAGCCGCCGAGCCCGACGTCCTGCTGATGGACGAGCCCTTCGCCTCCCTGGACGCCATGACCAAGACGCGTCTGCAGGCTGAGTTCCTGAAGATCTGGGAGGACTCGCGCGCCACCGTGCTGTTCGTCACCCACGACGTGGAGGAGGCCCTGTACCTGAGCGAGCGGGTCTTCGTGATGTCCACCGGACCGGGCCAGTTGTTCCACCAGACGGATGTCCCGTTCCCCCACCCGAGGGAGGAATCGCTCCGCACCAGCACCGAGTTCCAGGATCACCGGGCCGAGTTGATCGACGCGCTCCATCGGGCGGGGGCACAGTTCTGATCCGGCCGTAGCGCGAGAGGAGGCAGAGATGCCGAAGGTCCGTACCGTTCTGGGAGAGATAGAGCCGGAGGATCTGGGAGTCACCCTCAGCCACGAGCACATCATCATCGACAGCGGCGACCTGTTCTGGGAGCCGCCCGGTCCCGACGACCCTCCCGAGGTCCAGGCCCTGGCGGAGGCGCCCGTCACCCTGGACGCGTACGAGATATTGGCCGAGCGGCCCTACATCTCCCGGGACAACCTCAACATGACCGAACTCGACGTTGCCATCCGGGAGCTGCAGCTGTACGCCGACGCCGGCGGGCAGAGCATCATCGATGTGAGCGGCAAGATACCGGGCTGGTGGCCGGACGCCTTGGCGGAGGCCAGCCGCGCCACCGGGCTCAATGTCGTCGCCTCGACCGGTTGGTACATCGCTCCGTCCCATCCTTCCGGCCACGCCACGGCATCGGTGG
>WTGI01000033.1 GCA_011523635.1 Acidimicrobiia bacterium
GCGTCCCCACCCAGCCGCCAACACCGCCAGAACCCACAACCGGCCCCGCAACCACGCCGAACACCCCAAAACCGGCTCTGACACCCCCGAAACCGGCCAAAACGCCGACCACGCCCCCTAACCCGCGAACTCAGCACCCCACAACACGCGAATACCTCCGCACTGGGCGAGCAGGATTCGAACCTGCGACCTACCGCGTAGGAGCCGGTGTAAAAGCCCAGGTAAACAGCCATTCATGCTACGCAGGTCCCACAGACTACCCCACACGACCAATCGGGATCGGGCCGGCCGGGCCCACCACCCTCCGGATACGAGACTGTCAGGGGCCTCCCCTCGCACCGGCCTCGCATGGACAGGCACCTCCGGATACGTCGAGTTAGCGGTTGCCGATAGCTAGAATCCGCAGGCCCGAGCCGAGCGGGGATGGTTGCCTACCGGGCGCCGTTCCGCCTCGGCGTTCAGGAAAAGGAGGCAACTGATGCTCCGCACGATGATGACCATCTTGGCGGTTGTCCACCTGCTGTTCACAGGCTTGACCGCGCTGGTAGGCAGCTTCGCCGACGGTGCGACCATCCCCGAACGGGTTCTTGTGAGCCTGGTCCATCCGGCGGCGGCCATCCTGCTCCTAGTGGCGGTGATCGGCGGCGGACGCGCTTCCCGTGGCTTGCGGAGCTTCACCCTGGCGCTGCTGCTCATCGGTATCGCGGGGGACATCGTGGTCGCTGCCCTGATCGGGCTGGATGTTCTCAAGGGCCAATGGTTACTCGCGCTCCTGTTCGCGTTGGTACCGGCGGTCGGAGTCGTCTACTTGACCGCAACCGACAGCCGGTCCGCCTGAACGGCGAAGGTGGAGTTGCCCCGGCCCCAAACCAGCACTGACGCGCCGCCTTGTTTTGTTCTCTCTATGGTCGCGGCGTTATGAGCGGGTTGTGGAGGCTGGTGTGGCTTCTCGGGTCGGTGGGTTTGCTCGCGGGCTGCGCGGCTGAGGTGGATGTGTACTCCGCCGAGGTGTCCCGGGACGACTTGAGGCTGCGGCTCACGTTGCAGACCTGTAACCCGACCTGGGTTGATACACGGGTGGTGGATGTCGGGCGTCGTGTCGAGGTGTCAGTGTCCGCTACGCCTGCCGGACTGCTGGGCGGCGGCGATTGTCAACACTTGTTGATAGTCGCCCTGCCGGAGCCGCTCGCCGGTCGTGATGTGTTCGACAGGTCGTCTCGCAGTGTGGTGCCGGTTGGACTGTCGCGCCTACCGTGGCCATATGATCGGGAGCGGTTCACGTTGGTCGATTACGAGGCGGCTCTCGCGGCGATGGTGGCATGTCTTGAGGCCGGTGATCCGCTGATTGACGCGGAGATCGTCGATGATCTGGATTGGCCTACCTACGACTGGCACAAGCCGCGAGATGAACGAGGCAACATGTCGGCGCCGGTCGTCTCCGAGTGTTTCGATGAGCATCTGGAGCCCCTTCAAGGCTAGGCCACAGTCGCGCGCGATTCGCCCATAACAACTGGCGATACCAGCGATGGGTGATCAACGCTGACCGGCAGTGGCCAGACACAACTCACCAAGTGGCCCAATGCCTCCTTCCGTCGGCCGGTCCACGGCCGGATTGCCGGCGCCGTCGTGATCCGCCGGCACGCCTGAGGCACGAACCCGCGGGGGCGCCCTCGTGAAGGCCACGAGTGGCCGTCCCGTTGACGCGTTCCGGCAGCGGATAGCATCGATGAGAGGCTGGAGAGCCGCAGCGTCGGCGGAGGGGTTGGTTTCAGCTTGGCGGAGGATCACGCGGCGGGGACCCTTGCTGACATCGTGGCCCGCGCGCACTCGCGGTACACGACCGTGGAGGCGGCGGCGACGGCGGCCCTCCGGGACGCGATCCTGACGGGAGTGTTCCAGCCCGGCGAGCGGCTGCGCCAGCAGCGTCTGGCCGAGGATCTGATGGTGTCACGGATTCCGGTCGTCGGCGCTCTGCGGGCGCTCGAGCAGGAGGGGTTGGTGACGCTCGTCCCTCATCGCGGAGCGACCGTGCGCATCCTCGAACCCGCCGAGATCGAGGAGACCTACCAGCTTCGCATCCTCTTGGAGACCTTCGCGTTGCGCAAGGCGTTGGGGCGTATCACGACGCGGAGACCGGAGAGCTCGCCGACCTCGCCCGCGAGATAGACGCTTCGGGGGACGGCGACCGGGCCGCGGAGGTCACCGAACAGTTCTACCAGCGTATATACGCCATCGCCGACTGTCCCCTCACCGCCGACATCGTGTCACGACTCCGTGCCAACGTGGGTCGCTACTGGCTGGGTCTCAGAGTGGTGCCCAAGCATCATTTGGCGCATAGCGTGATCGTCGACGCTATCCGTTCCGGCGACTCCGCGAGGGCTGAGCGGTGGATAGCCGATCACCTCACCCGAGTGTCAACCGAACTACAACAACGGATCAGGAGAACCCGCAGAAGACACAATGTCGCCTCGTCCTGATGCCGCCAATACCGTTCGGATCGAAGGATTAGCCGGCGATGCGTTCAGGTCAACCCCAAATGGCGCTTATCGGGACGGCTCGAACGCGCTCGGTGAGCCGGAAAGCCGCCGGGCCGGTGTGGAGGAGTACGCCGGCCAGGAACCGGCTGCCCACCTGGTCGCGGAGCCAGGCGAGGTGACGGGCATCTCTGGGTGACGGTGCGCTGTGGGCCTTGACCTCGATTGCGACGATCCCACGCACACCCAGGTCGGCGACCAGGTCCACCTCGTGGCGGCCGTCTCGATCTCTGAGGTGATGCAGACGCGGACGACTCGGATCCACGGCGACTTCGGCCCGCAGCTGGTTGGCCACGAATGTGTCGATGAGGCGGCCCAACAGGTTGCCGTCGCTCGTGACCAGACCGGCGTCCGCACCGACTGCTGCTCCCCACAGGCCCGTGTCGGCGATGTAGCGCTTCGGCGCTCGTGTCAAGCGCTTCAACCGATTGCTGCTCCATGAGCGCCGACCTGATCGAGGTCCGCAGGTGTGCGGTCCTCCGAGAGGGGTCACGTGACCCTGTAGCAGTTTCCTACTCCGTAGGCTATGCTACAGAGATAAGTCCTCTGGGCTTCAGGGACAGGCAGGGACCAACCAGTGCCAAGTGGTGTTTGACATTGGTTGAGGGACCTAGCGGATGCTGAGGACATCCATTTGGTCCATCCCTGCCGTCCTTCATCATAGAGGAGTCGCGGGAACTGTCATGGGCAGGAGGCGGCGCGCGAAGAAAGCTCTTCGTAGGAGAACGCAAGGCGGCGAAGAGAGCGGCCGGAGCCGCGGTCCTCAGCGAGGCGGCTTATGCCAGTCGGACGGTACGGCGCGGTGCGGGTGCGCGTTCCCCATCCTGGCCTTGGGTACCTTTGGCGTGATCGGAGCCTGCTGTATGCTGATCTGAGTCGGTCCTAAGCCTTTTTCTGCGTAAAACACTCCCAGTTATAGGGACATCCGCCGACTCCAGCAGCCGGGGAACCTCATTGGCCACTCATGTCCATTCCTCCCTTGAGGTAAGCGGGCTCTGTCGCGAAAGTGGAGCAGTACCCAGGGACTCCAACTCGACTGCGCTGCTTTGTCTCGGATGGCGAACCGTGGGAGGAGCAACCGGTGGCATGAGCGTCGTAACGGGTTGGCCGTGCTGCTGCCGCGTGTCACACCGGTCCTTTATCGTGTCAATATTGAAGGATGTCCTCCAGTGATAAGAGCTGGTTGAGGAGAAGTAGAGGTGTGTGAGATGCGACAAGCGTTAGGTCTCCGATCAGAGAGGGGAGGGGGGAATTACATGGATGTGACTATAATGGCAAGGGGAGTCGCCCGGTCGTCCGTGCCGATTGGAGATGGGATGGCGAGCTACGAGCTTTATCGCGGGGATGTCTCGGAGGCGTACGCGTCGTGGCCGACTCCTGCCACGATCATCTCGGACGGGGCGTACGGCGTCGGGGGGTTTCCCGGAGATCTCCGAACCCCGGACGGGATCGCCGACTGGTACCGGCCCCATGTGGTCGAGTGGGCAAAGCACTCGGAACCGGCGACGACTCTGTGGTTCTGGAACACCGAGCAAGGCTGGGCGACCGTCCATCCCCTGCTGGTGGAGCATGGTTGGAAGTACGAGCAGACCATCGTCTGGGATAAGGGCATCCGCCATGTGGCCGGTAACTCGAACGGCAAGACGCTGCGACGGTTTCCGGTCGTTACGGAGGTGTGCGTCTTCTATTCTCGGATACTCGAGCTTCCAACCGAGGACCGGGTGCTACCGGCTCAGCAGTGGCTGCGGCATGAGTGGCGCCGGTCCGGCCTGCCCCTGTACCGGGCCAACGAGGCATGTGGGGTGAGGAACGCCGCTACCCGCAAGTACCTGACCGCCGACTGGCTCTGGTACTTCCCGCCACCCGAGATGGTGGAGCGGATGGCTCGTTACGCGAACCTGCATGGTCGGCCGACCGATCGCCCTTACTTCTCGCTCGATGGCGCCAAAGGGATCACGGCTGAGCAGTGGGCGACGTTTCGCTACCGATGGAACTTCGAGCACGGTCTTACCAACGTGTGGCGCCATCCGCCCGTGAACGGAAGCGAGCGATTCCGGGGTAACGGTCACCGGGCTGCTCCTCGGGTATCGAATCCGGGATCCAACGCGGCCGCCCATCTCAACCAGAAGCCGGTCGAGTTGATGAAGAGGATCGTTGAGGCCTGTACGGCGGCGGGCGATGTGGTCTGGGAACCCTTCGGCGGTCTGTGCACAGGGGCTGTCGCAGCCGTCGAACTGGGACGCCGTGCGTTTGCGGCGGAGGTGGTAGATCGATTCGCTCAGATCGCGGCTCATCGTCTGGCTGGAGTTAGCGGAGACGTTGACCGTCTCCGGTGAACCCCACATCGAGGCGAACGTGGATTTGGAAGCCGACCGTCTAAGGAGACTGTGCTCCGGAGTCGAAGAGGCCCTGCGTTCGCTGCCGGTCCACTTCAGGTCAACTACGAACATCGAGGGGATTCAGGCGACGGACCTCTTCGCCCTCAACACCCTCCTGGCGACCACCATCGAGACGAGGGTCGTGGAGACGCTCAACAGGACAAGGAGTGTTTGGGATCCGGCGGGCGAGTGGAACACGTACTCGTTCGAGCGCCAGGCCCAGACGTTTCCCGATGTCCGGCTCGTCTCGAGGCGAGGTTCGGAGATCGATATCGCGCTCGGCATCGAACTCAAGGGCTGGTACCTGCCGGCGAAGGAGGCCATGCCCAGCCTGAGGTTGACCGTGAACCCCGCAGCATGCGCTCCCCATGACCTGGTCGCCGTGGTTCCGTGGTATCTCTCCAACGTTCTATCAGGCGTGCCGACCGTGCTGGAGCCCTGGGTACACGGTGCGCGTGCGGCAGCCGAGCATCGTAACCATTGGTGGACTGAGGTACGAGTCACCACCACCGACCCCGCGATCGTCCACCCGTCCCAACCTGTCCGCCCGTATCCGAACAAGGCCGACGAGGTCGCCGACAAGCCGGTCGCGGATAGGCGGGAACTTCGGTCGGTTGGCGCGAACCGGGATCATGGACGACTTTCTCCGTGCGTCGCTCGATACCTCCGTTGCAGGGATAGCGGCCGATCACTGGATCAAGTTCTTCAGAATCTATTCAGAACCGGTCGACCCGAAGAAGATCGACAAATGGCTGGAACGGCGAATGCAACCGGCGCTCTGCACCGGGAAGAAAGAGGCGGGTGACCAGGCGTTGCAGTTGATCCGCGAACTGGGCCGGCTGCTCAGCGAGAACTGAGAGGTTCTACGTCCTCCATCCGTTTCGGTGGGATTCGGTCCGAGAAGCTGTCAACATAGGCCCGGACGATATGTGTACCACACCTGCGGGAGGTGCGGTATGGAGGGAGCGGATTTGGTCTCCGGCCTACGGGGACAGCGAGGAGTCCAGGGAACCACCGTCCCCCATCCCTTGGGCGCTGTTCACTGGACCGGAACAAGCGGGAATCGGTACGTATACCATCCCGGAACATTCTCCACTACAAGCGAGAAATGTTTGCGACCAAACCCGTCCTTAATCGATCTGACCAGCCTATACTTGATATCGTTAGAGCCGATGAAAGGAGCTCTGGTTGGGACGCAAGCGGATTCTGACCGCGATCCTGATAGCTGCGTTGGTGGGGAGTGCGGTAGCCGCCGCAGCCACCACCGACGAGGGAAACGGCCAGCAGCAGGTGCGCACGGAGCATGTGATTGTGCAGGCCGACTACGTCGGCCCGTCGATCGATGGGGAGCTCCCCGCCTTCCCCGACGGTGTGCCCCGAGGGCTCACCTACATGCTTTTGCCTGACGGTTCGTCGGTGACCCTTTGGGCGTCATCGACAGCCGGTCTCGAAGACGGTGATACTCCTCTTTGGGTTGGCACGTTGACGGCTGACGAGCAGGCCGCAGTCCGCGACTTCCTGGCAAGGTCAGGAAGCGGGGCTGCGGCGGCCTCGTCGCGTCCAGTCATTTGCAACGTGTGGGCATATCCGCCCGTGTTCGATGTTGCGTACGATGTGATCGAGGGCACCGGCTATCAGTGGTGTTCCGGCCCGTGGGCGCGGCACAGGCTGGTGGGTAGGTTGCAACGGAAGTGGGGCTTCGTCTTTTGGATCACCGAAGCCACTGCCAGCACGTACTGGCAGTACGACGACGATACGATCGAAGTCTACCCGGCCTTCGACTGCGTAAGCGACAACCTGAGGACTTGGCGGAACAGGTCAACGGGAGAAGTCATAGCCAAGGACGGCAGGCGCAGCATCAGAGTCCACATTTCGGAAAGCACCATCACCGAGCCCTGCGACGCCTGACCTACTGACAAACCGGTTGTGGGGGCGTGGCTTGTTTCCTGGTCCTCGCTGACGTACCGGGGTTGGCGCCGGAGGTGGTGGCTCTTCGTGTGCTGTCGCTCGCCGACTACCGAGCGGCGGATCAATGTCCCCAACAGGGCTAGGACCGTTCGGTCAGAACGGAACGCACCGGTCGGAGCAGTGAATAGAGTAAGGAAGCGGCTCTTTCCCCCTCGCGCTCCTCAGTGGAGTCCACTCTTGTGGTGTATGGAGTTGCCCCGCTTTTGTGGACTGGTGGTCCCCGGGCCAACTGAACATTTTCAGTACCCTCCGGTTTCACGAGAGCTGGAGAGGAGAGCCGGATGACCCGGATCAAGTACGGCCTCACGCTGTCGAACCGGAGCGTGCTGCTCGGGATGTCCACGGTGGGTGAGATGCTCGACCTGGCGGTGGAGGCGGATCGGGCCGGGGTGTGGGATTCGGTATGGGTGGGGGACTCGATATTCGCCAAGCCCCGCCTGGACGCCATGGTGGCGCTCGGAGCCCTGGCGGCGCGCACCGAGCGGGTCGGTCTCGGCGTGGGTTGCATGGCGAGCATGCCGCTTCGCGACGCCCTGCTGTTCGCCTACCAGTGGCTCAGCTTCGACTGCCTGTCCGGTGGCCGGTCCATCTTCGTGGCCTGCCAGGGCCAGCGGGAGGCGGGCGGCGGGAAGTTCGCGGAGGAGTTCGCCGCCTTCGGCATCGATCCGGGAACGAGGAGCCGGAGGATGGAGGAGGCGATCGAGATCCTGCGCCTCGTCTCCGAGACCGAGGACGCCTCCTACGAGGGGACCTACAACCGGTTCGAGCACGTGACGGTGCTGCCCAGGCCGGTCCAGCGACCCCTGCCGATCTGGGTGACCGCCAACCCCAACCCCGCCTTCCCGAAGCTGTCCGAGCGGGCCCTCCGGCGGGTGGCCCGGATGGGCGACGGCTGGATGACCACCGCCAACACCCCGGAGACCCTCGCCACCAACCTGGCGGCCATCCGGCGGTACGCGGACGAGGAGGGCCGTCCCCTCGGCGAGGGCTTCGAGGCCTGCCTGTACTACAACATCCATGTGACCGGGGACCGGGAGCGCGGTTTAGAGGAGGTGGCTTCCTACCTCAAGGCCTACTACGGAGTGGACTACGACCGCGCCTTCCTGGACAGGTGGGTGGCGATAGGCGATCCCGAGCGGTGCGCCGACCTGATCCGGGGGTTCGTGGACGCCGGGGCGACCACCATCACCCTGCGGCTGGTGGGCCACGACGAGGCCGGGCAGTTCCGGCGGGTCACCGAAGAGGTGCTGCCCGCATTGGTGGGGTGAGCGGACCGTGATCGAACGCTTCGACCATGCGGTGATCGGCGTGCCCGACCTCGAGTCGGCCATGGGCGCCTTCCGCAGGCTGGGGTTCGAGGTGGCGGTGGGGGGCCGCCATCCCTCCCTGGGCACCCGCAACGCCATAGTGCGGTTCGGTCTCGACTACCTGGAGCTGCTGGCGGTGGAAGACCCGGCCGTGGCGAGGGCCCGGGGGCCGTTCGGGAGGGAGTTGCTGTCGTTCCTCGACCGGGGCTCGGGGCTGGTCGGCTTCGTTCTGGCCGGGACCGGTCTCGAGGACGAGGTCGATGGCCTTCGAGACGAGGGTATCGGCGCTGAGGGTCCGTTCGAGATGGACCGGATCCACCCGAAGGGCGGCCGGCTGGAGTGGAGGTTGGTCCTTCCGGGGGGATCCCCCTGGCGCAAGCCGTGGCCCTACCTGATCGACTGGATCACCGGAGAGGACGAGCTGCTGGCCTGGGACCCGCCCGGCGACCATGCCAACCTGGTGAGCGGCGTGGTCGGGATAGAACTGGTGGTAGGGGCCCTGGAGGAGGCCGCCCGGCTCTACGAACAGGCTCTGGGACTCCGGCCCCGGGAAGACAGGCGAGGGCGACCGGGGACGACCAACCGCCACTACCGGCTCGGGTCTTTCCGGCTAGCGCTCCACCAGCCCGACGGGCCGGGGCCCGTTGCCGCCGAACTCGAGCGGCGGGGACCGGGTCCCCACCGCCTGGTGCTGGGGTCGAGCGACCTGGACTCCACCGCCGAGACGCTGGACCGTGCCGGGGTCCCGATAAGCCGGTCTCCCGCCGGTCTCGACATTCACCCCTCCGAGGCGGCGGGCGCCCGGATCAGGATCGTTCCCGCGTAGGTCAGTAGGGCAGCGGTGGCCGTTCAATGAGTCTGGATACTTGGCTGCACAATCCTGCCTCCAAGCCTTCGACTGCATCAAGGCGACGCGCGAGTGTGCCGGTATCCACCAAGCCTTCAGATATCAGTGCGGCACAGAATTCGCGATCCTTCAGACGGAAGGCGACTGCCTTGGATATCCACAGGTCGTGAATCTCGAGGCACCAGGCCACCACACCATTCGTACCCGGTGTCTCATACCTGACTAGACGGTTGCGCCAGCCTCGAGGTAGGACGGCCGCGGACTCGGTCACGCCCTGAACGTAGTAACCGAATGTTGTGTGAAACATCGACGCTTCGCCTATGGAACCATCAATCAAGTCGGCTTTCCGTTCGTGCGGGTCGTATAGAGCAGCAATGTCTGCCTCCAGGGATTGCTCCGCCTCGATCGGGACTACAGAGACCGACGCGTGGACAGCCTGGCTTCCGATCACCAAGAGTTCGTTCTCGCCCAAGATGGCGCCGGAGGCCCGGATGGCGTGATCAAACGCCTCCCGGTTCATGCCGTTCCTGCGAACGACCTGTAGACATCAGCACGTTGGGTGGGGGTGAGAATCCCGCCGAAGGGGGTCACCTGTCGAAGGTCCTGACCGCGGAAGCCGGGATCGAGCATGCTGTCCACGATCTGGTCGATCGACTCCTGGAGAATCCTCTCCCACTCGTCCAGGAGGGGTGCGGCATACGGATTGACCGACCGCATCCGGGCGATGTTCCGCCGGGCGATCTCGATGCCTTCGGACTCGCGAGACCTCAACTCCCGCGCGATAGCGGTATGAAGAAACAGGCTTCTTGCCTGATCACGGGTCAATTTCACCCCGTTCCGACGTGTAGTCACGGGCCTGATCGGCTGAACAGGTTCCATCCCATCAGTCTATATGCGACCGGGTATGTACACCATCGACCACGAGGCCGGCAGGAACTCGGTGATGCCTTGGAGGAGTCCCCGGACCACGGCTTGCAGCATGCCTCATTAGGCCATCCGGAAGATCAGGCCGTCACCAGGGCACAGATGGCGTCGCTACTAGGTGGTACGGACAACCCGGCAGGCTGACGGGCCACAGCCAACTCGATGACCTCTGGATCACCCACCGGCCCCACTGACACCCGGAACTATTAATCAGTTGTCAGAACAATTCAACAATAACTATCAACTAGCAACTAGCTCGCCTCCCTTGTACACGGCGGAGATCCGGCGGGTGTTGCCGATGTCATCGAGGGGGTTGCCGTCGAGCACCACCAGGTCGGCGAGCTTGCGCTTCTCCACGGTGCCCAGTTCGTCGCCCTGGCCCAGCAACTCGGCGGCGCGGCCGGTCCCGGCCACGATCGCGTCCATGGGCGTGAACCCGCATCCGTCGACCAGCAGCCGCAACTCCTCGTGCATGCTGTGGCCCGGCACCACGAACGGGTTGGTGAGGTCCGTCCCCGCCGTCACGTTCACGCCGCCCTGCTGGGCACGGCCGATGAAGGCCATCTGGTTTCGCAGTTCCACCGGGGCCGCCTCCCAGTCCGTCTCGCTGTAGTCGAACGGGTAGGCGTACTGGCTCCACTGCTCGGCGACCGCCTCCGGCATCTCATCGAGGCCCTCCGGACACGTTGCCGCCTCCGTGTTGCCGGCGAGGATGCTCTGGGAAAGGGTCAGGGTCGGCGTGATGAAGGTGCCCCGCTCGGCCATCAGCGCGATCAGGCCGTCGGCCAGGTCCGACTCCGGGTCGATGTAACGCCACGGCTGGAAGCCGACCAGGGGATCCAGGATCCGCCCCGGCAGGGCGGCCAGCTCGGCCTGGTGCTCCTCGGGTACCAGCTCGCGGCCCACGCGCACATGCTCGAGGGCGTCCACGCCCACCTTGACAGCCTCCTCGACGGTGACGGCATGCCCGACGTGGGCGGCGACCCGGACACCCCGGCGATGGGCTTCGGAGACCACCGCCCGCAGCACCGGGAGCCGGGCCCACACGTACACCTTGATGAAGTCCATGCCGGCATCCGCCAGCCGGGCGGTCTCGGCGCGGGCGGAAGCCTCGTCGTCGATGATGGCCAGCCAGCGCCACGGCGCGGGAGGATCCGCCGGACCGTCCAGGATCGTCCCGGCGCCGAAGAAGCGGGGCCAGCTGTCCCGGCCCTCCTTGAAGGTGCGGAACACCTCGTCCGGGTTGAAGTTGCCGGTGTCCCGGACGGTCGTCACTCCGTGGCCGAGCAGGGTGGTCATGAACTGGTCGGCGAGGGAGGCCGGGTCCTCCACCTGCAGGAAGGAGTTGTCGGCCAGCACCCCCACGTGGACGTGGCAGTCGATCAGGCCGGGTATCACCGTCGAGCCGGATATGTCCACCACTTCGGCGCCGGAGGGAACCTCCATGTCGCCCCTGCGGAACACGGCATCGATCCGCTCCCCGTCGATGAGCACCGCCGCATCGTCGATCGGCGCCCTCCCCGTGCCGTCGATCACCCTTCCACCTACCAGCGCAGTAGCAGCCATCTTCCCGCCCTTCTCGTGTCCGTCCGTCGCTCAATCTAGTGGGCTGCGCTAGTGATGCGCCGGTGGGATAGTGGTGTGGTATGCGCCGGTTGTTATGAGGGACCACGCTTGCCGCCGGCGAGCGAGATCGCTTCCGACAGTGGGATTGGGTCGGCGAAGTAGACGGCTACCGCTTGGGGAAGTCCGCCATCAGTCCAATCCGTCGGCGGCAGTCACGTCGAAGTCGCTCCAGTCCTCCTGCTCGGAGGCCTTCGCACGATAGGTCTTCTCCCAAGACAGTTTGGCGTCCTCGTTCCCCCTCAGGACAACACGGTCGTCTGCCTCCTCCAAGGCCCGTGAGTCCTCCCAGCCATAGCGCCCCTGATCCATGGAGAATCGGGGCTACGAGAGACCGGGCTCGGCTTGAGGGAGCGAGATCGTTTCCGATGGGCTCAGGATGAGCCTTCCCCTGAGGCTGATCGCCGCGTGTCTCGTGAGGGTCTGGTTGAGCGGATCTACCTCGATGCCCAACGACTCCAGGGCGGTGGCGCCGAGCAGCGGCTCGCTGCCGGCTTCCCCGAAGAGGATCGTCGCTCCGACGAATGTGTCCATGAACTCGATACGACCGACGGTGACATCCATGGTTACCTCGCTGGCATCGGCAAGCGTGTACTTCCGTTGTCCTTCCGGTCTCAGGCCGATGGCCTCGAGATGGGGGCGCGGCACGAGGCAGTCGATGGCACCGGTGTCGACGAGGAATGTTCCCTCCCAAACTCGATCCGGTTCGGCCGGATTCCGGATCGCGGCGGTGGTGCGGATGAGACCCATCGTGTCCTTTGCGGCGGGGGTGGGACCCGCAGGTAGCTAGCCAGAAACTCTTCACTGGTTGATTCTTTTATTATAGCATAAATATGGCAATCTAGGCTACGCGATTTTCGCGATCGAAGCAGCCGGAGGGACTCGCGCCGGCATCCGCCTCGACGCACGTCCAGGAAGGAGTCCTCCCGACACGTTGCGTGGTGTGAACGGCCGGGTAAGTTTCGCGGGGGCGGTGTTGTCGGTGCGGGTTAGCATCGGGTTCGTGATGGGTTTCTGTAGGCCGGGTTTGGGTTGTGTGGAGGTTTCGTGGATGGGGGTGGTCTGGGGTGAGCGGTAGGTGGGTGTCGTCTGGGCGGCGCCGGGCCCTGGTGTCGGTTGTGTTGGCTGTGGTCATGTCGCTTGGTGTGCCTGTTCCTGTGTACGGGTCGGAGGGTGGGGAGGTCGAGGTCGGGCCTGTTGAGGATGGGGGTGTTCACCAGCCGGCTATTGATGCTCTGCGAAGGCATCATCCCAGGGCAGTAACAGACCTGTGCGGACAGGACGCGACCAACCACTTCAGAACCAACGACATCCCCGCCCCACCCGAACAATTCCAAAAGGGCAGATTCGTCCCATAGAGTCAATCCTCATGAGACGCGGAGGTCGAGCGGTCACCTGCATGGGGACTCATATTGAGCCTGGCGGATCGCCGTTCCGCAGACAGACCAACTAGCGTGCTCCCAGGAAGGCCCTCCGTACCTCCTGGTCGGCCAGCAATTCCCTTGCTGATCCCTGGTGGCTGTTGCGGCCCATCTCGAGTACGTAGCCGCGGTGGCTGGCCTCGAGTCCCTGGCGGGCGTTCTGCTCGATCATCAGCACCGTCAGGCCGATCTCGCGGTTCAGCCGGCGGATGGCCTCGAACACCTGGCGGGTGACGATAGGAGCGAGACCCGCCGAGGGCTCGTCCATCAGGACGATGCGGGGCTCGTGCATGAGGGAGCGGCCGATCTCGAGCATTCGCTGCTCCCCGCCCGACATCGTTCCGGCGTCCTGCCGCGAACGCCGGGCGAGCCGCGGGAACAGGCCGTAGACGTAGTCGATCCGCTCGCGCACCCGCGCCTTGTCGGGTTCCAGGTACATCCCGAGCTCCAGGTTCTCGTGAACCGTCATCTGGGGGAAGACGCTGCGGAGTTGCGGCACCATCGCCATGCGTGCGGTCCGCAAGGCATCCTGGGGAGCGATGTTGGTTATGTCCACGCCGCCACACAGCACGCGTCCGGAGCGCACCTCCGCCAGGCCGTAGATCGCCCTGAACACGGTGGACTTGCCGGCGCCGTTGGGCCCGATGACGCAGACGATCTCTCCCTCGGCTACCTCGAGGTCGATGTTGTGGATGACGTCGTGGGCGGCGTAGTAGCCGGCGCTCACGTCCCGGACCTCGAGCAGCGGGCGCTCCGTGGCGGTCGCTACCACTATTCCCCCTCCGCCCCGAAGTAGGCCTCGATGACGGCGGGATCCTCCATGACCTGGCCCGGCGTGCCCTCGGCCAGCTTGGCGCCGCGGTCCAGGACCACCACCCGGTGGCACAACTCGGCCACGAACCGGACGTTGTGTTCCACCAGCAGGATGGCCACGCCGCCGGCGTTGACCTCCCTCAGCCGGTCGGCGATCTCGGCGACGAGGGTGGGATTGATGCCGGAGGTGGCTTCGTCCAGCAGCAGCAGCCTCGGCTCGCTCATCAGGGCCATCCCGATCTCCAGGAGACGGCGCTGGCCGCCCGACAGGGCGCCGGCGCGCTCGTCCCGGAGAGGGGCGAGCAGCAGGAACTCCAGGAGGGCCTCCACCCTCCGGCGGGTCGCCGGGTCCGCACGGCCGAACAGGCGCGCCGCCCCGACCTGCGCCCATTGGATGCTCAGCTCCATGTTCTCGAAGACGGTCAGCTCGCGGTACACCCGGATCAGCTGGAACGTGCGGGCCAGGCCGAGCCGGGCCACCTGGTGGGGCCGGTGCCGGGTTATGTCGACGCCGTCGAACCTGACCGAACCGGCGTCGAGGCTCGAAACCCGGCTCAGGCAGTCGAATAGGGTCGTCTTCCCGCTGCCGTTGGGGCCGATGAGCCCCACCATCTCGCCGGCGCCGACTCTGATGTCCACCCCGTCCACCGCGGTGAGACCGCCGAACCGCTTCACCACCCCGCGGGCATCGAGCAACGCGGTCATGGGTCTCTCTCCGGCTCATCCCGGCGGGCACTCCGCCCGATCCATCGCCGCCACAGGGCGGTGACCGAGGCGCCCCGCGGGTCGATGATCCCGACCAGACCCCTGGGGAGGAACAGGACGATCACGATCAGGAGCGCACCCTGCGCGATGAGGTGGTAGTCGAGCAGGTGGGCCCAGAGCAGCTCGCGCAGCCAGAACAGCCCGACAGTCCCGACGACCGGTCCGGCCACGGTGCCGAGGCCGCCCAGCATGGTGCCCATCACCGCGTCGACGGTCCGGATCTCGACGAAGGCGATGTCGGGGTCGACGAAGGTGTTCTGGTAGGCCCATAGCCCTCCGAACAGCCCGGTGGAGAACCCGGCGAAGCTGAACACGGTCACCTTGAGACGGGTCGTGTTGATACCGCGCGTCTCCGCCCCCACCTCGTCCTCCCGGATGGCCACCAAGGCGGCGCCGAAGCGCGTGCTCCGCAGCCACCAGGTGAAGGCGACCAGGCCGGCTACGAGCGCCAACTCGATGTAGTAGAAGAGCGGCCGGTTGAGGTAGGGGGGCAGGGTCAGCCCCACCCCGCCC
>WTGI01000049.1:0-14352 GCA_011523635.1 Acidimicrobiia bacterium
GTACTCCACCCCCACCGCCCGCCTGCCCTTGAACAGCACCCGGCGGATGAGGGCGCCGGTCCTCACGTGGAGGTTCTTGCGATGCATGACCGGGTGCAGGTAGGCCACCGAAGCCGAGACCCGCCGCCCCCTGTGAATGTTGCGGTCGAACGCCGCGAACCCCTCCTGGCGGTAACCGTTCACATCCTCCGTCAGCTCGTACCCGGCTTCCTGCACCGCTTCGAAGAAGGCTGTGAAGAGGGGACTGTCGGCCGGTCCCCGTTCCAGCACCAGCGGGCCCTCGCCGCCCCGCCATCCGTCCGCACCGGCCAGGCAGGTCTCGGAACGCTTGAAGTACGGGAGGCAGTGGCGGTAGTCCCAGCCCTCCATGCCGGGTTCGGCGGCCCACTTGTCATAGTCGGCCGGGTTGCCGCGCTGGAAGATCATGCCGTTGATGGAGCTGGATCCGCCGAGCACCTTTCCACGGGCGTGGTAGATCCTCCGGCCACCCATGTGGGGCTCGGGATCGCTCTGGTATCGCCAGTCGTAGAAGCGGCTGCCGATGGGGAAGGCCAGGGCCGCCGGCATGTGGATGAACACGTCCCAGCGGTAGTCGCGGCGCCCGGCTTCCAGCACCAGAACCCGGTTGCCGGCATCCGCGCTCAGCCGGTTGGCCAGGGCGCACCCGGCCGAGCCACCTCCCACGATGATGAAGTCGTACAAGAACTACTCCTCGGGGAAGGTCGGCCGACGCCGGCAGGCCTCGCTAGCCGCCGGCGCCGGTCTTAGCTGCCTTCTAGGAGGAGGGGATCCAAGCGCCCCAGACGTCGGGGTTGGCCTCGATCCACTGGGCGGCGGCCTCGTCCACCGTGAGCCCGTCGTTCTCGATGGCCGACAGCATCTGGATCTGGTCGGCGGTCGAGTAGTTCATGGCCCGCAGGAAGGCATCGGCGTCGGGGGCGTTTTCAGCCAGATCGCGGTTGACGATCTTGAACAGCACGTCCTCCGGGTAGTCGCAATCGATCCCGCCGGCATCACCCGTGGCGTAGCACTCATCGCTGTAGGCGGGGAGCGCCACCCGGGTGAGGTCGTAGGTGTTGAACGCCGAGTGCGGGGTCCAGAAGTAGAAGAGAGCGGGCTCCTGGCGGCTGTAGGCGGAGTCCAGGGCGGCCAGGATGCCGGCCTCGGACCCGACGTAGACGATCTCCAGCGACAGGCCCAGGTTGGCGATGATCTGCTCGTCGTAGATCGTCCAGCTGGGATCACCGCTGAGGAACTGGCCCTTGTCGCCGGTCTCGGCGGTGGCGAACAACCCTGCCAGCTCCGGATCGGCGAAACCCTCCCAGGTCGCCAGCGCCGGATGCTGGTCCACCATGTATGCCGGCATGAACCAGCCGATCTCACCGACGGGACCGATCAGACCGGCGTTGTCCACGTTCCCGTCCGCGCTGTCGATGAAGTCGGCCACGTTCTGAGCATGACCCGAGGGCCATACCTCCAGCGAGGCGTCGAGATCTCCGGTGTTGATCGCGGCCCACTGGGCGTTCTCGTCGATGTCCACCCGTTCGACGGTGTAGCCGAGCTCGCTCTCCAGCAACTGGGCCGCGACCGCAACGTTGGCCGCGGAGCCGTTCCAGGGGTTGACGGCGAGCTTGATCGTTGTCTGGGAGCCGCGGGAATCGTCCTCGGCGCAGGCGGCGACAATAAGCGCCAGCACGGCAAAGAGCACGACAAAGATACGGCGGCTTCCCCTTGTGGTGTTGCGGGTTCGCACTATGTACCCCCAATCCGGGTCGGGAAATTCCCAGGCAGGCCTTGCAGCGTGCCCAGCCTCAAGATTACCTGTACTGCGAGTGCTACATCCTGACTATCCGACTATTTGTCGGAACGACGGCTCATTCTCTACCAGCCGACGGTGGCTGCCTGCCGGCGGGACCCGATGAGACACCCGGTCCATGGTCCTCAGCCGGGGAGGTTCACTACACTCCTGCCCCTATGTATACGGGTGCTTCAACAGAGGACCAGGCGAGGTCGGCTCGGGTGGCCCAGCGCGCCTTCGTGGTGGAGGGCGCCGATATGCGGACCGAGGTGCTCCGGAACCTGGAACGCCTGCTCGGCGAGCGTGAGGACGACCTGCTGGCCGCCAACCAGCGGGACCTGGAGGCGCCGGGTGCCGATGATCTCCCCGGCCCGATCCGCAAGCGCCTGGCCCTGTCGCCCTCCAAGCTCGAGACGTTACGGGAGGGCGTGAACGTCCTGATCGACTCGGCCGACCCGGTGGGGCGCCCCATGATCCGCCGGGAGCTGGACGAGGGGCTGGTCCTCGAGCAGGTGCGGGTCCCGATCGGCGTGTTGCTGATCGTCTTCGAGAGCCGCCCCGACGCGGTGATCCAGATCGGCTCCCTGGCGCTTCGCACCGGCAATGCGGTGCTCATGAAGGGCGGCTCCGAAGCTCTGCACTCCAACCGGGCTCTCACCGACCTGTTGCGGGAGGCGGTGGCCAAGGCGGGAGGACCCGCCGACGTGGTCCAGAACGTGGAGGGCCGGGAGGCAGTGGCCGACCTGCTGGCCTTGGACGAGGACATCGACCTGGTCGTCCCGCGGGGTTCCGCCGACCTGGTGCGCGCCATCAAGGCGGCCTCGCGCATCCCCGTGCTGGGTCATGCGGACGGTATCTGCCATGTCTACGTGGATGCCGCCGCCGATCCCGGCATGGCCGTCCGGGTAGCGGTGGACTCCAAGACGAACTACGTCGCCGTCTGCAACGCCGCCGAGACCCTGCTGCTCCACCGCGACTTCCCGGCCGGCCCAGCGGTGGTCCAGGCCCTGCTGGACGCCGGGGTTGACGTGCGGGGGGACGAGGCGGTGGAGGCCATGGCGCCGGGTGTCACGGCGGCCCGCCCGTCCGACTTCGGTCACGAGTTCGGGGATCTCACCATCGCCGCCCGGGTGGTCGATGGGGTCGACGATGCCATCGATCACATCCACGCCTACGGGTCGGCGCACACCGACACCGTGGTCACCGAGGACGCCGAGGTCGCCGGGCGCTTCCTGGAAACGGTCGACTCGTCGTCGGTGTTCTGGAACGCCAGCACCCGGTTCGCGGACGGGTTCCGCTACGGGTTGGGGGCCGAGGTGGGTATCGCCACCGGCCGTGTCCACGCCCGTGGTCCGATGGGGGCGGAAGGACTGTTCACCACCAAGTGGGTACTGCGGGGCGACGGGCACGTGGTGGGCGACTACGGGCCGGGCAAGCGGTCCTACACCCACCGGGACCTGGCGCTCGGCTGACGCCGGGCTTACCCGACCAGCAGGATCAGCGTCTCGGCCACGCAGGCGGGCCTGGCGGACCCTTCCAGCTCGATCGTCACCTTCTCCTCGAGAAGGATGCCGTTGGGCTTCTCCGACACGCCCGCTACCTCCCGGACCACCCGCACTCTCGAACCGACCGGGACCGGGCTGAGGAACCGCACCCGGTTGAGGCCGTAGTTGATGATCATGTTCACTCCGGGGAGGTCGAGCTCGGGGCCGATTCCCGGTGTCAGCGCCAGGGTCATGAACCCGTGGGCGATGGTGGCGCCGAACGGGCCTTCGGCAGCCCGGGCGGCGTCCACGTGGATCCATTGAGGGTCACGGGTGGCGTCGGCGAAGCGGTCGATGTCGGCCTGGGTGATGGTGTGCCAGTCGCCCATCCCGATAACCTCCCCGACCCGAGCCTCCAGTTCCGCTCTGATGCTCATCGAGCGCCTCGGTCGGCGGCCGGGTCGTCGAGGGCCACCCGGATGCGGCGGAACCCCCGACCCTTCGACTGGACCTTGGTGATCCTCACCCGGCCGACCTCCTCGGTCGTGTTGACGTGGGTGCCGCCGTCCGCCTGGCGGTCCAGGCCCACGATGTCGATCACCCGGATCCGCCGCACGGAGGGCGGTATCAGGTTGACCTTGGTCCGGATGAGGCTGGGCTCGAGGTCGGCCTCCTCGCGGTCCATGAAGGACACCTCGACAGGCAGGTGCCGGGCGATGGCCTCGTTCAACGCCTGCTCGACGGGATCCCGGTGGCTGGCGTCCCAGTTGGGGATCTCGAAATCCAGGCGACCGTGGCCGGGTTCCATGTTGCCGCCCGTAACCGGGCTCCGGAACCGCTCCCAGATCACCCCGCAGAGGGCATGCATCGAAGTGTGGGTACGCATCAGCCGGTACCGGCGGTCCCAGTCGATCCTGCCGATCACCTTCGTTCCCACCTTCGGAAGCCCGCCCTCGAGCCAGTGCCACACACCGTCCGAGTCCTGCTTGACCCGTACCACCTGCAGCCGGTCATCTCCGATCGCCAGTTCTCCGACGTCCACCGGCTGACCACCCCCGCCCGGATAGAACACCGTCCGGTCGAGCAGCACCCGCCCATCGTCAACGTCGGTAGCCACCACCTCAGCCGTCATCTCGCGGGCATAGGAGTCAACCGAGTAGATCTGCTCCGTCATAACGCCAACGATACCCCGATCCCGATCAGGCGTTCGCTCCCGCCCATGGATCCGCCACCCGGTCGACAGCACCACCCGAGGCTCCCGCTGCCCTCATGTGGCCGTCCCGCTTCTGGGGGAAAATTTTCGCGTTCTCGCAACAAAGGGTTGAAACCGTCACAGCTCCGATATACGTTGCCTATCGCCAAGCACCAACACCGGCCGATGAGGTGAGACCGATCGGAACGGCCGGCCCGAGGGAACATGACAGCTCGATGGAGCGAACAGCCGAGGCCCGGCATCCAGCCCGGCATGGCCGACCACGCTCCAACAGGATGGGTGGTGGCGGGGGAGGGGCCCGGTGCGGAGCACCGGTTTTTCGCGACTTTTGGTGCCTGGGCGGTTCTTGAGGCGGAGGGCGTCATGTATGACGCTGTGATCCTGAGGTTCGGCGGCGTCTCGGTTCTTGAGGCGGAGGGCGTCATCCATGACGCCCTGATCCTGAGGTTCGCCCGTGGCGATGGGTCAACCGAACCCGGTCATCGGAGCGACTCCCGGTAGGGAAAGGGACGGGTCAGCCGGCTTCTCTCAGGTCCTTGAGCCACCGCTGCCGGAGCCGGCGCCGCTCGCCCTGGGTGGTGCCACCCCAGACCCCCTCGGTCTGGTTGGTGCCCACCGCGTAGGACAGGCACTCGGACGCCACCGGGCATCCGTCGCATACCTGCTTCGCTCGCTCCACTCCCACCACGTCCCCCGGATCGGGGAAGAAGATGCCCGGGTCGGCCGTCCGGCACGCCGCGAGGTCGCGCCACGACGACCCACCCGCCGGGGATTGGATCGCTGTGAAGATGATCGGTGTAGCGCTGCGTCTCATACCCCGTACAACAACCGTCGGGCCTGACATGTTCCCTGTTTCTGACACGCGGTCGGTAACACCCGGTCAGAAGGGATAGGGAGGGGGGACCTCACCCGGTTCGTAGCGGGCCAGCTCGCGGCGGGCCACCGCTCGGACATGCACCTCGTCGGGACCGTCGAGGATCTGCAGGGAGCGGACCTGCGCATAGAGATGGGCCAGCGGGAACTGGTCCGACACCCCGGCGGCGCCGAACAGCTGGATGGCGCGGTCGATCACCAGCCTGGCCATCCGGGGCACGGCCACCTTGATTGCCGAGATCTCGACCCGGGCCTCGCGGGTGCCCACCGTGTCGATCATCCAGGCCGTCTTCAAGACCATCAGGCGAGCCTGTTCGATCCGGATCCGCGAATCGCCGATCCAGTCCCGCACCACACCCTGGTCCGATAGCAGCGACCCGAATGCCTGCCTGGCCTGCGCCCGGGCGCACATCAGATCGAAAGCCCGCTCGGCCATGCCGATCGCCCTCATGCAGTGATGGATCCGTCCCGGACCGAGCCGGGCCTGGGCCATGGCGAAGCCCCCGCCCCGCTCGCCCAGGAGGTTCGAGGCCGGCACGCGGACGTCGTCGAAGTGGATGGTGGCATGGCCGCCCCGGTCGTGATAGCCGAAAACGGAGGAGTCGTGCTCGATGGTCACCCCCGGACGATCGAGCGGCACCAGCACCATGCTCTGGCGGCGGTAGGGAGGGGCGTCCGGATCGGTCACCCCCATGACGATCGCAACCCGGCAGCGCGGGCTGGCCGCCCCGGTGGAGAACCATTTGCGCCCGCGGATGACGAGGTGATCGCCCTCCTCCGTGATACGGGTGCGGATGTTGCGGGGGTCCGAAGAGGCGACGTCAGGCTCGCTCATCGAGATGCATGACCGGATGGCGCCGTCCAGAAGCGGATCGAGCCAGCGCCGTTTCTGCTCATCCGTCCCGAACATGTGGAGGATCTCCATGTTGCCGGTGTCGGGCGCCGAGCAGTTCACCGCCTCGGGCGCCAGTAGCGGGCTGCGGCCGGTGATCTCGGCCAGCGGTGCGTACTCGAGGACCGACAGCCCCGCCCCCCGGTCCGGATCCGGCAGGAACAGGTTCCACAATCCCCTGGCGCGGGCCTCCGCCTTCAGATCCTCCATGACCGGCGGATGGTGGTGGGGGTCTCCCGCAGCCGCCATCTGCTCTGCATAGAGGGCTTCGGCGGGGTAGACCATCCCATCCATGAAGTCCGCCAGCGCGGACCGGAGCCGCTCCACTCGCGACGAAAACTCGAAGTCCACCGGATTCGCTTCTCCTCGGGCTCTGACTGGGAACGTTAGCCTCCCTGCCGTCCGCCCCGAAGGGGCCGCCGAGAGCGGTCCGGCCCTGCCCCGGATCGCCGGCCTCGACAGGCTACACTTAGCAGGTACGGGGTCGGCTGTTCAGGCGGACAGCCGAGCGTTACCCGACTCTGCCAACTCGTAGGGGATGACCGCATGCTGAGATTCGTGGAGGAGATCCTCCTGCTTCTGCTTCGTGACGAGGACGGCAAGTTCTATCACGTGTCCCGGTTCGCTATGGACCGCGCCATCGCCGGGGCCGTCCTCATGGACCTGGCCATGGAGAACCGCATCGACACCGATCTCGAGGACATGATCCTGCTCGATGCCACCCCCACGGGCGACAACCTGCTGGACCCGAGCCTGGCCCTGATCGCCGCCGGGGAGAAGCGAAACGCCCTCTTCTGGGTGGAGCAGACCGCCCGGCACGCCGATGAAATCCGGGAGGATGCGCTGGCACGGCTGGTGGAACGTGGGATCCTGGAACGCCAGGAGGATTCTTTCCTCTGGGTGTTCCGTTCGAGGCGCTACCCGGCGGTTGACGGCGAGGCGGAGCGCGAGGTCAAGCTGAGGATCATGGGGGTCCTCTTCAGCGACGAGATCCCCGACCCGCACGATGTGGTGCTCATCTGCCTGGCCGACGTGTGCGGCATCTTCAAGCTGTTGCTGTCCAAGCAGGAACTGGAGCAGGCCACAGCACGGATCGAGCAGGTGCGGAAGCTCGACCTGATAGGCCAGGCCGTGGCCCAGGCCATCCATGAGATCGAGATATCCATCGCCTCGGCGGTGATGTTCTAAGCCCGCTGGTCATTCCCGGCCACACGACCGGGGTCCTCGGAAAGCGGACATTGGCAGATCCAGGCCATCTTCTCGCGCAACTATACAATCTACTTCTAATATCTTCTAGATTAGAACTCAGGTTCCCTTGCCGGCCCTGAGCCGTGCCCCCAGGTCGTCGGGAGAGATGAACACTCTTTGCCGGCCCTCCATGCCACCTTCCAGTAGGCCATGGGACATGAGATCGAGCAGGTCGGTACGAGCCGTCTGCAGCACGACGCCGTGGCTGGTGCGATGGCTCTGGTAGGTGTAGCGATACCCTGGATGCCGTAGGGCGTGTCCGAGAAGGGCACGTTGCCTGTGATTGAGCGCGGGCAGATCACCGGCTATGCGTTCGGCGGCGTGCATGCGCTCGATGGTCTCGTCAACATAGGCTGACAACTCCTCGAAGGCCCTTCGTAGGACCTCGAGCTGGTGGACCAGGAAGTAGGTCAGGTCGTTGCCGTCCGTTTCGGTGTGGAGGAAGGCGTGGGAGTACTTCGCCGGCGCCTTCAGGACGATCTCGGAGATCGAGACATACTCGGTAAGCCAGTATCCGGCCCGCAGGGCGGACCAGTAGAACAGGGCGCGGGCCGCTCGGCCATTCCCATCGTAGAACGGATGGATGTATGCCAACCAGAAGTGGAGCAAAATGGCTTTGACCAGCGGGTGGGTGAACGAACTCTCTCCATCGTTGGCGAAGGCGCACATTCGTTCGATGCGTTCCGGGATCTGTTCCGCGGGCGGCGGCGTGAAGACGGTCTCGCCACTACGCCAGTCGACAACCGACACCCTGGGCTCGCCGGGTTGCTGGAAGCGGCCGCAGTCCTTCTGGTCATCCATCGTGCCGTGGGTGAGAAGCGCGTGCATTTCCAGGAGTAGTTTCGGGGTCAATTTCGCTGAGGCCGCTTCCTTGATGAAGGCGATCGCGTGGTAGTTGTTGAAGATCATGCGTTCGGACCTGTCGCGCGGTCTCCTGCCCGACCGCAGCATCTGTTTGGCCACGACCCGGGTTGTGGAGGCTCCCTCGAGTTGCGAGGATGAGAGGGCCTCTTCGATGAGGCCCCGTACCTTGTAGCGGTTCCGCGTGCTTCGGTTCAGGACAGCCGCCGGCGCGGCGGACCGGCCGGTGGCTCGGAGGTCTAGGTTGTGCAGGCTCTTGAGGATCGGGTCGACGAGGCTGTACGAGAACGGGATTCCGTGCATGTCCACCAGATCGGTAGTCCGAGATGATTGATGCCGGGCGAGGCGCATGCCGGCCCACCACTGTTCGACGGCGAGGCCTTCGGGTGGCTCCCGCCGGCGGAGGTCGTTCCAGTGGAGGTATCGACCGTCTTTCAAGGTTGCGCCCACGTTGACCAACCGAACGACCGACTCGGGGGTGAGGTCGTTTAGCAGCGTGGCTAGTTCCGGAGGTTTCGCGATCTGTGTAGCCATAGCGTCTCCGCAACGATGAAGCCTTGACCAGAAGACCGTTGGCCTATCTTCTAATCACAACTAGATTAGCACTTAGCCTCCGTACTGTTGTCACCGCGACGTGCTCGACCGCGCGGGTAACTCCCGGGGCCCCGGTCCCGCCGGAAGCTGCTTGATTACTCCAGCGGAGCGGACTGCTGGTCGGGACTACGGCTGCGGCGAGAGGCACGGGTTAGGGACTCGCGGGCCTTGAGGACTGTGTGACCGCCCGGCGTCCGGGACGGGCCCATAGGCTGTAGACGACCAGCACCGAGCCGAACGCAGCCAGGGCGTAGGGAGTGGTGATCGCCTCCCCGAGAGCGCCGAGCACCAGCGCACCCAGCGGGAAGACGCCTCCCCACGCCAGCACGAACAGGCTCATCACCCGTCCCCGCTTGGACTCGGTGGCCAGGGTCTGGACCAGGGTGGTCAGGCAGGTGAGCAGGAAGAAGTTGAGGCCGCCCAGCACCGTCACGAGGATCCCTGCCGCCCAGACGGACCGGGTCACCGTGAACAACGCTTCAAACACCCCGAAGGCGACCGCGCCCCACGTGATGGTGGTCATGTTCAGCGGTAACCGGCCGCTCCCGGCCGTGAACGCGCCGAGCATGGCGCCGAGACCGATCAGCATGATCAGCATCGTGAACGTCTGGTCGCTCCCGCCCAGGGTGTCGTAGGCGATCACCGGGAGCACGGCCATGTATGAGGTGCCGAAGACGGTCACCATGGTGGCCATGGCCAGCGCCTTCATGATGGTGGGACGCCCCCGGACGTACTCGATGCCCTGGCGCATCCGACCGAAGACGCCAAGCGTGTCCTGCTCGGGCTGGTAGGGCCTTAGGTTGATCATCGAGATTGCCACCGCCCCGGACAGGGCTGCCACCGCCCAAATCGCGAAGGTGCCTCCGGGCCCCCAGAGAGCCAGGATCGGCCCCGCCAGCGCCGGCCCTCCGATGCGGGCCAGGTTGAGCCCGATCGAGTTGGTCGACACCGCGCTCCGCAGGTCCTCGGGTGGGACGGAATTGGCCACCGCCGCCTGGTTGATCGGGATGGCGAACGCCAGCCCGACCCCGAACACGAGGGCGAAGCCGAACATCACCACCACCGAGTCGGCGCGGCCGACTATGACTAGGTAGCTCATGACCGCAGCCGCAATGCCCATGACCACCTGGTTGGCCACGATGAGGAGTTTCCGGTCGAGGCGGTCGGCCACCACACCGACGAAAGGTGTGACCACCAGCATCGGGATGGAGTTGAAGAACGACAGCAGGCCCAGCATCCACGGGCTGTTGCGGGTCAGGCGGGCCACCATCAGCTGGAAGGTGAGCAGGCCGATCCAGAACCCCACCCGGTAGAAGAACAACCCGGTCCACAGGACGGTGAAACTGCGATGCCGGAAGGCCCTCAGGCTTGAGGTCGAGCCTCGGTTACGGGGTGTTCGTCGCCTCCCGGGCAGGACGCGTCGCAGGTCGGTGGCAGAGCGGAGCGTCGAACGAGGTTGCAAACCGGAGCCCATCCATAAACAAGAACACCCGCCACCGTGACAGCGACGGGTTGACAGCCACCAGACTAGTGGCCATGAGGGTGGAGTTCGGGTAGCGGCAGGAAGTCGGCGGTCCTGCTGGGCGATCCTGGACAACCCGCCTAGCCTGTCTACGTCGTGAACCTTCACCTGCTGGATGCCACCTACGAGCTGTTCCGGGCCTACTTCGGGTATCCGAGGCGGGCCGCTCCTGACGGGATGGAGGTGGGCGCCGTCTACGGGGTGCTCGACTCCACGATCCGCCTGCTCCGCGAGGACGGGGTCACCCATCTGGCCGCCGCCACCGATGCGGTGATCGAGTCCTTTCGCAACGACATCTTCCCGGGCTACAAGACGGGTGAGGGGATCGAACCGGAGTTGCTCGGTCAGTTCCGGCTGGCGGAGGAGGCGCTGGAGATCCTGGGCGTGACCGTCTGGGCCATGCGGGACTTCGAAGCCGACGATGCCATCGCCACGGCCGCCCACCGCTGGATGGACGATGTGGAGCGGGTGATCATCCTCAGCCCCGACAAGGACCTGATGCAGTGCGTGATCGGGGACCGGGTGGTGACCTTCAACCGCCGGGAACGCAAGCGCTACGACGAGCGCGGGGTGGTGGGGAAGTTCGGCATCCCTCCCGCCTCGATACCCGATTACCTCGCCCTGGTCGGTGACGCCGCCGACCGGGTTCCCGGGATTCCCGGTTGGGGAGCGAAGTCCAGTTCCACCCTCCTGGCCCGCTATGGCCACATCGAGAACATTCCCGGATCACCCGCCGCCTGGGACGTGAAGGTCCGGGGCGCGGCCCGGCTGTCCACCAACCTGGAAGCCGCCCGCCCCGAGGCGGCCCTCTACCGGACGCTCACCACCCTCCGCCGGGACGTTCCGCTGGCCGAGGATCTGGAGGACCTCGAATGGCGCGGCGCCCATCGTTCCCGTTTCCTCGAGCTGTGCGACCGGCTCGGTTTCGGCGCCATCCGCACCCGGCCCCGGCGCTGGCAGGACCGCTGAACCCCCAGGGGTCTTTGACATCCGGTCGTTCGTATGGTCTAATCCTGCCGTTACAACGCGCTCATCCAGAGCGGTGGAGGGACAGGCCCTTTGAAGCCGCGGCAACCGACATGAGCGGTGCCAATGCCTGATCGATGAGACTGCCGAGGCGGGATTCCGCTCGCGGCGCTCAGACGAGCGCGTACAGAGCGAGAGGAGACTGTCACATGGATTGCCTGCCCTTCAAGCCTCCAGCTTCCAGCAGGTGCATGTGTTGTCCAGGCTCCCGGGTGATCCACCCGGGCGGTCCTGGCAACCGCCCGTAACCGACGCCACCACCCGGGAGCCAACAGGCACCAGCCACGGGTCCTCGATCCCGGATCTGTCGCCGACGCTCCGGATCGATCAGGACGGTGACCAGGTCCGAACTGGTACAGAACGCAAGAGAGAAACCGTATCCACGGAATCACGAAGGAGAAAAGAATGAGCACTGGTGACATCAACGGAGTCGACACGGCTCACCTGCTGTTCGCGCGGGGAGTGGTCGGCGACACACCGGCCGCCGGCGACTACACGTGGCGGGCCTCGAACGAGTGGGTCCACGGAACCCACAGCAAGACGAAGATCGACGGCTACTTCGGTCTCGGCGAGGAGCGCAGCCACAAGGGGAACTACGAGTTCGAGGCTGATCATCCGCTGGAGTTCAACGCGGAGGACAACGCGGCTACTCCCGTGGAGATCGTGCTGGCCGGCCTGGCCAGCTGCCTGACCGCCGGCGTGGCGGCCGTGGCCGAGAACCGCGAGATCAAGCTCCGGTCGGTGAAGGCCACGCTCGAGGCCGACATGAACATAGGAGGCATCCTCGGATCGGATCCCGATGTCAGGAACGGATTCAACGACGTCCGGGTCAACTACCAGATCGATGCCGACGACACGAGCGAGGCCGATCTCGAGGCGCTGGTGGCGCAGTCCCAGAAGATCTCGGCGGTCTTCGACATCATGACCAATCCCACCAACGTGACCGTAAGCGTCGGCTGAGACGACCGATCCGGAGTCATCGGATGCGTACCACCACCGTCGTGATCGGCGCCGGGCACAGCGGCCTGGCGGCGAGCTACTTCCTGTCGGCTCGGGGCATCGACCATGTGGTCCTGGAGCGGGGAGAGGTGGCCAACACCTGGCGAACCGAACGCTGGGATTCGCTGCGGCTGC
The DNA here is from genome assembly GCA_011523635.1 of Acidimicrobiia bacterium. Taxonomy (GTDB): domain Bacteria; phylum Actinomycetota; class Acidimicrobiia; order Spongiisociales; family Spongiisociaceae; genus Spongiisocius. The sequence goes on from WTGI01000049.1 coordinate 12,646, forward strand.
TGACCCCCAACTGGCAGGTCACTCTGCCCGGCCTCGCCTACGACGGTGACGATCCCGACGGCTTCATGACCGTGCCGGAGCTGGTGGGCTTCATCGACCGGTATGCCCGGTTGGTGAACCCACCTCTCCGGACGCGCACCACCGTCACCTCGGTCCGCCCGGACGGTGACGGGTACGAGGTGGTGACGGACCGCGGCGTGTGGCGGTGCCGGTCGGTGATCCTGGCCAGCGGAGGCTTCAACCTGCCCAAGGTGCCACCCATCGCAGCCGCCCTTCCCGACTCGGTTCGGTCGGTCACCCCGCACGATTACCGCCGCCCCTCCGACCTCGACGATGGAGGGGTGCTGGTGGTGGGTGTGTCCGCCACCGGTATCCAGCTCGCCGAGGAGATCCATCGATCCGGGCGTCCCGTCACCGTGTCGGTGGGGGAGCACGTCCGCATGCCCAGGATCTACCGAGGCCGGGATATCAGGTACTGGATGGACGTGACCGGTGTCTCCGACGAGCGCTACGACGAGGCCGACGATGTGTTCCGCGCCCGCCAGGTCCCCTCGCCCCAGCTGGTCGGATCCCCGGAGCGCAAGTCCCTCGATCTCAACGCCCTGACCGACCAGGGGGTGCGGATGGTGGGCCGCCTGGCCGGGATCAGGGAGGGGAAGGCCCAGCTGTCGGGATCCCTCCACAACAAGGTCACCCGCTCCGACCTCAAGATGAACCGCCTGCTGACCACCATCGACGAGTGGGTCACGGAGAACGGGTTGGACGGCCGGTACGATCCGCCCCATCGATTCGAGCGCACCCGGGTGGAGGACTCTCCGCCGCTGCTGATCGATCTGGACGGGGAGAACATCCGCACCGTGCTGTGGGCGACCGGGTACCGCCCCGACTATTCGTGGCTCCACGTTCCGGTGTTGGACTACAAGGGCCGGATCCGCCACGACGGTGGGGTGGTGAGCGATTCGCCGGGCCTGTACGTGATCGGGTTGAACTTCCTGCGCCGCCGCAAGTCCAGCTTCATCCACGGCGCCGAGGACGACGCCCGCGACCTGGTCGAACACCTGGCCGCGTATCTGGACGCCCGGGTGCCGGTGGGAGTCGGCTGACTGATCGCCGCCGCCGGCGGCAGGACGCGAGCGAGGAGGTAGGCGGATGGGTTACGAGCCCGGAACCCCGATCGTGATCACCGAGGCGGAAGGGGTGGGCCTGACCACTCCCGAACCGTTCGTGCGCCATGTGAAGGCATTGCTATCGCCCCTGCTCCAGCCGGGCATCGGGGACTTCGCCATCGGCACCTGCGAGGTACCGCCGGGCCAGATGGGGAGCCTGCACACGCACGCGGACGCCGCCGAGATCTGGATGTTTTCCGAGGGCCGGGGCCGGGCCACGGTGGGCGACCGGGAGATCGAGACCGGTCCCGGCACGGTCGTCTTCACGCCCCCCGGAGTCAGCCACCAGTTCTTCAACACCGGAGACAGCCCGGTGAAGCTGTTCTGGATGTACAGCCCTTCGGGAGCGGAACGGGACGTCATCGACGCCTGCTTCAGCTAGAGGCGTAACGAAAAGCGTCCAGCTGGCCCAATAGTCGGCCGACGTGGGCCTGTACCCACCTTCTGAAGCCCTCGGCCGCCCACCCTCCCACGAACCTAAGGCTCAGGGCGTCATGGGTGGTGCTGTGTGCCTCAGGTTCGTGGACCGCACCATTCTCGA
>WTGI01000049.1:14452-14738 GCA_011523635.1 Acidimicrobiia bacterium
GGTGCGGTGTTCCTGAGGTTTAGGGCGTCATGGGTGGTGCTGTGTGCCTCAGGTTCGTGGACCGCACCATTCTCGATGCACAGGACGTCACCGGTGGTGCGGTGTTCCTGAGGTTTAGGGCGTCATGGGTGGTGCTGTGTGCCTCAGGTTGGGGGGTTGTGGTGTTCTTGAGGCGGAGGGCGTCATGGGTGGTGCGGTGTTCCTGAGGTTTAGGGCGTCATGGGTGGTGCCCTGTGCCCAAAGTTCGAAAAGTCGCGAAAATCCGGCGCTCCGCACCGGGCCCTCC
>WTGI01000082.1:0-62056 GCA_011523635.1 Acidimicrobiia bacterium
GGTTCTTGTGCCGAATCAGGAGGCTAAGTCATCGGCAAGGGATCAGCTTCCCCGTGGTCCAGCAAGGGTTCCAGTTGGTCCAGCAGTTCCTGCACGTCGGCCAGGCCCCCTGCCACGTAGTCAGCGTCTCCCCAGTTCTCGTAGAAGTTCTGGTGGAGGCCGTTGGCTATGCCGAACCGGTTCCGGATACGATCGTCGCCGGTGTCCTTGACCAGCCGGCCGATCACACGGTAGAGGGAGGCGTGGGTGTTGTGCTGCCATCCGCGGCGGGAGGCGACGGCTTTGATCATCTGCGCGGCCGCTCCCCATCCCTTCTCGGATGCCTGGCGGGAGTCTCCTGCGGCCAGTTCCTCGAAGCCTTGGGCCAGCAGGTGCCGGGCTGCGTCCTGGTAGGTCAACGTCGTCATCTTACGCTCCTGTTTCGAGTTATAACGTCGTCCTCCATTGCGTACAGTAGCGTATTGCCGGTGATGTGAGAGCGGAGGGAGTTGTTTGCGAACCCTGTTAGCCGGCGATGGACATCACCAGGCCGACCGCCACCAGCCCGACCCCGGTCCATTGCAGGTGGTGGAGGCGTTCGTGGAAGAAGATCACCCCGCCGATCACCGCGATCACCCGGCCGCTCTGGGAGAGCAACCCGATCAGCCAGGCCGGCGCATAGGCCAGACCGTACCCGAAGGTCACGAAGGAGATGGCGTCGATGACCCCGACCAGGCCTAGCAGCCATCCGTTGCGCCAGGTGATCTTCGATTGCCTCCTGTCCCAGTCCTCCAGTCGAGACTCTTTCCCCTCCCGCTCCTTGTTAAGGGTTATGCGGGCGATGATCACGAACACGAGGGCGACGTAGGCCACCGTGTAGAACCGCTGGGTGATGATGGTCCAGTTGGAGTCGAGACCGTCGCGGATGGGAATCTTCAGCCCGGCGTTAGATAGCGATCCCACCAGCACCGCGATCATGGCGAAGACCGGGCCCCAGGTCACCAGGCGGATCTTGGCGCCCTTCTCGATGACCAGCGAGGCCAGGACCGCTCCGGCCGCAGCGATAGGTATGCCGATCCACTGCACGGCGGTGGGCCTCTCCGCGAGCAGCCAGTAGGAATAGAGCACCGTGATGGCGCCCGACAGGGCGCTGATGGGACTCACCACCGAGACCGGACCGAGCCGCAGGGCCATGTAGCTTCCCAGGAACGAGGTGGCTGCGGCGGCCCCCAGCAGGCCGAGCAGGATGACCTGGTCCCTCGTGATCTGGTAAGGCACGCCGATCACCAGCGCCCAGGCGATCATCACCACGAAGGCGATGGTCAGGGTCACGGTGGTGGAGCGCAGCACCCCGAAGCGGCGGGCTACGACCGCCGTGAGCAGGTTGTTTACACCGAGCGTCACGGCCGTGATCAACCCGAATACGGCCCCGATCAGCATGATCTATGTCCTGACCGGGTCACTGCCGTGGACTGAGCCGGTTGTCGATTCGGACTATTCGTGGAGTTGGTCTCCGGCGCGACCGGCAGCCCCTGCGGCGCCCGCCACCTTGGAGATGTCGGTAGTGCCACTGACCCGTTGGGGCATCCAGCTGACCATCCGGTTGAACATCTGGTTCAGCATGTAGAAGGTCAGGAGCGAGTAGAAGGCGACCACGATGGCCACGATCACCAGGCGAGCCGTGTTGGTCTCCTGGACCGCCGCGGCTGCCATGAAGCCCAGCCCGGTCGGGAATCCCAGGAACTCGGCGGCGATCGTCAACGACCACCCGAGCCCACCGGCCAGCAGGAGGGCGGTGCGTAGCTCCGGCATGGCGCCGGGAACCACCACCTTGAAATAGGTGCGCAGCCGCGACGCGCCCAGGGTGCGGGCGCTTTCGATGTAGCGGTCGGGTACGTTGGCAACAGCGTTCATGGTCGCCACCACCAGCATCACCCACACGCCGAAGCCGATGAAGAGGGTGGTGGCGCGCAGGTCGACTCCGAGGGCGAACTGCATCCAGGGGATGGCCGCCAGCAACGGGATCATTCTGAGGAAGTTGAACGGTGCCCACGAGATCTGGCGCAGGGAGGACCAGTAGGGAAGGGCGAGGCCGGTAGCCAGTCCGGCGATCAACCCGACACCCAGGCCGGCAACCAGTCGGGAGAGGGTCATGAAGGAGTGGAAGCCCAGCGCCAGGAACACGGCCGTCCAGGTCCTTGACTCAGCACCTTCTATGGCCGGGAACGGCGCCAACTCTCCGAATTGCAGGGTCAGTCCCGGCAGGCTGAACCCTCCGAACAGGTCCCAGTTGCCGGACAGTCTGTAGAGGGCGTTGTAGATTATGTAGTCGAATCCAGGCACGAGCGGATGTTCAAGCGTCCCCTTGGGTGCGATGTACGACACCGTCTGCCAGCCCACCAGCAGTACCGCCCAGGTGATGAAGAAGAGCGGGTTGGCTTTCACGGCGTTCAAGATGCGCTCGGGCAGACGGACAATGCCCTTGCCTATCCTCATGACCGCTGCGACCGACCTCCGGTAACGGAAGACGAATGTGTAGGCCCAGAACAGAACAGCCCAGAGGAAGATGAATTGCCAGGTCAGATGGAGCGTGCCCTCTTCGAATTGCCAGTCTCCTAGCGGTGAGAAAGCTAGGACGACCAGAGCCGAGCCGAAGATCCACGCGGCCCATCCGACCCAGAATAGGATCCTCAGGAGTCTGGTGAGTCTCAAACCTGGGTCGCTTCCTCTTCGGTGATTCCCAAGTGGGCCAGGATCGTCTTGGTGATTTCCACGGCGCCGGAACTGGCTCGCACATCTTCGTCACGGGGGCGTGGCAGGTCTACCGGTATGTCATCCACCAGTTTCCCTTCGGCCAGGAGAATCACGCGATCGGCCAGTATCAGAGCCTCCTCGATGTCGTGGGTCACGAAGAAAATGGTCTTCTGGGTCTCTTCCCACAGGTCCAGGAGCACGTCATGCAGATTGCGACGTGTGAAGTAGTCGAGGGATCCGAAGGGTTCGTCCATGAGGATCACATCGGAGCCGACCGCCATGGCTGACGCCAGCGCCACGCGCTTGCGCATACCTCCTGAGAGTTCCCGGGGCCACGAGTCGGCGAAGTCGGTCAGCCCCACCGCGTCCAACCAGTGGGCTGTCGTGTTCTTTAGTTCCTCATCCTCTACCTTCAAGGCGCGCAGCCCGAACTCGACGTTCTCGCGGACGTGAAGCCAGGGAAAGACAGTGTCCTGCTGGAACACCATCGCCCGGTCGGCGCCGGGCCCTTCGACGACCGTGTCTCCCAGCCTTATCTGGCCGGCGGTCGGTGGTTGAAGTCCGGCCAGGACCCGCAGCAGGGTGGTCTTCCCGTGGCCGGATCGCCCGACCACGCAGACGAACTCGCCGGGTTCGACTTCGAAGTTCACATCGTGGAGGGCGTTGACCAGTTGGCCGGACCGGTGCTCGAACACGCACCATAGGCCCTCGAAGCTGACGACTCTTGACATAGCTGTTTCCTCCTTGTCTACAGCCCTAGTCGGCGGCCAGCCTCGGACCACCTGGTCAGGTAACGGATGACCACCAGCAGCAATGCATCGACCACCACAGCGAGAACTCCGTAGAAGGTGATCAGCGCCACGAGTGCTGATGGGGCTTGGATTTGGCCGATCAGGAACCTCCAGATGTCGATCAGATGCCCTCCGCCGACCTGTATTCCGAGCACTTCGACCAGGACGCCCAAACCCCAGGCGCCGGCCAGTGCGATGCGGAAGCCCCCTGCGATCTCGGGAACCGTGCCGGGCAGGTAGACCCAGCGGAATATCGAACGAGGTGTTCCGCCCAGGGTCAGGGCCGACTCCACGATCCCGACGGGAATGTTCTCGGCCGCCCGGCGGCTGAAGAAGTACATGAGCAACGTCGTGTAGAAGGTGACCAGGCCGATCGTGGTCATGATCGGGACCTCGACGCCGAACCAGATGACGAAGAACGGTGCGGCGATGAAGATGGGGGCGGTTCCGAAGAAGGAGGCGATCGGCGTGAACACTTGGGCGACCTTCGGGAACACGAGGCTCGACAGGCCGATCGCGAGACCCGCAATGGTGCCGAACGCAGCGCCGAGCAGGATCCGGATGATCGTCACGATTAGATGGATGCCGTAGCCGTAGCAATAGTCGGGCAGCTGGCCGATAGGAACCGGCAGAGGACCACCGGTCAGGGCGGCGGTGTCAGTCGTGTACTTCCAGCCCATCAGGCTGGAGATAACCTGTCTGAACGGGTTGTTGACGTTTGCCGGGTGGAGGTCCGGGCAGGCGTGGACGAACTTTATCCTCATGTCCTGGCTGGTTCCGAGGTTGCTCCAGAAGTGGGCTATGGCGCCTTCCTCCCGGAACAGTCCCCAGAACCCCTGGAGTACGTCCTGGAAGGGACCCACCGCGCCGAAAGGCGGAGGGATGTCGTAGTGCCAGGGAGATGCCTCAAGGGAGAGCAATATCCAAGCAACGAAGAAGAGCGTTATTCCGATCGCAATATAGATGATGTTGGCGACTCTACGCCGTCTCTTTTCTCGTTGTGCCTTGGCTCTCACATCGAGAACGTCTGTGGAGGTCATCGTCACTGGATTTCAAGCCCCTTTGCGTGGTGGCGACTGACGGAGTGCTCTTAGGAGGGCGATCTGGTTGGTCTCTAGCTGACAAGCCAACGCGGGGCCGGATGGTGATCCGACCCCGCGTCGGTCCTTCTCACTTGCCTGCACCAGGCAAGTCACGTCGTCTTCGGCGGGTGAGACTAGCCGATAAGGGCTGCCTCAAGGAAGCGAAGACTGTCGTAGAAGTTGTAGTTGTCGTAGAGGGCCCGGGCCTGGTCGATCAGAGCCTGCTGGCTGGACGACAGGTCCATGCCGCTCGCCCGCTCGAACAGGTCATCGGAGCGATCCTGCATGCCCTTGAGGTCGTAGTAGATCTCCTGGGCCAGCAGGAACTCTTCCAATCCCGCCTGAGTGTCATAAGTCTCGGACAGGACTCCCCTTGCCTTCAGGGCCTCGATCTGGGTCCTGAACACCGTCTCGGGGTGGTAGCTCGGCAAGCTCAGATCCCACAGAGCTTCCTGGTCTTCCCAGTTGAAGGAGGGATCGATCGTATCCCAGATCACTCCGATGTCTGCGGGCTCCATGGTGAGGCCGCGCTTCTCGTTGATGATGTTGGCCTCGATCTCCCAACCCGTCTCCTGGACCGCGGGATCCTCGAGATAGGCGAGAATACGGTTCGCCATCGCGACGACCCGGTACGCGAGGTCCTTGTTCTCCTCGACCCATTCGCGGCGAGCCAAAAGGCCGGTGCCACCAACGGTGGATGAGGCGATCGCGGTCTGCTGTGACAGGGCGTCGTGCTCGTACATCATGGCGAAGTTGATCAGCGGATCCCACCCGTTGCGCATCATCTGCACCAGGGTCGGAGCGCCATAGGGCATGGCGAACTCGATCCGGCCCGCTTGTGCCGAGAGCTGCACGATGGTCGGGTCATCCACGTACACCGGAGTGGAGTAGTTACGCCAGTCGTTGGTGGTGATGCGGATGGGCTGCGCGTTTCCGGCGTCATCAAGTACCGGAGATCCGTCCCGGCCTAGGAGGACCAAGGGGTTGCCTTCGCCGTCCAGGGCCGGAATGTCCTCGACTACGTCCTCCCACCACTGGGGCAGGTAGGCGAAGAAGGCATCCGAGTACTGGGACTGCGTCGTGCTGTGCGGCGGGATATGGACTTCCTTACCGACCAGCTGCTGTACCGCTGCCGTGGCCGCGTCCGTGAAGCTCATGCCCTCGTCCATGAACTCGAGAGCCGTCTTGGCCTCGCTGTCCGGGGCTACCAGGATGGCATAGCCGACGTAGATGTCAGCGAAGTGGATGGGCGGAATGCTCTGACCGAAGGTCTCGAGAGTTCCGAATACGCCAGGTACCCAACCCTGTGCGACATCACCGTCACCACGCTCCAACCAGGGAACGATCTCCTGGGAGGCGGTGAAGTAGTGATAGGTTGGCTGGTTAGGAGTAATGGTGATACCCCATTCCTCCCACCATCCCAGTTCGATGGGGATCTGCCAGTAGGCAAGGTCGGCGCAGCATGGGTAGATGCCCATGCGGACCTCGGCAGCACGGATCTCGGGCGCCTCCACCATCATGGACTCGGCCAGTGCCATCTCGGCTTCCTCGGCCATCATGGAGGCTTCTTCGGCCTTCATCTCGGCTTCCGAAGCCATAGCGGCAGCCTCTTCGGCCTTCATCTCGGCGGCTTCCAAGGCGGCCTGTGCCTCCGCGTCGCCGGCTTCGGCCGCAGCCTTGGTGGACTCTAGGTCGGCCTGGGCTTCCTCCAGGGCCGCCTGGGCCGCCGCAGCCTCGGCCGCAGCCGCGTCGGCTTGCGCCTGGGCTTCCGCCGCCTGGGCCGCTGCCGCGTCGGCTTGCGCCTGGGCCTCGGCCGCCTGGGCTTCGGCCGCTGCCGCCTGGGCTGCCGCGGCGTCGGCTTCGGCTTCGGCCGTGCCGTCGTCGCCGCAGGCTGACGCCAGCAACGCTAGGGCCACCATCAAGATGATGGCGCCACGAAACTTCTTCATACGGGGTCCTTCCGCTCGCTTGCTTGCCATGTTGGGCACAGTCAATTCCCAAGGATCACGCCGCGTTCCGGCGCAACCTGTATTTATAGCGCCTGTCGCTCTCCGATCCCAAAGGGGTCCACCGAATTTGGAGCCTGGGAACTCGGAGGGGATTCAGCACTACGTCTGTCGGTGCCGGAACGGTTGGCCGGATCACTGTAGCAGGGACCCCCGGACCGCGTCCATGAGCGCCGTCCCTCCGCGCATCGATCTTCGGCCTGATCCGGCAGTTGTTTCGAGGGCATTGACTACTGCGCGGTAGGAACCAGAGAGAGATAGAGATCGCGCCGGTCGCCCGTTACCGAGCCGGTTATTGCTGCGTCCGCGATCAGGTCGGTGCGGTAGACGTGGTGCTTGTTGACGTAGACAACCCCGATGGAGGGGTACCCGTGTTCAGCCTCGAGCAGTTGGACCCTCCGGAAGGCATCCGCGCGCTCCTCGTCGCCAGCCGTCGCCAGGTCCGCCAGGGCCTGGACCAACTCGGGGAGAACCTCCTCGGGAGGTGCCTGCCAGCCCGGCCTCGGGAGCAGGTAGCGGTAGGGGTTGGCGTACCAGCCGTGGCGGCTGACGGTCAGGTCGTAGTCGGCCGTGATGAGCCTGGCCAGCCAGGTAGTCCGGTCGACGGGCACCGGCTCGACTCTGATCCCGGCCTCGCTCCATGAAGCCGTCAGGATCTCGAAGAAGGCCTCCGGGTACCCCTCCTCCTCCGGATAGAGCAACTCGAGGCTGATCCCCTCCTCGTACCCCGCCTCGGCCAGGACCTGGGCGGCCGCCTCGGTGTCCCGCTGGTATCCGGGTAGCTCGGTGGGACCCTGACCGTACGCCAGCAGGGGATGGGAGGTGGACCACGGCTCCGCCTCGCCCGCGAAGGCGATGTCGGCCAGTCCCTCCCGGTCCAGCGACAGCCAAGCGGCCCGGACGACCGCGCCGTCCCTGGTCGTGCCGGTGCGGGAGGCATGGAGCCAGATGGTCCACGCCGGCGTTCCCACGACCTCGAGCAGCGGAGCCCTGACCAGTCCGGCCGCTACCCCGATGGCGTCCGTCCCGATCAAGGCCACCTCTCCCGCCTCGAGGGCGGCCACCCGGTCAGGCTCGTCCTCGATAATGCGAATCCGGAGGCTTTCATAGCCGGGGAGGACGGACGGATCCCAGTAGTCCCGGTTGGGTTCCAGGACCAGCTCCGAGCCGGGCATGTGAGAGACGAACCGTAGCGGCCCGGTCCCCACCGGCACCGTTCCGTGGGTGGGCGCCGTCGCGGTCAGGATCGACGAGAACCCGCTTCCGGTGGGGTCGGCTACCTCGAACAGGAACGCGCTCGACGGTTCCCTCAGCTCGAAGACGACCGTGTGGTCGTCGGTCGCGGTCACGCTGTCCAGGTTCCGGGCCCGCTGGCGTACCACCGGGATCCCCTCGGTGAGGGCGCGCGTGACGCTGTAGACCACGTCCTGGGCCGTGAATTCGGCGCCGTTGTGGAACCTGACCCCCTGCCGCAGGTGGAATGTGTAGGTCATGCGGTCCTCGGAGATGCTCCATTCGGTGGCGAGGCGGGGCAGTACCTCGCCAGAGGGGCTGGTCCAGGCCAGGGTCTCGTACACGGTGGTCAGCACCGGAGCGTCCTGACTGTTGCCGTCCGAGTTGATCGGGTCCAGGGTGCGAATCGGGGCCGGTTCCGAGATGATCATCTCGACGATCTCCGGCACCTCGGGCGGGGCGGATGTCGTGGTGGTCGTCTCGGCAGGGATCGTGGTGGTGGTAGTAGTGGTGGTAGTGGTGGATGTCGACGTGGTGCTGGGTGGGACCGATGTGGTGGTCGTGGTCGGTTGCGAGGTGGTGGCCGTGGTCGTGGTTGGCCGAGTGGTCGGGGGCTGAGTGGAGGGGGTCGCATCCGGTTCGCTCGTTCCGCAGGCCGCGGCGAGGAGTACAAGGATCGGGAGTATCGGTCGGAGTCTACGGAGGGCGCCGACCCCGACGGGTGGCTGAACCCCTCCAGGACCATCCGGACCCGCTGCCCGAGCTGCGGGGCCTGCAGGGCTTCGATCAGATAGAGAAGGGATGGGTCTCACCGTTGACCGTGACCGTGTAGTCCCCGGGCTCGAACCCGTTCCCTATCGGCACTACCACTTCGAACGGCTCGAGCACCTGGGCGCAGACGGTGCCGGGATCCGGCGCGACGCTCCAGACCATGATGGTGTAGTCGCTTCCGTCCTCCATAACCTCGGTGAGGGTCTCGTGGCAAGGTGTGGGATGGTCACCCTCGATCTCCACCGACACCTGCGGAGGGAAGGACTCGAGGATGGACACCTCCACATTGCGGATGTGGGCCGGCGAGTCATCCGCGGTCGGTTCGGCTTCCCCGATAGTGGTGGTCGTCTCTTCGACCGGTTCGGGTCGGGTGCCGACCGTGGTGTCGGTGACGGGATCCGCGGCCGTGGTGATCCCGGTTTGGCTGATCCCGGAGGACGTTTCCTCGTCGGAACCGCAGGCCACCGACCCCATCGCCAGTATGGCGACGACAGGGAGGACTGCTAGTGAATCCCGGCGTCGCCGGTGGCGGAATCGCATGATGGGAGACTCTATCCGGCTTGCGGTCCGGGCTACGCCAACCGGAGGAGGATGATGCCGGCCAGGGTGATGAGGTTGATCCGGGTGGAGTCACGGATGGCGTTCCAGCTCTCCGACTGCCAGCTGACGAACCACTCGGCGCCTACCACCTGGATAATGAGGAACCAGACCACCAGGGCCGTCATGAAGCCCAGGTAACCGAACAGTTTGGCCGCCTCCCAGGCCTCGGCCGGCGCCCCGAGGTTGACAGCCAGGAAGTAGCTGCCGACCAGCGACAGCACGGTGAACGCCATCTCCAATACGAGGATCGTGACGAAGGCGATCCGGTGCAGGATCGGCGACCGGATCGCCCGCCACTGCGTCCCCCTGTCCATGTTGGTGGTGTCCATCGTCATGATGTGCTCGACGAAGGCCAGGTTGGCGCCGGGCGCTGTGATGTTGTTGAGCACCACGATGGCGCCCATCACTCCGGTTCCGAGCAGGATCAGCAGCGGGATGAGGCGGAATACCGTCTCGACGGTGGTGATGTCGGCGTCGATCACTCGGCTCCTCGGTCGGAGTTCACGGTCACGGGGGAGTCATGGCTAGTGGTCTGTCTGAGAAACAGCCAGGCGTGCTCTGGCGGTCATCGGCGCCCCGTCGCTGCGTTCCGCTTCCTCAACGTACCCTGCGGGTACGCCTTCGTCAGCGGGCCTTGCGAGGAACACCGCTGCCGACGCCATACCACACCGCCGTTCCACAGACAGACCACCAGGATAGAGGCCAGTGGGCAGGTGGGTGGTTGGAAACGGCGGACAGGCCGCCACGCAGGATGGAGTGCCGGTTCAGCGAGCGGGCGGGTCCGGCAATCGTTATCACTGGGCCGTCTCCTGGACGAGTCGGGGAGATGCCGTGGTGGAGAGGGCTTCCGGGTTTAGGATCGCGCTATCACACCGGTCCCCTTCCTCGGTACGGAGGGAGCCGTTGGCGGAGCCAGAGCGTGAGTCGAGAGATCAAGCTACAAAGCACGGTGCTCTTGCTGTTGGTGGCCGTGGCCGCGGCGGCGTGCAGCTCATCGGCCGCCTCGGCGGATCGTACAGGGGGCACGGTGGGTGCATCCGCGGTGCCGGTCGAGCAGGACGGCCCGGGGAGCGGAAAGCCTTCTGCCACGGGCTCGGACGCTTCGACTGTCACGACCGGCCCGCCGGCGCCACCCTCCACGTCGCCTGCTGCGGAGGCGACGACCACTTCCACCACACCCGTCACCACTACGTTTGTCACCGCCAGTACGTCGACCACCGCGGGATCGAAGACCACTACGACCACTCTCTCCGCGACTACCGCGACGACCCTTTCAGTCGCGCCGCCGGTGCGTCCGAGAGAGGCGCTGATCATCCACGGTATCGGCGATGTGGCTCTCGATCCCGTCTACATACCGACCTTCCCCTCGGAGGGATATGGCTATGCGTGGTCAGGGCTCGGCGGAATCTTCCAGAGGGATGATCTGACGGTCATCAACATGGAGTGCGCCGTGTCCGACCTGGGCGATCCGGTGCCCAAGGCGTTCAACTTCCGCTGCGACCCCGCCGCCCTTCCCTCCGCGCTGGAGGCCGGCGTAGACGTGGCCAATCTGGCCAACAACCACGCCTTGGACTTCGGTCGTGAGGCGTTGGTCGACTCGGTCGCCAACCTCCGGGCGGCGGGCATCCATCCGGTCGGAGCAGGGTCCGACTACGAGGAGGCCTACCGCCCTGCGCTGCTCGAGATCCGCGGCTGGAAGATTGCCGTACTGGGGTTCGGCGGCGTGCTATCCACCAGGTCATGGCTGGCCACCGAGGACCGGCCCGGCATCGCCAGCGGTGACGACCGGGCGGACATGGTGGCGGCCGTGGAGCGGGCCGCCGAGATCGCCGACCTCGTGATCGTGACCATCCACTGGGGCATGCAGCTCGACACCCAACCCCGGCCGGATGACATCGCGCACGCCGAAGCCATGGTGGCGGCCGGGGCCGACATCATCTTCGGCCATCACCAGCACCGGGTGGGGCCGCTCGGCGAGATCGACGGCAAACCGGTGGCTTGGGGACTCGGCCACATCGTCTGGCGTCGCATCAACCCGGTGAGCGCTCAGACCACCGTCGCCAAGGTGGTGGTCCTTCCCGACGGGACGATGGGCGCATGCCTCATGCCGGCCGAAATCGTCCGCCATGGTCACCCGGTTTTCGTCGGGCAAACCCCCGGACACTGCGACCTGCTGTATGGCGGCCGGCCCAGCCCGATGGAGCCCCCCTCCATCATGTTCTAGGAGGCCGTTCGAGGTCTTTCGGCTTGGGCTTTGGCAATCGTCTCGTGCTCGTGGCGGGCGATGCTGAGGAAAAGTGTCACACCCCCGATATATGTTGACTATCGCCAAGCACCTACACCGGCCGATGCGCTACCGATCGGAACGGCCGGCCGAGGGAACACACGGGGAATCGTGGAGCGAATCGCCGAACCCGGCAGCCGGCCGGGCATGGCCGACCACGTTCCGATCCAGGACAGGTGGTGGTGGGGGAGGGCCCGGTGCGGAGCACCGGTCGGGCCGCGATTTTCGCGTTCTTGCCGGGCTCGGGACTAGGTCCGGCGGGCCATCATCTTCTCGGTCACACCGCCGATCGTGGCGGTGAACACCTTCAGCGAGATTTCGCTCAGCTCCTTCGAGCAGTCGGCCTGCGCGAATTTCTGGGTCTGGGCCAGGCGCGCCCAGTGCGGCGCCAGCGTGTTCGGTCCGGTGATCCCGCCCTTGCCGATGTCACTGGCCACCCAAAGAGTGGTTGTGACGCCCGAGGTGATGATCCGGACCGTGCACATCTCGCACGGTTCGAGCGAGGTGACCAGCGTGTGCCCGCGCAGGTCCCCTCCGTCGGGATGTCCGCCCTCGTAGACGTTCAGGGCCGACATCTCGGCGTGGAGGTCGCTCCTGAATCTCGGCGCCAGCACCCGGTTGCGCTCGGTTATCAGAACCTGCCCGCCGGGATCGAGGATCACGCATCCCACCCCGGAATTGCCCTCAAGCCCGCCCGTGATGGCTTCCTGGATGGCCTCGCGGGCGATGGCGTCATGCGGTCTCGCTCCAGCGAAGGCCTCAACTCGTTTCCGCAGGTCGAGCAGCTGTTGTTTCATCTCGTCCGGGATGGTCCCGGCATCGTCAGGGAGTAAGCTCATGTCGCTCAGGTTCTACTCCAAGCTCCCGTCGCTTGTCAACCGGCGTTTGCTTGGAGTGAGGCTACGGCACCATCACTCCGGGCTACCAGCACGTTTGGACCCGGAGGTGGCCAACCAACGGCGTGAAAGGACGGATTTCGAGCATATGGCGGGACAACCTCTCGATCTGGTGGTAACCAACGGCACTGTCGTCCTGGGAGGGGGACGCTACCGGGTGGCGGTTGGTGTCAAGGACGGCAAGGTGGCCATGCTCGCCCCCGAAGAGTTGATGCCCGCGGCCGAACGGACCATCGACGCCCGCGGGAACTACGTTCTTCCCGGGGTGGTGGACTCCGAGGCCCACCCCGGGTGCTACGTGCCGTTCGACTACGACATGACGACCGAGTCGAGGGCGGCTGCTACCGCCGGCATCACCACCTGGGGTATCCAGGCGCCGACCACCCGCTTGGGTACGAAGCCTTTCAAGGAGGTAGTGGGCCGGGCCGATGTGGTCTCGTTCAACGAGTCGTTTCCTTCAGGCCGGGATGTGATCAACGAGGTGAGCCATGTCGATGCCTACCTGACCTACATGCTCGAGACCGACGAGCATGCCCGGGAGATCCCCCAGTACGCCGAGGAGCACGGGGTCACCTCCTTCAAGCTCTACCTGCAGACCCGCTCGATGAAGGGTATGTCGGACGAGGACGACACCAACTGGCCGTCCCGCCGGGCCGGTCTGGGTACAGGTATCGACGACGGCACGGTTTACCTCGTGATGGAGGAGGTCGCCCACATCGGCCATCCGGGGATCGTTCACATCCATCCCGAGAACTGGGAGATCGGGCGGATCTTCGAGGACCGTCTCCGGAGTAGCGGCCGTACCGACTTCGGCTCGTGGACCGATCGCTCGCCTGACTTCCTCGAGGCCCATCACGTCCGCTCCTACGCCTACCTGGCCATGCAGACCCCCGGCCACGTTCCCCTATATCTCCAGCACTGCACCACCAAGCTGTCCTTCGAGGAAGTGGCCCGGGCCCGCGCCGAGGGCCTCGAGCTGTACGCGCAGACCGGTCCGCCATGGCTCTGGGCCGAGCCCGAGTACGGGTGGAGGATCAACGTCCCGCTTCGCCGCCGGGACAACATCGAGGCTCTCTGGGTGGCGCTGGCCGAGGGCATCGTGGATGTGGTCGGGTCCGATCACGTGGTGGGATGGGAGCCGGCCTCCCACGAGGAGATGTACGACCCGGTGATCTGGGACTGCCGGACCGGGTTCTCGAGGGTGGAGTTGTTCCTGCCCGTGATGCTGTCGGAAGGGGTCAACAAGGGGCGGATCAGCCTCGAGCGGGCCGTCCAGGTCAGTTGCGAGAACCCCGCCAAGACATCGGGCCTGTGGGGGACTAAGGGCTCGCTCCTCCCGGGATTCGACGCGGACATGGTGATCATCGACCTGGGTCGGGACGTGAAGGTCGGCAAGGAGCACATAAACACCAGGTCCGGCTGGTCGATCATGGAGGGCCACACCTTCACCGGCTGGCCCATCATGACCATCCTGCGGGGCGAGGTCAGCGCGGAATGGGCGGATGACTCGCCGGGCATGCGTCCGGTCGGCGAAGCACGGGGCCTGTACCTGCCTCGGAAGCTGGGTCCCAAGCATCAGGTCCTGGATGCGAACAGTCCGGCCCGGGTGGCGCCCACCCACCGCTGGCTGGCGGACGACTTCGCCCGCCCCGGCTTCGCTCCCGAAACCACCAGGTACACCCGTCCGATAGGAGGGTAGATAGATGGCTATCTGGGATGACGTCCTCACCGAGACCGATCGGACGGTCTTCGCCGCGGCCGGTTGGGGCAAGCGGGCCGGATACGGCGAGCGTCCCGCCATCATGGTCATCGACGTCAACTACAACTTCTGCGGGGACCGGGCCGAGCCCATCCTCGAGTCGATCGAGCGGTGGAGGTACGCCTGCGGGCCCGAGGCCTGGGAGCGGGGGATCCCCGCGATCCAGGACATCCTCGACGTGGCGCGGGCCAAGCGCCTCCCGGTCATCTACACCACCAACCCGCGCCGGGCCGACGGCTTCGACCTCGGGATCTGGTCGCTGAAGAGCACCCGGGCAGAGGACGAGGTGGACGTGATGGGCCACAAGGGCAACGAGATCGTGGCCGAAGTGGCGCCCCGACCCGACGACCTGTTCATCGAGAAGCGCAAGCCGTCGGCCTTCTTCGGCACGCCGCTGGTGAGCCACCTGACCATGATGAGGGCCGACTCGCTGATCCTCACCGGCACCACCACCAGCGGATGCGTCCGGGCCAGTGCCGTGGATGCCCTTTCGAACGACTTCAAGGTGACGATCCCGCACGAGGCGGTCTTCGATCGCGGCGAGGTATCGCACAAGATCGCCCTCTTCGACCTGCACATGAAGTACGTGGACGTCACCGACTTGGACGACGTTCTCACTTACCTGAGGGGCCTGCCGGCGGGCCTGTTCGACGACACCTATCCGCCCGCCGGGGCGGCTGCCGGGAGGGAGTCGTTGTGAGCCTGGACTTTTCCATCAGGAAGGTCATCACCCAGGTGGAGGAGGAGCGGATCCGGGAGGGGATCGAAGCAGATCCGCCGCTGCGCAAGGCGGTGGTGGCGGCCGCGATCCACAATCCCTACTCCGGCAGCTACCACGAGGACCTGTCCGAGGCGGTCAAGTTCTCGGCCGGCCTCGGTCGCCTTCTCGGGGAGATGGCCATGGATGCCCTGGGAGAGCCGGTGGTGTCCTACGGCAAGGGAGGGATCGCCGGCCTCGATGGTTCGCAGGAGCACGCGGTGATGTTCCTGTCCACCGCCTTCGCCAACCCGCTCCGCGAGACCCTGGGCGGAGGAGTGGCCTGGATGTCCTCGGCCACCATCGTGGCGGCGGCCGGAACCCCGATCACCATCCCGCTAGCCCACAAGGACGCCCTATACGTCCGCGATCACTACGACGCCATCACGCTGTATCCGGGGGACGCCCCTCGCGCGGACGAAGTGCTGGTGGCCGTGGGGGTCGCCAACCGGGGAAGGCTCAACGCCCGGATGGGCGGCCTGGCGCCCGAAGACGTGGTGGGCGAGGACGGACTCCGTTAGCCCGGTGGTCACACCGCGCCGGACCGCCATCATCAACATCGGGACCCTGGTCACGGGTGACCTGGCCAGCCCGGTCGGGGATGCCGAGGCGCTGTTCATAGAGGACGGACGGATAACCTCGATCGGGTCCGCCGAGGGCTACGAGCATGCCGACCAGGTGATCGACGCCAACGGGGCCACCGTGGGTCCGGGGCTGATCGACTCCCATTGCCATGTCGTCATCGGTGACTTCACCCCTCGCCAGAACGTGGTCGGCTTCCTCAGTTCGTACGTGCACGGCGGTATAACCCAGGTGATCTCGCCTGGTGAGATCCATGCCCCGGGACGACCGCACGATGCAGACGGCGTGGTCGCCCTGGCCGTGTTCGCCCAGCGGTCGTGGAGCAACTACCGGCCCAACGGGATGAAGGTCAACGGCGGGGCCGTGGTGCTCGAGCCGACCCTCCAACCCGAGCACTTCCGGTACCTGGCGGATCAGGGTGTGCGCCTGGCCAAGTTCGGGTTCGGCCGGTACGACGACCCGGCCGACGGACTGCCGCAGGTGCGGGCGGCCCAGGAGGTGGGGATCATGGTGATGTGCCACTCGGGCGGGGCGTCCATTCCGGGTTCGAAGCCCATCACCACCGATCACCTGATGCTGCTCCGCCCTGACGTGTGCGGCCACATCAACGGCGGCCCCTCGTCGCTGGACGAAGAGGGCCTCATCCGGATCGTTTCCACCACCGATCTGGTGCTGCAGATCGTCCAGGCCGGTAACCTGCGTAGCGCTATCCAGATAGTGGAGTCGGTCCTCGAACACGGGGCGGAGCACCGGGTGATCATCGGGTCGGACACGCCCACCGGAACCGGTGTCATGCCGCTCGGCGTGCTCAAAACGATGGCCGAGCTGTCATCGCTCACCGATGCCGATCCGGCCACCGTGTGGGCATGGGCCTCGGGGGTGACGGCGGATGTCTACGGCCTGGATGCGGGGAAAGTGGAGGTGGGCCGGGCGGCCGACCTGGTGATCGCCGACGCGCCCTGGGGATCGTACGGCGGCGACGCCCTCGGCGCCCTGGCCAGGGGTGACATCCCGGGCATCGGCGCGGTCCTCATCGACGGTCGGATCCGCGCCCTGCGGAGCCGCAACACCCCGGCCGCGGCCCGCCAGGTGACCGTCACCCCCGAGATCGGTGAGCTCCCCGGCTCGGCCCACGTCTGAACGCGCCGCCACCTCTCGGGGTGACGATGTACCGCGCCTCCGCAGGTACGGGTCGAGGCACCTGCCTGACGGGTTGATGTTGCCGATCACGCGGGAGGCCCTTGTCTAGACCAACTACTATCGCCGAACAGCCCTGCCAGGTGGTCGGCGGTCGCCAAGGCTCCGACCAGGCTCGTCCTTATCACTTAGGCGCACTCAGGGCAGGTTCACAACCGCGTCAACAGGACAGCGGACACCGAGAAGCCGCAAGAGGAGACCGAGAGATGAGCGGAGCAAACGAAGTAATCGTGCCGGCCCGGGAGGGTCGGGGCGTCTACGTACGCAAGGGGCAGCTGCTGGACATCGTCGATGTCGAAGGCCACCAGGTCGGAGACTTGATCGCTTGGTTCCGTAACGATCCCACCGAATACCTGTCCCCCACCCACACGGTGTCGTGCAACGCCTCAATCGAGCTGGCCACCGGATCACAGGTGTTCTCCAACCGCCGCAACCCGGTGTTCACCATCCTTCGTGACGACGTGGAGCGCCACGACATCATCGTGCCGTGCTGCGACCACGAGCGCTTCAAGCGGGACTACGACCTGGACGATCACGACCATTGCCTGGCCAACCTCCACCAGGCGCGCGACCTGCTCGGGGAGGACTTCGACCTGCAAGGCGAGATGGCATGGAACGTGTTCATGCACAACCGGGTGACCGACGAGGGGGCGGTGGTGACCGATCCCGCCGCCCACGACGCCGGCGCCACCATGACCCTGCTGGCCCACGAGGATCTGGTGGTGCTCCTGTCCGCCTGCCCCCAGGACCTCACGCCGTGCAACGACTTCAACCCCACCTCCATGCTGATGAGGCTGCGGGACAACCCGGAGGGTTAAGGACGACCGACCACTGACGCCTCGAGGAGGACCTGATGAAAACAACTACCCGGTACGAACCGGACGCCGCCCGGTTGGCTGAGTCGGCTCGCAAGATCCGCTCGCCGTTCGAGCTCGACCTGTCGCTCCGGTTCTACTCGCCGCAGGCCAACCTCGACGGCATGCAGCATCCGCAGATAGCCGACTGGCATCGCTACATCGGCGAGGAGTGGACCCCGCCGCCCGCGCCCTCCGGCACGCGGCGGGTTGCGCTGCTGATCCCCTGCACCAAGTACAAGCCCTACTCCACCAGCCGGGAGCATCGGGCTATCAACCGGGCGCTCCTGGAAGCAGGCTGGCTTCCCGACGGAGCCTCTACTGCACCGGCGGAGATGGCCGGCCACCTGGACGACGGGGAGAGCCCGGATCTCCTCCACGACGGACCGCTCCGGCGCGGGGAGGTGTTCCTGGATCGGTTCGTGCTGTCGGAGCCCATGGCGATCGTGCCCTATTCCCACATCTACTACTGGCGGGACGCCCCGAGTCCCGCCGCCTGCTACGACGACCCCGGTCTGTTCGAGGCGCGGGGTACCTCGGTGTCGCCCGAGCGGCCCGACTGCACGGCAACCCCGCTCGCGAATGGGAAGTGGAGGTGGGGTCCGGCGGAACGTCAGGCCTTCGCCGAAACCCATAACTACCTCGCCGGGATCATCCGCCGATGCCTGGTCAGGCTGTCACCGGTCTACACGGACATCGGGGCGTGGGTTTCGCCGGGACTAACGCACCGCAGCTTCCTGGCTGACGAGGCGTTCCGGCGCGCGGAGGGTCTGCCGAGATCCCGGAAGGGCACCACCGGACCCGTCAAGCTGGTGGGGGTCCTGGAGGGCGCTCCCGGCCTGGTCACGATGATGCCGACCCAGTACCAACTCGAGGACGCCCGCAGTCGCCTGGCGGGCCGGCTAGAGGCGGAAGGTCGTTCAACCACGCCGGCCGCGGTGCGGGCGGTCTATGCCCGGGGGGACGGAAACGACACCCCGCTGGGTCTGCCCGAGGCCCTCACCCATCTCACCGGCTGGCTCGGCACGGTATGAGCGAGGACATGGTCGGGCTGCGGAGCGCCGTAGCCTCGACCGCCCGCATGCTGGCTTCCTCCGGGCTGGCCGAGGCCTTCGGCCACGTCTCCGCCCGTACGCCCACCGGGTTCCTGATCACCAGCACCAGCCCGCTATTCGAGGCCACGGCCGATGATGTGATCCGGGTCGAGTCCGGCGTGCCTGTCGGGGGGCCGACCCGCGCTGCTCCGCTGGAGATGCCGATGCACACGGCCATCTACGATGCCCGGCCCGATGTACGCGCCATCTGCCGCGGCCACCCGCCCCACGTGGTGATCTGGGGGGTGTCCGCCGAACCGCTGCCCCTTCTGCACGGGCTGGGCGGCATGGCGGGCCGGACCGTTCGGACCCACCCCGACATCGAGTTGGTCAAGACCGCCGAGGCCGGAGAGGCGGTGGCGCGGACCCTGGGGGATGATGCCAGTGTCCTGCTGGCTGCCAATGGATGCCTGGCGGTGGGCGCCGATCTGCTGGAAGCTGCCACCCGCCTGTGGTTTCTGGAGGATCGGGCGCGGGTGGCGGTCCAGGCGCGCAGCGCCGGCTTGACCCCGATCACGATTCGCGAGTACACCTGGGACCGGCGCTTGCAGGACTCCGTTCCGGAGCTGGTCCGAGCCCGGGAGTGGATGCGTCGGTCCTTCGCGCCCGACCAGGAATAGGAGGAGCATCCGATCGTGAGCGATCCCACCGGCAAGCAGCTCGACCACCGCCCGGAGATGTCCGCCCCCGAGGCCGACGCGTACCGGAACGACTTCGTCCGCCACCTCTGCCAGACCGTTCCCGGCATCAAGGAAAGCGTGATCGTGGACGCGGCCGGTTGCTCGCTCAAGACCGCCGAGGGCCGGATACTTCTCGACATGATCTCGGGCATCGCGGTCTCCAACCTGGGCCATTGCCATCCGGCGGTGGTGAAGGCCGTCCAGGACCAGGTTGCCCGCTTCTCGCACGTTGACGTGTACGGCCGGTTCACCCTGCCCCCGCAGGTGGAGATCGCCCGGCGGCTCGCGTCGGTCACGCCCGGCGACCTGGACGTGGCCTTCCTTACGAGTACCGGCACGGAGGCGACGGAGGGCGCGCTGAAGCTGGCCCGCAAGTACACGGGCCGGCCCGGGTTCGTGGCGTTCAAGCGTTCGTTCCATGGGCGCACGCTCGGCTCGCTCTCCGTGACCTGGCGGGAGGAGTGGCGCAAGCCCTTCGAGCCCCTTCTCGAACCGGTGCGCTTCGCTCCCTTCGACGACCTCGAGGCGGCCAACCGGGTCATAGACGACGCCATCGCCGCGGTCATCGTCGAACCCATCCAGGGCGAGGGCGGGGTGCGCATCCCTTCGCATGGGTTCCTTCCGGGGCTCCGGGAGCTCTGTACTGAACGGGGTGCGCTGCTGATCTGCGACGAGGTCCAGGGCGGCATGGGGCGGTCCGGCAAGTGGTTCTCGTGCCAGCACTGGGGGGTGACACCCGACGTGATCACCGTGGCCAAGGCGTTCGGGGGCGGTCTGCCCCTGGGCGCCTTCATCTCCACCGCCGAGATCTTCTCCACCTTCCTGGACCCGCCCCTGTCCCACCTGACCACCTTCGGCGGCAACCCGGTCTCCTGCGCCGCCGCCATAGCTGCCTTCGACGTGATCCGGAACGAGGGCCTGGTGGAACGGGCCGCCGAGATGGGGGAGTACCTCCGTAGCGGTCTCCGCTCTGTCCGCCGGTCCCATCCCGACACGCTGGCAGACATCAGGGGCATGGGCCTGTGGTGCGCCTTCGACGTTCAGCCGGCGCACCTGGCTCAGCCATTGGTCGAGGAGATGGCGCGCCGAGGGGTAGTAGTCGGGTCGATGCTCAACTCGGCGGGAACGGTTCGAGTGGCGCCGCCCCTGGTGGTGGAACAGGACGAGATCGATCGGTTCCTCCGGGTGCTGGAGAGTTCCCTGAACACTCTGGAGGGCTGATGCCGCCTCCCGTTCCTCCCGGCGAGCAGTTGATCGTCCGGGGCGCCTGGGTTCTGACCATGGGGCCCGATGGCGCCCTAGCGGACGGGGCCGTCCATATCGAGGATGGCGGGGTCACCTCGGTGGGTCCTTACCGAGAGCTGAGGACACGGCATCCGGAAGCGACGGTGGTGGGCGACGAGCACAGCATCGTGATTCCGGGTCTGATCAACGCCCACACCCACCTCTCCGAGGCGCTCATTCCCGGTATGGGCTCCGAGCTGACCCTCTACGAATGGGGAGAACGCCTGGTCACGCCCGTCTCGAGGAACCTGACCGCGGAGATGGCGCGGGAAGGGACCATCCTGAAGGCCGCCGAGATGATCCGTTCCGGGGTCACCTTCGTCAACGACATGTTCGTCCACTCGAATCCCGGCACCCGAGCTTCGCTGGGCGTGGTCGAGGGCCTCGCGGAGGTGGGCCTTCGTGGAGTGGTCAGCTTCGGCGCGGAGGATGCGCTGGGAGACACCTCATCGGCTCCCCCGATGACGGTGGAGGAGGTCCTCGAGGAGCACCACGATCTGGCGGATGCCGCTCTGGAGCCCGGCCTGGTGGGCTTCCGCTACGGGATCGGAACCCTGCTCGGGCAGTCCGACGAGCTGCTCGAAGCCGGAGCGGCGGCCTGCCGCGAGAACGGCTGGGGGGTTCATACCCATCTCTCCGAGGTACGGGAGGAGGTCGTACACGCCTCCCTGCGGTGGGGGCGGCGCCCGGTATCGCAAGCCGCTGAGCTAGGCTTCCTCGACGTGCCGCTCCTGGCCGCCCATGCCATCTGGGTGACCCAGGAGGACATCGATCTCCTGGCGGGTGCGAGTGCGGGGATAGCCCACAACCCGGTGGCCAACATGATCCTTGGTTCCGGCGTGTGCCCGCTGGCGCGGCTACGAGCCGCAGGCCTCGAGGTGGGAATAGGAACCGACGGGGCGGCTTCCAACGATTCCCAGAACATGCTCGAAGCCGTGAAGATGGCCGCCCTCCTCCAGAAGGTTCACGAACTCGATCCGGCGGTGATCTCCGCCGAGACGGTGCTGGAGATGGCCACCATCGGGGGAGCCAGGGTGCTGGGCGTCGATAGCCAGGTGGGCAGCCTGGAGGCCGGGAAGCGCGCCGACCTGGTCCTGCTCCGGGGAACGGTCGAGCTGGCCGCCGTCCACGACCCCTACCAGCAGGTCGTCTACTGTGCCGGTCCGGGCTCCGTCAGCGACGTCTGGGTGGAGGGCCGCCGGCTTCTGGAGGAGAGGTCCCTTACCACCATCGACGAGGCCGCCCAGATCGCTCGCGGGCGGGCGCTGGCCCGCACAGTGGTTCGGGAGGCGGGGCTGAGCGGGGTTCACTCCTTTCTATGACCCGGGTGGCGGTGATCGGTGGGGGTCACAACGGCCTGGTCTGCGCGTGTTTCCTTGCCAACGCCGGCCTCGAAGTCACCGTTTTCGAGGCCAACGCGACGGTGGGCGGGTGCATCTGGACCGAACAGCTTCCGTCCGGCTACCGCCTGGAGCGGGGCGCCATCGACCACGGCATGATCCTCGGTATCGCCGATGAGTTGGGACTGGGACGGTTCGGCCTGGAGTACGCCTTCCGGGACGTGTCGGTCGGCGCCGGCTTCGGGGACGGTACCCGGCTGTTGTTCCACAGGGATCTGGCACCGACCCTGGCAGGATTCGGCGGCCTCGATCCCGGAGACATCGAGGGCTACCGGCGGCTGGCGGAACTGGGAACCGGTCTGCTGGGGGTGATGGACGCCTTCGTCACCCCACCGTCGCTGGCCCAGATCGCCGAGCTGGGACCCGTTGCCGGGTTCGACCCGCTCCGGACGGTTCTGGCTTCGGCCGAGAAGGTCGTCCAGGCCCATATCGCCGATCCGCACCTGGCCGCTGCGCTAACCATGTACGGGGCGCTCAGCCAGGTCCCTCCATGGCTGCCCGGTACCGGCCTGTTCGGCCTGCTGCTGGCCGGTTCGCACGGCCACGGGGCCGGGCGCCCGATCGGCGGCTCCGTCGAGCTCGTTAACGCCCTGGTCCGTGCCCTCGAGTCGGTCGGCGGGAAGGTCCGCACAGCCGCGGCCGTCGTGTCGATCGATCGGTCGGGCGCCGAGTCGAGGATCACCACCGCGTCGGGAGACACCGCCACCTTCGACCGGGTGGTCTCGGCGCTCGACGTGGCGCGCACCGCCGGGCTAGTGGCCGAGCCCGTGCCCGAGCTCGACGAGGCGGCCCGGATGGTGACCAGCGGGTCCCTCAACGTGGCGGAGTTCAAGGTGGACCTGGCGCTGTCCGCCGCGGCCCAACCCGGCCAGTTCGGTCACCCCGAGGCGATCTGGCTGCTCCAGCAGTACCCCGGCTCTATGGCCCGGTCGTTCGGCGAGATCGCCGCAGGCATCCATCCATCGGAACCGGCCATGCTCTGGGCGTCGCCCTCGGCCCTGGACCCGTCGGCCGCGCCCGAAGGGGGCGGCGTCGCCTGGTTGTCGAGCTTCGTGCCGGCCAGGCTCAAGCATGGTGAGTGGACCGCGGCGGCGGTATCGAGGCATGCGGAGCGGATGATCGACGGCTACCGGACCATCACAGGCGTGTCGATCAGGGACCGGATCGTCGACAAGCGGGTAACCGGTCCCGGCGACTGGGAGAAGCGCACGGGCGCCCGGTTCGGCAATCCCAACCACATCGACATGACCATCGACCAGATGTTCTCGCTCCGGCCCGGCGCCGGCCGGGGCTACCGGACCGCCGTTCCCTGGCTCTACCTGACGGGCGCCGGCACCTTCCCGGGCGGGGGCTTGTCGGGAGTGCCGGGCAAGAACGCCGCGCTGACCGTGCTCGACGACCTGGGCAGCAGGCGCTCCCGGCAGGCCGGACCGTCCACCATCTCGACGCTGGTCCGAGGTTGGCGCCTCTACCGTTCCCTGAGGAAGCGATGATCGACAACGACTGGCAGCTCATCGAGCTGATCACCGGATACCAGCCTGCCGCGGCGATCACGACCGCCCACCGGCTGGGCGTGTTCCACGTTCTCGGGCGCGCTCCCGGGTCGGCTGGCGACTTGGCCGCGGAGTTGGAGGTGGATCCCTCCAACCTGGCGGCCTTGCTGGAGGCGCTGGTCGGGGTCGGCCTGCTGCAAAGGGAGGGCGACCGGTTTGCCGCGACGCCCTACACCACCGAACGCCTGGGTCCCGGTGGGGAGATGGGTCTGGTCGTGGACAAGGAAGCGGTGTTCGCCGGTGCCTGGTCCCGCCTGGATGAGGTGGTGACCCGAGGGCGCCCGGTCATGGTGCCATGGCGATCCCAGCTCGACCGGAACCCGGAGCAAGCCCGGGCATTCCTGGAAGCGCTCGACGTACTGGCCAGGATCGGCGGACCGTCGCTCCATGAGCTCGACGAACTCGCGCCCGGGAAGCGGGTGCTGGACGTGGGCGGGGGGTTGGGAACCTACGCCCGCCTGCTCGCCGAGGCTGGCTCTCATGTCATCCTGGTCGACTACCCGCTCGTCGCCGGCTGGGCGAGCGAGGAATTGGAGGGTACGCGAGTAGTGGTGGTCGGGGTCGACCTCTTCGAACACCCTTCCTGCGGTGTACCACCCGGATCGATGGACGCGGCCCTGGTGTCCCATCTGATCCATGACCTCACCGAGGAGCAGGCTGTGGAGTTGCTGTGCAGGGTGAGGTCGGCGATCGCGCCGGGAGGCCACGTGGTGGTCAATGACTTCGCCGGTGACAGCGGTCCGGGTGCGTTCGGCGCACTCTTCGATGTCATGATGAGGGTCGAGACCGGTGGAGCGGCTCACTCGGGAGCAACCCTGGAATCCATGCTGGCCAGAGCGGGGTTCGAGGGCATAAGGCGGTTGCCGTACGACGATCCCCTCACGGTCTACACAGGCGTCAGACCTTGAGGTGCCTCCACCGGTGAGGTCTGCGCGTTCTAGCGCCGAGTGTCATGCCGTCCAGGGGCCCTGCTGGCGAGTTGGGGGACCATCTCGCGCAAAGGCCGCCGGTCCGCCAGAGGACGACTAGCCCTGACTTCCTCAAGGGTTGGCTGGTTTGTGGCTGTGAGGGAGGTCGGGTCAGGGTTCGAGGTCAGCGTCAGGATCCTTGGAGTCGGTCCCGTCCCGGTAGGCGGGGCTGTTGATCACGAGGTAGGTGAAGTTCCCGGCACCTTCGTAGGGGACTCCTCTCGGGATGAGGATGAAGTCACCGGGGCCGAATCCGCGAGGCGGTTCGTCGCCGACCTGGGCAACTCCTTCGCCCTCCACGATGAACATGGCACGATCGGTCTCCTCGTTGGAGGACCGGCGGAGGTGACCCCAGATCCTGACATGGGTGATGCTCAGCGAAGGGGTCTCGTCCGGCATCGCGAAGGCAGGATCGCGTGCTCGGGATCCGATCACCTTCTTCATCACTATGGTGTCCCGGTCCGGCCCGATCTGGGTGATCGCCGGTACCTCGGCGAGACTTATCACCGGCATGGGTTCTTCCCTCAACCTGGAGTCCGTACCCGGAGGATCGTACCTCCAGACCCTCTTCCACGTAGCAAGAACGCCTTGGAATGAGAGGATCAGAGCCCCCTCGGAGGGTCGCGGGCGACAAGTCCGCTAACCGACAGATTCGTCAGTTGGTGTCGGGAGAGACTCCTAAGTCGTCCTCATCGGCGCGCCGTCGTATTCAGGGTCTCTGAGGTCGGATCCCTCCCGGTAGGCGGGGCTGTTGACCACCAGGTAGGTGAGGTTCCCCTTGAACTCGTAGGGAACCCCTCTGGGTATGAGGATGAAGTCGCCGGGCCCGAAATGCTGAGGTGGGTCCTCGCCAACGCGGGCGATGCCGTCCCCGTCCACGATGAACATGGCTCGATCCGTTTCATCGCAGGTGATCTGCTGCAGTCTGCCCCATATCTTGATGTAGGTGATGCTGAGCGAAGGCGTCTCGTCGGGCATGGCGAACGCGGGATCACGCTCCTTCGATCCGATCGCCTTCTTCATGACCAGTGTGTCCCGGTCGGGCCCTATCTCGGCGATCTCCGGCACGTCTTCGAGTCTTATAACGGGCATCGGTCCTCCCTTACGGTCGGGAAACGCATGAGAGAACCGTACAGCCCGGATAGGCTTTACCAGGGTCGGTGGCCGGCAATCGGTGGCCGGAGACCGGCGTGCCGGTAGACACGTTGCCTGTTACCCCGAGGTCAAGCATCCACTCCATTTCTCGAAGAGCCAGGAACCCGGTCGGGTTCCGGCACTCCGCGGGTGTTAGCCTGGAAGCGCCGACCACATGAGGACAGCCATGTATGTCGAGGGTGGATCGACCCTGGATGAGGTACTGGATCGGGGTTCCCTCCGGATGCCGATCGAGTTCCTTGGTCACCCCGATACGGGCGATCCGCCCGAGATGTATCGCAACCCCGAGACCGGTGAGCCCGAAGGTGTGGCCCCCCGGGTGGGAGCGATGATCGCGGAGGATCTCGGTGTGGGCCTCGAGATAATCGAGACTCCGTGGCCGGACCAGATTCCCGCCCTGCTGGACGGGGCCGTGGACTTGCTACCCAAACACACCCTCCTCCCTCAAAGGGCGCTGCATCTGGAGTTCGTGGCGGGCCGTCTGATGCAGATACGGATTACGTGCCAGGTGCCGGCCGAGCGGGCCGCCGACGGGATCGGGTCGCTGTATCAGGATGAGGATGAGTTGAGAATCGGCGTGTGGCACGGTTCCAGCAACAGGGACGTGGCAGAGCGCTTCTTCCCCGCCGCGACCATTGTCGAAGCGTCGGAGCCGACCCGGTTGCTGCTGGACGGAAGCGTGGATGTCATAGTCGGTGACGCGGTTACCCGACGCTACCTGGATCTCAACCCGGAGGTGGCGTTGTTGCGGGAGCCGGACGGCAAGCTGGTGATCCTGTCGACCGAGTACAACAAGGTGTCCATCCGCCCAGGAGATCCAAGGTTCCTGAACTGGTTGAACAGCTGGTACGACTACCGGGACGCGCAGGGCGACATCCAGGAACTGTGCGAAACCTGGTGGGAGAGCTTCATGGCGGACCGCGAGTAGCCAGCGGTTCCTCCCAATGCAGAGGCGACTGACCAATACGGGCCCGTCTGAGGAATCCGGGAGCGGGCCCTGCTTTTCTACCTCTTGACACCACGATGAGCCGACAAAGCGAAGTGTGTCCTCAGCGAGCTACTACGCGGAATCAAGGAGGCGGGGTCGGCCACGGCCGCCACGCTACCGCGGGGTCTTGGGCGCACTGAACGGCTTGCGTATCACCCGTTCCAGGAACGCCTCGCGGAACGACCGCTGGAGTGCTTGCCCGTCCTCGTAGCGCAGCGCCCTCTCCAACCAGGCCGATAGCGCGCTGACGACCAGCACGACCACGACGTAGATCAGGCCCATCACCGTGTAGAACTCGAAGGGGCGGAAGCTCTCGCTCGACCCGATGCGCGCCACACGGATCAGTTCCAGGGCTCCGATGGCCGACACCAGCGAGGTGTCCATGAACAGCATGGCGAACATATTCGTGGTCGGCGGAATCGCGATTCGCACCGCTTGCGGCAGCACGATGTCTCGGAACGACTGCCAAGCCGTCAGGCCGAGCGCCACCGCCGCTTCCCGCTGCTCCCTTTGGATCGACTGCAACGCACCGCGGTCGATCTCGGCGAGGTACGCGCCGTACAGGGTTGCGAGGCAGAAGACACCGGCTTGGAAGGGGGTGAGGAGGATGCCCGTCGCGCTACCGAGGCTGTAGTAAACCCAGAAGATGTATACGTAGAGGGGCGTGCCGCGGGCGAGCTGCACGTAGCCGGTGGCCAGTCGCCGCACCACCCGTGCGGACGACATCTGCCCCATAGCGATGACGAGCCCGAGAACGATGGCACATGCCATGGCCACTATGGCAAGGACAAAGGTCATCCCCAGCCCTTC
Organism: Acidimicrobiia bacterium; assembly: GCA_011523635.1. Classification (GTDB taxonomy): domain Bacteria; phylum Actinomycetota; class Acidimicrobiia; order Spongiisociales; family Spongiisociaceae; genus Spongiisocius. The sequence goes on from WTGI01000082.1 coordinate 27,478, forward strand.
GAGCAACAAATCCGCCCGCCGCCAGACAGGTTCGAAATCCGGTGTATATCCCACGCGTCGGCTCCTATTCAGTAGCGGATGCGCTTTTCGAGGATCCGGAAGAGGTGCCCCAACCCGACTCCGACCGCGACGTACAGCACCGCGGCCGTGGTGAAGAACTCGAAGGGCAACTGGTAGAACTGCACCAGTTGCTGGCTGGTGCGCATCAGTTCAGCGACGCCGAGGACTGAGACCAGGGCCGACCCCTTAACAAGGCCGATGTACTCGTTGCCTATCGCGGGCAGCACGATCCTGACGGCCTGCGGGAATTGCACATCCGTGAAGACCCGTACCGGACTGAGGCCGAGAGCAACTGCCGCCTGGCGCTGTGTGTGCGGGATTGCCTCCATGCCGGAGCGATAGATCTCGGCCAGGTAGGCCGACGACTGAATGGTCATCACCACGATGCCGGCTGTGATCGGCGACAGCTGGATGTTGAATGCCACGGTGACGCCGAAGTACAGCCAGATGAGAAAGGCGATCAGCGGCAGTCCGCGAAAGATGCTGATGTAAGTGACGGCCAGTAGCCGGAACGGCTGGAACCCCGAGCGGCGGAGCAGCGATACAACGAGGCCCACGGCGAGGCCGGACAACATCGACACTGTGGAGATGTAGATGGTCAGCGCCAGCGCCGTCATGATTCGCGGACCGCTGGCCACGACCGTCTCTAGTTGGAACTCCAGCATTTACACGCGCCTTGAGGGACTCCCGCTAGTTAAGGAGGTGGGCCAGAAACTCCTGTGTGCGAGGCTCCTTGGGGTTGTTGAAAAGTGTGTCCGGTTCGCCCTCTTCTACGATGTCCCCGTCGTCGATGAAGAGGATGCGGTCGCTGGAGTGCCGGGCGAAGCTCATGTGGTGCGTCACGACGACCATCGTCATGCCGCCTTCCGCCAGCCGCTGCATCTCTCGCACGACCTCACCGACGAGTTCAGGGTCGAGAGCCGCCGTGATCTCGTCGAACAGCATCAGCCGAGGCTCCATTACCAGCGCCCTTGCGATCGCCACTCGCTGCTGCTGGCCGCCCGACAGCGTCTGGGGGTGGTTGTCGACCTTGTCCTTGAGCCCCACGTGCTCGAGTTGCTCGAGGCTGCGCTCCCGCGCTTCGTCCTTCGACATCCCGAGCACCCGCATCGGCGCCAGCATCACGTTCTCGACTGCGGTCTTGTGCGGGAAGAGGTTGAACTGCTGGAACACGATTCCGATATGCGTGCGCAGTTGCCGCAGTTGGGGGTTGCCCCGCAGGCGCAGGCCACGACGCCGCGCGATCGGGACGTAGTCCGTTCCCTCGAAGATGACCTGCCCCTCGTCAGGTTGCTCGAGCAGGTTGATGCACCGCAGGAGCGTGCTCTTTCCCTTCCCGCTCGGACCGATCACGGCCACAGCTTCGCCGCGCTGGACCGTGAGGTTTAGTCCCCGGAGCACATGCAAGCTACCGAAAGACTTGTGGAGGTTATTCACCTCCAGAACGACGTCGCTCATGGTCCTTCGATCGCGTGGCGCCCCCTACCAGCTACTAGCCAGCACCTGCGGGCGGCAACCCTGCGAGGTCCGCGGGGATGCCGCGCTCCTGGTTCCAGGCCAGCTTGAGGTTGCGAAGAGTGCCGTTGGCGGTGTAATAGGCGACCCAGTTGTTCATCCAGGTAAGGAACTCGATGTCGCCGTAGGGGACGACGAACGACCCCTGGTGGGTGCTGATCGCTCGCATCTGCCAAATGGTCGCCCGCGGATTGTTCTGCATATAGTCCCACGCGTCGCCCGTATCGGCGATCATGGCGTCGGCGCGGCCGGTCGCCACCTCCTCGAACGCCTGCGCGGACTCGAGCCCGCGGTGCTGTGCCTGGGGGAAGCTGTTCTCCACGATGATCTGGTGGGCGCCGCCCAGAAGGAAGGTGATGGTCCTATCGGGCTGGTTGAGTGCCACTATCACATCGTCGAGGTTCTCTAATTCAAGCAGTTCGCTCTCGGAGTTAAGGACCAGGGCCTGGGGGTAGTACTCCATGGGATCTGTGAAGGTGACTGCAAACGCGCGTTCGGGCGTCCGGGTCATACCCTGGGTGATCATGTCGACTTGCCCGGTCTGGATGGCCGGTATGAGGGCGGTCCACTCCATGTCAACCCACTCAACGTCAACCCCGAGGTCTGCCGCGAGGATGTTGGTGACGTCTACGCCGTAGCCCAGTCGCTCCCCGGTGTCGGGGTCGAGGAAGCACGTTCCCTTGTAGAGGCACTCGGCGCCGACGCGCAGGGTGCCGCGTTCCCTGATCCGGTCGAGCGTGCTTTGCTCGGTGGCGTCACCTTCGCCGGTCGTCTCGGCCGCAGTATCTCCCTCCGCGCAGGCGGCGAGGATGACGGCCATAGCCACGACCAGCGCGATCAGCCGAACAGTTCGGAACCGACTAGCATACCCCATCTCGGACCTCCAATACTAATTCTGATACTGAACAAGCCAACTGAGCCTACCACTTTGAGCCTTCCCCGGGTCTGCCGGAGAGTGTTTTATTTGACTTGGTTTTCGCCCCTAACCACGCCTTTTGGGCCTGACCGCTAAGTGAAATCTAGGAGTTGGGCCATGCCCATTGGAGTTCGAATGATGCTCGTCGTCGAAGGTCAGGATGATCCGCTCGTTAGGGGCGGATGCGAGTTGGTGCACCTGAGGGGATCGTGGGTTGAGAGAGCCGTTCATGATGGTTCTATCGAGGGGGTTATGCTCACGGCGACATGAGCGGCGGCGGTCGGGCCCCTCACGCCGAAGGGGATCAAAAGCAACCGCATGATGTCGTCCAAGGATTGTTGGTTGTATCGGCCGAGGAAATGGCCTCAGTCGTTTCGTTGGCGGACGCCGTCGAGATCCAACGTCGGGCGTTCGTCGAATACTCCGGCGGCCTCATCAGCAACCCTGCTCACACGGTCCTAGCGATTCCACAGGGTACAGCTGTGATTACGCCGGCGTGGCTAAATCGGACTGGCGATCTGGGACTCAAGGCTCTAACGGCCTATCCCGAGAACGCCAGGGGTGATCGGCCGGTGAACCAGGCTGTTGTGGTGATATTCGATGAGAGGACTGGTGCACCCGCAGCCGTTCTTGATGGCGCGTGGATCACTGCAGTCCGAACAGGTGTTGCCGCTGCACTTGGGGCGAGCGCCCTAGCGCGAACCGATACGACCTCCTTGGCGATGCTGGGGAGTGGTCCAGTGGCCTATTGGGCTGTGTTGGCGACGTGCCGGGTAAGGCCTATCGAGGCCATCCGCATCTGGAGTCGTGACATCACGAACGCAGAGAAGCTGGCTGCCAAGCTCTCGCACGTCATCACGCAACAACGAATTGAGCCTGTCTCGACAATAGACAAGGCGGTTCGCGGCGCTGACGCTGTCGTAACAGCTACGTCGGCGACTACAACCCTCATTGATGCCGAACATATCCGTCCTGGTTCGCACGTCTCGTCTCTAGGAGATAACGAACTTGGTTTGCGTTTGCTCGTTCGTGCTCGCGTTATTGTCGATTCCCTCAAAACGTGTTGGATTGAGGCACCAGACCTCGCCTCGGCTCAGAATGACTGTCATGGCGGTGAGGTTCACGTCGCTGGAGAATTGGGGGATGTGCTATCCGGACGGCGTGTTGGCCGACGCACCTCAGAGGACATCACGGTCTTCAAGTCGACGGGGTTGGGATTCCAGGATGTTGCACTCGGGGGTGAGATAGTCCGACGAGTCAGACAGGCACGATCACCATAGTGCGGTGCCACACGTCACCATGTCTCATCTCGCCGGGAGTCACGGTGAAGTCCATATGGTGGTGGTCTTCACCGCTTCTCCGGACATTACGGAGGGGGTCGATGAGGCGCCCTAACTACTTGCCCCTGAAGAAGTGAATAGGGTGCCGGGCCGGGGTGATCGGGTCTGGTCTTTGTGGTCGGTGGCCGGGTCAGGTTTGGAGGTGAGCGAGGACGCCGTCGATGATCATGCCGCCCGTCGTAGTCGCAGACGAGCTGATAGCAGCAGCGGCCGACTCTGGTCTTGGGGGCCTCCCGCAGGCCACGGAACGGGAGCCTGAAGAGGTTCCTCAGTGCCATGTCAACCCCGTGACAGCGCAAACCACTAGGATGCCTGCCCGAGTAGCGTTGTCGGCTGTTACATCCGTAGATCAAGGTATCGGTGTCGCATGATTCCCATAGCCCAGCAAGCCGGTAGTTCATCGGCCGCCTGTGCCGGTAGTACGAGCTTCGTTTGCGACACCGTTTACCGGTGGACCGGCAACGAGGCGGTGGCCGGGATAGCGGCCTGGCTCTTGGGACGGGGGTTGGTACTGGCCCTGATCCTGGTGGGCGGATGGTTGGTCTCCAGAGCCGTCAGGCGGGCGATCGAGCATTTCACGGAACGGATAGGCAGACCGGATCTGCGGGATGTGGGTCGCGACCCGGCTGCCAACGAGGAAGCGGAGACGGTCCGGGCAAAGGCCCGGGCCGAGACGCTGGCGGTGGTTCTTCGCAGCGTGGCCCAGACCACCATATGGGCGCTGACGGCGCTGCTGGCTCTCGGCCAGCTGAATATCAACCTCGGGCCGCTCCTCGCCGGCGCAGGCGTGGTCGGTATAGCGATAGGTTTCGGTGCTCAGTCGGTGGTCAGAGACTTCTTGGCCGGGATATCCATGATGATAGAGGATATCTACAGCGTGGGAGATGACATCGATTTCGGACGGGGTCGGGGAACTGTGGAGAAGATAAGTTTGCGGTCCACCTCGATACGCACCCGCCAGGGAACCGTATGGAATGTTCCCAACGGCAAGCTCGACTTCGTGGCCAACTACTCGCAGCTGTGGGCCCGGGCGCAGATCGATGTGGAGGTCCCGTACGACTGCGACCTCCGCGAGGCCATGGAGGTGATCCGCCAAGCCGGTCAGGAGATGTGGGAAGACCCGGAGTGGGGCGAGGACGAGCTCTCGGAGCCCCCCGAGGTCAAGGGTGTCCAGAACCTCGCTGAATCCGGCATCTTCATCCGGGTCAGGGCCAAGACCCGGCCTTCCGTCCAGTGGAGAACCGAACGGGAGTTGCGCCTACGCATCAAGGAAGGCCTCGACGCTGCTGGCATCGAAATGCCCTTCCCCCACCGGACCGTCATAATCCGCGGCGGGGGTCCCGAGGGACGGGCCTGAGACCCCACCATTCTCGAGGGTGACCGGGAGAGAACGTCCACCTTGCCCGAGCGGCGCCTGCCGCTGGTACCGCACCTGCTTATGGAGTGCGCCCGGTTCGGGCTGGGGCCTGTTTCAGGAAGGGGCCAGTAGCGAGTGTTGACCGAGCCGCGCGCGGCGGGCCAGCCGGCGGGCCGACGAGCGGGACTGTTCGGCTACCTCGGTCGGGTCGACGTGGACCACCTCGCCTCCGGCTACGGACCTCGATCCGGCAACCCACACCTCGGCCACCTCCCGGGGGCCTGCGCAGTAGACGACCGCCTGGAACGGATCGTGGATGTTGGCCAGGGTGGGGGATCGGCCGTCGAACACCACCAGGTCGGCCTGCTTGCCGGGTTCAAGGGAGCCGAGTTCGCCATCGAGGCGCAGGGCTCGGGCGCCCTCTATGGTCGCCATCGTCAGCGCGTCCCGGGCGGAGAGAGCGGTCGCCTGGAGCCGGTCGACCCGCTGGAGGAGGACGGCTAGCTTGATCGCCTCGAGCATGTCCTGGCGGTCGTTGCTGGCAGGACCGTCCACCCCGATACCGACCGGCACACCGCGCCGACGCAGGGCGGAGACCGGGCACACTCCGGACGCGAGGATCATGTTCGAGACCGGGTTGTGAGCCACCCCAACCTCGTGCTCGGCCAGCAGGTCCCGATCGCTCTCGTCCAACCACACGCAGTGGGCGGCGATGGTCGGACCGTCGAACAGGCCCAGACGGGCGCACTGCTCGATGGGTGACCGGCCCGTGGCGGCCCTCACCGCGGTCACCTCCTCGCGGACCTCGTGGAGATGTATGTGGCTTCCGTGGTCGGCGGCCAGCGTCACGGACTGCTCGAAGAGCTCCTCCGACTGCGCGCCCAGCAGCGCTATCCCGACCCGGAAACGGGACAGGCGGCTGTTGTCGCATGCTTCCTGGAGGGCGGCATGCTCGTCGAGGATCGCGGCGACCGCGGCGCCCCTACGGTCCGCGGCGCCGAACGTGACCACGCCTCGGAGGCCCAGTTCGTCCAGTGCCCGGACCACTCCGGGGGTGACGGGTTGGTCGGCCGGGTCGCACACGAACATGTCGCTGGCCAGCGTGATCCCCGTCCGTAGCATCTGTATCCCGGCCATGAGCGTGCCCACGTAGGCCGTCTCGTCGTCGTGATGGGGCGCGGTGGGGTTGATCACCGCCTCTATCCACTCCCAAAGCGTGTAGTCCTCGGCGATGCCTGTGAAGAGGGCCTCCGAGAAGTGTCCGTGGGTATTGATGAAGCCGGGCGTGATGATGGAGTGGCGGTCTCCGTGGACCTTGTCGTCAGGGTGGCGGCGCCGGAGTTCGTTCCAAGGCCCTACCTCGTCGATCAGGTCGCCGGCGATGCGCACCGCCCCGTCCTCGATCATCTCCGGAGTCGACGAAGTGAGGATGTAGCCCCCGCGGACCAGGATCCCCCGATCGCTCATCCGGGCTCGCGAGGTGTATGGAAGTCGTAGAGGTCGGGTCCGGGCTTTACCAGGTCCTCGTATAGTTCCGGTCTGCGGGCCCGGAGCAGGCCGGGTATGGAGGAGAAGCCCTTCGGCTCGACCATCGAGTCATCCTGCGCCCTCAGCCACTCCACCCGGTCGAGGTCCAGATTGGCCAGCAACAACTCCTCGGTCCCGGAGTTGACCAGTACGTACTCGGGACCGGCGATCATGGCGGCGCCGACCTCGTCGCGCCAGATGTTGTTGGTCATGGCCACGTGACAGAGGTTCTCTATGGCCCACGCACGGACGATGGTCTGCCAGTTGTCAGTGAGCGAGGTGAACCCGCCGCCCGCCGGGGACAGGATCACCTGGGCGCCCCGGAGGGCCAGCACGCGGGTGGGCTCGGGTATCCAGAGCTCCGAGCACACCACGATCCCCATCCGGACACCGTCCATCTCGAACAGGGCCAGATCGGGGCCGGGCGCCACCCAGACCCTCGCTTCGTCGGGCGGGAGGGTGGCGGGATGCGCCCGTTCGTAGCGGAGCAGCAGCCGTCCCCCGCGGTCCACTGCGTAGACCACGAGGCGGAAGTTCCCGTCGCCGCACCGTTCCATGCGGCTCCAGCACACGGCGATGTGGTGGTCCGCCGCCGCGGCGGCCATGGCCTCTGCCGCCTCGTACGTGTCCCGGGGCTTGCCGAGTACCGGGCCCGGGTATCCCTCGGGGAACAGGATCAGGTCGGCCCCGAGATCGGCTGCCCGGGCGGCCAGCTCCACCGCCCGGGCAACGTTCACTTCGGCGTCGGGATTCACCACCGTGCGCGGTTGCGCAACGGCGAGCCGTAGAGATCCCGCCGCCATGTCCTTACAGCCCGATCGAGAAGTCGATGAACTCGTTGGTGACGAGGTCTTCAGGAGCGAGCCCGCTGACGTCCGCCTCGGTCACCTGGTCGATGATCGCCAGGAGCCCGACGACCCGGTCCATGTCGAAGTCGCCGAGGGTGTCGTTGTCACCATTGCCCATTATCCCGAGTTCCAGCATCGTGGACACCGCGAAGTCAGCCACGCCCTGCGTGTAGATCCATCCGGTGTCGTAGACGTCCACCAATTCCAGGATCAACTGGTTGGTCGGATCCGGGTTGTTCAGGAAGTCCACGTGGGCCTGCTGGATGATGGGCACCACTTCCCGGAGGCAGTCGGCCCGGTCGGTGGCATCGGCGGCCCGGACACCGAGCGCCTGGAAGTACTCCTCGAAGCCGGTGTCATGGATCAGCTGGGTCCTGACCGGCTTGCCCCACTCGGGCACCTCCACCTCGTAGATGTAGGGCTCGGCGGTGGCGAACCCGGCCTCGGCGACCTCGCCGCCGGCGCCGATGAACGCGGCCGGCTTGGGCGCGTCGGTCAGGTCCATCTGGGACTCGTCCATGATCCCCTCGGCGATCCACCAGTCCTGGAACACGTCCGGGCGTCCGAGCAGGATGATCGCCCCCTCGTCCTTGAGATCGGCGATCTTCTCGACGTTCGGGTAGGTCTCCGGGTCCCAGTAGACCGCGAAGGCGCTCTTCTCGAACGTCGCCATCACGCTCACGACCGGGACGTCCGCATAGGTCGACATGGCTTCGGTCGCCCGGACGAAGCCCATGAAGATGTCCTGGTCCTGGTACAGCAGCGACTGCACCGGCTGGAAGCCGACCGCGAAGCCGCCGATCCGCACCTCGATGTCGATGCCGGTGTCCTCGCCGCCCGCTACCAGCGGACCGCGGACGCTCTTGGCGTCGTTATTGATCTCGTAACCGGAACCGACCAGCTGGTAGATGCCGCCGTGCTCCGACTCGGGTTCCCAGTCGAGCTGGATCACGAGCGGGTCGGGGCAGATATCCGCCAGCGTCATCGCCGCAGCCTCTGTGGTGGCAGGCGCTGCGGTGGTGGCCGGTGCCGCGGTGGTGGCCGGTGCCGCCGTCGTGGCGGGGGCCTCCTCTTCGCCGCCGCACGCCGCTGCCACCAGCGACAGCACGGCGATCAGGGCGAGCGCAGTGGTCACCCTTCTCTCTATCCGTTGTCCTCTCATGTCGGCCTCCTTTCCGATCTTCCGTTGCTATCTGTTGTTGTGGCTCCCGACCAGCACGTTCATGGTCGGGTCAGTACGCCTACTGTTTCTTCTCGTCAGCCCACGACGGATCCCAATGGCCGACCGCCCGCCGGCCCAACACGCCGAAAATCCAGAACGCCACCACCCCTAGCAGGCAGGCAGCGATGACCGCGGCCAGCAACTCCTCGCTTCGAAGGCGGCGGCTGTAGCGGTCGAGGAGGATGCCCAGGCCGGGCTGGCCCCGACCGAAGAAGAAGTCGCCCACGATCGCTCCGATCACCGAGAGGCCGGCCGAGGTCCTGAGTCCGGTGAAGATGAGCGGGCGGGCGGCCGGGACCTGGAGCTTCAGAGCCCGGGTCCACCGGCCGGCGTTGTGGAGCGTGAGCAGATCGTGCAGTCTGGGGTCGGCGCCCTGCAGGCCGGTCAGGGAGTTGATGATGATCGGGAAGAGAGCGATGATCACACACACCGTGACCCGGGACATCAACCCGAAGCCGAACCAGAAGCCGAGCAGCGGGACCAGGGCCAGGATGGGCACTGTCTGGCAAACCACGGCCCAGGGGTAGAGCGAGCGCTCGATCCACTTCGCCTGGCTCATGACCAGGGCCATCGAGAACCCCAGGGCGAAGGCGATCACCAGCCCGAGCCCGGCGACCATGGCGGTCCGGTACAGGCCGCCCAGGATCTCTGCCAGGACCTCCCCGTCGAGAATCCCCTCCTGAACAATCTCGTGTGGCGGCGGCAGGAGGAAGCGGCGGTCGGGCTCGAGCACGAAATGGGTGATCCCGTACCAGAGGAGGATGATGCCGAGGGCCACCAGCGCGGGTGGTATGGCCACCCCGAGCAATTCCCGGATCCTGGTGAGGCCCAGGCGGGATGCGCCGGCGGTCTCGTCGACCCGGTCGCTCATGATGCCTCCGCCAGTGCGGCGGCGACCTGGCCGGCCAGCACCGCGAACTCCGGCTCGTAGCGGATCTCAGGCTGCCGGGGAAACGGGTACGGGATCTCGAACTCGGCCACGAGCCTTCCCGGCCGCTTGCTCATCACCAGGAGGCGGGAGGCCAGGAACACGGCTTCGTCCACGGAGTGCGTGACGAACAGCGCCGCGAATCTTCGCTCCGAGAACAAGGCGCACAACTCCGCGTTGAGCCGTGCCCGGCTGATCTGGTCCAGCGCGCCGAACGGCTCGTCGAACAGGAACAGGTCGGGATCGAGCAGCAACGACCGGGCGATGCTGGTGCGCATCTTCATCCCGCCCGACAGGGCCAGGGGATAGTGGCTGCGGAACTCCTCGAGCCCTACCAGCGACAGCACCTCGTCAGCGCGCTGCCTGGCCTCCTGGCGGCTCATCCCGTCCAGCTCGCCGAGGAAGGTCACGTTCTGCTCCACGGTACGCCACGGCATCAGCGTGGGTTCCTGGAAGATGTAGCCGACATTGTCCGAAGTCCTGCTGACCGTGCCTTCCGTGGGCTCGATGAGTCCCGAACCGAGCCTCAGGACAGTTGACTTCCCGCACCCGGAAGGTCCCACGAGCGATACGAACTCGCCCTTTCGGATGGTGAGACGGATGGGATCGAGGGCATCGATGGACCCGAAGGACTTGGTTACTTCGGCGAAGGCGATTACCGGATCCAAGGCCAACGATTCCTTCCTTACCTCTCGCGCCGCGCATACGAGGAACACGCAAGCGATTAGCAGTTGACCAACCCTAGCAATTCGGCCAATGGAGGCCGGGAAGACGTCCCGGTCGAACCGGCCGTCGGATTGTGATCCCGGCCTGGCGGACAGTGGCCAAGCGACTCCGCCTACTCCTATGATTCCCTGGCCAGGCAGCTTGTTTCGGAGAGGTCCGTGCTCGTCTACGTCCACCCAGACCACCGTCTCCACGATCCCACCGAGCCCCACCGCTTCGGAGGCGTTCTCCTGCCTCCGGCCGAGACCGCGGCGCGGGCCGACCGGATCCTCTCCGCCATCGGCAGCCTCGAAGCGGTCGAGGTCCGCCGTCCTCCTTCCCTGGACGAACAGGACCTGCTGCTGGTCCACCAGCCTCACTATCTCGAGTTCCTGCGTGACGCTCACGCCCGCTGGCGGGCCGCGACCGGTGCGCCGGCCGAAGGCGAGGCGGTGGCCTACATCCGTCCCATTCCCGGATTGCCGGGCCGGCCCCCTACCCATGTCGACGCTCAACTCGGCATCTATTCCAACGATGTCGACCCGATCCTGGAGGGAACCTGGCCGGCGGCGCTCTCGGCGGCGGCGAGCGCCGTCGCCGCGGCCGGCGCCGTCCATGACGGGGGGAAGGCCGCGTATGCCATCTGCCGCCCGCCCGGCCACCACGCCGCTCCGGCGACCTTCGGCGGTTACTGCTACCTGAACAACACCGCCCTCGCGGCGGCGTGGCTGGCGTCACGGGGAGCCAGAGTGGCGATCGTGGATGTCGACACCCACCACGGCAACGGCACCCAGGCGGTGTTCTGGGACCGTGGGGACGTCCTGACCGTCTCGATCCATGGTGATCCCGAGTTGCATTTCCCGTTTTTCTCCGGCTTTCCCGAGGAGCGGGGCGCGGCGGCCGGGCGCGGCGCCAACCTCAACCTTCCGCTCCCATCCGGGTCCGGCTGGCCGGCCTATCGCCCCGCCCTGGAGAAAGCCGTCGAAGCCGTTGACTCCTTCGGAGCCGAATTCCTGGTGGTGGCTCTGGGGGTGGACACGCATGCAACCGACGGGGTGCTGGCCCTGACCGACGAGGACTATCCGCTGCTCGGGCAGACGCTGTGGACCGGCCGGCCCACGGTCATCATTCAGGAAGGTGGCTACGGTCCCGGAGTTCTCGAGGCGGCTGTTCCGGGAGTACTGTCCGCCTTCGAGTAGAGAGCCCTCGCTGCCGAGTTCTCACTATTGTTCCCCTGTGGCTGCACGTATTCCATCCGATGGTTTGTCCGACGATTTCGTCCCGCCGCCCCGACCGAAGCTGAAGCGCAAGTTCTACGAATCGGAGTTGGCCGATCTCCAAGAGGAGTTGGTCCGGCTGCAGCGATGGATAAAGCACAGGGGTCTCAAGGTGGTGGTCATCTTCGAGGGCCGCGACGCCGCCGGCAAGGGTGGCGTCATCAAACGGATCACCGAACGTCTCAACCCCCGCGTCGTGCGGGTGGTGGCCTTAGGCACGCCGAGCGACCGAGAGAAGACCCAGTGGTGGTTCCAGCGCTATGTGGCCGAGTTGCCCGCCGCCGGCGAGATGGTCCTGTTCGACCGTAGCTGGTACAACCGCGGGGTGGTGGAGCCGGTTATGGGATTTTGCACCCAGGAGGAGTATCGGGAGTTCCTGCGTTCCTGCCCCGAGTTCGAGCGGATGCTGATCAGGTCGGGCATCATCCTCATCAAGTACTGGTTCTCGGTGAGCGATGCCGAACAGGAGCGCCGGTTCCAGGCCCGTATCAACGATCCGACGAAGCGATGGAAGCTTTCAACGGTGGACGTGGAGGGCAGATCGAGGTGGGTGGAATTCTCCAAGGCGAAGGACATCTTGTTCGCCCACACCGACATCAAGCAGGCCCCCTGGTACGTGGTCAACGCCGACAACAAGAAGCGTGCCCGCCTGAACTGCATCGCCCATCTCCTGGAGCAGATTCCCTATGAGGATGTCCCTTGGGACGACATAGAGCTACCCGAACGCCAGTCGGGAGTCGGATACGTCCGTCCGCCGATCACGGACCAGACCTTCGTCGAGGAGAGATTCTGAGCGCGGTCGGTCACTTCCCGATCCCAAGCTCCCGGCGCTCGGTCTCCGATCCACGCCGGCCGGCATGGACAACCGGTGATCGACGACGTGCTAGGTAACACCTCCGAGCCGCGAGTCGCTCGCCGTCTCGAGGGCAAGGTCGCCGCGGTGACCGGCGCAAGTTCCGGGATCGGCAGGGCCATCGCCCGCCGGATGGCGGCGGAGGGCGCCGGGATACTGGCGGCGGATCTCCGCCCGTATCCCCGTGACGGATCTCATGAGGACGGCGGGCACGCATCGACCGTGGACCTGATCCGGGCAGCCGGGGGAGAGGCGGTCTTCGTGGAGACCGACGTGAGCCGGACGTCCGACATGGAGGCCGCGGCGGCTACCGCGGCGGCAGAACTCGGCGGGCTGGACATCATGGTCAACAACGCCGGGATCTGGCACGGCCACCGGACGATTCTCGATGAGACCGAAGCCGAGTTCGACTCGACGATCGCCATCAACCTCAAGGGAGTCTGGCTCGGATGCAAGGTGGCGATCGGACACATGGTGCGGGCCGGGTCGGGCGGGAGCATCGTCAACATCGCATCGATCGCCGGGATGGTCGGGTTGGCCGCGGAGCCTGCCTACTCCGCCTCGAAGGGGGCGGTGATCGGACTCACCCGCCAGTTGGCCATCGACTACGCCGGCGAGCGGATCCGGGTCAACGCGGTCTCTCCCGGCTTCGTGGAGACTTCCTTGTCCCGGTCGGTCATGGGGAACAACCCCGAACACGATCTGACTCCCTGGCCCCGCCTCGGAACGGTCTCCGATGTCGCCTCGGCCGTGGCCTTCCTGGCTTCGGACGAGAGCGAATGGATGACGGGTTCGGTGCTTGCCATCGACGGCGGCTACACGGCCAGGTAGGTCATCCCGCCGCGCGCAGGTCGTAGGGGTTGACGGGACGGGCGGTTGCCCGTCGGTCCTTGCCTTGATCCGACTCTCCGCTTCCCACAGATCTGATGCCGGGCCGGTCCGCGCGGCGCCTAACATGACCGCCACCCACCTGATCTCCGGTCAGAGGCGCCTGGCGGCGGGCGGGTTGTTGCCGACGAACTTCGAGGTATGGCCGAACACCTGGGTCTCAGCGAAGCCATTTCAAGATACGTGCAGGACGGGGACACCGTTGCCCTGGAAGGTTTCACCCATCTGATCCCGTTTGCCGCCGGGCACGAGATCATCCGCCAACGGAAACGAAACCTGACCGTGTCGAGGCTGACCCCGGATCTCATCTACGACCAGTTGATCGGGGCCGGATGCGTGCGCAAGCTGCTCTTCTCGTGGGGCGGGAACCCCGGTGTGGGTTCTCTGTACCGCTTCCGGGATGCGGTGGAGAATGGCTGGCCGGCGCCGATCGAGTTGGAGGAACACAGCCATGCCGGGTTGACCAACCGGTACGTTGCCGGCGCCTCGGGCATGCCGTTCACCGTGATGAGGGGCTACCTGGGGAACTCTCTCGGCGAGATCGCCCCGCATGTTCGCTTCCTGGAGTGCCCGTTCACAGGTGAGCCGGTGGCGGCGGTGCGCGCCCTCAACCCCGACACGGGGATCCTTCACGCCCAGCGGGCCGACCGGGCCGGCAACGTGCAGGTCTGGGGAATTTCCGGGGTATTGCGGGAGGTGGTCATGGCGTCCCGGCGAGTCGTCGTCACGGTGGAGGAGGTTGTGGATGTCCTGGAGCGCCGACCGGGCGATTTCGTCATTCCATCCATGGCCATCACCGCGGTGTGCGAGGTCCCTGAGGGCGCCCGGCCCTCCTACGTCCAGGACTACTACGAACGTGACAACACCTGGTACCGCAAGTGGCCCGAGGTGAGCCGGGATCGGGAAGCCTTCCTGGCCTGGCAGGACGAATACGTCATGGGAGCTTGAACAGTGGCGGACCGCACGCCGGCGTGGACAGCTGCCGAGATCATGACCGTGGTGGCATCCCGTCTCCTCCGTGACGGGATGTCCTGCTTCGTGGGCATCGGAATCCCCAGCACGGTTGCCAACCTGGCCCGCAACACCCACGCGCCGAACCTGTTCCTCATCTATGAGGCAGGGGCGCTCGGCGCCAAGCCGTACCGGCTACCGCTCTCGATCGGCGATGGTGAGTTGGCGGAGACCGCCGATTCGGTGGTTTCCGTGCCCGAGATATTCAACTACTGGCTGCAGGGCGGGCACATCGATGTCGGCTACCTGTCCGCCGCCCAGATCGACCGGTTCGGCAACCTGAACACCACCGTGATAGGCCCGGACTACCTCGAGCCGAAGGTACGCCTCCCCGGGGCGGGAGGTGCTCCCGAGATCGCCGCCCACTGCCGCGAGGTGACGGTGATCATGCGCCATGCCAGGCGGGCCTTCGTGCCTCGGGTCGACTTCGTGACCTCGGTCGGCCTGGGTCCGGCGCCCGAAACCAGATCCCGACTCGGCTTCCGAGGGGCAGGGCCGATCAACGTCATCACCGACCTGGGGATCCTGAGGCCCGATCCGCAGGACAACGAGCTGACCCTGGTGGCGGTACATCCGGGTGTCGACATTCAAGATGTCCAGGATCAGACTCAGTGGCCGCTCCGGGTGGCATCACCCCTCGACGTGACGGAAGCCCCGACCAGCGAGGAGTTGGCGGTGCTCCGGGACCTCCAGAGCCGTTCCTAGAGAAAGCATGGCCGGCCGCACCTGCGATGTCCTCGTGATCGGCGGGGGAGTGACGGGTTGTGCGACGGCCTGGCACCTGGCCGGGTATGGCGCCAACGTGCTACTGCTGGAGCAGTTCGACCTCAATACCCAGGCGTCGGGGAGGAACGCAGGCAGCCTTCACGGCCAGATCCAGCATTCCTCCTTCCTGGAATTCGGCGAGGAATGGGCCCGCGGCTTCCTGCCGGCCCTTCGATTCCTGGCCGACTCCCTGGAGATGTGGAGGGATCTGAGCGATGTGCTGGACACCGACCTGGAGGTCTCGCTCAACGGGGGCCTCCTCATAGCCGAGACCTCCGAGCAGATGGGGGATATAGAGCGGAAGGTCGCCATCGAGCGGTCCGCCGGCGTGGAATCCGACCTCCTCGGGCCTGCCGACCTCCAGCGGGTCGCTCCCTACGTGTCCGAGTCGATGGTGGGCGCCCAGCTCACCCGGGTGGAGGGGAAGGTCAACTCGATGCTGGCAGCGCCCGCATTCGCCCGCGCCGCCGTGTCCAGGGGAGTGGTCATCCGGACCGGCGCCGAGGTAATCGGGCTGGAGTGGCATGACGGCACCTTCACTGCCTCCACGCCCTTCGGTCAGGTGAGTGCCGGCCGGGTGGTGCTGGTTACGGGCAACGACCTCAACCGGTTCGCGTCGATGTGGGGTGGTGATCTGGCCATCTCCGACGATCCGGCCCAGGTCGGCGCGACCGAACCCCTGGCTCCGATGGTCCACCACCTGGTCTACTTCGCGGGCGGCCAGCTGACCTTCAAGCAAGCCAAAGTCGGGACCTTGCTGATCGGCGGCGGCTGGTCATCGGACCTCGACCCCGTGACCGGCCACAACCGGGTCAATCCCCGCAACCTGATCGCCAACATGAAGGTGGCGCTGCGGGTCGTGCCGTCGCTGGCCGGAGTCCGCCTGATCCGCACCTGGCCAGGACGTGGCCTGGCCACGCCGGACCTGTCCCCGATCATCGGCAAGGTCGGCCCCCCCGGCCTCGTGGTCGGCGTCTATCCCCACATGGGTCTGACAGCGGGCCCGCTCATGGGCCGCGTGCTGGCCCAGCTGGCGCTGGACCGCACCCCCGAGGTCGACCTGACCCCCTTCGCCCCCGACCGCTTCTGACATCGAACGCTTTGGGGGTTCCCGGTGCGGACTGTCGGGGCCGGATGCGGGTCCTGGGAGTCACGGTCGGTGTGGAGCGGTAGTGTGTCCCCATGCTCGGAACGGTCTGCGTGGTCAACCCGAATAGCTCGGAGAACATCTCCCTGCAGATCGAGGATGCCGTGAGCGCCCTCGCTGACGACATGGGAGTCGAAGTTGAGGTAGTCACCTGCCACGGCGGTCCCCCGGCCATCGAGTCGGATGAGGACGTGGCCGCCGCGGTCGACCCCATGGTCGAGACTGCTCTGGCCCACCCCGCCGATGCCTACGTGGTGGGGTGCTTCTCGGACCCGGGGATCACCGAGTTGAGGAACGCGCTGGAGGAGCCGGTGTTCGGAATCGCCGAGTCGGCGGTCCTGGCGGCCATGTCTCGGGGACGCAGAGTCGGAATCATCTCCGCCCTCGACATCGCCATACCGCGCCACTACCGCTACTGGGACCGTATCGGCGTGTCGGCGCGGATCGTGGCCGACATTGCCACGGGCAGGGGAGTGCTGGATCTCGAGAGCGAGGATGCCTACCAGGACGTGCTCGTAACTGGGCGGAAGCTGGCCGAAGTCGGCGCGGAGGCGGTGGTGCTGGGTTGCACCGGCATGACCCACCTACGCCCTCGGCTCCAGAGCGACCTCGGGATGCCGGTCATCGAGCCATGCCGGGCGGCGCTCACCCTCGCCGCCTCAGCTCTCCGGGACGCATCCCCGGTAACCGGAGTGGATTCGCCTCCCAGTTAGAAGGCAAGGAACAGCTGCCCGAGCATCCACCACCCCGGCGGTTAGGTCCCCGGCAGACGCCGACCCACCGTTCGGCACACTGCTCCTCCCTCCTCACAACTCCACCGGCTTGGCGGGCAGCCCAGACCTGACCGGTGCGTCGCTTCTTCGGGCGCTGGGCCCGAAAATAATTAGTAAAGCAACTTGACAAACTAATCAGAAGAGGAGGACAATACGGATCGAGTCGGCGAGATCCACCCGGTCGCCAGGCCTGTATGGCTCGCCGTCAACGGATCACGAGGATGGGATGACGGCCGGCACCTGCGTCTACCGGTTTGTATCGGGTTTCCGGGGCAGACGGTCACCGACGCGGCTTGACGCCCACTGCCAACACTCCGAGGAGCGCGAGACATGATCGACGGATCCGGCTCCTGGGCACTTCGCCTCCGTAACGGCCAGGCGGTCTTCGACGAGTTCATGGAGGCTGCGCCGTTCCCGATCTCACGCGCCACCCTGGCCCGCCGGACCGGGTTGTCGAAGCCGACCGTGTCCGCTCTGGTGTCTGACCTCGAGGACGCCGGCGTCGTGAGCCTCATCCCTCCCGAGGCTTCCCGAGGCCGGATCGGGCGCCCGGCCGCGCCCTACGCGCTGGTGCCGGACGCCGCGCTGGTGGTGGGAGTGGACATGGGGGCCACCAAGGTAATCGTGGGTGTGGCCGATTTGCTCGGGCGGGTACTGGCGGAGGACCGTATCGATACCGCCTCCCATGCCCGGGCCGCGGTGGACGCGGTGGTGGGGTCCACGACCCGCCTGCTCGCGAACCTCGGTAAGGGTCACCTCCTCGAGTCCGGATGCGTGGGCGTGCCCGGCGTGTACAGGCCGCGGTCGGACCGGGTGGAAATGTCACCCAACCTCGCAGGGTTCGCCGGTCTCCCGATCCGGGCGGAACTCTCCGAGCGGCTCGGTGTGCCCGTCACGATCGAGAACGACGTGAACCTGGCCGCAGTGGCGGAAGCGGAAGCGATGGACGATCGTGGCGGGCTCGACTTCGTGGCCATCTCGGTCGGCACCGGTATAGGCGCCGGGCTGGTCATGGACGGGAAGCTGTACCGGGGGGGACATGGCGCCGCCGGAGAGCTCGGGTCGATCGACATCTCCGGAGCGAGCGACGACCGGACGGGACGTCTCACTCTGGAGGATGTAGCCGCCGCTCCCGCCATCCGCAAGCGATTCCGCCAGGCAATGGATACCGGCCTTACCTCCCGCCTCGCGCGCGATGCCGAGGTCTCGGAGATCCTCCTCGCGGCCTCTTCGGGTGACGAGGCTGCGTCCGAGGCCCTCGGCATCGCCGCCGAGGCGATGGCATCCGCGGTGGCCTGGCTCTGCTGGTTCAGCGATCCGGCCCGGATCGTCTTCGGGGGCGGGGTCGGATCCAATCCCATTTTCGTCGATGCGGTGCGCGCGAAGCTGGACGGTCACTTGGACGAGACACCGGAATTGGTTGCTTCGGCACTGGGGAACCGGGCTGCCTTCATGGGAGCGATCTCGACCGCCCGGGCTTCGGTGCGGACCACCTTCGTACGGGGCCGGTTGGGCCGATGACGGCAAGCGTGAGGTCACCGGCCGACGAGATCGCCGCCGCTGTCGACGAGGAGGAACTGGTCGGTTTGGTTCTGGAGGCCGTGCGGATCCCCAGCGTCACCCCGCACGAAACAGCCTTCGCCGAATGGGCCGGGAGCCGGATGGAGGAGGGACCCTGGGACCGGGTGCGTCTGGTCGAGGCGGAACCGGGACGGCCCAACGTCTACGCGGAGCTGGGCCAGGCCGAAGGACGGTCCCTGGTCCTGGCGGGGCATCTCGACACCGTGCACGCGGACGACTGGGTGCGGGAGTGGAGCGGAACCGACCGGGCGGACCCATTCGCAGGGAAGATCATCGACGGCGAGATATGGGCCCGAGGCGTCACCGACCAGAAGGCGGGAGTCTGCTCGATCATCGAGGTGGCCCGGGCCGTAGACCGGGCCGGCTACCGCCTGGCCGGCCCGCTGACGGGGTTGCTGGTTTGCGACGAGGAGTCCGGTCAGCCTGGCAGCGGGCTCTCCGTGGGTATGCGGGCGGCTGTCTCGCACCTCTTCAATGGCTCCGGCCGGGCGCCGGACTTCGCCATCTACACCGAACCCACCACCGGTGCGATCTACACCGCACAGATGGGTTTCCTGATCGCCGACGTCACGCTATCCGGCAAGTCGGCCTACTTCGGAACCCCCGAGTTGGGCGTGGATGCGCTACGTGCGGGCCACGCTCTCCTGAGCGAGCTCTGGGACCGGAACGAGACCCTGCGTACCGGGGAGGCCCATGAACTCCTCGGCGAGCGGTTCCTCCTGGTGACCCATGCAGAATCCGGGGGCAACATCGCGGTTCCGGGCGAGTTCCGGCTGTCGCTGATCCAGAAACTGCTACCGGGCGACGACCTCAACCACCACGCCGACGCCTTGAGGGACATAGCCGCGAACGTGGCGGACGGCCACGGCGTATCGGCCGACGTGGTCTTCTCCGCCCCCCGTGATCACGGGGTAGGGGGGACACCGGACGAGGTCCCGCCGGACCATCCGGGCGTCCGCTCGCTGATGGATTCGATCGAACACACGACCGGCGGGCGCGCCCGGATCGAGGGCGCTCCCTACTGGTCCGAGAAGCCACTGCTCCGGGCAGCCGGGATCCCCGGCGTGTACTTCGCTCCCGGGGACATAGCTACCTGTCACACGCCATTCGAACGGCTCCCGATCCAGGAGTTGATCTCCGCTACCCGCACGTTGGCCCACTTCGTGGCGTCGTGGTGCGGGGTGGAGCAAGCAGCGAGAGGGCGGCCGGAGGAGGAACAATGAAGACAAGAACGAGGACATCGAGGCGGCGGATGTTCATTGCCACGTTGGCGGTGCTCGGCCTGCTGGCTGCGGCCTGCGGCAGTGGTGACGTTGCCGAGGAAACCACGACCACCAGGGCAGCCACTACCCAGGCCCCTGCCACCACCGAGGCGCCTGCGGCGCCGGTGGCTCCTGTGACTCGGGGGCCGGGGGGTGAGGTGGCTACTCCGTCGGGTGAGATTGCGCTTTCTGCTGATGAGATCGATCGGGTGAAGGCGGGTGGTTATACGGCTGCGTTGTTGTGGCATACCGCTGGTGCGTTCACTGATGCGGTGAGTCAGGGCGCTCGGGACGCGTTCGCCGAGTTGGGTATCGAGGTGATTGCTGAGACGAACGCGCAGTTCGACGCGGCGCAGCAGGCGAATGATGTCGAGACGGTGATGGCTCAGAATCCTGACATCATTATCAGTTTGGTTCTCGATCCGGTGTCGGGTGCGGAGGCGTTCCGTCCGGCTGTTGATGCGGGTGTGCAGCTGGTGTTCTTGAGCAATGTGCCCGAGGGATACGTTCATGGGACTGACTATGTCGGGGTGGTGACCGATGATCTGGCGGCGATGGGTATTGCTGCTGCCGATCTGTTGGCTGATGCGTTGGGTGGTCAGGGCAAGGTGGGTTTCATCTTCCATGATGCTGCCTATTACGTGACGAATCAGCGGGATCAGGCTTTCAAGGCCTGGATCGAGGCTGCTTATCCGGGTATCGAGATCGTGGATGAGCAGGGTTTGGCGGATCCGGCCGCTGCTGAGGAGATCGCGGCGTCGTTGTTGACCCGCAATCCTGATCTCAATGGCATCTATGCGCCGTGGTCGGCTGGTCCTGCCGATGGGGTCTTGGCGGCTCTGCGGGCGGCCGGCGCTTCGGATGTGGCGGTGGTGACTCTGGACCTGGACACGAACGTGTCGTTGGATCTGGTGGAGGGCGGCAACATCGTGGGGATCGCCGCTGACGAGGCTTATGCCCTGGGCCGGACCATGGCTCTTGAGGGCGCCTACGGCCTGGTCGGCAAGCCGGCGCCTCCTTTCGTGGTGGTTCCCGCCATCAAGGTCACCGCCGACAACATCGTCGACGCCTACCGCCAGTCGCTGGCAACCGACCCACCAACCGAAGTCATGCAAGCCCTCGGTGAAATGCCTGCGGCGCCGGTGGCTCCTGTGACTCGGGGGCCGGGGGGTGAGGTGGCTACTCCGTCGGGTGAGATTGCGCTTTCTGCTGATGAGATCGATCGGGTGAAGGCGGGTGGTTATACGGCTGCGTTGTTGTGGCATACCGCTGGTGCGTTCACTGATGCGGTGAGTCAGGGCGCTCGGGACGCGTTCGCCGAGTTGGGTATCGAGGTGATTGCTGAGACGAACGCGCAGTTCGACGCGGCGCAGCAGGCGAATGATGTCGAGACGGTGATGGCTCAGAATCCTGACATCATTATCAGTTTGGTTCTCGATCCGGTGTCGGGTGCGGAGGCGTTCCGTCCGGCTGTTGATGCGGGTGTGCAGCTGGTGTTCTTGAGCAATGTGCCCGAGGGATACGTTCATGGGACTGACTATGTCGGGGTGGTGACCGATGATCTGGCGGCGATGGGTATTGCTGCTGCCGATCTGTTGGCTGATGCGTTGGGTGGTCAGGGCAAGGTGGGTTTCATCTTCCATGATGCTGCCTATTACGTGACGAATCAGCGGGATCAGGCTTTCAAGGCCTGGATCGAGGCTGCTTATCCGGGTATCGAGATCGTGGATGAGCAGGGTTTGGCGGATCCGGCCGCTGCTGAGGAGATCGCGGCGTCGTTGTTGACCCGCAATCCTGATCTCAATGGCATCTATGCGCCGTGGTCGGCTGGTCCTGCCGATGGGGTCTTGGCGGCTCTGCGGGCGGCCGGCGCTTCGGATGTGGCGGTGGTGACTCTGGACCTGGACACGAACGTGTCGTTGGATCTGGTGGAGGGCGGCAACATCGTGGGGATCGCCGCTGACGAGGCTTATGCCCTGGGCCGGACCATGGCTCTTGAGGGCGCCTACGGCCTGGTCGGCAAGCCGGCGCCTCCTTTCGTGGTGGTTCCCGCCATCAAGGTCACCGCCGACAACATCGTCGACGCCTACCGCCAGTCGCTGGCAACCGACCCACCAACCGAAGTCATGCAAGCCCTCGGCGGATAGGCTGTAGCCGTCCGAGTGTCCGAAGGAACTGCCCGAAGTGAAGGCGGTAGGTAAACCGCTTAGAGCCGTCGCCGGCTCGATACGGTCACGGGCGCGCCAAGGCGACGATGGCGGGTTTCGACAGTACGTCGTGTACCTCGCCTTCGTCTCGATCCTCGCCGTCTTCGCCCTGTTCCTTTGGGACGACGGGTTTCTCAGCACTTCCAACCTGCTGAACATCGGGAGGCAGGCGGCGCCAATCGCGGTGATGGCGGTGGGGATGGCCTTCGCCCTGGCATCCGCCGAGATCGACCTGTCCGTCGGGTCGACGGTGGCCCTCTCGTCGCTGGTGGCTGCGGTGGTGGTGGGCGATCACGGGTTCTTGGCGGGTGCGGCCGCGGCGGTGGTCACCGGAGTCCTGGTCGGACTGTTCAACGGTCTGATCACCGTCAAGGTCCGGATCCCCTCCTTCCTGGTCACCCTGGGAACGCTGGGCATCATCAGCGGGATCGCCCGCAACGTGAACAACCTCCAGTCGATGCCGATCCGGGACGACACCTTCTCGGCTCTGTTCGGCGCCGGCTCGTTGGGTCCGGTCTCGTCCCTGGTCGTCTGGACGATCATCGTGTTCGCGCTGGGCCACTTCGCGCTACACCACCTGCGCTGGGGCCGCCATGTCCTGGCCACGGGAGCGGACCGGGAGTCGGCGAACGCATCCGGGCTCAATACGGATCGCATCCGGGTCAGCGCGCTCGTGGCGAGCGCCACCGCCGCCGCCTTCGCCGGGGTGCTGCTGGCCGGACGGCTGGCCATCGGCCGCCACGACCTCGGGGAGAACGACCTGCTGACTGTGATCGCGGCGGTTGTCATAGGGGGCACCAGCCTGTTCGGGGGGCGCGCCTCGATCGCGGGGGCGGTTACCGGGGCGATCATCATGGCGATGCTCAACAACGGGCTGATCCTGATGGGGCTGGAGGTGGCGGACCAACTGATCGCCCGCGGCGCGATCATCATCCTCGCCGTGGCACTCAGCATGCGAGCACCGCAAGAGAGTTGAGCCACGATGTTCCTCAAGACACTGCTGACCCGTAACAGGCCCTTCGTCGAGGCGGCCATCCGGCTCCACCAGGAGGGGAGCATCCCCGCCAACAGCTATGTCCTGGATCTCGACACGATCGAGGCCAACACCCGCCACTTCTCCAACGAGGCCCACCGCCGGGGGCTCACGGTGTATGCGATGAGCAAGCAGTTGGGCCGCGCCGGGGGTGCGCTGGATGCGATAACCCGGGGCGGCGCCGACGGTTACGTGGCGGTCGACATGGCCTGCGCCCGGCCCATCGTGGCCGGTGGGCACAGGCTGGGCAATCTGGGGCATCTCGTCCAGATGGCGCGGGGCGAGACCCGTGAGGCGGCCGGCATGGCCCCCGAATACTGGACCATCTTCTCCCGCACCAAGGCTTCGGAGGCCTCCGGGGCGGTGGCGAGGCTCGGGCGCACCCAGGACGTGCTCCTCCGGATATGGAGCGAGGGCGACGTCTTCTATCCCGGGCACGAAGGGGGTTTCCACATCGACGAACTGCCGGCTGCCATCGCCTTCGTGAACAGAACCGCCGGGCTGAGGTTCGCAGGTCTCACCACCTTCCCCGCCCTTCTCTATGACAAGGAAACCAGGAAGGTGGCCGCCACTCCCAACGTGGAGACCCTCGCCCGTGGGGTGGAGGTGGCATCCGGCACGCTAGGAGACGGCGCCCGCATCGAGGTCAACGCACCCGGCACGACCTCCACCGCGGTCCTCGATCTGCTGGCGGACATCGGGGCCACCCAGGTGGAGCCGGGTCACGGCCTGACCGGGTCGACTCCTCTGCACGCGGTGGAGGAGCTACCCGAACAGCCCGCCGCCCTGTACCTCACCGAGGTAGCCCACCTGCACCAGGGGGTTCCGCTGTGCTTCGGCGGTGGTTTCTACGTCGATCCGGTCTTCGACCCGTACGGCACGCGGGCACTGGTGGCGGCCGCCCCCGAGGACGCGTCCACCGAGCCGGTGCCGCTCGACATGCCCGACCCGGCCGGCATCGACTACTACGCGAGGCTCCATTCACCGGCATCCCGCACCGTAGAGGAGGGAGACACGGTGATCTGCGGCTTCCGCGTTCAGGCCTTCGTGACACGGGCCTGCGTGGTCGGAGTGGCGGGCGCCCGAACGGCTGCCCCGGTGGTGGTCGGTGTCTGGAACACCATGGGCGACCCGATACCGGCGAGGGAAGGATGACCTCTCCCGCCCTCCAGGTCCGGAACCTGTCGAAGGCGTTCCGCGCCGTGCAGGCCCTGGACGGCGTCTCTCTCGATCTTCACCGGGGGCGGGTGACGGCACTGCTGGGCGACAACGGGGCCGGCAAGTCGACGCTCGTCAAGTGTCTGGCCGGGATCTACCAACCCGACTCGGGGACCATAAGCATCGACGGGGCCGAGCATCGGATCTCGTCTCCCGATGTGGCCCGCTCGCTGGGCGTCGAGTCCGTCCACCAGGACCTGTCGCTCATCGACACGCTGAACGTGGCCGAGAACCTGTTCCTGAACCGGGAGTACACGCGGGGCGGGTGGTTCGGATCACGGCTGGGGCTGCTGCACAAGAGGCGCATGCAAGAGGAGTGCGGCGAGACCCTGGCCCGTCTCGGCATAGCGCTCCCGTCCCTGCGCAAGCCGGTCGGCCTCCTGTCAGGTGGTCAGCGTCAGGCCATCGCAATCGGAAGGGCCGTTGCCTGGGGCCAGCGGATCGTTCTCCTGGACGAGCCCGCCGCGGCGCTGGGCGTCGAGCAGGCCCGCCGGGTCCTGGACCTGATCCGCACGCTCCGGGACGCGAACGTGGCGGTGCTGCTCATAACCCACAACATGGACCGGGTCACGGCGGTGTGCGACACGGCCGTGGTGCTACGCCGGGGCCGCAAGACGGCCGAAGCCGACGTCAGCCGGGTGACCCAGGACGATCTGGTGGCCTTCATCACCGGCGCGAGGACCACCGAGGCCCCGGAGCAAGGGTCCCGGGGAGACTCACGTCCATGAAGGCCGGCGGTGGTCGGTCCTCACCGCCCTGCAGCCGTGCGTCCGCGGGGAGCCCATGTATCCGGTACGGGCGCAGGCCCCGGGTCCAGTAGTCCGGCCTCGACCGACGGCGTAGCAAGTGGAGGTTGTCGTCGCCTCGAACACCGATGAGATGGCCGCCCGAACGGCCGACATCGTCGATGCGTTCCTCCGTTCCGGTCCATCGCCGGTGCTGGGCCTGGCGACCGGTGCGTCGGTTCAGCCCCTATACCGGGAGTTGGTCCGCCGTCACCGGGAGGAGTCCCTCTCGTTCGCCACCGCCCGAGCCTTCCTGCTGGATGAGTACGTGGGGCTCGACGCCGGTCATCCGCAGCTGTACCGCCACGTCGTCCGTACCCAGTTGACCGGACAGGTCGGCCTCCCACCCGCCTGCCTGTACTCGCCCGACGTCCACGCCACTGACTTGGAGGAGGAGTGCGCCCGCTACGACGGCCGGGTCCGCAGGGCACGGATCGGGCTCCAGATCCTCGGGATCGGGCGCAACGGCCATCTCGCTTTCAACGAGCCCGGCTCGGCCTTCGACTCGCCGACCAGGGTCGTGAGGCTCACTGAGACGACCCGGGCCGACAACGCCCGCTTCTTCGGCAACCCGGATGAGGTGCCGCGCCGCGCGATGACGCAGGGTCTCGGCACGATCATGGAGGCCGGCCATCTGATGGTCATAGCGTCGGGCGCCGCCAAGGCCGCGCCGGTGCTGAAGGTCCTACGGGGCCCGATAGCAGAGACCGTGCCGGCCTCGATCCTCCGGACTCACCCCCGCGTCACCCTCGTCCTCGACGCTCAAGCAGCAGACGCGGTGATGAACTGTGACGTAGCACGGATGCGTAGCGCGACCAGATAGCGGCCAGGAGGGCTTGAGACCGGTCCTGTCGTCGTCGGTTCAGGAGACCACTTTCATGACGGTGCTGCGGCCGGGGGAGGTGTGGACCCTTCTGTATCCCAGCATGACCGGCCGGGCTGACTCCACGCCGGTGTCCACCCGGAGGACGGGCGGGTCCAGGAGGCGTACCTTCTCCTCACCGGCCAGGATCATCACGTTCTTCTCCCCGACCCGGCTGATCACCTCGGGGCTGATCTGCTGATTGCCCCGGCCGAGCAGGAAGCCCTGGCCGCCGATCACCCCCAGGTAGATGGTGGCCGGGACGCCAGGTGCCAGCAGGGCCACCAGCTCGGAGGCAGTGACGTTGGCGGCGACCATCCGGCGGTTGCGAACCACGTCCACTCCGGCCAACGTCCCCTCCAAGCCCAGGTGATCGAGGATCCGGGCCACCGTGGTACCGGGACCGAGCACGTAGAGGTGATCGGGCTCCATCCCGCCGGCAAGCTTGCTGCACAGCCGGTCCAGGCTGGCATCGTCCCCCAGCGCGGTGGTGGCCTTGCCCGGCTGGAGAAGGTCACGGACGAAGGGGACGGATGCGACCGAGAAGCCGGCCACGTGGCCCGGATCGTCCCCGGCGTCCAACACCTCTCGCCTGGTCAGCGGAACTTTGTCAGGCGTCGCCAGGTAGCGGGCCGCCATGGCACCGGCCGCCTCGGGCGTGTTCCCGAACACGGCGGAATGCATCTTGACACCGGTGGGTATGCCCACCACCGGCACCTCGGTACCGACCACCGCCACAATGTCGCGGGCGGTCCCGTCCCCGCCGGCGAAGGCGATCAAGCCGACGCCCGCCTCCAACATCCGGGCGGCTACCCGGCGGGTGTCGGATGAGGTGGTCGGGTCCGACCGCACCGGCACCACATCCGGGAGGAGTCCGGCCTCTCGAGCGGTGTCCTCTCCCATGTCACCGCCACCGGCGAGAATCGGCTGGTCGGGTAGGGCCGCGGCCAGCAAACGGACAGCCCGGCCCGCCCGCCGATGGGCGATGGGGACCGCTCCGAGGGCGGCGGCCTGCCGGTAGGTGTCGCCGTCGGTGCCGTGGAGGCCTACCGTTCCCCCCATTCCCGCGATGGGGTTGACGATCAAGCCCAACCGGATCGGGTTTGCTCCGTTCATGAGCCGGAAAGCTAGTGGCAGGCCAACAGTAGGCGCGCCGCAGCCTCCCATCGGTAGAGTTAACGGTCAGCAAGATCAGCGCGAGACCGAAGGTGTGATGGAGTGAACAGAGCCCACCCCTACATGGCCAACTCTACGGAGGAGACCAAGAAGCACATGCTCAACGCGATCGGCGCCGCCGCCGTCGATGACCTGTTCGAGCAGATACCCGACGAACACGTAACCACCCGGCGGTTCGAACTGCCCGAGCCCCTCGTCTCGGAGGTGGAACTGAAGCGACACATGACCGGGGTGCTCGGGAAGAACGAGCACTGCGAGGACAACCTCAGCTTTCTGGGAGGCGGCACCTGGCAGCACCACGTGCCGGCCATTTGTGACGAGATATGGACCCGCAGCGAGTTCCTGACCTCGGTGTGGGGTACAGGTTCATCCGACTTGGGCCGCAACCAGGCCTGGTTCGAGTTCGCCAGCCAGCTGGGGGAGTTGGTGGGGATGGAATTCGTGGGCCTGCCCGTATACAGCTGGGGCGCCGCGGTGGGCCATTCGATGCGGATGGCGACCCGGATGACGGGACGCGGCCGGGTCCTGGTTCCCGCCCTCATGGATCCGCAGCGTCTGGACGTGGCGCGCACTTACGCCGGGTTCCCAGAGCAGGAGGGCCACATCGAGATCGCCTATGTGGGTTACGACCCGGCCACCGGGCGCCTCGACCTGGCCGACCTCGGCAGCCGTCTTGACGACGGAGTTGCCGCGGTCTACTTCGAGAACCCCGCCTACCTGGGGGTGATCGAGGACCGGGCCGCCGAGATCGCGCGGATGGCCAGAGCTGCCGGCGCCGAAACCATCGTCGGCGTCGATCCGACCTCGCTCGGCGTGATCGTCCCGCCCTCCGATTACGGCGCCGACATCGCGGTCGGGACCACCCAGCCGCTCGGCATCCACATGAACGGCGGCGGCGGGGTTGGGGGCTTCATCGCCACCCGGGACGAGGAACGCTACGCCCGGGAGTACCCCACCCTTCAGGTCAGCCTCACCGACACCACCCACGAGGGGGAGCGGGCCTTCGGACTCGCCCTCTTCCAGCAGAGTTCATACGGCTCCCGGGAGGACGGTAAGGACTGGACCGGCAACTCGGTCTATCTGTGGGCGATCGCCAATGCCGCCTACATGTCGGTGCTGGGACCGGCCGGCTTCGAGGAGTTGGGCGGAGCGATCCTCCGGAGGAGCCACTACGCCGCCCGGCGGCTCGCAGCCGTGCCGGGGGTGTCGTTGCCATGGCCGACCGGTTTCTTCAAGGAGTTCGTGGTCGGTTTCGACGGCACGGGCATTCCGGTGGCCGAGATCAACCGGCGGCTCAGGGACCACGGCATCTTCGGCGGCCGCGACCTGAGCAGCGACTTCCCCGATCTGGGCCAGAGCGCCCTGTACTGCGTGACCGAGGTGCATAGCCGGGCCGACATTGACCGCCTGACCGCTGCGCTGGAGGAGGTGACCCGATGACTACCAACGGATTGAGGAAGTACCACGCCGCGGTCTGGGACGAGCCGCTGGTGATGGAGATGGGCGCCCCGGGTCGCAGGGGGCAGCTCTTCCCGGTGGACGAACCCGATCTCGACGCGGTGGTGGGTGACACCTCCGACCTGATTCCCGAATCCCTGCGCCGGGGCCGCGCGGCCGATCTGCCCGAGCTCTCGGAACCCGAGGTGCTGCGTCACTACCTGCATCTCAGCCAGGAGGTGCTGGGGATGATGGGCATCAGCCTGTTCGGCACCTGCACCATGAAGTACAACCCGCGGGTGACCGAGGCGCTCACCCGGCAGCCTTTCGTGGCCGAGACCCATCCCGATCAGGACGTCGAGACCCTCCAGGGCACGCTGGAGGTCATCCACGGGCTCGACCGGATGCTTCGGGATCTGACCGGCATGGACCAGTTCGTGTTCCAGCCGGGAGGAGGCGCCGACGCCGCCTTCCTCCACGCCACGGTGACCAGGGCCTACCACGAGGCCCGCGGAGACCTGGCCCAGCGGCGGGAGATCATCACCACCGTCCAGGCCCATCCATGCAATCCCGCCACCGCGGCGGCGGCCGGATTCGACGTGATCAACCTTCCCCTCGAAGAGAAGGGCTACGCGTCGGTGGAGGCGCTCCGGGCGGTGGCGTCGGAGAGGACAGCGGCTCTGATGGTCAACAACCCGGACGATATCGGCATCTACAACCCCCACATCAAGGAGTGGGTGGACATCGTCCACTCGGTCGGCGGACTGTGCTTCTACGACACCGCCAACTTCAACGGTGTGATGGGACGGATCCGGGCCCGGGAACTGGGCTTCGACGCCTGCATGATGATGCTCCACAAGACCTTCGGCGCTCCCAAGGCGGGCGGCGGACCGGCGGTGGGCGCCTACGGGTGCTCGGAAAAGCTGGCCCCGTACCTGACCGCGCCGGTGGTGGTCAAGGGAGACGACGGAGCGTTCGCCATCAAGGTTCCCGAGCACGCCGGCAGCACCCAGGTGCGCGAGTACCTGGGCAACATCCCGGTCATCATCAAGGCCTACTCGTGGCTCCGGGCGCTGGGAGCCGCAGGGGTCAAGGAGGCGGCCGACCTGTCGCTGCTGGCCAACAACTACATGGAGACCCGCCTGCTCCAGATCCCCGGTGTGTCCAAGGGCCTTCCCCATCTGGACGAGTACCGGATGGAGATGACCCGCTACAGCCTGGGCGAGCTCACGGAGGAGACCGGGGTCACCACCGTCGATGTGGCCAACCGGATGGTCGACTACGGCGTGGATGCCTTCTGGATGAGCCACGAGCCCTGGTTCATCCCGGAGCCGTTCACACCCGAAGCGGGGGAGATGTGGTCGGTCGAGGACCTTGATTACTGGATCGATGTCATAGCGGCCATCTGCGAGGAGGCCCGCACCGATCCCGAGCTGGTCAAAACCGCCCCCCACAACCAGCCCATCCACCGGGTGGTCGGGAGCGGGCTGGACGATCCCGACCGGTGGGCCACCACCTGGCGAGCGTACCGCCGCAAGAACGGGCTCGAAGGCTGATTCGAGGGTGCGCGTCGGCGTACCGGGGGTAGGGCAACCCACCGAGTCGGTCCGGTTGACCTTCGAGGGCCGTCCCGTGGAGGGGTCGGCGGGCGACACGCTGGCCTCGGCGCTGGTCGCGTCCGGCGAGATGGGCCTGCGCGATGCGGTGGACGGAGGCCGCCGGGGCGTCTTCTGCGGGATGGGCGCCTGCCACGAGTGCGCGGTGGTGGTCGATGACCGGCCGGGAACGCTGGCATGCATGACCGGCGTGGCCGAGGGGCAGGTGGTGCAGAGGCAGCCAGCGGCTCCCGGACCTCCGGCCATTCCTCCGGGCAGCCGGCCGAGGCGTGAACTCGCGCCTACCGTCCTGGTGGTGGGTGGCGGGCCCGGAGGCCTCTCGGTGGCCTCGGTCATCGCCGAGCAAGGCGTGGACGTGGTGGTGATAGACGAGCGCTCCAAGCTGGGCGGCCAGTTCTACAAGCAGCCACCACCGGAGCGGGCCATCGACGACTCCCGCATCGATTCCCAGTACCGGGCCGGACGTAAGCTGATCGGTCGGGCACAGGAAGCCGGGGTCAGGTTCCTGAACGATGTCACCCTATGGGGGGCCTTCGCGCCCGACTCGCTGGCTGCGCGAAGCGAGGACTGCGACTGGGTGTTGCGTCCCGGGAGGCTGGTGCTGGCGACCGGCGCCCACGAGCGACCCGTTCCCATTCCGGGCTGGACCCTGCCCGGCGTGATGACGACCGGCGCCGCCCAGACACTCCTCAGATCCAGCCAAGTGGCCCCTGGAGAGCGGGTGATGCTCTCCGGCAACGGCCCGCTCAACATGCAGGTGGCCGCCGAGCTGATCAGAGCCGGAGTCGAAGTGGTGGCGCTGGCCGAGCAGGCGGATCTCCGGTGGTGGTGCAACCTCGGCAACGGCGCCGGGATGCTCGCGGCCGCGCCGGAACTGGTCGCCAAGGGGTTCTCGTACCGGACCACCCTGGCCCGGGCCGGGGTTCCGGTGCTCGACCGCGCCTCGGTGGTCGAGATACGGGGCGACCAGCGGGCGGAGGCGG
Organism: Acidimicrobiia bacterium; assembly: GCA_011523635.1. GTDB lineage: Bacteria > Actinomycetota > Acidimicrobiia > Spongiisociales > Spongiisociaceae > Spongiisocius. The sequence goes on from WTGI01000082.1 coordinate 58,770, forward strand.
CGGTAGTGGCCCGCCTGGGCGCTTCCGGGAGTCCGCTACCCGGAACGGAACGGGAGTTCGCCGCCGACGCGGTCTGCCTCGGTTACGGGTTCATCCCGGCCAACGAGATCTCCCGCGCCCTGGGATGCGATCATCGTTACGACCCGGTTACCGGCACGCTCGTGGCGGTTCGTACTGCCACCGGGCGGACCTCGCTCGACTCGGTCTGGGTGGTGGGAGACGCCGGTGGGATCAACGGCGCCTACGTGGCGACCGCCCTCGGCGCCATCGCCGGCGCCGACGTGCTGGCCGACCTCGGGGTGGCATCGTCCGACCTCTCTGCCCGAGCCGGGTCCCGCGCCCGCAAGACCCTCCGCCGGCACCGGCGCTTCCAGGACCACCTCCGCGGCCTCTATCGGGCGGAGCCCCTTACAACCGAGTTGGCCCGCGACGCGACCCTGGTCTGCCGGTGCGAATCGGTCACCCTCGGGGAGTTGCGTGAGGCATTCGCCGGGGGCGCTACCTCCGCGGGTGCGGCAAAGCGTCTGACCCGGGCCGGGATGGGCAAGTGCCAGGGCCGCTACTGCAGTCCGTCGGTGCTCGCGATGGCCGCCGGTGCATCCGATGTGCCGCCCGGAGAGTTCTCCGGCTTTGCCCCCCAGGCACCGATCCGCCCGGTCACCGTCGGTGAGGTAGCCGGGACCACCACCTGATCCCCGGTCGGTACGACTTGGCCCGCTCGTCAGGAGGGTGCCGGGAAGACGGGAATAGGTCGGTCGGTGGTGCGTTGACACGGGGTTTGTTGCCGACAATCGGGCCAGCCTCGACATTTTTCGGTACTCTCCTAGAGTGGCAGGGCTGGCGAATGGAGGAATGATGGCCAAAGAGTTTCGGGGCAGTTACACGGTATCGGTCACGCCTTTCACGGAGGACGGTTCGGGCGTCGACTTCGGAGCGCTGAAGAACTTCCTGGACTGGCAGCTGGAGGTCGGCGTGCCGGGAATCATCGCGCTGGGGAGCACGGGGGAGTTCCTGACGGTGAGCGACGAGGAGCGCCGCCAGCTCGTGGAGACATACGTCAACCACATCGATGGGCGTATGCCGGTGATCATCGGCACGATGAACGCCCACACCCCGAACGCCGTCCGCCACAGCCGCCAGGCGGAGGATCTTGGTGCCGACGGCGTGATGATCATCCCGCCCTACTACTACACGCCTACGGAAGACGAGATCTTCAGGTACTACGAGGCGATCGATGCGGCCATCTCGATCCCGATCATGCTCTACAACAACCCGGTCACCTCCAACGTGGACATGTCGGCCAAGCTCCAGGCCAAGCTGTGCCTGGAGTTGGAGTCGGTGCAGTACGTCAAGGAGTCGAGCCTGCATCTCTCCCGCGTGCCGGAGGTGATAGAAGCCTCCGGCGGCCGGATGAAGGTATACGCGGGGGAATGGGTTGTCGACTCCTACCTGCTGGGAGCGATCGGGTACGTCAACCCGTTCGGCAACTACCTGCCGCGGGCTTCGGGCCGCATCTTCGAGCTGCTCGAAGCGGGCCGCATCGACGACGCGAGGGCCATCTGGCGCCCGATCGACCGGATCGAGCACACCATCGCCGAGGGCCACCCGACCTACGGCCACCAGTGCTACTCCAAGGCGCTCGCGGCTGCGGTCGGTCACCCGATGGGTGACGTGAGGGCGCCGCTGACGACCTACGCCGAGTTGGGCGAGGAGGGCCGCGAACGGATGGCGAGGTTGATGCCGCTGGTCGAGGAAGCCGATTCCCTGGCCGAGTCGTTCGGTCTCTAGTGGTCTGTCTGTGGAATGGCGGTGTGGTATGGCGTCGGCAGCGGTGTTCCTCGCAAGGCCCGCTGACGAAGGCGTACCCGCAGCGGTACGTCAAGGAAGCGGAACACAGCGACGGGACGCCGATGGCCGCCAGAGCACCCGGTTGTTTCGCAGACAGACCACTAACCACTAGCCCGCTCGCGCTCGAGTAAGTGGGAGGATCGGACTCCCCGGCTCGGCATGACCGTGGCCGCGGTCGAGTAGGTGTAGCCGGGGGAGGGTCGATCGGTGTCGGCTGGGCGATCGTCTTCGCCCGGGCCGGCCACGTCACCACGGTGTTCGAACCGGAGGTTCGCCGTCGCGGGGTCCTGGTCGAGGAGGTGGAGGTTCGGCTGGGCGAGTTGGACGCCTTCGGTCTCCTGGACGAGGCACCTGCCGAGATCGTCGCCCGGCTGGCGGTCACCGGTGATCTGAGCGAGGCGCTGGACGGCGCCGTACATGTCCAGGAGTGCGCTCCGGAGTCCCTTCCGCTGAAGGTCGATCTGTTCGAGAGGATGGACGCGCTGGCCGATGCCGCCACCACGTTGGCCAGTTCCTCCTCCAGCATCACCGTCTCGCGCATAGCTGCCGGGCTTCCGGGCCGCGCTCGTTGCATACTCGCCCATCCCGGCAACCCGCCCTACCTGATCCGGGTGGTCGAGCTGGCGCCCGCGCCATTCACCGCCCCGGGAACGGTGGACTCGGCCCGGGAGCTCTTCTCCGGCGCCGGAATGCTGCCGATAGAGGTCCGTCAGGAGATCGATTGCCTGGTGTTCAACCGGCTCCAGGGCGCGCTGCTCCGGGAGGCCCTTTGCCTCGTTAGGGACGAAGTCGTAGCGCCAGCCGATCTCGACCTGGTGGTTTCCGAGGGATTGGCCCGTCGGTGGTCGGTGATCGGTCCGCTCGCCGTCGCCGAGTTGAATACACGTGGCGGCATCGTGGCCCACGCCGGGTTCATGGGACGGGCATACGGCCGGATCGGGATGGAGCGCGGTCAGGACGACCCGTGGGCGTCCGACGTGGTGCAGCGGGTGGCCGAGGACCTGGAGTCCAGGTTCCCGTCGTCCCGCCGGGACGACCAGGTGCTATGGCGGGACCGGGAGTTGATGCGGCTCGAGTCGGAGCGGCGCCGTCGTTCAGACTGACCGCGGCCTCGTATGGGAGGCGTCACCGGTTCCAGCTCGGCGCTTCCACGCTTTCGTACCGATGGGATCGTGAGAACGCGAAGAATAGGGGGTTCTAAAGCAGAGACTAGAGTGATATGTTCATGGACATGGACGCGGACGCCTTCACCAATCTGTTGATCTCGCTGGTCGGTGGGCTAGTCGGTGTGGTTTTCGTCCTGCTCCGCGCCGATATCAAGAACCTCAGGGCCGACCTCAACGGGCTGCGTGGTGAGTTCAACGGGCTGCGTGGTGAGTTCAATGGGCTGCGTGGTGAGTTCAATGGGCTGCGTGGTGAGTTCAATGGGCTGCGTGGTG
>WTGI01000082.1:62156-66702 GCA_011523635.1 Acidimicrobiia bacterium
AGTTCAACGAGTTCCGGTCAGACATGAATCGCAGGTTTGACGAAGTGCTAGCCACGCAGAAGGAGCATGGGGAGAGGCTGTCGAGGCTGGAGACTCTGGTTGCCGTCCTCATGGGTCAATTCCGCCCTGGTGGCACCGATCCCGAGACCGGCGAGCAGGCGATGTTGGCCTTCCGTGCCCGTGGCCAGGATGAGGCCGACGAAGCATGATCCAGGGGCTGTCTGTCCCCAGGCGTTCCGCAAGCGGCCGGTAGCTGCCGTAACCGGGGGACCAGAGACAGGAGAGTCTTCAGTCGCTCGGGCTCCCCGGCAAGCGGTCAGGCCAGTTCGGTTATCCGGACTTGGGCCTCGGCCAGGTGGAGCGAAGCCACCATCGGGTCGATGACCACCGCGTCTATGAGGTGGGCGACCTCTCGGATCATGCCTCCCCATATGGTGCAGCCGAAGAGGATGGCCTCTACGGGCCCCCGCTCCAGCATGGCCCGGGCGGCCGGTAGCCCAAACTCATGAAGCTGGCGGCGGAACCGATCCTGGACGATCTCGGCGGTAACCTCCATGTTGCCGATCAGGCTGTCCTCGCCCTCCACGTGCATCGGCACGAAGGCGATATCGCTCACCACGTCCGACAGCCCGTAGGCACGGAGGTTGCGTCCTACCCAGTTGGCAGTGACCTGCCAGTCGTGCTCGTCGGGAAAGAGGATCCCGAGGTTGAGTCCCCGTCCCGCTGCCAGCGCCGCGGCGGCCTGGAGAGGACCGATTACAGGTATCTTCGCGGACCGCTGTGCCTCCATCAGGGCCGGGTCCGAACAGCACCCGATGATGGCGGCGTCGGAGCCCCCCTCCTCGGCCCGGAGAACCGTGGCGATCAGCTCGTTCATGTACAGCGGAACCGGCGAGAGCATCGGACCGGTCAGTTCCGGCGGCAGGTCGAGGTGAACCACCTCGACGAAGACGCCGCTCGATGCGTGCTTCTCGAGTACCGAGACGGCACGCGGGACGTGGATGTCGATCCCTATCGGTTCGATGAAGGTGATCTTCATTCCTGCCTCCTGAGGTTGCCTGGCGACGGGATCACTACCCGCTTTGGATACAGTAGGACTCGAATCTTATCGTTCGGCCCGATCAGCCGCGGCACGAAACGACCCCGGAGGTGAAGTATGGGACAACCGCTCGAGGGCAAGGTGATCCTGGTGACCGGCGCCTCGAGGGGCATCGGTTTCGAGATCGCTCGAGAGGTGGGAAGGGCCGGCGCCTCGGTGGTGGCCCATTACGCGCATACGAAGCACGGGGCCGAGGAGGCTACCGCCGAGCTCCCACCCGACCGCAAGCTCCTGGTGCAGGCCGACTTCGCCCAACGGAGGGCGGGAAACACGGTCTGGGATCAGGCGGTCGGATGGAAGGGCCGGGTGGACGTGCTGGTCAACAACGCCGCCATCCTGACTGACCTCGATTGGGACGGTCCCGAGGACGAATGGGATCGGATCTGGCAGGCGACGTGGCAGGTCAATGTCATCGAGCCGGCTCGCATCACCCGCTCCGCGGTGCGTCACTTCGTTGCAAACGGCGAAGGCACCGTGATCAGCCTGTCGAGCTGGCTGGCCTACCGGGCCGGTCGTGCTGCCTCGGCTGCCTACAGCGCCTCCAAGGGAGCGCTCACCGCCCTCACCAAATCGGTGGCCGGCGACTACGCCCGCCAGGGTGTGCTTGGCTTCAACATCGCTCCGGGAATGGTGCGCACGGACATGTCCATCGACGCCGCCGAGCAATTCGGCGGCGAGGAGGGCACGGCTCCCCAGCTTGTCATGGGGGAGTGGATCCCGCCGGTGGAGATCGCCCGCATCGTGGTGTTCCTGTCAAGAGGTGACTGCCGGCACCTGTCAGGCGCCACCATCGACATCAACGGCGCCAGCTACATGCGCTGAGTTCCCTGCTCGAGGTCCTGCTGGATGATGGTCATGGTGTCGATGTGCGGGTGGTCTGCCATCCCACGTTGCCGAGCAGCACAACCCCGGTGCCGATCAGTAGGGCCTGGGGATTAGCGATCGATACGTCGGCGAGAATCCACAGCCAGAGCATCTGGAGGGCGGGGGAGAGGAACATGACACGTTGAACGCTCAGGCTGGAGGTGGTGTACAGGGAGTACCGGTGGGCCAGGGAGCCGACCGCGTCGAAAGCGCCGGCCAGTGCTAGGAGGCCGGCGGTAGTCCAGGCGAGTCCGAAGCCGCTGCCTGACGGAAAGAACAGGGCGCTACCCAGCAGGGTCAGGGGGAGGGCGCCGAGCCTTCCTGCGACTGCCGCGAAAGTGGCGTTCCAGACCAGGTCGTGCGGGTCGTCGGAGGGCCAGGCCATCAGGCGTCCCGTGGATACCGTCGTCCAGAGGCCTCCGCTGGCGGCGGCAGTACCTGCCAACGCCACGAGTATTCCTGTCCAGCTCAAGGTCGCCACCGCGCCGGTCTCTGACCAGATGACCAGGGCGGCACCCGCGAAGGAGAGGATCATCAGCATCCAGTGCATCCGGCCCATGACGTGTGGGGAGGTTTGTTCTGCCTTGGAGAGCTTCCGGCCCAGCCGGGCGGCCAGCCATACCATCCCGATCAGCATCAGCTGGAAGATGATGGTCACCACCAGCGGGTCGATCAGGGTGGCTGCCCAAACCCAGAAGGCGAGGTCGATGGCCAGGGAGACTGCCATCCATACGGCCGGGGTTCGCAACAGGTCCAGAGGGGTCCGGACACGGAGCGGTTCTCCGCCGGTTCCCCAATAGGACAGCAGGCGGCGGGCACTCTCGCGCCATTGTTGACTCCCGCTCGGCATGACGAAGAAGATCGGAAGCATGGTCAGGACCTGGAAGACCAGTAGCCACGAGCGCCACGCGAAGGGGTCGGCGCCGCTGTGGGTATAGACAAACAACAGGGGCAGGCCGGAACTGGTGGTGACCGCGGCCAGAGCCCATAGTGTCCCCTTGGTGGTCGAGTTCATCGGTAGAACGATCTGAATCTTTCGGCTGGTGTCATTGGATCGCCGACGGAGTGTGACCAAGGGGTGGCCGCCGCCCGCACCCGTCCCTTCAGGGGCTGCCTACTAAGCCCTCAGGCGGGGTCGCACTCTCGGGATCCGTTTACCTTCTTCATCACGGTCGTGTTCTGTCCGAGGCCTGTCTGGGGGCTGTCCGGTACGCCGGCCGGTCTGATCACAAGTATCGGGCCTCCACCCGTTGCGAACTCGTGGCAGATCGTACATGCGGGCCATGGGAGGTTGGGCTAGACGCTCGCGAGAGTACCGTGCTCACGACTCGGGTCCGGCGTGGCAGTGGAGGCCGTCTAGGGTGTTGGTCAAAGAGCGGAGGGCCTCCGCCGGGTGCGCTTGCAGGAGGAACACCAATGCCTGGCGGGTGGGATTCGACGCTGGACGAGATCCTGGACCGGGGCTCTCTGAGGCTTCCTATCGAGTTTCTGGGTCCTCCCGACAGTGGAGATCCACCCGAGATGTACCGCGACCCCGAGACAGGTGAGCCGGACGGCGTAGCTCCCAAGGTTGGGGCGATGCTCGCGTCGGACCTTGGCGTTGAACTCGAGATCGTCGAGATCCTCTGGCCGGACCAGATTCCCGCCCTGTTCGACCGGAGGGTAGACCTTCTCCCCAAACATACCCTCTTCCCAAAGAGGGCGCTCCAACTGGAGTTCGTGACGGGTCGTCTGATGCAGATTCGGGTCACGTGTCAGGTACCGGCCGAAAGGGCTAACGAGGGGATCGAGTCACTGAATCGAGAGGGTCTCCGGATCGGGGTATGGCATGGTTCGAGCAACAGGGACGTTGCCGAGCGCTTCTTCCCGGCGGCGACCGTAGTAGATGCTTCGGGTCCGACGCGGTTGCTGCTGGACGGGCGCGTCGATGCTGTCATCGGGGACGCGGTGACGCGGCGACACCTTGAACTCAATCCGGAACTAGGGCTGTTGCGGGAGCCGGACGGCACGCTGGTGATCCTGTCGCGGGGATACAACAAGATCTCGATTCGCCCGGGGGATCCGAGGTTTCTCAACTGGCTGAACAGCTGGTACGACTACCGATCCGCAGAAGGGGACATCGAAGACCTCTGCGTAACGTGGTGGGAGAGCTTCATGGCGGACCGGGAATAGCACGACGGGAATAGCACGACGTCCCGGCTAGCTGGAGTTGTGATTCGGTTCCCAGACCGGACCACTACCTCCCGTTCTTCCCCTTCCAAGGGATGCAACCAAGTTGCGGATCGTGACGTGCGGCAAATATGATGGCAGCTTGTTCACCAGCCTCGAGGAGGGCGAGTATGAAGATGCTTTGGAAACGGATGCCACCTGTCATGGCGATTGTGGCCGCCTTGGCGATGGTCGCAGTTGCTTGTGGTGGTACCGAGACCATCACGGTGACCGAGGAAGTAGTGGTTACGTCCATCGTGACCGAGGTCGTGACCGAGGAAGTGGTTGTCACCGAGACCGAGACGGTGACCGAGGAAGTGGTGGTTACGTCCATCGTGACCGAGGTCGTGACCGAGGAAGTGGTTGTCACCGAGA
>WTGI01000082.1:66802-69879 GCA_011523635.1 Acidimicrobiia bacterium
CCGAGACGGTGACCGAGGAGGTGGTGGTCTACGCCGACGACCCGGAGGCGCGGACGCTCCGTATCGCCATTGCCGATGACGTGGAGCAACTCGACCCCGCCTTGGGCTCGGCACAGCTGACCAACCTGGTCCTGAAGAACGTCTACATGCAGCCGGTTCAGTACCGTCCCGGCCCTGATGTGGGCGGCTTCTCGTACGCCGACACGACCTCCTTCGAGGGTCAGTGGATCGAGTCGTGGGACTTCAGCGATGACTTCCGGACCATCACCCTTAGGCTCCGCCAGGGTCTGACGTTCCCGACCAGTGGAAACCCGGTTACGGCTGACGACGCCATCTACACGATCAACCGGGCGCTTGCCACCGGACCGGCCGGACCGGCCTGGGTATGGGGCAACATCGGTGTGACATCGATCGACCAGATCGAGCGGGTTGATGACCGGACGCTCGTCGTCCACAACGCTCGTCCGTCCACGATCGTGCTGCCGCTGATGAGAGACCAGACCATGGGCATCATGGACAGCGTGACCATCCAGGCGAATTCCACCGAGGACGATCCTTGGGGCCGGGATTGGCTCAAGCAGAACTACGCCGGCAACGGTCGGTACGTGGTGGACAGCTGGGAGCGCGGATCGCGCATGGTTCTGAAACGGAACCCCACCTGGACGGGTTTCCAGCCCTATTTCGAGACCGTGGAGTTGCTGACGGTGCCCGAGGCGGCCAACCGTCTCGCCCTGCTCCAGAGCGGTGATGTGGACATCGCCCTCGATCTATCCGTACAGCAGTTGGCTACCGCAGCCGGTTCGGACGGTGTGAAGGTTCTGTCGGTTCCCGACCGGAACGGGATCAACGTCCTGCTGAACAACCAGGCCCCGCCGTTCGACAACGTGACCCTCCGTAAGGCGATGTCCTACGCGGTCGACTACAACGCGATAGTCAACGGCGTTCTGAATGGCCAGGCAGTCCCGAGTCAAGGACCTATCTCGGTGAATTCCAGGTTCTTCGACCTCTACAACCTGGAGGACGCGTGGATCTACGAGCACGATCCCGACAGGGCTCGGCAGCTCATGGCGGAAGCCGGCTATCCCGACGGGTTCGAGTTCGAGATGGTCATCCGCCAGGACATCCCGCTCGATGAGGCGGTCGCTACCAACCTCAAGGCGCAGTTTGCCGACCTGGGGATCGACATGAGCATCCGTCCTGTCACCGGGGCCGAGATGTTCGATCACCTGTTCGGTCTCACCTACGGAGGTATGGCCTTCCGGGGCGGCCTCCTCGACTACGTCGATGACCCCTACTACCAGTTCTTCCTGTGGTGGGACTCGCAGGACGCGGCGATCAACTGGACTGGCTTCGCGGACCCGAGGATCGATGAGATCCTCGACGAAACGGCTTCGGTCGTCTCGGATCCGGGACGGCGCGAGCCCTACCGTGAGGCAGTGACCCGATTGGTCGACGCAGCTCCGATGCTGTGGCTTGCCAATGCCAACTACACCCTGGCGATGCGCGACGACATCGGCGGGTTCACACTCCATCCCGACGGGCTCCTCTGGTTCGCGACCCTGAATCGGTCCGGCTAGTCCATCGGTAGTAACTACGCAGATCGGGAGGGCGACGCCTAGGGCGGCCGCCCTCCCGATCGTTCTACCTTCCTGGAGCCACGCATAGAAGCGACACAGGCAACTAGTCAGGAGCGGGAGGCCGGCGACCGGCTCTCCGGACTTCGCCGATGGGCCCTGTTCCTGGTCAATCGCGTGGTCATACTGGCCGTGGTGCTCCTCGCGGTGGTCATGATCGGCTTCACGATCACGCGGTCCACGGGTACCCCTCTGTACGCCTCGCTCGGAGTGGCGGTGAGCGAGGCGATAATCGAGCAGCGGGCCGAGGAGATGGGCCTCAACGAGCCCATCGTCGTGCAGTTCTGGACCTATGTGACTCACCTCCTCCAGGGGGACCTGGGTGTGTCCCGCATCAGCCGCATACCGGTCGCCGAGGACATTGCGCTCAAGCTTCCCGCCACCGCCGAGATGGTTTTCTTCACGCTCGCGGTGAGTTTCATCTGGGCCATCCCGCTCGGCGTCCGGGCAGGGCTCAGACCCGAAGGGAAGCTGGCCAAGCTCGGGGAAGGCATGGCGCAGTTCGGGGTCAGCGTTCCGGCCTTCTGGCTCGGCCTGCTGTTCATTTTCCTCCTCTACTTCCTGCCTCCCAGGCTCCCCGAGCCTCTAGGCCCTCTCCCCTCGCTATTCCCGCCTCCCTTGGGCCGCGTAGGCAGTGGCATTACTCCCCCCGAAATGGTGACCGGTCTCTACACGGTGGACGCGCTGATCGCCGGGGACTTCCGTCTGGCTTGGCATACCCTGTGGCATCTGATTCTCCCCGCGGTGACCCTCTCGTTGACCAGCGGGCCCCCGCTCTTCCGTGTGACCCGCTCCGCTGTCAGCGAGGCCGTGTCCAGCCCGTTCGTCGAGGCGGCCTACAGCTACGGACTGGGCCGGCGAACCGTTCTGATCAGGGACGTTCTCCGCAATGCCTCCCCGCCGGTGCTCAACCTGGCCGCCATGACTTTCGGTTACCTGATCGGAGGCGGGGTGCTGGTGGAGGTCGTGTTCTCCTGGCCGGGGATCGGTTCGTACGCGGTGTGGGGCATGGACAACTCCGACTATGACGTGGTGCTGGGGGTGGTGATCATCGCTGCGGTCATCTATGTGATCCTGTACTTCATAGTCGATCTGATCCAGTTCGCCATGGATCCCCGCCTTCGGGACTGAGGGACGATGACCCTTCTCTCCCCCCAGCGGGAACGCGGGCTCATGGCGCGGATGTTCGTCGGTCCCACCGTCGGCATGACCATCCGGCGTTCCCTGTTCTTCTTCATGTTGTTCTTGGCCGTGGTCGCTCCGTGGCTGGACGACTTCGCCCACGTGCTCCCCTTTCCCATCTACGATCCGCTCCGGCCGGATCCGTTCAATCCGGTGTCCCCGCCCACGGCTGAGCATTGGTTCGGAACGGACACCCTTGGCCTTGATGTCTTCACGAGAGTGTTGATGGCTACCCGGGTCGACTTCACGCTGGCCCTCATC
>WTGI01000025.1 GCA_011523635.1 Acidimicrobiia bacterium
GGGCCGTGACCGCACCGTCCGGGGCGCGCACGTCGTGCTGTGCGCCGGGGCGTTCGGATCGGCCCAGCTGCTCCAGATGTCGGGCGTGGGACCCGCCGACCTCCTGGAGTCGCTGGACATCCCGGTGGTGACCGACCTAGCGGGGGTCGGCGAGAACCTCCAGGACCACTTGGAGGTGTACGTCCAGTACGCCTCCCGCCGACCGGTGTCGATGCAGCCGGCCCTGAGCCTGTGGCGCCGACCCTGGATCGGCATGCAATGGCTGGCCCGGCGGGGACCCGGCGCCACCAACCATTTCGAGGGCGGCGGTTTCGTCCGCTCCAACCCGGACGTGTCCTACCCCAACCTCATGTTCCACTTCCTGCCGCTGGCCATCCGCTACGACGGCTCTTCGCCGAGCCACGGCCACGGCTACCAGGTCCATGTCGGCCCCATGTACTCGGACGCCCGGGGCTACGTCCGGATCAAGTCCCGCGACCCTACGGTGAAGCCGTCCCTCCGGTTCAACTACCTCTCCACCGACCAGGATCGCCGGGAGTGGGTCGAGGCCGTCCGGGTGACCCGCCACATCATGAACCAGCCGGCGTTCGCCCCCTACAACGCCGGGGAGCTGTCGCCCGGCCCGGAGGTCTCGACCGGCGAGGAGATCCTGGACTGGGTCGCCCGGGATGCCGAAACCGCCCTGCATCCCTCCGGAACGGCTCGCATGGGCATCGACGACCGGTCGGTCGTGGAGCCCGGATCGATGCGGGTTCACGGCACCGAGGGGCTGAGCGTGGTGGACGCCTCGGTTATGCCGACGGTCACGAACGGCAACATCTACGCTCCGGTGATGATGATCGCGGAGAAGGCGGCCGACCTCATCCTGGGCAACCAGCCTCAGGAGCCCCTGGATGTCCCGGTCTACCCGGCCGAACGGGTCGGGTGACGAAGGCTCGATAGTCGACGGTGGAAGTTGGATCAAGGTGATGGACACAGCGAGAGAGACGAGTAGCGAGACGTCCCGGGTCAGGGTCGAGGGCGTGTGGAAGGTCTTCGGCAGGCGGGCCGGCGAGGCGCGGGAGATGGCGGAGGCCGGGGCCGGCCGGGAGGAGATAAGGGAGGCCGTCGGCAGCGTGGTGGCGGTGCGCGACGTCAGCTTCCAGGTGTCCCCTGGGGAGACGTTCGTGGTCATGGGCCTCTCGGGATCGGGAAAGTCCACCCTCGTCCGGTGCGTCTCCCACCTGATCGAGCCCACCGAGGGAACCGTGGAGGTGTGCGGCACGGAACTCACCCGCGCCGACAGCGCCACGCTGCGCGATCTGCGGCGCCGGAAGATGGCCATGGTGTTCCAGCACTTCGGGTTGTTCCCCCATCGCACGGTGGTGGACAACGTGGCCTACGGGCTGGAGGTGCAGGGGGTGGACCGCCGGGAGCGGCAGGAGCGCGCCCGCGAGCTCCTGGAGACCGTGGGCCTGGAGGGCTGGGGCGATCATCACCCCCAGCAACTCAGCGGCGGCATGCAGCAGCGGGTGGGCCTGGCCCGGGCGCTGGCCGTCGATCCCGAGGTGCTGTTCTTCGACGAGCCGTTCTCCGCCCTCGACCCGCTCATCCGCCGGGACATGCAGGACGAGCTGATCGAGCTCCAGATGAGGCTGCGCCGGACGCTGGTCTTCATCACCCACGACTTCGTCGAGGCCCTGAAGCTGGCCGACCGGATCGCCATCATGAACGACGGGGCGTTCGTGCAGGTCGGCACCCCGGTGGAGATCCTCACCGACCCGGCCGACGACTACGTGCGCGCGTTCACCCAGGACGCCCCGGTGGTGAAGGTCCTCCAGGCTTGTTCGGTGATGCGGCCGCTGGAGGGAACGGAGGTCGACCACGGGTGGCCGAAGGTGTCCGAGACCACGCCGCTGGAGGCGGTCCTTCCCCACCTGCTGGGCTCCACCGAGCCGGTGCTGGTGTGCGATGAGCAGGGGGTGCCCGTGGGGCTGCTCGACGCGGACGAGGTCGCCGGCGTGATCTCCCCCGACCGGCGATGACGGCGGTGGACGGGGTCCGCGCCGGAACCGGCGGGCTCCGGGCCGCGTGGAGAGGCGGGCCGGCGCGCTTCGCCCTGGTGCTCGGCGGGATGATCCTGGTGGTCGTGGCCTTGCGTGCCCTCACCGACACTGGCGTCTTCCCGGAGGCCTGGAATGTCGGCCTGGCCGACCCGATCGACCGGGCACGGCGGTGGCTGATCACTAACCAGAACTTGCATTGGCTGTACACCGTCTTCCTGAACCCGGTTACCGACACCATGGACTGGGCTATCCGCCGGCTGGAATCGCTCCTCAAGTGGTTCCCCTGGTATTGCTACCCGCTGTTCACCGGCCTGGGGCTGTGGTGGACCAGGGGCCGGTTGGCCGGCGCGCTGGGTCTGGCCGGCGTGGCGCTGATCGGGGTGGTCGGCCTCTGGAACGAGGCGTTCGCCACCCTGGCGCTGATGGGAGTGTCGGTTCTCGTCTCCATGGCCATCGGGATCCCGCTGGGGATCGCTGCGTGGCGCAGCGACGCGGTCGCCCGCATCACCCGGCCCACCCTGGACACCATGCAGACGATGCCGGGCTTCGTCTACCTCATCCCCTTCGTCCTGCTGTTCGGATTCGGGCGGGTCCCGGCCATGATCTCCACGGTGATCTTCGCCCTGGCCCCGGTGGTGAGGCTCACCGAGGTGGGGCTGCGTACTGTTCCGCAGTCCACCGTGGAGGCGTCGGAGATGTTCGGCGCCACCGAGCGACAGACCCTGCGGCTGGTCCGTCTCCCCCAGGCGCGGCCGGCCATCTTCGCGGGTATGAACCAGACCACCATGCTGGCCATGAGCATGGTGGTGATAGCCGCCTTCATCGGCGCCGGGGGCCTCGGCCAGGTGGTGCTGCAGGCCATGCGGAGCATCAACGTGGGCAAGGCCTCCGAGGCGGGCATCGCCATCGTGATCATGGCCATCATCCTGGACCGCTTCTCCACCGGCGTCGCCACCGCCGACCCGGGCGACGACCTCCCGGCCATCCGATGGCTGGCCGCGGCGACGGCGGTCGGGGCCGTGGCCGGGGGCTTGGCCGGCTTGAACGAATTCCCCAAAGCGCTCGGCTGGCGGTTCGCCCCCTACGTCAACAACATCACCGATTGGGCCAGGGACAACCTGTACGACATCGGTGGATCGGGCATCGGGACGGGTCCGTTCAGCGACTTCGTCACCACCCAGCTCGTGATACCGCTGCGTGAGCTCCTCTCCTCCGGCATCCCGTGGCCGGCCATGATCGGGATCGGGGTCGTCCTCGGGCTCTGGGCTCGGGGACCCCGCCTGGCTGTCGGGATCGGTGGGGCGCTGGCAGCCATCGGCCTCCTGGGCATGTGGGAGCTGTCCATGGACACCCTGGCCCAGGTCCTCCTGGCAGTGGCCGCCACCCTGGCCGTGGGCGTGCCGGTGGGGATCCTGTCCTCGCACAACGACCTGCTCCGCACCGCCCTCCGCCCGGTGCTGGACTTCTTCCAGACGATCCCGAGCTTCGTGCTGCTGGTGCCGGTGATCACGCTCTTCCACGTGGGCCGGATCCCGGGCATCATCGCCTCGGTCGTGTACGCGCTGCCGGCTGCGGTCCATTACACCGACCTCGGGCTGCGCCGGGTGCCCGTCGAAACCCACGAGGCGGCGGAGAGCTTCGGGGCGACCCGGGCCCAGCGCCTCCGCCAGGTGGAGATGCCGCTGGCCGCACCCGAGCTGATGGTGGCTGTGAACCAGGTGATCATGCTCATCCTGGCCATGGTCGTCATCGCCGGCCTGGTCGGCGGGGGCGGGCTGGGCCTGGAAGCCGTCCGGGGTCTGCGGCGCAGCGACGCGGTGGGCCGCGGCTTCGAGGCCGGCATCGCCATCGTCCTGCTCGCCGCCATCCTCGACCGCCTCACCCGCGCCGTAGCCGACCGCCTCCGCCCCCCGGCCGCCGTCTGACAGCGCTCGGGTCTTGCGCACTGTGGTGGGGTAGCTGAGCCGATTAAGCCTCACGCCGTGAGGGTTATTGGAGGAATAGTGTGAATCCCGGGGTCCGAGTGAGGGTTATCCGGCGTATCCATCCTGGCCGCTCCCACGCCATCCTCGCATTGCCGCATAAGTGTCAGGAGCGATACCTATGGTTGGGGTTGGCAGGAGGAGGACGGCGCCATCGGGTTGGATCAGATCTACACCAAGCCGGCCGTTGCGGATCGCTGCCTCCGGTTCCTGTTCGAGACGCTTGACGGGCTCCGCGATCTCCGGCGCGACCGTGTCTTGTACGTGGAGCCGAGCGCCGGCGAGGGGTGCTTCCTCGACCTGCTGCCCGCCGGCCGGCGTATCGGCATCGACGTCGACCCGCGGCGGCCCGGCATCGTCCGGCACGACTTCCTGACCTGGCCCTTCGAGGACACGGTCGAGGACCCCCGGCAGACGGTCGTGGTGGGCAATCCGCCGTTCGGCCACCGGTCGAGGCTCGCCATCCGGTTCTTCAACCGGGCGGCCGCCATGGCGAACACCATCGCCTTCGTGGTCCCCGTCCAGTTCCGGAAGTACTCGGTCCACAAGAACCTGCGTACCGGGTTCCGGTGGATCGCCGCGATGGAGTTGGCGGGTCCGGCCTTCTACACGCCTGACGAGCCGGACTACCGGCTCAACGCCGAGTTCCAGGTCTGGACGAGGGAGGCGAACCACGATTTCGAGGACATGCGCCTGCTGAGCCCGCCCGCCATCCGCCACGCCGACTTCGAGATGTGGCAGTACAACAACACGCCGGGGGCACTCAAGGTCTTCGACCACGACTTCGACTTCGCCGTGCCCCGGCAGGGCTACCAGGACTACTCGAGGCGGGAGACCTCCGCGGACCGCTGCGAGCGCACCAAGCAGTGGATCCTGTTTAAGGCGGGGACTCCGGCCGTGCTCGACCAGCTGCTGAGCATGGACTTCGCCGCCCTGTCGCAGAACAACACCATTACCCCCGGCTTCGGTAAGGCCGACGTGGTGAAGGAGTACCTGAGGATCACCCGGCATGAGAATGGCGCGAACCGTCCGGCTGCGGGATCGCGGAACCGGTCCGTCGGCGGGTAGGCCGAAGAATGGCTACGTGCTTCGGCTCTTACGTGGTGCCGGTCCGTACGCGCCTTGATTCCCACCCTGGCCGTTGCCTGCCGGCAAGGGGGTTGAACTTGTCACACCCTCGCTATAGGTTATTGGATAACCGTAATTACCAGCGGTCCGGCTCCGACGTCGACCGGCCCGCTCGAGGGATCAAATCGTTCGAGACCGCCCCGCCGAGGGCTTGGCGGGACGCGTCTCGGACCAAGGTGGTGGCGGCGGGGGAGGGCCCAGCGGGCGGAGCCCGCTCGCCGCGATTTTCGCGGTCTTTTCCCCCGGATGCGTCGGCCTGGGCCTTCGGTAGGCGATCTTGGAAGGCGGGGTGCGGACTACGCGCGAGCCCGTCGAGGAGGATCATAATTACCACGCATTCCCGACAGGTGGTGGCACGGAGCCGGGCGGGATGAGCATCAGGCGCAACCAGCTGTACGTGGCGGACTGCGTTGAGTTCATGGCCCGGATGGACGCCGGCTCCGTCGATCTGACCGTCACCTCTCCTCCCTATGACAACCTGCGGAACTACAACGGGTACTCGTTCGACTTCGAGGCCATCGCGCGCGGCCTGCTCCGGGTCACCAAGCGGGGCGGCGTGGTGGTGTGGGTGGTCGGGGACAAGATCGTTGCCGGGCGGCGCACCCTTTCGAGCTTCCGGCAGGGGCTCTCCTTCCAGGAGATCGGGTTCCGGATGCATGACGTGATGATCTACCGCAAGAAGAACACCCCCTTCATGCGCTCCAACGCCTACACCAACGCCTACGAGTTCATGTTCGTGCTGAGCAAGGGGAGCCCGAGGACCTTCAACCCGCTCACCGAACCGACGGTCCGGAGCGGTTACGAGATGCTCCCCCACAACAAGGGCCCGGACGCGGTCAACCGAAAGGTGCTCAAGGAGCTCAAGAAGGAGAAGACCAGGACCAACATCTGGGCCTATGCGGTCGGCATGGGGGGCACGACCAGCGACAAAGTGGCCTTCCAGCACCCCGCAGTCTTCCCCGAGAAGCTGGCCGCCGACCACATCCGGTCCTGGACGGAACCGGGCGACCTGGTGTTCGATCCGATGTGCGGTTCCGGCACCACCCCCAAGATGGCTCTGCTCGCCGGGCGGGACTACATCGGGGTGGATGTTTCGGCTGACTACGTGGCCATCGCCGAAGAGAGGATGGAGGCCGTGGCCCCGGTCGGCGGCGCCCCGGCTCGTCCGGGCTAGCTAGCGGCCGAAGCGGCGGTCGGCGGCGGCGTAGTCCCGCAGGGCGCGGAGGAAGTCGACCCGCCGGAAGTCCGGCCAGAACACGTCCACGAAGGCGTACTCCGCGTAGGCGGCCTGCCACAGCAGGAACCCCGACAGCCGGGACTCGCCCGAGGTGCGGATTATCAGGTCGGCATCCGGCTGGTCGGGCTCGTACAGATGGGAGGCGATGCCGGCGGCATCCACGTGCTCGGCCAGTTCCTCGGGGGGCGTTCCGCTTCCGAGCAACTCGTCCACCAGGTCGCGGCAGGCGTCGACGATCTCCTGGCGCCCGCCGTAGCCCATGGCGACCGTGACCGTCCGGGAATCTTGCGAAGCGGACCGGCTCTTCTCCACAGCATGCTTGGCGGCCTTCACCAGATCGGCGGGTAGCAGGTCGAGGCTCCCCATCACCTTCAGCCGGAACCCCAGGCGGTCGGTGCGCTCCGGAAGCCGTTGGAACATCTCGGTCAGCGTGTTGAAGTAGGGCTCGATCTGCTCCGCCGGCCGGGCCAGGTTCTCTGTGGAGAGCACCCAGGCCGTGATGGACGGGATGGGCAATTCGGCCACCCAGCCGAGGAACTCCTCGAACCGTCTCATCCCGCTGCGATAGCTGTGCGAGTAGGTCTCCAGGCCCTCGGCCCGGGCATAGCGCCGGTGGCCGTCCAGGATGATCCCGATGTGGCGCGGGAGGCGGTCCGGATCCAATTGATGCAGGAGGCGCCGCTCGTACAGGCGGTACAGGGGAGCGGTCAGGGAAGTGGGGCGCGCCTTGTCGGTCATTGGCCTTCCTGGGAGCCGGTCTGTGACCACGCATCGTGCTGGTCCGCTAGAGGATGGTAGCCCCTCCCGCAGCCGACTCTTACCCCGCCGATCCATCGGAGCTGCCAATTGACCGCTAGCGATCAGATGGCGCGATGTCTAGGACAATTCAGGGAGGGTGTGGCCCCTCCTGATCAACCCGACTCCCAGCAGGACGACCCAGAGTGCCTGGACGAGGGCCAGCATGCTTCCCACCGCGTAGTAGGTGACAACACCGTCATGGACATGAGAGCCCACGAGGAGCAATACCAGAGCGCCTATCCCTGGGACGATGGCGAGCACGATGGCGAGAACCTTGTCCTGCCCGATCAGCCTGACGTTCATCAATCCCAATGCGAGGAGCACGAAACCGACCCTCGACACCAAAGTGGCGAAGAGCCCGAAGGTTCCCTCTATCCCCACCACCAATACTGCGGCGTCCGTGGTCGCCATACCGGTCGGCCCTTCCACCCCGTGGGTCAGGATGTTGGTTACGAGATGTCCCATGGCGTATGAGGCGGCGCGCAGCCCGAAGGCGACCAGGATGGCCACGGCACCGGCCTTCCTCAGGTACCCCGCCCAAGTCTCCCCGTCCCTGAGCAGGCGTTCCGCACCGAGGACGCCCAACACGTAGGCAAAGGTTGCGAAGAGCGCTACCTCCACGGTGACGTGAGCCAAGCCGCTGTTGGCCGCTATCTCCGCGACGGCGCCCAACATCGCGTCCGTGACACCGTCCGGGTGGTCGGTCGTGAAGGATGCCGGCTTGAGCAGGACCATTACGGTGGCGACCGCCGATCCCACTACCAACAACCAGCCGGTCAGCTTCGCCAATTTCGCGGACGTGACCATTGTGTTCTCCTTCTGGTACACGGCATCGGGACACGGCATCGGGACTCGGCTCTGAGATGGGTCCCGGAACGTCACGATAACAGTCGAAACTACCGAGTCAGCGTGACCGCGGCGCCGCTCCCCTGGTGCGGGATGGACGGTGGTGATGGCTCATGCCGCCGGGCGTAAGAGGGCTTGGGATATCTGGTAGAGGACCCTGACCGGCGAGTGGTTGAGGTCGTTCCAGGTGAAGCGCAGGACTCTCCAGCCGTTCAACTGAGCGAGATTGTCCCGGCGGCGATCGCTCTCGAACGCCTCCATGGTCGTGTGCCAGCGGCGCCCGTCACACTCGATGATCACCCGGTCTGCTTCGTATGCGAAGTCGACCCGACCCTTCTTGGGGCTGCGCCACGGGAGGGGCATCTGGAGAGTGGGCATCGGCAGGCCGCCTTCGTTGAGAAGGGAAATCATCCTCTCCTCCATGACGCTCTCCGGGGCGGCGTACCCGGGCGTGACATCTTCGAGGAGCTCGCGGAATCGGGTGGTGCCGGGACGACCCCGCCGACCCAGCTCCTCGAGAATCTCGGCGAGGCCTCCGAAGGTCACGCTGCGCTCCGCCAGTGCCTTCTGCGCCATGCTGCGGAGTTCGTCGATCTCAGTTATTGACGCCAGATCGAACATCGTCCGGACGGGGTTGGTGACCGGGAGGCCGGCAGCACGCGTTACGTATTGCCGGTGAAGGTCGGTCGATTGGTGGACTCGAACCTCTACGAAGCGGTTGCTACGCCGGTGGGGCACGGTGACCTCGGCTCCGGTGAACGATTGGCAGCCGAGGCCCTGTAGCTGGGCTGCCGACTGATGTGAGACCACTGCCGGCAGAGCAAGGACGGCTGCCCGCAGATAGACGATCTTCGAGCGAGTCCCGTACACGAGGTAGATGTCGTTCTCCAACAACTCCCATTCCTTCGATTCGATCCTGCGCCTGATCGTGGACCTCGAAAGGCCCGCGTTGATCGCCTGGTCGCCCGTTATCAGCCCATTCTGTGACTCGGCCAGCCGCCGTATCTTCGGTCCCACTGTCGGTGTCGCCATAGCCACTTCCTTCCGCTGGCTTCTCTTGTGGCGCGTCGCTGCCTGCAAGGTGCCCGCGATGAGGGTTGGATTCAAGGGTCTTGTTCGCCGGAGGGCGAGGGGCGTGGGGGTGCGGAGCCGGCACTCGGCTACGCCGCGGCTGCGAACCTCAGGAACACAGCACCACCCACGACGCCCTACGCCTCAAGAACGGTGCCATCCTCGAACCTGAGGCACACCGCACCACCCATGACGCTCTAAGCCTGAGGAACAGGACACCACCCATGACGCTCTGTGCATCGAGAATCGTGGGGTCC
This sequence comes from Acidimicrobiia bacterium, assembly GCA_011523635.1. Classification (GTDB taxonomy): domain Bacteria; phylum Actinomycetota; class Acidimicrobiia; order Spongiisociales; family Spongiisociaceae; genus Spongiisocius. The sequence goes on from WTGI01000025.1 coordinate 9,365, forward strand.
TTGAACCTGAGGCACACCGCACCACCCATGACGCTCTAAGCCTGAGGAACAGGACACCACCCATGACGCTCTGTGCATCGAGAATCGTGGGGTCCTTGAACCTGAGGCACAGGGCACCACCAGTGACGCCCTGATCCTGAGGAAGGTGGGACGGCTTCGGGCTCTTTGCGGGGCTTTTCGCGTTCTCTTGCAAGTTTTTTCGCGTTCTGGGCTTGGGCGGTCTAGGGACGGGGTGCCATGGGGGCGGTGAAGAACCGTAACCACATGAAGAGGAGGGGGTCCTCGGGGCTGAGGCGGGTGCCCACGAGCTGCCGATCGCCGGTACCGTCGGCTTCGATTACCCGGATCCATGTACTGTTGCCCGGTTGCCAGAGGCTGTAGGCGATCGTGGCGCCGTCGGGAGACCAGTCGAGGTCGAGGATGTAGCCGCGGGCGGCGGCGAGCAGGCGACCATCGGTACCGTCGGCGTCGATCACCCACAGCCCGCCCTCCTCGGCGGTCCGGTCATAACCCGAATAGACGATCCTGGATCCGTCCGGCGACCAATCGGCGTATCCGACGTTGCGGAGGGTGGCGAGTAGGCGCTCGTCGGAACCGTCTGCTTCGATCACCCGCAGCCCGGCCTGCTTGCTGTTCCGGTCATAACTCGAGTAGACGATCCTGGTTCCGTCCGGCGACCAGGCGAACCACGGCGCGCCGTGGCCGGTGGTGGTGAGCTCTCGGTTGCCGGTTCCGTCGGCGTCGATCACCCACAACGCCGCTCCGTCCTCGCGGCCGTAGTAGACGCGGTAGGCGATCCTGGTCCCGTCGGGCGACCATGCGAAGGACGGCCCGAAGTGGCGGGCGGTGGTCAGTTGCCGGTTGTCGGTGCCGTCGGCGTCGATCACCCACAATCCCGTCCCGTCCTCGTAGCCGTAGTAGACGATCATGGAGCTGTCGGGTGACCATGCGAACGATCGTGAGGCGTAGCCCGTGGTGGTGAGACGCCGGTGATCGGTACCGTCGGCTTCGACCAGCCATATCTCGCCGCCGGCGTTGTAGGCGATCGTGGCGCCGTCGGGAGACCAGGCCGGATACGTGTCTATCGACTGTGGCAGCCACCCGGTGGTGGGGACCTGCCGGTGATCGGTACCGTCGACTCCGATCAACCCGATGTCCGAACATTCGAAACGTTCGCCGAGGTGGCAGCTGCTGTAGGCGATGTGCAGCCGCGGGACGGTTGGTGGTGGGGGTGGCAGTCCTCTTCCGGAGAGGATGTGCCATAGCCCGATCAGGTAGACCCCCGCCCGTGCCCGGGTGACCGACTCCGACCCGGCGCCTTCGCCCGGAGGTAGCACCCTCAGGCCGGTGAGGCAGGTGACCGCCTCCTCCAGCTCGCTGCGTTCGTAGCCGGCGGTATCGGGGCAGTTCCCTGCATTCCGATAGACCCGCAGCAGGAACCGTGTCACCTGGGAAGCCCTCAGCGGCAGTTGCGGCCCGTAGGTGGTGGGCGTCACACCCGCGGTGATACCCAGGTTGTACAGGCATTCGATGTCCTCCGAGTGGGTGCCACCGGCAGAGACGTCCGTGAACGGCGATCCCCCTTCGGGACACTGTCGACCGAGCACGTCATGCCATAGCCGCACCAGGAAGGTGGCCATCTGGCCGCGGTTCAACACCTGGTCGGGCCCGTATCGTCCGCCGCCGGTGCCGACCGACAATCCCAGGGCGCGCATGCAGAGGATGTACGCCGCCCCGTAGTCGCCCGGCTCCACATCGGTGAACTGCTCCACCGATCCCGGATCGCACAACTCCACCTGCGACTGGGCCTGGGACGACTGGGCCTGGGCGGGCGCCATCTCCCCCGGCGTCAGCAGCGACATCAGCACCAAGGCAGCCGTCAATGCCCGAGCCAGCCCGGCGCGCACTGTCCTAGGCGTCCTCACCTCACCACCGGCGGATTCTCAACAGCCACGACCAGCACTCGAGAACACCCGTGCCGACCGCCCGAAACATCTTGCCGAAGACTACGCGAGGACCGCCCGAAGGATCGGCAACTTCCGGGACCTTTCGCCCGCTGACGTGCGAGGTGGCGGGTGCCCGTGACGGTCCGGGCGGTAGATTTTCAACGTCCCCTTTACAAAAGGGGTGAATCTGTCACACCCCCACCATAAGTTGCCTATCGCCAAGCACCTACACCGGCCGATGGAGTGAGACCGATCGGAACGGCCGGACCGAGGGAACACAACAAGCTCAATGGAGCGAAGCGCCGATTCCCGGCCGCAGGCCGGGCATGGCCGACCACGCTCCAACCAGGTTGGGTCGTGGCGGGGGAGGGGCCCGGTGCGGAGCACCGGGTTTTCGCGAGTTTTGCCTGGCGTCTCGGTTCTTGAGGCAGAGGGCGTCACATATGACGTCCTGAACCTCAGGAACACCGCACCACACATGACGCCCTACGCCTCAAGAACGACGCGGCGCCCGAACCTGAGGAACACCGCACCACCCACGACGCCCTGAACCTCAGGAACGCCCACCACGGAACTGCCCGTGGGGCCGGACAGCCTGCCGGGACACCCCTTGAAATCTCCTCGGGGTAGGGTACGTTCAGGGATGAGCGAGAAGGAGCGTAAGCCGCCGATGAGTGTCACCGAATCCCTTGTTGACGCGAAGGACGAAGCCCGTCAGGCAGAATCCCGTGAGGCCCTGGCCAACGCGCTGTTGTTGATCGAGAAGCGGTTCGCTTCCCAGACCAAGTGGATCGTCGGGGCGATTCTGACGATGTCTGCCATCACAATCGCGGTGCTGCGATGACAGGAAAATTGGCTAGTTAGACCGCGGCTGTGCTTGCTTCGCGAAGGCGTCCATGTATCCGTCCGATGCCCGAAGCAGACCGGGTCGCCTCGAAAAGTCGTCTAGGTTCCGCCACCGTTTCAGCGGGAAAGCCGCGGCCCATGGCGTCCAGACTCACAATTCTCCCTCAGGAGTCCGCTCAGTTCAGGGCGATCAGGGATACGGCTCCCAGGGACAACAGGAGACCCACTATGCGCTGGGGAGCGGGCCTTTCCCGGTAGACCAGGAAGGCCATGATCACCACCACGGCCGGATAGAGGGCCGACACGACCGCTACGAGTCCCAGGGGCCCGATTCGCACTGCCAGCACGTAGGTGAGGTTGGCCAGGATGGCGCCCCCGGCGGCGAAACTCAACAGCAGGTCCTTCCTTGCCATCCTGAGCGGGATCCCCCGCGCCTTGACCAGAACAGCCGATGTGGCAACGGCAGCGCACCTGAAGGCAATCAACGGCCACATGCCGGCCTCGCCCGAGACCTGCGCCAGCCCGATGAACATCAACGAGAAGCCCAGGCCGGCTCCGAGACCGTATATCGCCTTCCCCGGGCGGTCCTCACGGGTCCCGGTCGCGACGGTGAGCCACATCGCAGGGGCGGCGATGGCCACCCCTATCCACGGCAACAGGGCATAGCGCTCTCCGGTCAGCAGCCCGAACGTGAACGGGATCAGTGACAGGGTGATGGCGGATACCGGAGCAACCACCGCCATCTTGCCCTTTGCCAGACCTTCGTAGTAAGCGACCACCCCGGCGACTCCGGCGACACCGCTCGCCGCTCCCCAAGCCAGGTCGGGGAGGCTGACGGCGGATCCGAACGCCACGTGATACAGGAACGCGACCAAGCCCGAGAGCGCCAGGGCCATGATGTTGGACCAGAAGGCGACCGCGAAGACCGGGGCCCGGCGGGTGGCCATCCCACCTGCGAAGTCGAAAACCCCGTAGAAGATGGACGTCAGTCCAGCTAGGAGGATGGCCATAGGCCTCCTGGAAGGGGCGAGAGTGCGCTCACGCTAACAACCCACCGGGGCAGTGATCATGCTTGTTCTCGACCCTCGTCAGAGGGGCGGCGGGACGCCCATGCGGTTTTCGCGTTCTTGACCGGACGGCAGCCGGGCTGGCGAATGACCCTGTGGGTGTGGGGGTCCTTCCTACGGCGAGGGGTCTCCGGCTAGGGGTGTCGCCCGGAGACGGATACCAAGCGAGCGGGTTACCTTGAGCACGGTGTCGAACGCGGGATTGCCTTCGACCGACAGAGACTTGTAGAGGCTCTCCCTTCCCAGTCCCGCATCCGCCGCCACGTTCGTCATGCCCTTGGCTCGGGCGATATCGCCCAGGGCGGCTGCGATCAGCCCCAAGTCGAATTCCTCGAGCGCCGCGTCCAGGTACGCGACCATGTCTTCTTCGGTCTTGAGGTGGTCTGCCGCGTCCCACGGCTGCGTGGTTGTTCGTCGCGCCATTCCATCATCTCCCTCTTGTCACGTTCCGGCTATAGATTCCGTGCCAGCTTCAGGGCCCTCCTGATATCCCGATTCTGAGTGTTCTTGTCGCCACCTGGGAGCAGGACCACCGTTGTGTCGCCTCGCCTTGCGTAGTAGACGCGGTAGCCGGGTCCGTAGTCGATACGCATTTCGGAGACCCCTCCTCTTACCGGTCTCACATCCCCGGGGTTACCGAGGGACAGCCGCCGGATCCGGGTCAGTATCCGCGCCCGGGCCTGAGGATCCCGGATCTTGCAGAACCAGCGGGTGTAGGCCCTGGTCTGCCTGATCTCGACCATTGTATCCTATCGGATACACTCGAGGGAGGCCGTGGCCCTGGCGAGATCGGTACGGGACTCAGCTTGGCGAGCCTGGTTCCTTGGCATCGACCAGACCCTCGGTAACAGCGGTCACGGTTTACCCCCTTCCCTACTCCATGCTCTCACACGGAACTGTAAGGACGCTCCCCGGGCTTGAACAGACCCTTCCCCCGGCCCGCGTCACTCGGTGCGGGCGCTCCTGGGGTCTAGTGGCGGTGAGTTTGAATGATCGAGACCCGGGGAATTCCGACGATTGTAAACAGCTGCCCCGAAACATGAGGCACACGGCGTCATGGATGACGCCCTGAACCCGAGGAACACCGCACCACCCATGACGCCCCGTGTATCGAGAATGACGGGGTCCATGAACCTGAGGCACAGAGCACCACCCATGACGCCCTGAACCTGAGGAACAGGGCACCACGGATGACGTCCTGTGCATCGAGAATGGTGCGGCCGACGAACTTGAGGCACACAGCACCACGGAT
>WTGI01000048.1 GCA_011523635.1 Acidimicrobiia bacterium
CCGCCGGGGAGGCCGCGTTTTCGCGATTTTCGCGTTCTCGTCGTCCCGAGGGCGGATGACGAACTACCGGATCCGGACACTAGGAGGGCACCGAGAATGTCCGGTTGTCGAGCACGCTCCTAGAGATTGCGCTCCCATACGAGCCGCAGGCCTTCGAGGGTCAGCGTGGGGTCGACGGTGCTCACCAACTTCGACAAAGGGACGATTACCGAGGCGATCCCGCCGGTGGCAACCGTCGCCACCGGCCCCCCGCCTCTCCCCTCCGCCTCTTCGAGAATCCGGGCCAGGATTCCGTCGACCAGGCCGGCGTAGCCGTAGAGCAGCCCGCTCTGGATGGCTTCCACGGTGCCCCGACCCACCACGGAGCGGGGCTCCACCAGGTCCACCCGCCGGAGGGCGGCCGTGGCCGACACCAGCGCGTCCATCGAGACTTCGAGCCCGGGAGCTATGGCGCCGCCGATGTAGGCGCCGTCTCCGTCGACCACATCGAAGGTCGTGGCGGTTCCGAAGTCCACCACCACTGCGGGGGCACCGTAACGCTCCCGCGCCGCCACGGAGTTGACCACGCGGTCGGCCCCCACCTCCCGGGGATTGTCGATCTTGATGGCCATACCGGTCCGCACCCCCGGCCCCACCACCAGAACCCGCGACCCGACCAGCTTCTCCAGCGACGAGCGCAGGGCGGTTGCCACCGGCGGAACCACCGAAGACATGGCCGCCCCCTCGAAGTCGGCGGCGCGATAGCCGGTCGGGCCCAGCAAGCCCCGCAACAGGATCGTGAACTCGTCCTCGGTCCGTTCCCGACCGCTCGAGAGGCGCCAACGGGCGACGATCTCGGAACCGTCGAACAGACCGATCACCGTCTGGGTGTTGCCGATGTCGATTGCCAGGAACATGGTCAGGCCGCCCCGCCCGGCGGCTCCATGGCCTGTTCACGCGCGGTCATGGTCCCCTCCGATCCGTAAAGGAGGCTGGGCCGTCCCAGCCTGACTCCGCGGTCCGCCGACGCGCCATGATGGTCGGCGACCAGATGAACGTTATCGATGATCCGGACCGACCCGAAGCGCGCCGCCGCCACCAGAACCGTCTCGCCCTCGGCGATCGTCGCCGGGGTCATCGTGGCGGCCTCGCACAGACGGACGTACTCCAATGCATCCTCGGGAACCGCGCTCCGCACGGCCGCCTCCAGCACGGTAGCTCTCCGCTCACCCCGGTCGAACCGGTCGGCCGCCAGCATCAGCCCGATCGACAGGGCCAGAGCCTCGGCTCGGCGCGCTCCCAGCAGGACGTTGCGCGACGACAGGGCCAGGCCGTCGACCTCCCTCACGAGCGGGCAGCCCACCACTTCGACCGGGAAACCCAGGTCCTGGACGAGGCGGGCGATCAACGCCAGCTGCTGGGCGTCCTTCCGCCCGAAGTAGGCCCGGTGGGGCTGCAGGCCCGCCAGCAACCTGGTCACCACGGTGGCCACCCCGTCCATGTGGCCGGGACGGAACTCCCCTTCCAGCCGCTCCCCGATACCGGCCACCGTCACTCCGGTCAGGGGCCTGCTCGGAAACATCTCCTCCGGGCCGGGCACGACCATCAGGTCCACGCCGCATGCCTCGGCGAGCGCCAGGTCGCGGTCCGGATCGCTCGGGTAGCGGGCCAGGTCGGCGGGGTCTTCGAACTGCAAGGGGTTCACGTAGAGCGTGGCCATCGTCTGATCGCACTCGGCCACCGCGCGCTCCATCAGCGAGAGGTGGCCCTCGTGGAGGAAGCCCATGGTCGGCACGAGTCCCACCAGGCCGCCGGCCTGCGCCCTGGCCTCCGCCATGGTGGTTACCACTCTCAGGGCGACCCCCCTCCCTCGATGGCCGGAGGCGCAGGAGGAACTCCCGGCGGATGGGCGGCCAGCCGCAGGATCTCCTCCACCTCGACCCTCCCGGCCATCTGGGCGGTCAGCCTGGTCAGAACCCGGAAGGCTTCCGATGCGTCGGGCGCATGGCGGTCCACCGCCTCGATCTGGCGCCGGACGGTCCCGAGGTCGCCCCGTGAGATCGGCCCGGTCAACGACTCCCGGAATCCCAGGTCGAAGGCGTTGGCAACCGCCTGTTCCACCATCGGGCGGGCCGCCGCGGGATCGACGCCGGCCGCCGTGAACATGTACTCCGCCACGCAGAGCGCCGCCGAGACGTAGTTGGCGGCCACGCCGCCCGCCGCGTGGTAGAGGGCCTTGCGGTCATCCGCCACCCGGAACGGTCGGCAGCCGAGCGACCGGGCGAAGGATTCCAGCTCCGCAGCCCAATCGTCGGGGGCGGTTATCCCGACGAACGCGCCCGGGAGGGAGCGTGATCCTGCCTCCCAGCCGGGCAAGGTCTGCAGCGGGTGGAAGCTGCCGGTCACCAGTCCGGCCTCGCGGAGCGGGTCCAACACCCGGACCGACGTCAGGCCCGAGAGATGGATGGCTCCGCGTACCCGGTCCGCCGCCGGAGACAGGCTTGCGGCGACCTCGGGCAGGGCATCGTCCCGGACCGCCACCACCAGCAGATCGGCCTCGGGTAACGATTCCCCGATGAGCCGGATCCGGACCCCCAGGTGCTCGGCCAGCGGCAGGTTGCGGGTCCGGCGGCCGAACAGGCCGACCAACTCGTGACCGGCGGTTCGAGCGGCCACCGCCAGCGATCCACCGGCCCGTCCCGGGCCCACGACGACGATCTTCATTAACGCTCCTGGTTGCGGTCCGGATGGTCCGGTACCGATCCGTAGTCCAGATTAGAGCCTTTCAGCGCTCACCTTCCAGGGGGCTGGTCGCGTGACGGGGCCGGCGCTCAGACGGCCACCGGCGCCGGGATGGCCGGATGGGGGTCGTAGCCGACCACCCGGATGTCCTCGTAGCTGAACGAGAACAGGTCCGCCCGGTCGGGAAGGACCACCGAAGGTAGAGGCCTGGGCCGCCGCCGCAGCTGCGCATCGGCCTGCTCTACATGGTTCCTGTACAGGTGAACATCACCGAACGTGTGGACAAACTCTCCCGGGCGGAGGCCGGTGACCCTGGCCACCATCATCAGGAGCAGCGCGTACGAGGCGATGTTGAAGGGCACTCCCAGGAAGATGTCGGCGCTGCGCTGGTACAGCTGGAGGCTCAGGCGACCCTGGCTCACGTAGAACTGGAACAGCACGTGGCAGGGCGGGAGCGCCATCTCCGGCAGCTCGGACACGTTCCATGCCGATACGACCAGCCGGCGGCAGTCGGGATCGTTCCGGATCCGGTCCACCACGTCGGACAACTGGTCGATGGTCCGGCCGTCGGCCCCCGTCCAGCTACGCCACTGCACGCCGTAGATGGGACCCAGGTCGCCGGTGGTCGGGTCGGCCCAGGCGTCCCAGATGGACACCCCGTTCTCCTGCAGGTACCGGACGTTGGAATCGCCGGCCAGGAACCAAAGGAGCTCATGGATCACGGATCGCAGGTGCACCTTCTTGGTGGTGAGAAGGGGAAAGCCCCTGTCGAGGTCGAAGCGGAGCTGGCGCCCGAAGAGGCTGTAGGTGCCGACGCCGGTACGGTCCTCCTTCAGGATCCCCTCGTACCTGACCTCTTCCAGCAGGCTCAGATACTGCTGCATCGCGGAACGGTGCCGTATGTCACAAACACGGGCCAAAGTTAATCAGGCGCGCGGCAGCAAACGCGGTATTACTCACCAAGTGATTTCGCGACCTGAGCCGGTCACGCCGACCCATCAGAACGAGGCCTCGCTCCAGTAGTCCAGCACGTCGCCCCGGCCTTCCACCCGGATGTCATCGGGCGGGATCCGGTTCCAGAGGTACAGGTACAGATCGGAGGCCCGGCCCGTCACGGTGCAGTCCACCGGTCCTTCTCCCCCGGCACGGCCCGCCGAATCTTGCGGTCCGAACGACACCGTCCAGTGACGGCCTGCGTCGGAGGCGACCACCCTGAGGGTCCTGGCCTCGGGAGCTCTCGGACCGCGGTCGGGCCGCGAGATGAAGAACACCACGAGCTCGTCGATCCCGTCCGCGGCGTGTTCCGTGCCGAAGCCGGTGACCGCGCCGGAGACCAGCTCGGCGTCAACCCGATGGATGGCGGTCTCGTGGGCCTGGCGCCGCGCCCAGAACGTCCGGGAATCGGGCACCTGCATGATGGTCCAGCACTCGAGATCGTCGGGGGCGGACTCGAGCGCCGACACCAGCCGCTCGTGACCCTCCCGGAACCAGTCCACCAGCCCTTCGTCGGGTGGCCAGCCGTCCGGGAGCACGTCCTCGCGCCCAGGAGGCTCGAGCCTGGCATCCCGGACCATGGTGCCCGCCCAGCGATGCACCCATCCGGTATGGCGCAACAGCTGCCGCACGTTCCACTCGGGACAGGAAGGCACCGGGTCGTCCGGGGACAGGCCGGCGGCGACGGCGGCTATCCGCCGGCCCTCGGCGCGAAGCGATCCGATCCAGGCGCCAACGTCCATCTGCTACCCGCCCGCGAGCGGGATGCGCAGGACCAGGTGATCCTCCTCCACCGACCAGACCGCGCCTCCGACCAGGGCGAAGTCCGTGTAGTCAGTCTCGGCCTGCTCTATGAACGCCCTCCGGCCTTCACCCGCCACCGGAGGCAGGGGACGCCGACGCACGGCTTCGGCGCGGTCCCGGAAGCGTTCCAACATCGCATCGATATCGAACTGTGCCACTGCCCCTCCTCTCCGGCTACCAGGAACGGTAGACGAGTACCGCGTGCTCGGAGTTGGCCACAGCCGGAGGAACACGACGCCGGACGTTCAGACCGAGTCGAAAGGGTCGCGTGCGTGTGTTCGAGGCGTCCGCCGCACCCGACCAGCCTCCTACCGGGCGCTTTGCCGACTCCCCGCATCCGGGCCTCCTAATATCAGGGTGCTCGTACCGTGTCCGGATCGTGCAAGCCAGCCGTCCCGAGTCGTGCATAACCAGAAGAGGCACTGTCGAAGGAAGTTATCGACACTTGGTTTGAGGGTCTACACAGGTACTGGTGGAAAGGGTCTAGCCTTTGAGGCGTGCCTTGATCGGCGACTCCGCCGAGGTCCGCGACCGCGGATTGGGACATGCGGTCGACAAGCGAAGCCGGCTAGGAGAGCCGTGACCAGCATCAACATCGTGCAGCACTTCGAGAATGTGCAACTGTCGGCCATGAAACTGTCGTCGCTGGTGGTGGTTCCCAGCGGGCGCAAGACCCGCAGCGTGGTGGCGGCCATGGCCGCCCAGCACACCGGCTGCGCGGTGGTTACCGACGGCGCCCGGGTAGCGGGCATATTCACCGAGCGGGACGTCACCAGGCGCGTGGTGAGGTCACCCGAGACGTGGGACGCGCCGGTGGACCGATTCATGACGGTAGAGCCCACAGTGATCGGTCACCACGCCTCCGCTATCGAGGCGCTGCGGACCATGAACGCCCGCCGGTTCCGCAACCTGCCGGTGACCGGCGCCGACGGCGACCTGCTGGGCAGCATCAACCACTACGAGCTCATCCGGCTGGCTGCTTCCTTCCTGGGGTCGCAGAGCAAGCTGGGCCCCGAGTTGTCGCCCGAGCACAACCTGCATTTCGTGGATCTCACCGGCCTGCACGGCCGCGACCCGCTGCTGGTGCGGCCCGAGGACTCACTCGCGGTCGCCATCGGGGCCATGCTGACGGCCGACACCGGGCTGGTCTCGGTGGTCAGCGATCGCGGGGCGGTCATCGGGGAACTCACCGAGCACGACGTGTTCCTGAAGGTCGCGTGCCGGGTGAAGGACCTCGAAGCCGAGGCAGTCGGCGACTGGATGACCACCGAGATCGCCGCCGCCTCCCCCGGCGCGTCCATCAGTGAGGCCCTGCGCGTTATGGCCGACCTCGGCCACCGCTACCTGGTGCTCATCAGCGAGACGGGCCGCGCCCTGGGCGTGGTCACCTTCCGCGAGATCACCGAGTACTTCGAGATCGTCTGCGCGGCCTGACGAGCCCGCTAAGACCCTAGGGAAGAGTCTCAGCTGCCCGCCGTGTCTCCGGCAGCTGGCGCGGTTTCGCCCTCTGGTTGCTCAGGGGCCGCACCTAGGTGTGCCTCGTCCACGTGGTGCTGCTCGATGTAGGTGGAGACGAACGCCTGGATGATCGCCGTCGCGGGAAGGGCCACCAGGGTGCCGACGACCCCGAGGAGCGAGGTACCGACCAGCACCGATCCGAACGCCACCGCGGGATGGAGCGACATCGTGCGGGCGGTGATACGTGGAGAGAGGACGGTGTTCTCGATCTGCTGGTAGACCACCAGCCCGACGATCACGATCACCGCGGTGATCGGTCGCACGGTCAGAGCCACCAGCACCGGAGCCAGCGCCGCCAGGTAGGTACCGACAGCCGGAATGAACTGGCTGACCACGCCTACCCACACCGCCAGCGGAAGGGCGTAAGGAACACCCACTATCAGAAGGAAGACGTAGGTGAAAATCGCCGATATCAGGGCCAGGAAGGCCCGGGAGTAGACGTAGCCACCGGTCTTGCGGATAGCGATCTCCCAGATGCGGCTCACCTCGGCCTGGCGCTCGGGACGCACCAGGGACAGCACGCGCCTGCGAAAGCGGGGCCCGTCCGCCAGCAGGTAGAAGGTGAACAGCGCCATGGTGAACAGCTGCAGCAGCAGGTTGACAGCCTGGGCGCCCAGGCCCAGCACTCCGCTCGCCAGGGACGCGGCGTAGGTCTGGAGCGATCCTTGGAGGTCGAGCATCCCTGCCGACACGTCGGAGAGGTTCAGGTCTAGACCGAACCGGTCGTTCAGGAGGGAACTCAGGTCGGTCAGCCAGCCGGGGACGTTGGATACCAGGGAGGCGCTCTCCGCCACCATCGGCGGGAGGGTGACCGCGGCGAACACCACACCGGCCACGACGACCACCGCGAACACCACGCTGGTGGCCAACCCGCGGCGCCATCCCCGCCTGGCCAGGAAGTCGACGCCCGGCTCCAGCGCGAAGGAGGCGAAGAGCGACAGCAGCAGCGCCAGGAGAAAACTTCTCAGCCGGATGACGGACCACACCAGCAGGTAGGTGCCGAGGAAGGCCAGCACCACCAGCACGATGACACGAGGTATCCACGGCGGCATGCCGTCGTGCTTCCGGCTGCCGTCGTGCTCCATACCGGCAAGCCTAACGGGGAAGGCTGATTCGGCTGAGGACCCGTGTCGCCCGGGCCGTACCCCTCCGGTAGGAGGGTGCCGAAAGGAACAGGGACGAGCTGTCGCGAACCCTTGACCTGGGGTTTCGCTGCCGGCTAGCAGGCCGACAAGACGTCCTCGGAACGCTCCTAGAGTAGACCTCCGCACGAGAACAGGAACGGCCGGAGATGGACAGGCAACCGATCGTCTGGAAGGCCTCCGATGCGGAGGTGGCCCGCTCACGCACCGCCGACTTCATGGCCCGCCACGGGATCGACACCTACGAGGACCTGGTCCAACGCTCCATCTCCGATCTGGAGTGGTTCTGGGAGGCCGCCATCGGCTATCTGGGCGTCCCCTTCTCGGCGCCCTATCACACCCTGGTGGATACCAGCGACGGGATCCAGTTTCCGCGGTGGTTCTCGGGCGGGGAGATCAACCTCTCGGAGGTGTGCGTCGATCGCTGGGTGGCGCAGGATCCCGAGCGGACCGCGCTGGTGGCGGAGCGGGAGGACGGCGCCCAACGGAGCTACAGCTTCGGCGAGTTGCTGGAGATGGTGGAGCGGGCGGCCGGCGCCCTGGCGGAGGCCGGAGCCGCCCAGGGCGACACGGTGACCGGCTACCTTCCCATGATCCCCGAGGCCGTGGTCTCGATGCTGGCGGCCGCCCGGATCGGCGCCATCTACGTGCCGATCTTCTCCGGATTCGGTACCGAGGCGGTCGCCTCCCGGCTCGAAGCCTCGCAACCCGCGGTGATGGTGACCGCCGACGGGTACACCCGCCGGGGCAATCCCATCGGAATGAAGGAGACGGCCGACCGGGCCATCGAGGCGGCGGGCGTCGCCCCCAACGTGATCGTGGTCTCGAACCTGGGGCAACCCGACACACCCTGGACGGCAGGACGGGACCATTGGTGGGAGGAGTCGCTCGAGACCGCCCCGCGCCTGGGCGCGGTCGCCACCGGCAGCGAGGATCCGGTACTGCTGGCCTACACCTCCGGCACCACGGGAAAGCCCAAGGGAGTGGTCCACGTTCACGGCGGTCTGGCCGTAAAGCTGGCGGTCGAGGGTGCCTTCCAGTTCGAAATAGCGCCCGGAGACCGGGTGATGTGGATGACCGACCTGGGCTGGATCATGGGGCCTTGGATGGTGGTGGCCGGCCTGAGCAACGGTGCCTCCCTCGGCTGCTACGACGGCGCCCCCGACTACCCGACGCCCGGGCGCACCTGGCAGCTGGTCGAGTCGCTCGGTATCACGGTCCTAGGCATTTCCCCCACCCTGATCCGTGCCCTCCAGCCCCACGGCGCCCACCATGCCGCCGCGTGCGACCTGTCGGCTCTCCGGGCCATCGGTTCGACCGGCGAGCCGTGGAATCCGGACCCGTGGTGGTGGCTGTTCCGGGAGGTCGGGGGCGAGCGGGTGCCCATCATCAACATCTCGGGCGGGACCGAGATCGGGGCCTGCCTGCTCTCGGTAAACATGCTCCAAGGCATCAAGCCCACCTCTCTGGGCGGTCCGGCTCTCGGCATGGCGGTCGACGTGTACGACGAGGAAGGACACCCCCTGAGGGGCGACGTCGGTGAGCTGGTGTGTTCCAAGGCGTGGCCCGGCATGACCCGGGGCTTCTGGGGCAAGGACGACCGGTACCTCGACACCTACTGGAACCGCTGGCCGGACATCTGGGTGCACGGCGACTGGGCATCGGTGGACGAGGACGGCTTCTGGTACCTGCACGGACGTTCGGACGACACGCTCAGCATCGCCGGCAAGCGGATCGGTCCGGCGGAGATCGAATCGGCCGCGGTTGCCCATCCCGGCGTGGTGATGGCGGCGGCCATCGGAGTGCCGCATCCCGTCAAGGGCGAGGCCATCGCGGTGTACGCCGTGCCGACTGCGGGGACGGAGCACAGCCCGAAACTGGCAGAAGCAATCTCGGGGAAGGTGGTGGACCATCTGGGCAAGGCCTTCCGGCCGGTGGCGATCGAGCTGGTAGAAGACCTGCCGCGAACCCGGTCCGCCAAGATCATGCGCCGGGTGGTGCGGGCCCGCGCCCTGGGTGAGGAACCCGGTGACCTGACCAGCCTCGAGAACCCCGCCGCCGTGGATGCCATCAACCGGATCGAAATCTAGTTGCTAGTTATTCTTAATTTATACTGACCACTGACCACTATCTGCCCTGCTGTCGCATGATGTATTGGGCCACCCGCACGATCTGGTCATCCGTGAGGGTGTGCCGGAAGGCGGGCATCCTCCCGATCCCGGCGTAGATCGACTGGACCAGGTAGGACTCGGGCTTGTCGGTCGATCTCGCGGCTTCGCCCACCAGCGCTAGGCCGGTGCCGCCCCGCAGGTCCGAACCGTGGCAGCGGGCGCACATCTGGACGTAGATCTCCTCGCCCGTGGCGTCCTCGGGCAGGTCAGGACCTCCGCATGCCACCATCACCAGAGCCAGGACGACGGTGGCACCCGCCGTGAGGATACGCCTTCCCACCGCGCCTACTCGCCCCGGATCGAGTTGAGGTAGTTGTAGATGGTGATGCGGCTCACCCCCATCAGGTCGGCTACCTCGTTGATGGACTTGCGCAGCCGGAAGGCCCCGCGCTCATCCAGCAGCCGGACCGCCACCTGCTTCTGGACCCGGCCCAACTCGGCCAGCCTGCCGCCCAATTCCCCCTCCACCTGGGTGACCAGGTGATCCAGGGCGTCATGGAGGGTGAGCACGCGTACCTCCGCCACCAGTTCCCCCTCCCACTCGAGGGGTATGCAGTCGCCGTCGGTCCCGTTCGGATCGACTATCTCGGCCCCCATAGCCTCGACCAGGGGCCGTACCGCCTCCAGCAGGGGATGCTCCTCCATCATGGAGTGACCGTCATCGTCACCGCCACCCGGGTGGCGCCGGCCTCCATCGCCGCCCTGATGCCCGCGGCCGCCCTGTCGAGCACCACGTCAAGCTCGCCCTCGACAGAGGTTCCGAACGGGCCTATGTCAGGCGACAAGGGAGCGAGCGCCTCTATGGCCGCCTGGACGTGGGGCCCCTGCCTGCCTTCGGTAAAAGGCTCCACTGTGAACTCGGCGCGGGCCAGCACTTTCCACACTCCTTGATCCGGGCGCCACGAGGTTAAACATGGTTGCCGAAGTTGCTTCCGAGATTGCTAGGATTTTGACAAAATGTAAAAGTAATCCGCAGAGCCGACTGCCACGACCGGCAAGCAGGCCCTTTGGTTGGAGGAGGCGACCATGACCCTGATCGCAGAGAGGACTATCGACTTCACTCTCAACGGCCGACCCGTCTCCGTCAGCGCCGACCACCCCCACCTGCTGTCAGCCCTCCGCGAGGAACTCGACATCACATCGGTCAAGGACGGCTGCGCGCCGTCGGGCCAGTGCGGGTGCTGCACCGTCCTGGTCAACGGACGCGCCTTCGTGGCCTGCGTGCTGGCGCTGGAGAAGATCCAAGGCAAGGAAGTGGTCACCCTGGAAGGGTTCGATCCGGCGGAACGGGACCGCTTGGCGTCCGCCTTCGCCGCCACCGGCGCCCTCCAGTGCGGGTTCTGCACCCCCGGGATAGTGGTGCGGGCCAAGGCGCTGATCGATCAGAAGGGTGCGGGTCTGACCCGGAAGGTGGCGGCCGGGCGGCTCGGCGCCCACCTGTGCCGGTGCACCGGATACACCAAGATCTTCGACGCCATCGACATGCTGGCCCGGGGCGACATCCCCCCGCTCGAGACCCCTTCCGGAATCGGAAAGGCCGGCATCAAGTACGAGGGTTGCGAGCTGGCTCTAGGCGACCGCGACTACATCGACGACATGCGCCTGGACGGGATGCTCCATGCCGCGCTCCGGCTGACCGACCACGCCCGGGCCGACGTGGTGCGGATCGACGCGAGCCGGGCGCTGGCCATACCCGGCGTGGAAGCCGTCTTCACCGCCGCCGACGTTCCCGGCGAGCTGAAGGTGGGCCTGATCCACAAGGACTGGCCGGTCCTGATCCCCGAGGGCGGCCGCACCTCCTACTACGGGGACGTCCTGGCCGTGGTGGTGGCGGTGGACCGGATGACGGCCCGCGAGGCCGCCGAGGCGGTCGACGTGGAGTACCGGGTGCTCAAGCCCTTCACCGACCCGGCCGAGGCGGTGGCCTCCTCGGAGGACGCGGTCTGGGGCCTGGAGGGCAACGTGCTGTCAACGTCCAAGTACGCCCGGGGCGACTTCGAGTCCGCCTACCAAGGCTCCGCCCACCGTGTACACGAGACCTTCATCACCCAGCGGGTCGAGCACGCCTTCCTGGAGCCCGAGTCGACGCTCGTGGTTCCGGCCGGCAACGGCCGGCTCATGCTCTACTCCGGCGGCCAGGGTGTCTGGGACGACCGGGACCAGGTGGCCTCGGTGCTCGGTATCGATCCGTCCCTGGTCACGGCCGAGCTGGTATCGAACGGCGGTGCGTTCGGCGGCAAGGAGGACATGGCAAACCAGGCGCAGACGGCTCTCGCCGCCCACCTGCTGGGTCGCCCCGTGAAGTGCACCCTGTCAAGGGAGGAGTCGCTCCGGATCCACGCCAAGCGGCATCCGATCCGGATGGAGTTGTGGGCCGGCTGTGACGAGGACGGGAAGCTGACCGCCCTCAAGGCCCGGATGCTGGGCGATTCGGGTGCCTACGCCTCGGTGGGCATGAAGGTGCTCGAACGGGCCGCGGGGCACGCCAGCGGTCCCTACATCGTGCCCAACATCGATGTCGAGGCGGTGGCCGCCCGCACCAACAACCCCATCTGCGGCGCCTTCCGGGGCTTCGGCGCCAACCAGGCCCAGTTCGCCATGGAGGGCGTGATGGATCGTCTGGCTCATGCGGTGGGCATCTCGGGTTGGGAGATGCGTAGCCGCAACGTCGTGGAACCCGGCGCGCTCTGGGGTCCCGGCCAGATCATGGACGACGGCTGCCGGGGCGCTCGCCAGTCACTGGACGCGGTCAAACCCCATTACGACGCCGCTCGCGCCGCGGGTAAGGCCGTGGGAGTGGGCCTCGGGCTCAAGAACAGCGGCCTGGGCAACGGCTTCAAGGAGATCGCCGGAGCGGTGGTGCGGTTCACCAGGAACGGCGCCGTCGAGGTTCGCCACTGCTGGACCGAGATGGGTCAGGGGATCCATACGGTGGCCCAGCAGGTTGCGGCGGAGGAGCTCGGGATAGACCCGAAGCGGATCCGGGTGATAGTGGACACCAGCCGGGAACTCGGCGCCGGCCAGACCACCGGCTCTCGGGGCACCCTCATGGGCGCCGGAGCGGTCAGGTCCGCGTGCCGCGCCGCGGACGCCGGCGGACGCCTCCCGGACGTCGACTACCACGGCGAGTACCGGGTGGACTGGACCAACTCCCTCAAGGAGAAGGTGGAGAACCCGATCATCCACTCCGCCTTCGGCTATGCGGCGCAACTGGTGATCGCCGACCGCCGCACCGGCAAGATCGAACGGGTGGTGGCGGCCCACGACGTCGGCCGGGCCATCAACCCGATCCTTTGCGAGGGCCAGATCGAAGGCTCGGTCCACATGGGCCTCGGCTACGCCCTCAGCGAGGATTTCCCCGCCGACGAGGAGGCCCGCCCCACCAACATGACGCTGCGGAGCCTGGGCATCATCCGGCCCAAGGACATGCCGGATGTCGAGGTGATCCTGGTGGAGGTCCCGCAGCCGAGGGCGCCGTACGGGATCAAGGGCGTCGGCGAGATCGGCCTGGTGCCGACCGCGGGTGCGGTGGCCGCCGCCTTCCACGACATCGACGGGGAGTGGAGGAACCACCTGCCGATGAACATCCACCACAAGGCCGCGACCGCGTGACCACCACGCCCGGGATGGTGTGCGCGCACCACCATCTGTACTCCACCCTGGCGAGGGGAATGCCGGCGCCCCCGGAGACGCCCACGAGCTTCCTCGGGATCCTCGAACAGATCTGGTGGAGACTCGACACGGCCCTCGACCTGGAGATGATCCGCTGGTCGGCCATGCTGGGGGCTCTCGAAGCGCTCGAGTCGGGCACGACCGGGATCGTGGACCATCACGAGTCTCCCAACGCCATCGAGGGAAGCCTCTCCGTGATCGAGGAGGCCTGCCGGGAGGTGGGGGTCCGGGTGCGGGCCTGCTACGGAGTGACCGACCGGCATGGCCCGGACGGCGCCCGGCGCGGCCTCGAGGAGAACCGCCGCTACCTGAGCGAGGGCGGGAGCGGGATGGTCGGTATCCACGCTGCGTTCACCTGCGAGCAGGGGACCCTGGAGGAGGCGGCGGCGCTGGCCCGCGAGCTGGGCGTGGGTGTTCATGTCCATGTGGCGGAGGGCCCGGAGGACGAGGATTGCGTGCGGCACCTGTCGGGGTTGACCGAGGACAGCTGGTTGCTGGCGCATTGCGTCCACCTGCCCGACGACCACGGGCTGCGGGGCACGATCCTTCATCAGCCGCGCTCCAACCTGAACAACTCGGTGGGCTACGCCAACCCGGCCCGGTTCGACAACCCGGTGGCGCTGGGCACCGACGGGATCGGCGCCAACATGATCGACACCTTCCGTCTGGCCTACGTGATGCAACGCTCGGTGGATGTGACCGCCACCCCGGACACGGCGTGGGGCTGGCTGGAGAACGGATGGGACCTGATCCCCGAGGCCAGGAACGACCGGGTCACCTGGAGCTACGACCCGATGGACCCGTGGCACATCGCCTTCACCCCGAGCATCCGTCCGCTTGACGTTGAAGTGGAAGGTGAAGCTGTCCTCAAGGAAGGCGTCCCCACCCGGGTCGACGCCGCCGAGATCCGCGCCAAGGCGCGGGAGCAGGCGGCCCGATTGCACGCCCGCCTATGACCGCCTCGACTCGCGCCGCGCGGTGGGGAACCGCCACGAGAGTCCTCATCGAGCCGCGATCTCCCTACAAGGCCGGCCGGCCCACCCCTCCCAACGGGGCCGGCCGGCCCACCCCACCGAGAACGCGAAAATCGCCCGAACCGGCGCTCCGCGCCGGGCCCTCCCCCACCACCACCTTTCCGAGGGACCGGACGCGGCCCGCTATGCCCCTCGCGGGGTGGCCTTCCGGTCTGATGAACCCGATCCCGCCGGAGTGCCGTCCTGTTCCGGCCGCCGGTGCCTTGGTGGCCGGCAACGGAAACAACGTGTGGA
>WTGI01000014.1 GCA_011523635.1 Acidimicrobiia bacterium
TTTGGTGGTATGGCTGAGTTGTTGTTCTTCGTGGCGGAGGATGCTGGTTTCTTCGCGGCTGAGGGTTTGGAGTTGGAGCGGATCGAACTAGGTGGTGGTGTTGATCTGTTCTCGGCTTTGGCGTCTGGGTCGGTGGCGTTCACTCAGTTGGGTACCCAGCATGGGATCCGTGCGGTGACGCGGGGTTTGGATTTCCGTGGTATCTACGGTTTCTCCCATGGCCCGAACGAGTTCGGGGTGATATCTGCGGAGGCTGCTGCTGCTGCGGGTATTACCCAGGACTCGACGATCGATGAGAAGTTCGCGGCGTTGGTGGGTTTGGTGATCGGCACGGGCCGGCCCGGGTCTACGACGACGACTCTGGCGATCGGGGCTATGGAACAGCGTGGTATCGACACCACAGCCGATGTCGAGTTGGTCCCCCTCGGGAGGGGCAGCGCGCTTTTGCCCGCGTTCCAGGCTCGTGAGATCGACGCGTTCTTCTGGATTCCCCCCGAGACGCAGATAGCAGCCCTGGAACCGGGGGCGGTGACGATCGATTTCCGGGTTCTGTCCGAGCTCGAAGCTGTCAACTGGGCGAGCTACTTCACGACCGACAGCTACATCCTCGAGCATCCCGACACCGTACAGGCGTTCCTGCGTGCGGTCCTCAACGCCCGAGAATGGGCCCTAGCGAACGAAGACGACGCCCGCGCTATCGCCCGGGCACGGTTCCCCGACCTCGAACAAGCAGCATTCGACGCGTCGTTCCAGATCGACTACGACTCGCTCAAACCGTCGATCCTCTTCAGCGAGGACGGCTTCGAAAAAGGAAGATACATCCTCAACATCGGCAAACCCGAAGAAGAACACAACACAACCCTGATGACCGCGGTCGTCACCAACGAACTAGTCACCCAAGCCGCCACAGACCTAGGCCTAGACATCAAATGACATGCCCCTAGGCCCCAAACCGGGACAACCATGGGCGCCGACACCCAACATCGGCGCCCACCACCACCCACAACAACCAACCAACCCACCCACACAACCCACCCACGCCGCCGTGAGCCCGGAGGAGTGCCGGTGACCGACTATGACGCCATCGTCATAGGAGCAGGAGCCGCCGGCCTCAGCGCTGCGGCCCTGCTGGCTACCGAAGGCCGGCGTGTGTTGGTCGTGGAGCGAAGCAACTTTCTGGGCGGCCGCGGCATGGCCACCAACGACGCGGGCTACGAGCTGAACCTCGGGGCGCATCTTCTCGAGGACCCCGGCTCGGGGTTGACGAGGATCTTTCAGCACGTCGGGAAAGAGTTGCGCCACGGGCCGCGTAACACCGACATGCCGGTCTGGGATCACGTAAGGGAAGCATGGGGGTCGATTCGAG
Source organism: Acidimicrobiia bacterium (assembly GCA_011523635.1). Lineage (GTDB taxonomy): Bacteria > Actinomycetota > Acidimicrobiia > Spongiisociales > Spongiisociaceae > Spongiisocius. The sequence continues at coordinate 1,367 of WTGI01000014.1, forward strand.
ACCGCTACTCGAGCGACAAGGATGAGCTGAAGAAGGTAATCCACGCGTTGCTGGCCACCCCCTACGAGGAACTCGAGCAATGGGATGACCGGCCGATGCGTAGCTGGATCTCTCAATACACCGACCACGAGGGCGTGAGCGACCTTTTCGAGTTCATCAGCGTGATGGAGTGCATGACCGAGAATTGGTGGGACCACTCGGCGAGCGACAACCTCTTCAATCGAAAGATGCACTACTCCGAGAAGCGCATGGCGGCCTACTCGTTCTGGCCGGAGGGAGGCTGGGACCAGCTCTTCACCACTCTGCGAGACGTTGTTGTTGATCGGGGTGGGGAGGTTCAGCTGGGAAGGCGGGTCAGCCGCGTACTCATCGCCGGCGGCGAGGTGAAGGGGATCGCACTGGCCCGACCGGATGCCGTCCTGCCGAACGAGATCTTCCACGACGAGATCGTCACCGCCCCGGCAGTTGTCTCGACTCTGCCGGTGTGGCACGTGCTCCAGATCGTGCCCGAACAGCAGCTACCGGATTGGTACGTGGGTCAGATCAAGTACCTCGCCCAGGACCGCTGGCGCATATCCTGGGCAGGGCTATATGTCGCCACCGAAGAGCCCGTTGCCGTCATCGACCGGCACGAGATCGCCACCTGGCTGCACAGCCCGGTCGGACGTACCTCCGGGTTCATGTTCGAGATGACAGCCATGGACCCCTCGGTGGCCCCCGCAGGCCGGCACCTCTACGTCATGGGTTCGATGCTGCACCGGTTCAACAGGGGACGTGATGTCGACTTCGTCAAGCAGAAGTTCGATGAGTTCGAGAAGGACATCGAGACCATGTGGCCGGCTCTGCGGAATCACGTCTTCAAGCGGCGCCATTACACCTTTGACCCCTCGTTCGGCGTGATCCAGAAGCCGGGCCTGGTAGGCCGGTTCCGCCCGCACTGGAAGGCCCCCAACGTGTCGGGTCTCTACTTCGCAAGCGAAACCTTCAAATCGCGTGGCATCGGGGTTGATCGAGCCGCCAGAGCCGGGCTGACCTGCGCCGAAGATATCCTCGGACGCCGGCTGTGGCCGCTCGACGAGGGCTGGCGTTATTAGTGGCCAGTGGCCGGTAGCCAGTGGCCAGTGAGCGACCCGGCGGTATCAAGTTCCCAGCGGCCCTAGGCCTGTCGGGTTGTTCTTGTCAGTCCCGCGCCACACCTCGCTGGCCACTGACCACTGACCACTGACCACTCAGGCGGACTTGAGTAGATCCTTGAGGTCGTTCATGGCCTTGAAGCTGAACCGTGCCAGGTCCGGATCGGCGAGACCGGTGACGTTCCACATCACCAGGTGGCGCAAGCCCGCCGCGTGGTAGTCGCCGATCTGAGCGGCGAGCTGCTCCACAGTGCCCGCAAAGGCATAGTGCGCCGACACCTTCGGAGGAATCGCTTCCACGATCCGATTCACCTCCTCGACCGGGACCCGGCTCGGGATGAAGTCATGGAAACCCCCGGCTTCGCCCAGCGGAGGCGTGACCCCGAGGCTCTCGAAGGCCCTATTCGGCATGAGGATGCAGATCATCCGGATCATCGGAGAAGCGAGAAGACGCGCCACGGCCCGCTCATCCGGCCCGATCAGCACGTAGCCGAGCATTCCGGGTGTGAATCGATCGAGCTTCCGCCCCGCCTCTTTGGCGCCCGCGAGGATCCGGTCCAACGCGGCACGGTACGCCGCGGGCGACATCTTCGTGGGGAGCCAACCGTCTGCGTACCGGCCGGTCAGGGAGAGCATCCTCGGCCCGTGCGCAGCCATCCAGATCTCCGGCGGTCTCTCGCCGTACGGGTCGAGGCCCATGACCGCGTCCTCCAGCCGGAAGTGGTCACCCTCGAAGTCGACTGTCCCGGTGCCCGCGTTCATGAGCAGCCGGATCACCTCCAGCCCCTCGGCCAGCTTGCCTACGGGCCGGTCCCACTCGATCCCGTACGGCTGGATGTTGAGTTGCTCGCCTGAGCCGACTCCCAGAATCGCCCGGCCCTTCGTCACGTGGTCCAGGGTGAGCATCGTCTGGGCGACTGACGCGGGATGGCGGCGCAGCAGATCGGTCACACATGTGCCGAGGCGGATCCGCTCCGTCTGCGCACCGACTGCCGCCATCATCGCGAAGGGATCCACGTACACGTGGCCCGAGGGTTGATGTCTTGCGAGTGGCGTGAAGTCCTCGGTCCACATGGTGTCGGGGTGCCATCCCATGAGGTGGTCCGGCCACCACACGGCGTCGTAGCCGGCTTGTTCCATCTTGACACCGAGAGCCACGCCGCGATCGACGGGTGGAGTGATCTGGCCGGGGGCCCCGAGTTGGATGTCCAAGATCGTCAATCCTTGCGATCGTCAAGCGGAAATCGGCAGTCCGAATTCATCGGCGATTCGCCGCCGCAGTTCGACTTTTCGAATCTTGGTCGCCGACATGGGCCAGTGGGTGACGAACCGCACATGACGAGGCACCTTGAAAGAGGCGATCGCGCCTTCACACCAAGCGATCACCTCCTCGACGGACAATTCGGTCTCAGGGACCGCCTCGACATACGCAACGGGCACCTCTCCCAGCCGCCCGTCGGGCAGGCCGACGACAGCCGCCATCGCGATCCGGGGATGGGCCATGAGGTGCGACTCGACCTCGATGGCCGCGACGTTCTCACCACCCACCTTGAGCATGTCCTTGAGGCGGCCTCGATAATGGAGGAGCCCGTCGCTGTCGATCATGCCCAGGTCGCCGGAGTGGAACCATCCGTCCTCGTCGAACGCTTCCGCAGTCAGGTCTGGGCGCCCGTGGTATCCCGAGAACATGGTGGGACCTCGCATCACGATCTCGCCCTCCACCCCCGCCGGGGCCATCGAGCCATCTACGAGGCCGCGAATCTCGACCTCGGCGCCATGGAGCGCCAAACCTGGCAGGACGCGCCGCTCGATCGGGTCGTCGGGATCCGACAGAGCCATGGAGCCGGCGACCTCAGTCATGCCGAAGCCTGTGACTACCCGTGCTCCGAACAGCTTCTCCTCGAGGTCACGAAGCTGGTCGGGAGGCGCGACATTCATGACCGTACGCACGTGGCCGAAGGAGTCGGCGTCGAAGCCCTCGGCCGCGACGAGAGCGTTGGTAATGGGCGGGAACGCCGTAAACAGAGTCGTGGCCTGTTCGTCTCGAATCAGTGAAAGTCCAACGGCCGGTTCGAAGATGGGCATCGAACAGTAGGTACCGAGCTTCCACAGCATGCCGAACAGTGGTTGGGTGCACCCGACGTGGAACATGGGCAGCGGGCCGAACAGCACATCACCTTCTCGAATACCCAACCGATCCGCCGTCTCCTGGCCCTGGCGCACCATGGCCTCGTGGGTAAGAACACAGCCCTTCGGCAGGGCGGTGGTACCGGACGTGTAGAAGATGGTCGCCGGGTCGCCCAGAGCAACCCGCGCCGCGGTGCGCTCGACCGTCCCTTCAGGCACGTTCCGTCCGGCGGCGTCCCACAGGGCCGTGGGCAGGAATCCTCGGGCTCGAGAAGAGCTGAGATCGACGACATGATCGAGGCCGGGTGCGGCGGCGAGATCGAGCCTGGCCCCACCGGCGGCCTCGCCCTCGTCGGAGAGGTCGGGGAACGCCCTGCTGATTCGCTCGACGTACGAGACCGCTCCGCTCTCCTCAGCCACGAGCAGCACCCGAATACCCGCGTCGGGTACGACGTGTTGCAGCTCGCGCGATTGGAACCTTCCGTTGATCGGCACCACGATCGCCCCGATCAACATCGCTCCGAACCATGCCTCGAGATACTCCAACGAGTTCGGCAGGAGGATCCCGACCCTGTCGCCGGGTCGCACACCGAGCCCGCGTAGCGACCGCGCCGCACTCACGGAGCTCTCCAGCAATTGTGAGTAGGTGCGCCGCTCGCCGGGGAAGACCAGCGCGTCGCGATCCGGGACGCGCTCGGCCCCTCGAACTATCAGGTCACCTGCCGTGCAGACCTCCCGATACTGCACGGTCAAGCTCCTTCGTCTCGCTGCCAGGTCCCCGGGTCGCCGGAGACCTACGCTCCTCGATCTAGGAGGGTACTGAAAAATGTCCCGTTGGCCCGAGAGCCGGAAATCGAACCCCGGGTAAGAGCATCGCGGGCCAACCTATCCCCCGTCTTTTTCAGCACCCTCCTACGCGGAAGATCCTAGCTCTGAGCGCTCCCGCCATCGGGCTCGCTCTGGATCCACTCCCGGAGCCGGTATTTCTGGATCTTCGTCGCAGACATAGGCCACTCGGTCACGAAGCGCACGTAGCGGGGCACCTTGAAGCTCGCGATCTTGCCGCGGCAGTACTCGACGAGCTCATCGGCCGTTATCTCGGAGCCGTCATGGAGCTCGACGAAGGCTGCGGGCACCTCGACATACTTGGGATCCGGCGCAGACACGACCTGCGCGATCTTTACCGCCGGGTGTGTCCCGAGATACGACTCGATCTCGACGGCTGCGACGTTCTCACCTCCGACCTTGAGCATGTCCTTGAGGCGCCCGTGGTAGCTGATGCGCCCGTCGAGGTCGAGGCTGCCGAGGTCCCCCGTATGAAGCCAACCTTCGGCATCCACCGTCTCCGCCGTCTTCTCCGGATCCCGGTAGTAGCCCTCGAAGAGGCAGTAACCCCGAATGTTGATCTCACCATGCTCGTCGACACCAAGTGGCTCGCCCGTTTCGGGGTCCACGACACGAATCTCGATCCCCGAGAAAGGACGCCCACACGTGGTCGTGCGTTCGTCGAGGGTATCGGTCAGTTCGTTGAAGGAGACCACCCCGGTGGCTTCGGTGAGACCGTACGCGCTGACCTGAACGGCGTCGGGATATGCCGCTTGAAACGCCCTGAGCATGTCGGGCGAGGCCACATTGTTGACCACTCTGACGCGTGTCAGGTCGACTTCTCCCCACCTCGAGTGGTGTATCAGCGCAGTGGTCAGCGTCGGGAAGGACGGAAACAGCACCGTCGGTCGCTCCGCCACGATCTGGTTGATCGCGGCCTCGGGTTCGACGTGCGTCATCGACAGGAATGTGGCGCCGGCGTCGAACACGGCAGTGATCGGCAGGATCGCCGACATGTGAAACATCGGTAGCGGGTCCCAGAACACGTCCTCCGCGGTCAGCATGAAACGCTGCCGGCTCATGGCGCGACCGCTTCGCACCAGGGCCTCATGAGTGAGGGGACAGCCTTTCGGAAGGTCGGTGGTCCCTGACGTGTAGATCATGATGCACACGCTGCGCGCTGCCACCCTCGCCGCAAGCTGCTCGATCTCCTCCTCGCCGATCCTCTCTGCGGCCGCTTCGAACTGTCCCTGCGAGAGCATTCCGTCCGGCCGGGACACCCCCAATACGACGACCGAACGCAGGCGTGGCGCGGAGGGGAGATGGAGTTCCGTGACGCTCGCCGTCTCGCCGATGCCGGGAAGGCTCACTCGCACCAACTCGACGAAATCGACGCGATCGGTGGCCAGGTCGGTGGTGATGAGGATGTCTAGATCCGCGTTCTCGATGACGTAACCGAGTTCGTGTTCCTTGTATCTGGCGTTGATCGGGACGGCTACGGCCCCGAGGAGGGCAGTGCCGAAGAGGAGCTCGACGTATTCGATACGATTCGGCATGAACAATCCGACGTGGTCCCCGGGTCCGATCCCCAGCGCACGGAGTGACCGGGCCCGCCGGGTCGCCCTCGCGAGCAGCTGCGAGTAGCTCAGGCGACGGTCGGGAAAGGCCAGGGCCACGTGGTCCGGCCACCGCTGTGCCGCCGTCACGAGGAGACCTCCCCAGGTCGTCACCTCAACCGGGGGCCCCGCATCAGCCGGCGGAGCCTCGGAGCACCGGCCGGTTGCCTTTCCAGACGACCTTCCCGCTCAGCACGGCTTCCTCCGTGATGCCCGGGAGCGGGGTGCCCCAGTCGAGATTGCTGTCCACGAACTGGAACAACGCCCCGAAGCCGCTCTTCGGACGGAGGAACGTCTCACGCCACGTGTGCCTCGAGAGGTCGGTGCCGGTGACCTCGAATCCTGCTGACTCGAGTTGCGGTATCAGCGCCTCGATGTCCTCGAAGAACAAGGTGGCGTGGTGAAAACCCTCGCCGTGCCTATCGATGAACCGTGCGATGGCCCCTTCGTCGTCCAGCGGCATCAGAAGCTCGATCTTGGTTCCCGGAGCGAGCTTGTACTGGAGAGATCGCATGGCGAGTCTCTCGTCGTCTCCGCCGCTGACGAAGGTCGCGCCCAAGATGTCTCGCACGAGAACCACCGCCTTGTCAAGAGACCGAACCGCGAGAGCGATGTGGTCGAACGCAAGCGCAGGAGCCTCAGCGATCGCCGGAGTCCGAGTGATCACGCCGACGCATTGACGCCAGGTGCGCTGCCGGCCAATTCCTCTGTGAATCCGTCGTCCACGAGACCACCAGGCTCAGACCGTGTACGGGGCCCTGGGAGCGGTCGGATTGCTGCGCCAGCACACTGCCTCCGGCTCGAATCGCATTTGATATCGTACCCGGCGTGCCAGAACCGACGCCGATTGCTATCCCTGCCGAGCTGGAGGGCCTTGACACCGTTCCGGGCCTGATCTCGGCATTGCGCGACGCACGAGTCGCCGGCGAGACCGGCAGTTCCCTCGACGAGCGGGAGATCGAACTCGTCCGGATCGCCACCCTGGTCGCGCTCGGAGCGCCGGCGGCGTCGTTCCGGGCTCATGTCACCCGAGCATTGTCAGCCGGGGCGTCGGCAGAGGACGTGTGGGGGTCGGTCGCCGCCATCGCCACTATCGCCGGCGTTCCCCGACTCATCGCATCGGCGCCTCACATCGCAGCTGCCCTGGAGGGTCACGAAGCCACCTAGGACAGACCTACCAACCAAACGTTTGGTAGGCTGGAAATGTGGATCGCACCAGGGAGTGACGGCGATCTCCGCCCGGCTGTTTCATAGAGAGCCGGGCAACTTTCGATAAGAATCGATAGCCGGTAAGGAAAGTTAACGTGGATTTCGGTTTTACCGAGGAACAAGAGCTTTTTCGCAGATCGATGCGGGACTGGGTAGACAGGGAGATACCCAAGGAGTACGCCAACCGCCTCGAACAGCAGGAATACGAGTTCCCCCACGAGCTGTGGGACAAGTTCACCGAGGCGGGATTCCACGCGATCGGGATCGACGAGAAGTATGGCGGCCAGGGCGGAGACATCATCAGCCAGATGATTCTCTGTCGCGAGCTGGCGCGTTCCCTGGCCGGCTTGACGTGGGTATGGGGCATCTCCTCGTTCTCCGGGGCCAAATCGGTCGGGCTCTATGGCTCGGAGCAGCAGAAGCTGGAGATCCTTCCCCGACTCGCCAGAGGCGAGATCAAGTTTGCTATCGCATACACGGAGCCTGCGGGCGGCACCGATCTGCTCGGCGCGTTGACAACGACCGCGGTCAGGAACGGCGACGGATGGGTCATCAACGGCCAGAAGATCTGGTCTACAGCAGCCCACGTAGCCGACTATCTCCTGCTACTGGCTCGCACCGAGCCTGTCAGCGCCAAGAAGAGCGCCGGTACCACGCTGTTCCTGGTGCCCGCGAAACAGGACGGCGTAACGACGCGCCAGATCCCGAAGATCGGAATGCGCTCGGTCGGGTCGTGCGAGGTGTGGCTGGACGACGCGTGGGTGCCCGACGAGCTGGTTCTCGGCGAGCCGGGGAACGGGTTCAAGCAGAGCCTCGGAACGCTGAACAACGAACGGATCATGCTCGCCGCGCTCTGTGTCGGGATCATCGACGGCGTGCTGGAAGACGCCCTGGATTACCTCAAGGCCCGAGAGGCCTTCGGCAAGAGGTTGGAGCAGATGCAAGTACTGCAGCATTACATCGCAGACATGAAGATGATGCAGTCCCAGGCCGAGCTGATGACTTTCAATGCGGCCTGGCGCCAATCCGAGGGCCTCGAATGCGGTCTCGAATCCAACATGGCCAAGGTCGTGACTTCGGAGAACGCCGGCAGGTGTGCCGACCTCGCCCTGCAGATGTTTGGAGGGATGGGATATGCGTACGAGACCAACCCTCAGCGCTACTGGAGGGACGCAAGGCTCTACCGCATAGGCCCTATCGCCAACGAGATGGCAAGGAATTCCATCGCCGAGGCTCTTGGAATGCCGAGATCCTTCTGAAGGAGGGTACTGAAAAATGTCCAGTTGGCCCGGTATCCGGCAATGAAACCCCAGGTCAAGGTGTCGCGGGCCCACCCATCCCCGTCTTTTCAGCACCCTCCTAGATGAGCAGCCTACGGGGCCTCGAGGGAAGGGTGGCGTTGATCACCGGTGGCGGGCGCGGCATCGGATTGGGCATCGCGTCGCGCCTCGCCTCGGAAGGCTGCAAGGTCGTTGTCAACGACCGCGACGCCGACGTGGCTCGCCGAGCCGCAGACCAGATAACGCGATCCGGAGGGGCTGCCGGCCATGTGGGTGGCAGCGTCACCGACCCGACAGACTCCGAGGCGATGGTCGGCGCTGCCGCCGAGCTGTTCGGCGGACTCGACATAGTCGTCAACAACGCCGGCCTGACCGCGGACGAATGGCTTCATCGGATGTCGGACGAGACGTGGGATCTGGTGGTGGCCGTGTGCCTCAACGGGACGTTCAACGTGTGCCGATCCGCGGCGAGGCTGCTCCGAAAGGACGCACGCGAAATCCGCCATCACCGGAAAGTGGTGAACATCGCCTCGATCCACGGAATCTACGGCGCTCCGGCCAACGTCAACTACTCGGCGGCGAAGGCCGGTGTGATCGGCATCACCAAGTCCCTGGCTCGGGAGTGGGCAGGGCAGAAGATCAACGTCAACGCAATCGCGCCGGGGTACATCAAGGGCACCCGTCTTTCCGGTCCCCGCGACGACGCCGGGCGTTTCGGGATTGCGCCGGAGCTGATTACGAAGATCGAAGAACAGATTCCGATAGGGCGGCCCGGATTCCCGGAGGATGTCGCGGCGGCAGTTGCGTTCCTGAGTTCGAGCGAGTCGGACTATGTCACCGGCCAGGTGCTGGAGCTGCACGGCGGCCTCGAGTTCATTCAGCCGGTCTGAGTTCAGTCGCGCCACGGGCCGCGAGACATTGGATAATGAGCGCAGGAAAGAGCCCCGAGACTGTTCGAGGAGCGTGGTAATTGGCGATTGGCAAGGTCACGTCGATAGAAGAGGCGATCGCCACCCACGTGCAACACGGCGACGTTGTCGCGTTGCAGAACATGGCTACCCAAGCGGCGCCGATGGCGGCGGTGCGTGAACTCATACGACAGGAGAAGCGCGGCCTGGGGATCGTGGTCCTGGTCGGGGGCATCGCCGTCGATTGGCTCTCCTTCGCAGGTGTCATCGACCGGCTGATCGGCGCCGCGGTCACGATGGAACATTTCGGGCTGTGTCAGCGCTACCGCAAGGCCGTGGAAGGCGGCCGGGTGCGCGTCGAAGAACTCTCCGAGACCGCACTGAACGCCCGCCTCGGCGCCGGCGCCCGGAACCTGCCCTATCTTCCGACCCGCGGCCTGATCGGAACCGATCTGATCAGCCAGAACCCCGACAACCTGCGGCTGGTCGAGGATCCGTTCGGCGGTCCTGCGGTCGTGGCATGCCGCGCCCTCGTTCCGGACGTCGCGCTCGTCCACGCACACCGTGTCGACGCCGAGGGCAACGTGCAATACAAACCGACGACCCTCTGGCCGGATATAGGCATCTTCCCTAAGGCCGCCAGGAAGGTCATCGTGACGGCCGAGGAGATCGTCTCGTCCGACATTCTCCGACGCAGCCCGGAGCGCACGGTGCTTCCGGGGTTCGTCGTGGACGCCGTCGTCGAGGTTCCCTACGGCGCCCACCCCACTTCGTTCTTCCCCGAATACCGTCACGACTCCGATTTCCACCTGGCGTGGGCAAAGGTATCGCGGGACGACGACGCGGCGCAGGAGTTCTTCGACAAGCACGTACTCGGCCCTAGGTCTCACGCCGAATACCTCAGCGCCGCCGGGGGTGCGGCGATGATGAGCCGCCTGCGTGGCGAGGAGGGCGCATGAGCGGCGAGGCACACCAGGAGGCGCGCGACTACACGGTCGACGAGTTGATGATTAGCGTGCTCTCGAGCTTCTTCGAGGACGGCGATCAGGCATGCAACGGAATGGCGTCGTTCCTACCGGTGTCTGCCTTCATGCTGGCCCGACTCACGCACGCTCCTCGCCTTGTGTGGCTGGCGTCGGCCACAGGCCTTGAACCGCGACCGGCGAAGGTGCCCGATTCGACTCTCGAATCGCAACTCTGGAGCGATTCGGTCATGTACATGGAGCAATACGGTGACTTCTGGAACTACGCCATGAACGGGAGATGGCTGCAGAAGTTCTGCGTGGGAGCCGCACAGCTCGACATGTACGGCAACGCCAACAACTCGGTGATCGGTGCCGACTTTCACGCTCCGAAGGTGCGTTTGCCCGGTACGGCGGGCCTCGGAGACATGGGATCGCTCGGCAAGCTCCTCTACTACTGGAACCCGAATCACAGCCCCCGCAGCCTCGTAGAGAAGGTCGATTTCGTCTCAGCGGCCGGGTATCTGCGCGGCGGTGACGAGCGCGAGGATCTGGGTCTGGCGGGGGGGCCACAGGCGGTCGTCACCAACCTCGCCGTCCTCGACTTCGAGCCGGAGAGCAAGCGGATGCGCCTCAAGTCGGCCCACAGAGGCGTCACCGTGGACGACATACGCGCCACCACCGGGTTCGAACTGGTCATCCCAACCGATGTGCCGACCACCCCGGAGCCGACCGAAGAGCAGGTACGCCTCATCCGTGAGGTCATCGACCCTGATGGGATGCGCAAGCGCGAGTTTCGAGTGTCCTGACCTGGGGGTAGGGCTATCCGACAGCACCTGCCCCGTGTGTCATGCGTCTGCCCCCTGCTCGGGCCGACCGCGTGATGCCGCGATGCCGGCAGCTCCCGCATGCCACGCCGCCAACCCTCCGAAAGGCACCGCCGTTGCAGCCGCCTCCGCCAGCTCGGTGTCCGACGCCCCTTCCTTTCGGGCGGCAGCCGCATGCGCAGCGACGAAGTCCGGCTCCTGCAGACAACTGTTGATGGCCACGAGCAAGAGCTCGGTGTGCAACGGGCTGAGGCCGGTGTCACGCAGTCCCGAACGCCGTAGCAACACGTGGCCCTCGAGAGCGCGGGGGACCTCATCGGCCAACAGCCGGATACGATCGGGCACCGTTCCGTACACGGACGCTGCGTATGCCTTCGCCTCCTCGACTTCTATCCTGCCGGTCGGCGGTTCGCTCGTCTCGGCTCGGTGGCGAGGAACCAGTTGATCGGCGGCGGCGATGAACCTCCGGTAGGGCGGAATCCCGCGTGAGACCAGCAGGGTCAGCGCGGCGCCATCGGCCTGGTCCCTGCTCAAGCCCGATGCGAACGCCTGCTCGAGGCAGGCGCAGGTCAAATCGTCTTCCTGCTTGACAGATCCGATGGCTGCCATACAGAGCCATTTGACCGAGGTCGGCAGCGAACCGTCGCCGGTTGCGGCATCGGTGAGTCTCGCAAGCCCCTCGGCGGCAACCGGATGGGCCGCGACGAGGCCCTCGAGCCAGTCCGGGGAACCCAACCACCTTTGCAGCCGATCGGTGCCCGCGGGCGATGTGGCCTCCATCTTCCTCCTTTCGGGTCGAAGGTTCATCTTCGCCGCCGCCTCCGAGACAGAACCTACAGTCCTCGGGTGGGAGGACGTTGGCTCAAGTGCTTACGATTCGGCAGTCCTCGAAGATTGGAGGGACCGTGGTACCGAAGAAAGCAGTCGTAACCGGTGCCGGCCGCGGAATCGGCATGGCCGTCGCCGAAGTTCTCGAGGGGGAGGGTTACGAGGTCTTCCGGCTCGACCTGGAGCCCGGTCCCGGCATATGGGAGTGCGACGTAGCGGATCCCAAGGCCGTCGAGCGAGCCGCTGATGCGATCGGCCCCGTCGATGTTCTTGTCAACAACGCGGGCATCTGGCGGTTTGCCCCGCTGGAGCAGGTCGATCCGGCCGAGTTCAAGCGCGTGCTCGACGTGAACTTGCGCGGAACGTTCCATTGCACCCGTTACTTCGGCGCCGCGATGCTGGGCAAGGGCGGGGTGATCGTCAATGTGACTTCGATCGCAGCGTCCGTGGTGGGTTCGGGAGCGGGGGCCTATTCCGCCTCGAAGGCGGGTGTGGTGGCCTTGACCAAGCAAACAGCCATCTCATGGGGCCCCCGCGGCGTCAGGTGTAACGCCGTGGCCCCCGGTCTCATCGCCACTCCCGGTACTGCCGGCATCTACGACGACCCTGCGAGACGTGCGGCGCGCGCTGCGGCCGTTCCCTCACGGCGGATCGGCACACCTGAAGATGTCGCCGGACTCGTCGCCTTTCTCGCTTCCGACGCCGCTTCGTACATAAACGGAGAAACGATCTACGTCGATGGCGGGCTGAGCGCGGCTCTCCTCGAGCTGCTACCTCGACCCGCCGAACTGGAGGGGCTGGATGATTAGTTCCAGTGGTCAGTGGTCAGTGGACGAGCTTCCCCTCGGAAAGACATCCGAGCGCCTGCCGAACGAGGACGGGAGAGACCGCGAAAAAGGCTGCCATCCCGACCTGGCGGAGCTATACCGGTATATCC
>WTGI01000050.1 GCA_011523635.1 Acidimicrobiia bacterium
GCCAACCCGAGAAACTACCCCACGCAGCTTGACAACAAGACAGGGACACCCCCCCCCATTTAGGGGCCGTTCTAACCGACCGGGATCTCCTGCCGCGGTGAGTTTGCGGGTGGGCCGATCCGTTCGTGTGGCGCCGGTTGTCGGTTTGGTGGCCGTGGTGGGCGTGTTGGCATTCGTAGTGCTGGCGGAGTTGTTGGCAGCGCCGGCCACCGAAGCCGACGGAGCGCCCGACGATGACCCCGCCACCGCCGACACCGGCGCCACCGGCGCGACCGTGGACGGGGTCCCCGCGCCGCTCCGGTCCGAGCGGCTGCTGACCGCCCTGGAGGCGGCGGCCGGTCCCGACGGGGTGTTGCTCACCTGGGAGGTGGACGAGGCCCTAGCCGAGAGCGTCACCGCCTTCACCTGCGTCTACCGCACGCCGGCTCATCTGCGTCTGGGGGTGTCGGGGGCGGTTCCCTGCGGTCCGCTGCGCAGCCCGCCCGACGCCCGGTCCCGGACCGTGGCGGCGTTGCCCGAGTACGGCGACTACGACTTCGAGGTAGTGGCGGAGGTGGCGGGCGAACCGGCCATCCCGTGGCCGGAGCGGGCGCTGCGGGTGCGCGTTGCGGTCACCGAGGAACTGGCCGGGCCGCCCGGCGCGGGACGGGCCGTGACCGGTGAGGGGCCATTGGTGGAGGGGTGCGGTCCCGGTGACGGGGTGGGCGACGCGTCGGAGGGTCGGCCCTGGCGCCGCTCCGAGATCGTCTCGGCGGCCCATCTTACCCATTACCCGGGGCGGGGCTGGAGCGCGGGTGGTGACCCGGCTGCGGCCCCGGAGTGGCCGGAGCCGCCGTCTCTGGCGGACCTTTTCGACGAGGCCGGCCTCGACGGCGACACGGTGCGAGAGGCCCTCGACGACGGTGGCGACCCGGAAGATCGCCAGGCCGCCGCCGCGCAGATCGCCGACGACCGGTCGTTGCCGGCGCTGGCCCGGGCCGCGGCCGGTACCAAGGCGCTGCTGCGGCCCGGCCCCGAAGGCTGGGAGTTGCGCCTCCACACCAGCTACCCGTTCGGCGCCGACTACGTCTACCGGGCCGAGCACGCCGTGGCGGGCTGGGACGATCCCGCCCACCTGGCGCTCTGGCCGGCTCTCTGGCAGCGGGAGGGTTGCCCGCCTCCGGACCGGCCCGACGCAACCCACGACGTGGCCCTGGCCCTGTCCGACGCCGCCGCCGGAGTTGGGCAGCTGGAGCATTCGGGCTACGGCTGGTGGACGGTCGCGCCGGTGGGGATGTTCCCCGAGCGGATCGTGGCCACCCAGGGCGGCCTGTCTTACGGCGACCCGGCGCCGGGGCTTCCCGAGGCCGGTACTCGATGGAGCGGGCGGGTAGCGGGCCATCTGTTCTGGGACCAGCGCCGCTTCGCCCTGGCCGCCGACCTGGCCGTCACGCTCGAACGGATCGACGGGGAACCGCGCCTCGAGGGGCGGATCACCGACGTGACGCTGGTCCCGCTCGACCCCGACAGCCTCGAACCCCTGGAAGGCCCGACTCTCAGGTGGCGCTCGCTCGGGCTCCAAGGCGCACCCATCGGAGAGGACGGCGCCTGGTCGGGCCTGCTGCAGGTCGGCCACCAACCGCGCAACGCGCCCACCGAGATGCCCGCCGACGCCGCTTTCCGGGGCGACTGGCGGGCCGCCGCCTACGGACCCGACGCGGAAGAGATCACCGGACGGCTCCGGCTGTGGACCCCGCTCCCCGAAGGCGCCGACCCGAACACCGACTGGCCCCGCCAGTTGGTGCTGGTGGCCGGATTCGGAGGGAGCACCCCATGAGACCGAGACGAACCATCGCCGTCCTGGTCGCCCTGACCATGGTGGTGGGACTGGCCCCCGCGCCGGTGCCGACGCCGCCCGCCGCGGCCCAAACCGACAACACCCCGCCGACTGTCCAGGGCGTCACCGTCAACGGCGACCAGCTCGTCATCACCTTCGACGAGACCCTCACCGCCAATACTCCCGCCAAGCAGAGGTTCTTGCTCACCATCAACAACACCTCGTACAACCACGGGCGAACCCAAGGCGCCGTCGCGTCGGGCACCACGGTCACCGTCACCCTCACACAGGCCGTCGACACCGGAGACCACGTCACGTTGCAGTACCTCGCCGGAGGCACCACTACCGAGATCCTGGACGCGGCGGGCAACGCCGCCGCAGCGTTCACCTGGGACACTGTCATCAACAACACCCCGGCCACAGCGCCAGCAGGCTGCGGCGACCCGCAGTCCACGTTTTCCTCTCTCGTGTCGCTGTCCTCCACCGACACGACCATCACGTTCTCGTTCTCCCAGTTTTTCGGCAGCTCGGGCACAACCAACGTCGAAATATGCAACGCAGCGGGCACCGTCACCACCGTGCTGTCCATCCCAACCGGCAGCGGAAAGGGTCCCTTCACCATCAGCAAGCTCGGCACCGCCGACGATTCCCCGGCGCTCACGCCCGGCACCGACTACTGGGTGCGAGGCCTCGCCTATGAGACCAACAGCCACCCCTGGCTCCACATCCGCACCACGGGCACGGCGCCCGCCGGCGACACGACGGCGCCCATGTTCGAGTCGGCGTCGGTGAACGGGGCGTCGCTGGTGATCACTTTCGACGAGGACCTGGCCGCGGCGGCGAACCTGGCCAACAGCGCGTTCGGGGTGAAGAAGACCCCGGCGGGCAGCAGCGCCGAGGAGGCGGTGACGCTCAGCAGCACGGCACCGGCGATCGACGCCAAGACGGTGACCCTCACGCTGGCCAATGCGGTGGCGTCGGGCGACACCGGCGTCAAGGTCAGCTACACCAAGCCCACCTCGGGCACCAACAACAAGCTCGCCGACGCCACGGGCAACGAGACCGCCAGCTTCACCGACCAAACAGTGACCAACGACACCCCCCAGCCGGTGCCGACGGTGCCGGCGGGCTGCGGCACTGCGACTCACACCGACACGAACGGGATCGCGTCGGTGTCGTCGGCGGACAACTCCATCACGGTCAACTGGCGCTCCGGCAATCAAGGTCCGCACGAGGGCACCGTCGATATCCAGCTGTGCAACTCGGCCGGGACGGTGGTGAATGTTCAAAGAGATCCTCCCCTCGGCGGCACCTCGACGTACACGAGGTTCGGCACCGGCGCTACTGCGCCCTTGCTGACCTCTGGCACCGACTACTGGGTGCGATGGACCGCCTACAGCAACCATCGGCCCTGGGTGCACGTGCGCACCACCGGCAATCCGCCCGCGCCGGCGGCGAACAACGCGGCGACGGGTGTGCCGACGGTGTCGGGGTTCGCGCAGGTGGGCAACACCTTGACTGCTGCGACGGCGGGGATCGCGGACGCCGACGGGCTGACCGGGGTGAGCTTCGGCTATCAGTGGGTCCGGGTGGACGGCACGACCGAGACCAACATCGCGTCGGCGACTTCGGCCACCTACACGCTGGTTGCGGCGGACTCGGGCAAGACCGTCAAGGTGAAGGTGACGTTCCGGGACGACCTCGGCAACAACGAGGCGGCCACCAGCGCCGCGACCGGCACGGTCGTGGCCGCCGCGCCGGCGTGCGAGGAGGGCAACGCCTGGTGCGCGACGCTGACCGTTGGCCCCAAACCGGGCAACAAGGCCCGGGGGTACTGCGCCAACTACGGTGTCATTTGCCCCTCGGGGTCGCCGTACGGCAGCCTGAGCGACACGAGCCTCACGCTGGGCGGCGCGGACTACACGGTGCTCAGCGTCCGCTGGGGCCTCGGCATGGGCTCGCCCGGCACCAGGCTCCACTGGAGCGTCAACAACCACGGCTTGGACGAAGAACCGTTCGCCGCGGCCCGGCTGGCGAACATGACCCTCAAGGTGGACTCGCACACCTTCGCGCTGTCCAGCGCCACCCAGGAGAACGACAGCGGCGACGTGCCGGGCAATTACCGGTGGACCAACAGCCCGGCGGCGATCCGGGCCTATGCGGTGGGCCGCAAGGTGACGGTGCAGCTTCTGGACACGACGCCGACGGTGACGATCAGCGGCCCAGCGCCGATCTGACGGTGAACGTGACGGTGACCGAGGCGGCGGGCAGCGATTTCGTGGCGTCGGGCGACGAGGGCGCCAAGACGGTGACCATCGCTTCGGGCACGACCAGCAAGACCTATGCGGTGACCACCCAGGCCGACACCACCGACGAGCCCAACGGCTCGGTCACCGTGGCTATCACCGCCAGCGGCGCGTACGACACCGGCACCGCCGGATCGGCCAGCGTGACTGTGAACGACGACGACGGCGCCGCCGCCACGGCGCCCGTCAAGCCCGCCGCGCCCACGGTGTCGACCAGCGACGGCACCCAGATCACGGTGAGCTGGACGGCGCCGTCGACGGGTGGCTCGGCGATCACCGGCTACGGCGTGCAGTACCGGCGCACCAATGTGCCCGGCACCACCGAGGACGCCGCCTGGGTGGACCTGGACCCCGCGCACAGCGGCACCGCCACCACCGCCACCGTGACGGGGCTGGTGCAGGGCGCCAGCTACCAGGCGCGGGTGCGCGCCACCAACGCCGTCGGCAACAGCGACTGGTCGGACGCGGGCTCGGGCCACACCGGCCCGGCCCGGCTCGTGTCGGCCACCACGAGCAAGGACGGCAACATCATCACCATCACGTTCACCAAGACCATGCCCGCAAGGGTCTACAACGCCGGCAATTTCATCGCGCACGTGACGCGCAGCGGCGTTCTCACGTCCACCCTGGCGACGACGGCCCAAGCTCTTACGGGCGTTCTCGGGCTGCGCCTGCCAGCGGGCACGATCCAGCCCGGCGACGCCGTCAAGGTGGCCTACTCCTGGATTTCGGGCACTCGGCTCCAGGACGCCGACTCGGCGCAGGTAGCCGAGACCACCACGGAGGCCTCGCAGTGGCCGGTGACCAACGCCGTGTCGGACGCGCCGTCGCCTTCGAAGGCGGTGCTGACCGGGGCGTCGCTGGCGATCACCTTCGACGAGGCGCTGGCCAGCACGGTGCCGGTGTCGGGGGCGTTCACGGTGAAGCTGACGGTGGGCGACGCCGACCCGGTGACCCAGAGCCTGGCGGCCTCGAATGCGGTGGCGATCAGCGGCAGCACCCTGACCCTCACGCTGGCCTCGGCGCCCGGCGCGGGGGCGGTGACGGTCAGCTATGACAAGACCGCGGCGGGCTCTGATCCCAACGGGCCGCTCCAGGACAGCGACGGCGATGAGACCGCCAGCTTCACCGACTACGCGGTGCTGCGCCCGGCGGTGGCGACGGGCGCCGCCACGTCGACGGACGGGCTGACGGTGACGGTCACCTTCGACAAGAACATCAAGACCGTGGGCGACGCGGCCAACTTCACCGTCACCGTCGGCACCAACAACCGGGTGCCGACCGGCGCGTCGCTGCGCGCCGGCGACGCCGCCAAGGTGGACCTCACCTTGTCGGCCGCGCACCGGGTGCTGCACGGCGACACGGCCACGGTCAGCTACGGCAAGGGCGCGGGCGCGAACCTGACCGACACCGACGACCTGGCCGTGGCCAACTTCTCCGGCGTGGCGGTGACCAACAACCTGCCCGCCCCCGCCAGGGTGACCGGGGTGGAGATCGTGTCGTTCCCGGGCGCTGATCAGACCTATCAGTTCGGTGACAAGATCCTGGTGCAGGTCACGTTCAGCGAGGCCGTCACCGTCGACACCACCGGCGGCACGCCCCGGCTGACCATCAGGTTCGACACGGGGGTCAAGCCGGACAAGTTCCCGGCCTATGAGAGCGGCACGGGCACCACCAAGCTGGTCTTCGGCATCGAGATAGACGGCAGGGGCAACTCGGGGCAAGGCGTGCTGGTGATCGCCAACAGCCTCACCGCCAACAGCGGGTCGATCACCTCCACGGCCACCGGCGCCGCCGCCAACCTGGCCCACGACGGGCTGGGCCAGGACACCGGCCACAAGGTGAACGGGGCCGTGGACCGCGACACCGCCGCGCCGGTGTTCTCCTCGGCGACGGTGAACGGCGCCACGCTGGCGATCACCTTCGACGAGGCCATCGACGCCACCGCCGCCGCGACGCCCGCGGCGGGCGATTTCGGGGTGACCGTGAACGGCGCCGGGCGGGCTGTGGCCACGGGCGGGGTGAGCATCTCGGGCGCGGTGGTGACCCTCACGCTGGCCTCGGCCACCACGGCGGCGGACACGGCGGTGACGGTGAGCTACACCAAGCCGACCGGGACAGACGCCAAGCCGCTGCGCGACCACACCGCCGGCAACGAGGCGGCCGGATTCGCCGCCCAGATCGTCGACAACCAACTCGACGTCACCGCGCCCGGCTTCTCGTCGGCCCGGGTGTCGGCCGACCGCACCAAGGTGGTCATCACCTTCACCGAGGGGCTCGCCGCCGCCGCCAACCTGGCCAACGGCGCGTTCACCGTCAAGAGGACCCCCCAGGGCGGCACCCCCACGGCCGCCACACTCACCGGCTCGCCGTCGATCAGCGGCGCCACGGTGACCCTCACCCTGACCACGGCGATCCTCGCCACCGACACCGGGGTGACCGTCAGCTACACCAAGCCCGCTTCGGGCACCGCCAACAAGCTCGCCGACGTGAACGGCAACGAGGTGGCCGACTTCACCGACGAGACGGTGACCGTGGCCGACACCACCGCGCCGCAGCCCCAGAGCGCGTCGGTGAAGCACGCCGTGATCACCATCGTCTTCGACGAACCCCTCGACGGGGGCTCGGTGCCTGCCATAGGCCAGTTCGCGGTCACCGCCACCGACAACACGGTGCTGCCCCTCGCGGCGGGCGGCGTGAGCGTGGCCGGCAGCACGGTGACCCTCACCCTGGCCGCCCCGCGGCCCCCCGGCGAGACGGTCATGGGCCGCGTCGTCTATACCCAGCCGGCCAGTGGCGGGCTGCGAGACGCCGCCAACAACCGGGTGGTGACCTTCACCAGCGCCTCGGTCGCCAACGTCACCCCGCCATCGCTGCTGCGGGCCACGGCGGAGGGCACCGCCCTCATGCTCGTCTTCAACCACCCGCTCGCCGCGGCCGCCAGCCTGGCCAACGGCGCGTTCGCGGTGAAGAAGACCCCGCAGGGCGGCGCCGAGCAGAACGTCGGCCTCACCGGTACGCCGTCGATCAGCGGCGCAGTCGTAACGCTCACGCTGGCCTCGGCGATCGTCGAGACCGACACCGGCGTCAAGGTCAGCTACACCAAGCCCGACTCGGGCACCGCCAACAAGCTCGCCGACTCCAACGGCGACGAGGTGGACTCCTTCGCCGACCAGGAGGTGGACATCACCATCGCGCCGAGGTTCGTGAGCGCGATAGCGGCGGGCCGGCTTCTGGTTGTCACCTTCGACGAGACACTGGCCGCCGGGGGGGGTGCTGGCGTCAAACGCGTTCAGGGTGTACCGGACCCCCGCCGGCGCCGCCGGCCCGCAGCAGGTTTCGCTGACCAACCCGCCCTCCATCAGCGGCGCCGAAGCGACCCTGCGGCTGGCCCAGCCGGTGGTCTGCACCGACGACGCCGTCACCGTCGGCTACACCAAGCCGACCGGCACCGGCGCCAAGCTCGCCGACACCGACGGCAACGAGACCGACAGCTTCAGCGGCCAAGCCGTCGCCAACGCCGCCCAGCCCGGCGTCCTGTCGGGGACGCTGGCGCTCTGCCCCATCGACAACATCACGGTCTCCCCGGGCGCGACGCTGCGGGTGCCGCTGCTGGCCATCGCCGCCGACGCCCAGAGCGCGGCCGGGCTGGTCATCGCCCACTCCACCGCGGGCGAGACTCTGCCCTCCGGGCTCGGGCTCGCCTCGCCCACCAGCGGATTCACCCGCTCCGGCGACGGGCTCACCGTCAGCTACAGCGGCAGCGGGCGCAGCGGCAACTGGAGCGCCGTTATCACCTGGACCAACGCCGCAGCCGGCAGCTACCCCATCACCGTCACCGCCAGCGGCACCGCCACCGGTGGCACCGCGCTCGCCGGTGCCACCGAGGAATTCACCGTCACCGTGCGCTCCCGACCGTCCCCCACCAGCCCCTCCACACCCTCCAGCGGAGGCGGCCCGAGCGTGGGCGGCCCGAGCGTGGGCGGCCCGAGCGTGGGCGGCCCGAGCGTGGGCGGCGGGGCCGGTGCAGGTGGAGACGGCGCGGGTGGCGGGGTTACCCAGCCTGTGTCGGCTTCTGAGCTGTTCGCGGACGTGGCGGCGGGGGTCCGGTACGAAGCGGCCGTGTCGTGGATGATCGCCCACGACATCACCCACGGTTGCGCACCCGCCATGTTCTGTCCCGACCAGGAACTCACCCGCCAGCAGTTCGTCACCTTCCTCTGGAGAGCCGCCGGCCAACCCACCCCCGAACATGTAGGGTCGGCAGCGTTCTCCGACGTCTCCGAAGGCGCCTACTCCGACCAGGCCATCGGATGGGCGGTGTCACGAGGAGTCACCGCAGGATGCACCCCAGGCCAACCAGGCGATCCCGACTGGCGATTCTGCCCCACCCAACCGGTGACGAGAGGACAGATGGGCACATTCCTCTACCGGCACGTAGAAGCCGTACACAAGGGCCGCCACGACCGCTACACCGACGTCAATCCCGACAGCGCCCACGCCACCGGGGTGGCATGGCTGGCCGACTACCAGGTCATCGGCGGATGCGAAACCGACAAGTTCTGCCCCGACCGCCCGGCCACCCGCGCCGAAGCCGCGGCCATCATCCACGGAGTCGCAACCCGCCCCGCCATGTGGGGACCCGGCACCAACCCCTTCACCCCCCAACCAACCGAACCACAACCAACCGAACCCTCCGAGGCTTCGGCGCGGTTCGACGACGTGGCGACCGGGGTCTGGTACGAGCAGGCCGTGTCGTGGATGATCGCCCACGAAGTGACCGCTGGTTGCGGTCCCCGCATGTTCTGTCCCGACCGGGTACTCACCCGCCAGCAGTTCGTCACCTTCCTCTGGAGAGCCGCCGGTCAACCCACCCCCGAGTTCTCGGGCTCGTCGGCGTTCTCCGACGTAGCCGAGGGCGCCTACTCCGACCAGGCGATCAGCTGGGCAGTATCACGGGGTGTCACCGCGGGATGCACCGAGGGCGAACCAGGTGATCCCGATTGGCGATTCTGCCCCACCGAGCCGGTAACGAGAGGGCAGATGGGCACGTTCATGTACCGGCACGTGCAAGCTGTCCACCAGGGCCGCCAAGACCGCTACAGCGACGTCAAACCCACCAGCACCCACGCCACCGGAGTGGCCTGGCTGGCCGACTTCGAGGTCATCGGCGGATGCGACACTGCCATGTTCTGCCCTGACCGCCCCGCCACCCGCGCCGAAGCCGCGGCCATCATCCACGGAGTCGCAACCCGCCCCGCCATGTGGGGACCCGGCACCAACCCCTTCACCCCCCAACCAACCGAACCACAACCAACCGAACCGTCCGAGGCCCCTTCCGGATCGACAGTCCAGCGGATCGGACTCGTGAGCCGAGAATGACAGCGCCAGTGCCGTCCGCCACCGCGGTTGCCGCAGAAATCCGCAACCGGCAGAGTCACATGATTCCGCTGGTCAAGCTCCACAAACTTCTGTACTACGTCCAGGCGTACCATCTGGTCTGGGAGAGGACCCCGGCCTTTGCGGAAGACATCGAAGCGTGGGAAAGAGGACCGGTCGTTGCCGATCTGTGGCGACGAGAGAAGAGCAGCGGCGGTCAGCTTGGCCGGGATGATCTCGTGCCGGACACAGTTCGGAACACGGTCACGAACGTGCTTCGCCGTTGCGAGTCCATGACAGGCATAGACCTGACTATCGCTACTCATGCCGAGGACCCATGGTCCGAGGCGACCGACGGCGGCCGCAGTGTCGGCAGTCAGGTGATCTCCCATGATTCGCTCATCGCGTACTTCAGTCGGGAAAGCTCGGATGTGCGTCGTATGAAAGAGTCCCTCGAGACACTCCGCGACGACGCACCGTTCCAACCAGACCCGCCCGGGGCGTTCGACGCCCTACTGGCCGGACACTCGGCGGCCTGACAAACCACACGACCGCTGGGGCCGCGCCCAGTAGAACTCGTGCTCTGGGCACCACACCTCGCCAGCGGCGACGCTGAACATGGCCGGATCCCGTTGGCTGAAGTTAGCTTTCGGGAGCCAGGGCGACGTGTTCGGGACGGACGGGGGTGCGGTTGAGTTCCAGGCCGGTGGCGTCACGGATGGCGGCCACCACCGCAGCCGTTGACGAAACGGTGGGGGGCTCCCCCACACCCTTCGCGCCGAACGGGCCGAAGGAGCTCGGCTCCTCGATCACCTCGATCTCTATGGGCGGCGCGTCCAGGAAGGTGGGCAGCAGGTAGTCGGTGAAGGTGGGGTTCTTGATCACGCCGTCCTCCACCACGATCTCCTCAAGGGTGGCCAGGCCGATCCCCTGCATGGTCCCGCCCTCGATCTGGCCCACCACCGACCGGGGGTTGATCATGAACCCCACGTCCTGGACCGTGTCGACCTGCACCACCCGGAACAATCCCAGCTCCCGGTCCACATCCACCACGGCCCGATGGGCGGCGAAGGCGAAGTCCACGTGGATGTCGCCCTGGCCGTTCTGGTCCGGCGCGTCCGTCTGCGGATGGTGGAACCGGGTGTGGTACTCGATGTTCTCCCGGCCGACCAGGTCCTCCATCGGGGTCACCAGGATGCCGTCCTTCCAGACCCCCTCGCCGTCGAGCTCGTCGCCCCCGCCCCGCTCCAGGGCGATCCGGCGCGCCATCCGCGCCGCCTCCATGACCGCTCCCCCGGTCATCTGGGTCTGGCGGGAGGCCGACGTGGAACCAGCCGACCCGATCTTGGACGTGTCGTCGTAGTAGACCACCACATCCTCGATGCCGAGGACGGTCCGGGCGATCTGGGCGCACGCCATCCCGAGACCCTGGCCCACCTCCACCGCCGCGGTGTGCACCTCCACGCCGAACGGCGTTATGGCCACCCTGGCCTCCGCGTAGTCGTCGAAGCCGCCGGAGAAGCACAGGTTCTTGAGCCCCACGGCGTACCCGACGCCCCGTTCCACCATCGGGCGGGAGGTGGTCAGCCCTGTCCCGCCGGGGAGCAGGCGGGGATCGTCGCTGCGGTTCTCGTCCGGCAGGGGCATGCGGCGGAGCCTCTCCAGTATCTCTGTGACCGGCGCCGACGTGTCGATCACCTGCCCCGACGTGGCCAGACGGTCCCCGCGGCCCACGGCGTTGCGGATCCGGAGTTCGACCCGGTCCATGCCCAGAGCATCCGCCAGCTTGTCCATCTGGGCCTCGTGACCGAAGCAGGCCTGCACCGCCCCGAAGCCTCGCATCGCACCGCAGGGCGGGTTGTTGGTCCGTACCGCCACCCCCTCCACCGACACCGAGTCGCACCGGTAGGGTCCGGCGGCGTGGTAGACGGCGTTGCCCACCACCGAGTCGCTGGTCGAGCGGTAGGCGCCCCCGTCGATGATGATCCTCGCCTCGATACGCCGCAGGGTCCCGTCGGGGTCGGCCTCGTGGCGCATCCAGAGTTGGGCCGGATGGCGGTGGACATGGCCCACGAAGCTCTCGGCGCGGCTGTACTCCATCTTCACCGGCCGCCCCGTGTACAGGGCGAGCAGGCAGAGGTGGATCTGGAGGCTGACATCCTCCCGCGCCCCGAAGGCGCCCCCCACCCCGGCGTGGTGGACCCGGACCGTGTCCTCGTCCACGCCCAGGCCGGCCACGATCTGGTCGCGGTCGACGTGGGTCCACTGGGTGGCGATATGGAGATCGACACCCCCCTGCCCGTCGGGGATCGCCAGGCCGGACTCGGTGCCGAGCGGGGCCTGGTCCTGCATCCCCACCTCGTAATAGCCCTCCACGACCACGGCGCCGGACGCATCCTGGGGGCCTCGCCGGCACCTGGCCCGGTGGAACACGGAGTCCCGGCGGTCGGCCTCCTCGGGGTCGGTGAGCGGCTCCAGCACCTCGTACTCGATCTCGATGGCCTCCACCGCCAGGCGGGCGGTCTCCGGGTCGTCGGCCGCGACCACCGCCACCGCCTGGCCCCAGTACTCGACCAGGTCCGTGGCGAGGATCGGCTGGTCGGGCGACTCGAGACCGAAGGCATTGAGGCCCGGGACATCGTCGCCGACCAGGACGGCGTGGACGCCCGTCATCGCCACGGCAGGGCCGATGTCGAGCCTGGTGATCCTCGCCTTCGGGTGGGGGCTCCGGAGGGTGGCGCCGAAGAGCATGCGGTCCATGTAGAGGTCGCCCGAGTAGAGGTAGGTGCCGTCCACCTTGGGGATCCCGTCGGTGCGTGAGGTCGACTCGCCGACGCCGTCCCGGACGGTGCGGGTCCTCACCCGGGCGGTCATCGGCCCGCCACCAGCGTCTCGAGGCCCCGGAGGATGGCGCCGTAACCGGTGCAGCGGCAGATGTTGCCGGCCAGGGCCTCACGCATCTCATCGGACGAGGGGGTCGGGTTCTCCTCCAGGAGCGCCGCCGCCGCGACCACGAAACCCGGGGTGCAGAACCCGCATTGCACCGCCCCGGAGTCCACCAGGGCCTTCTGCACGGGATGGAGTTCGGACCCTCCCAGGCCCTCCACGGTCACCACCTCCGACCCGTGGGCATCCGCAGCCATGACCAGGCAGGAACACACCAGCTCTCCGTCCAGCAAGATCGAGCACGAACCGCACTCCCCCTGCTCGCAGGCCCCCTTGGAGCCGGTCAGCTGCAGGTACTCGCGGAGGGCGAACAGCAGGCTCTCGGAGCCCTTCACATCGCACACCCGCGCCTCGCCGTTGACGGTCATCTGCACTCTCATGACGACAGGCACCTTTCGAGTAGGCGACGCGCCAGCACACCGGAGGCGTGACGCCGGTAGTCGCTGGTCCCCCGATGGTCCGTGATGGGGCTCACCTCCTCCGACACCAGCCGGGCGAACTCGTCGAGCGCCGCCGGGCCGGGGTCGGCCTCCTGCGAGATCATCTCCTCGGCCCGCCGGGCCCGGATCGGGGTGGGACCCACGGAGCCGAGCGCCACCCGGGTGCGGCCGTCGCGCCACCTGAAGACGCAGGCGGCCACGATGGAGATGACCATGGCGCTTCGCTGGCCGATCTTGGCGAACTCCTGGAAGTCGGGGAGATCCTCGGGCAGTACCGCCGCGGTGATCAGCTCGTCAGGGCGACGGGCCGTCCGCTTCACACCGGTGAAGAACTCGTCCCAGGGCAGCCGGCGCGTTCCGGAGGCGGAATGAAGCTCGATCTCGGCGTCCAGGCCGGCGAGGAACGGCAGCGCATCTCCGGCCGGGCTGGCGGTCCCGATGTTGCCGCCGATGGTCCCCGCCGCCCTGATCTGCGGAGAGCCGATGGTGCGGGCCAGCTGCGCGAGGGCGTTGTGGTCACCCGACTCGAGACGCCGGAAGGTCACGCCCGCGCCGATCCGGTGCCGGGAGACGTCCTGGATGTCATCCAGCCTCCGCAACGCCACCACCGTCTCCGGGCGGATCTGGTCGAAGTTGACCTCCACCATCAGGTCGGTCCCCCCCGCCAGCAACACGGCTTCGGGATGGCCGGCAAGCGCACCGACGGCCTCGTCGAGGTCGGCCGGGTGTATTACTTCCATGGGGGCGCGTTCCGTTCTCGCCGGAATAGGGCTGTGCTGCTCAGAATACCAACGCGGATGGCACAGCCGCGGTAACGACCCGCTCCCCGCGAACCGGCTTTGGGCGGGTGATCCGCGTCCCGTGTCTAGAGCTGGTTCGCCGCGTTCTGTGCCCTCTGACCGCCGGGGGCGGAACGGGCCCTGTGCCCGGACAAGGGGGTTGAAAACGTCACAGACCCGCCGCATACTGCCCGGCAGTCACAAACACCGCCGGTTTCTTGCCAATCGACGTCGAGGAAACCGGAACCGGGATCAATTCGGGAGCGGACCCGCCGGGGGAC
>WTGI01000030.1 GCA_011523635.1 Acidimicrobiia bacterium
CTTTGCGCGCTCTGGGGGACGGGTCAGGGGCCGGCTCAGGTGTTCGCGGCGGACTCGACCGCTTCCGCCACCCGTTTCACCACGCCGGGGTTGAACACCGACGGGATGATGTAGCTGGCGTTGATCTGTTCGGGTCGTACCACCGAGGCGATGGCACGGGCGGCGGCGACCTTCATGGCCTCGGTGATCTTCGTGGCTCGGGCGTCCAGGGTCCCGCGGAAGACTCCGGGGAAGGCCAGCACGTTGTTGATCTGGTTGGGGTAGTCGGAGCGGCCGGTGGCCACCACCGGTGCGTACTCGCGCGCCACCTGGGGATCGAACTCGGGGTCGGGATTCGCCAGCCCGAACACGATGGGATCGGGCGCCATACGTTGGATCTCTCTGGCGTCGAACAGGTCGGGGCCGCTCACGCCCACGAACACATCCATGCCTACCAGCGCCTCGAGGATGCCGCCCCGGCGGCCCTCCTGGTTGGTGTTCTCCCTCAGCCAGATCTTCGAGGCGTCCGTGAACGTACGCTCCTGGCTGATGATGCCGCCCCGGTCGAGGGCCACGATGTCCGCTATTCCGGCTGCCTCGAGGAGCTTGGCGACCGCCACGCCGGCCGCGCCGGCCCCGCTCATGGCCACCTTGACATCGCCCATCTCCTTGTTCACGACCTGCAGGGCGTTGGTCAGGGCGGCCAGGACCACGATGGCCGTTCCGTGCTGGTCGTCGTGGAATACCGGGATGTCGAGCGACTTGCGGAGCCGGTCCTCGATCTCGAAACAGCGCGGAGCGGCGATGTCCTCGAGGTTGATGCCCCCGAACACCGGGGCCAGCATCTCGACCGCCCGCACGATCTCGTCGGTGTCCTGTGAGTCGAGACAGATCGGCCAGGCGTTGACGTTGGCAAAGCGCTTGAACAGGGCGGCCTTTCCCTCCATGACCGGCAGGGCGGCCACCGGCCCGATGTTGCCGAGCCCGAGCACCGCGCTGCCATCCGTGACGATGGCCACCGAGTTCCCCTTGACGGTGAGGTTGCGGGCATCCTCGGGCCGTTTGGCGAGAGCCCGGCTGACCCGGGCCACCCCCGGCGTGTATGCCATCGAGAGCTGGTCACGGTTGCGAAGCCGGATCCGGGTCTGGACCTCGAGCTTCCCGCCCAGATGGAAGAGGAAGGTGCGGTCCGAGACCTTGTGGACCGTTATCCCCTCGACCGCGGCCACCGCATCGGCGATCTCGTCGGCATGGTCGTCATCGCGGGTGTTGGCGGTGACGTCCAGCACCAGCCGGGTGGCCTCCGACTCGACGAAGTCCAGCGCGGTGACCACCCCGCCGGAACTCCCGATGGCGGTGGTGATGCGGCCGATAGCGTGCTGATCATCGGCCGGGGCGTACAATCGGAGGGTTACCGAATACCCCGCGCTAGCCAGTGTCATAGTGTTCCTCAGGTCGTCCCGGGCGCCCGGCCCGTGCGTCTCTGACGGGTTCGGGAGCAGCAAGGTTACTCCCGCCGTCCGCGCCGCCTTCCGTCAGGCTCCGGTCGAGGTAGCCCGTCCGATACGATCGACCGTAGAGGCTCCCGGATCGGGGTGTCGGTTGGTGAGGAGGGCCCTACGGTGACCAATGCCGATATAGCCGCCATCTTCGACGAGTTGGCCGCGCTCACGCGGATCGCTGACGGGTCTGCCCAGTCGTTCCGGGCCAGGGCGTACGAGTCGGCGACGAAGACCATCAGGGGGTTGCCCCGGCCCGCTGCCGACCTGTCCACGGCGGATCTGATGCGGGTTCCTGGGATCGGCAAGTCCACCGCGTCGATGATTCGCGAGTGCGTCGAGAGCGGCCGGCTGCGCCGGCTCGAGACCCTTCGCAAGGAGTACCCCCCGGCCTTTCAGGAGCTGGTGCGCATCCCGGGGCTCGGTCCCAAGCGAGCGGTGACATTGCGAACGGCCCTGGGGGTGGACTCGGTGGAGGCCCTCATCGTCGCGCTCGACTCCCAGGCGATACGGGAACTGCCGGGCTTCGGCCAGAAGACCGAGGAGAACCTGCGGCGGGCCATCGACCGGCTCGGCTGGTCGGGCAAGGAGCGGCGGACCCCGATCCTCGTGGCCATGCGCGAGGCCCGGCGCCTGGTCGCGGACCTGAGCCGGCTACCCGGCGTGGACCGGGCCGCCTACTGCGGGAGCCTGCGGAGGTTCCGGGACACGGTGGCCGACCTCGACCTCCTGGTGGCGACCTCCGATCCCTCCTCGGTGGCCCGGCGCCTGGCGGGACGGTCATGGGTCAGCGAGGTCATCGGCTCGGGCGACACCAAGACCTCGGTGCTGACCCACGCCGGCCTGCAGGTGGATGTCCGCATGGTGCCCGAGCACCAGTGGGGAGCGGCCCTCCTCTACTTCACCGGTTCCAAGGAGCACAACATCCGGCTGCGGAGGCTGGCGATCGAGCGGGGCTGGGTGCTCAGCGAGTACGCCCTCTACGAGTCGGGAACCGAAGCCGTGGTGGCGCAGCGGACCGAGGAGGACATCTACCGGGCGCTGGGAATGGAGTGGGTGCCGCCGCAGATCAGGGAGGACCAGGGGGAGATCGAGGAGGCTGTCGCCGGCCGGCTGCCCGACCTGGTGGCCGAGAGCGATCTCCGCGGCGACCTGCACGTCCATTCCGACATGTCGGGGGACGGGCAGGATTCCCTGGAGGCGATGCTGGACAAGGCCGAGGCCAAGCGGCTGGAGTACATCGCCATCACGGACCATGCCGAGAACCTGGCCATCAACGGGGTCGGGCGGGATGAGATGCTGGCCCAGCGCCGCCACATCGCCCGCCTTCGGGACCGTTACCCGGCGCTACGGATCCTCCACGGCGTGGAGTTGAACATCGGGCGGGACGGTTCTCTGGACTACGACCATGACTTCCTGATGGACTACGACTGGTGCGTAGCCTCCGTCCACAGCCACTTCGACCTCACGCGGGAGGAGCAGACCGCCCGGGTGATCTCCGCCATGGCCCACCCGGCGGTCGATGTGATCGGCCACCTCCAGGGACGGAGGATCGGGCGCCGCCCGCCCATCGACCTGGAGGTGGGAGCGGTGCTGGAAGCGGCCGGGCTGACCGGCACGGCCATCGAGATCAACTCCCACCTGGACCGGCTCGACGCGACCGTCGAGGTGCTACTCCAGGCCCGGGGGAGGGACGTCCGGTTCGTCATCTCCTCCGACGCCCACGACACGGGGGAACTGGATCAGACGGCTTGGGGCGTCCTCCAGGCCCGACGAGGCCGGGTGAGCCGCGACGTGATCGCCAACACCTGGCCCGTGGACCGCTTCCTCGCCTGGGCCCGGGAGCGGCGGCACGGACGCTAGGCCGTCCTTCCGGCCGGGCGCCCGGTCCATGAACTCCGCCACCATCTCCAGCAGCAGATCGGGGGCTTCCAGCATCGCTATGTGGCCGACGCCGACCAGCGGCCGGTAGAACCAGTCCGGACGGAGCGCGGCCAACCGCTCCGCGGCGCTGATCGGCACCACGTGATCGTGCGTGCCGTGGATGAGGAGGGTGGGGGCCCGGACCATGAGGGCCGTCCGGCGCCAGCGCGAGAAGGGCACCAGGTTGGTCATCACCGACCGGAAGGCCTCCAGGTAGGCGTGCGGCGGCCAGGGCATGGCGTTGCGCTCGGCGGCGACCTGGGCGTGGAGCCGCCTGACCCTCGCCGACATCCGCCCCGGCTCGCCGGCCAGCATGTCGAGGGCGGTGTCGGTGGTCTGCTCAGGCGTCCCCTGGCGGCGGAGCCAGTTCACGTACATGAGGTTGGCGCCGGGCACCAGATACATCAGCATGGAGACGATCCAGGCTCGAGAGAGGCCCTCCAGGTCGGCGGTCGATCCGGGCGTGTCGATCAGTACCAGGCGGTCCACCAGGTCGGGGCGCTGTCCGGCCAGGATCAGGCTGATCATGGCGCCCATCGAGTTCCCGATCACCAGCGCCGGCCCGCCTCCCTGGTACTCGATGAAGTCGGCCATGAGCGCCGCCTGAGCCTTCATGGAGGCGCTACGCCCGGCCGGAGGGGTGCGGCCGAAGCCGGGTAGCTCGGGCGCCACCACCCGGCCGTAGGCGGTCAGCGGGACGGCTGTCTCCATCCAGTTGACCGCCGATCCGCTCAGACCGTGGACCAGCAGTACCAGCCGTCCTTCCCCGCCGTACTCCATGCCGTGCAGGGGGCCGTGCAGGTCGATCGTGAAGCGCTCCATCCGACCAGGGTACCCGGCCGGGGAGCGTGCGGATCAGTAGGCGACGGTCTCCCGGATGGCCGCCGTGATGTCGTCGGCGCCGGGACGGTAGGCGTCCTCCAGCGGAGGACTGAACGGCACCGGCACGTCGAGACCACCCACCCGGCAGACGGGCGCATCCAGGTACTCGAAGGCGGTCTGGCCGACATCCGCCGCGATCTCCGCGCCCACCCCGGCGAGGCGGTTGGCGGCGTGCGCCACCACAACCCGGCCCGTCTTGCGTACCGACGCCATGATCGTGTCCCGGTCGAGCGGCTTGAGGCTGCGGAGATCGATGACCTCCACCCCGACCTCGGGCGCCAGGCCGTCGGCCGCCAGCAGGGCCTGACGCACCATCTCGCCGTAGGTGATGACGGTGACGTGTTGGCCCTCCCTGGCGATCCGCGCCCGACCGATGGGGGTGGCCCGGTCGCCCGCCGGGACCTCGCCCCGAAGGCTCCGGTAGAGGGGCTTCGACTCGAAGTAGATGACCGGGTTGTTGTCGCGGATCGCCGCCAGGAGGAGCCCCTTGGCGTCGGCCGGCGTAGCCGGGGCCACCACCTTCAGGCCGGGGGTGTGCACGAACCACGCCTCCGGGTTCTGGCTGTGGAAGGGGCCTGAGCGGATCCCCCCGTCCGCCGGGGCCCGGATCACCCATGGGACGGCCGCCTGCCACCGGTAATGGGTGGTGGCGGCGTACTGGACGATGGAGTCGAAGCCCGTGGAGATGAAGTCGGCGAACTGCACCTCGATCACGGGGCGGAGCCCCATCAGACCCATGCCGGTGGCCGCGCCGATGAAGGCCAGCTCGGTCATCGGCGTGTTCATCACCCTCCGGGGGCCGAACTCGGCCTCCAGGCCCTTGGTGGCCTTGAAGGCGCCCCCGAACTCGCCGCCGATGTCCTCGCCCATGACCAGGACGTCGGGATCGCGCCGCATCTCGGTCCGCAACCCGTCCGTGATGGCCTCGATATAGGTCATGGTGCGGGCGCCGTTCGTGGTGCTGTCCATGACGTGTTCCTCAGGCGGCGTACACGCCGTCGGAGACGGTGCCGGGGTCCGGCCACTCGCTCGACTCGGCGAACTCCACCGCATCGGCCACGATCTCCCGGCACTTCTCGGCGACCCGGGCCAGGTACTCGTGGTCCACCAGCCGGCGCGAGGTCAGTTTCTCCTCGTGGAGGACCAGAGGATCGCGGGCCTCCCACTCGTCCAGGAGATCCTGGGGGACGTACTCGGCGCCGTCGTGGATGGCGTGTCCCAGCATCCGCATGGTCCTGGCCTCGATCAGGGTCGGCCCGCCGCCGTCCCGGGCCTTCTCCACCGCCGCCTCGACGCTCCGGTAGACCTCCTCCACGTCGTTGCCGTCGACAGTTCGGGCGTCCACCCCGTGAGCGGTGCCCCGGTCGGCCAGGCGGTCGATGGCCATCTGCTGGCGCAAGGGTGTCGAGTAGGCGTACTGGTTGTTCTCGATGATCACCACGAACGGGGCTCGCTGCACGGCCGCCAGGTTGAGCGACTCGTGAAACACGCCGGCGCAGGACGAGCCGTCGCCCACAAATGTCAGGGCCACGCGAGGCTCGGAACGGTAGGAGAACGACATGGCGGCGCCGAGCGCCACCGGCATGGACTGGGGAAGGTGGCTGATGAAGCCGATCAGGTTGAGGGACAGGTCTCCGCATCCGTGGAGGTTGCTGTCCCGGCCCCGCGTGACGCCGGTGGCCCGGCCCAGCTGGTTGGCCATGAGCCGCCGGGGGGTCATGCCTCTCACCAGGTAGCAGCCCAGGTCGCGGTGCATGGGAGCAACCACGTCGTCCGGCGCGAGGGCCATCCCGGCGGCCACGCTGATCGCCTCGTGGCCTCGCTGGTTGAAGGTGGTGCCCACGCCCCGGCCCTGCTTCCAGAGCGTCACGAGCTGGTCGTCCATCGTGCGGGTGAGCCGCATCCAGTAATGCAGATCGACGTTGAGATCGTCAGGCAGCGGGGTCATGGTTTTGATATTAGAGGGTGCGCGGAAAGGGTCGATACCGGGGGAGGGACACCCGGAACGCTACTGATCCAAGGTCTTGATGGCCTCCAGGAACCGGCCTACTTCGGCGGCCAGCGCCTCGCGTTGTGGCCGGAGGTCCGGACCGTCCGCCGCGGGGTCATGCCAGGTCGCCATCCTGAGCCCGGCCGATAGCAGCGGGAGCGAGGCGGCCTCGGCCGGTATCCGATCCTGGCGGGCGTGAGAGAGGCTGCGCTCGAGCGCTGATCGCAGGAAGGCCTTGCGGTCGGATGGCCGACCGGCCGGCTCCTCCGCCAGCAGTCCGGCCACGACCCGGTATGCCTCGAGGAAGTGACGCAGTGCCCAGGGCGCCCGGTGGGGGCGGAGCCTGGCCAGCACCCGCGCCGACCCCTCGTCGAGGAGGCGGGACTCCCAGGCCGGGACCCGTCGGGCGAGTTCGCCGAAGACCTGGCCGGAGAAGGTCGCCCGGTCGGGGAGGAAGAAATCGCTCTCGAGCAGGCCATGCAGCGCCCCCAGCCGGTCGTGGAAGCCTTCGAGCAGGGCCTCCCCGGTCGCCCGGCCGGCCGCGGCGATAGCAACCTCCGCCGCCGCCGGCGCCACGTAGTGATGTGCGACGGTGTTGCGATAGTAGGAGGCGGCGAGACGCTGGTCGGGTTCGATCCGGTAGGTCCGTGACGCACCGCCCGGTCTGGAAGAGTCTCCCTCGACGGTCACGATCCTCCGGCGAGCGAGCGTACGCACGATCCTCTCGATTCCGGCCCGGTCGACCTCCGCCAGGCCGTCGACGGCGGGCAGCCGCCGGGCGTCCGCATCCCGGACCAGCTCGCCGACCACCTCCCCGAGCCGGGCCATGGACAGCCCGTGCGGTCCGGGGTCTCCCAGGATGGCCGATACCACCAGCGACGTGGCGGTCACCGGCGTGGCCCGGTTGATCCTCGAGCAGATCTCGGTCCCCAGCGCCGCTACCATGCCGCGGCGATCGGCCTCCGGGTGGCCGGCGAACAGGTCGGCCATGGACAGGGGCTCGCCCAGGCGGACATGGATGTCTCCGTAGTCCCTGCCCATCCTCAGGATGCTCTTGACCATCCAGATGAGGGTCTCCCGCCGCTTCACCGCCCCGCGCTGCTCCGCGACGTAGGGCTCGATCTCCTCCACGTGGTCGTAGCTGATCGAGACGGGGATCGCATGGATGTCGTCGCACCGGCCGTGCCATATGGCCTCGGCGGCGTAGGTGAGCAGGCCGTAGGTGGGCGGCAGTA
The DNA here is from genome assembly GCA_011523635.1 of Acidimicrobiia bacterium. Taxonomy (GTDB): domain Bacteria; phylum Actinomycetota; class Acidimicrobiia; order Spongiisociales; family Spongiisociaceae; genus Spongiisocius. Next base: position 7,509 of record WTGI01000030.1, read on the forward strand.
GCTTGCCGGTCCGGCTCCGGGTCCCCTCGATGTACCACTCCACCGGGTGGCACTCCTCCAGGATGTGGGCGAGGTAGGCGCGCAGGACCCGCTTGTAGATGGGGCGGTCACCGATCCGGCGGCGGATGAAGAAGGAACCCGAGCGCCGCAGTATCGGCCCGAGCAGGAAGAAGTTCATGTTGATGCCGGACGCCGTGTAGTTGGGCGGGCGCCCGTTCCTCCACAGCACGTGGTGCAGCACGGCATGGTCGAGCTGGGACTTGTGCGATGGCAGGAAGACCAGCGGATGGTCGGCGCCCAGTTCCGCCAGCCGCTCCAGGTCGCGTGGGTCGTAGTGGACGTTGCCGTAGTTCCGGCGCCACACCTTACCGGCCGCCCATCCGCCGAACCCGGCCACCAGCGGCGAGGGGATGGTCCGTATCTCCCGCAGGTACTTCCGGGCGGCCCGCATGGCCTCGCGGTCGGTGCGTCCGGTCTCCCTCGCTATCCGGGTCAGGTCGGACCGGAAACCGGCACCGGTGAGGACGCCGAGGCGAGCAGACCGGGGGATCATCCGGCGGCCCCAGACGGGATGGCCGGTACGCGGTTGCTCCCGGGAATCGGCACCCTATGGATAATACGTGGGCGGGACCGGCTACCGGCTGCCGGCGGCTCCCGATTCTCGGGCCGCGAGCAGCTTCCGGTTGAGCTTGCCGGTGGTGGTCTTGGGCAGGTTGTCCACGTACTCGATGATGCGCGGGTACTTGTAGGCCGCCACCTGTGTCTTGACCTGCGTCTGGAGTTCGGAGGTGAGATCTCCGTCCCCGGCCGACCCGTCGGCCAGCACCACCAGCGCCTTGACCACCTGCCCGCGGATCGAGTCCGGGGAGGGGATGACGGCCACCTCCGCCACCTTCGGGTGCCGCACCAGCGCCTCCTCGACCTCGGCCGGGCCTATACGGTATCCGGCGCTGGAGATCATATCGTCATCGCGGCCCAGGAACCGGATGTAGCCGGCCTCGTTGACGGTGGCCTGGTCGCCGGTCATTATCCAGCCTTGGCGAAGCCTGGAGGAGGTGGCCTCCGGGTTGCCCCAGTACTCCAGCATCCCGGTCGGATCGCCCGGCCGCACCGCGATCTCCCCTATACCGCCCGCCTCGATGGGGTCGCCGTTCACGTCGAGCACCGCCACCTGCCGGCCCGGATAGGGGCGGCCCATCCAGCCGGGCACCCCCGGCCACAGCACCTCGCAGCCGCCCACCAGGTGGTTCACCTCGGTGAGCCCGTAGAACTCGTTGATCACCGCGCCCAGCTCCCGGTCGCTCCACTTGTGCAGCTCGTCGGCGACCGACTCCCCGCCGCTGGCGATGACCCTCAGATCGAGGTCGAAGGTCCCGGCCGGCTCGGGAACCTGGGCCATCATCTTGAGGGCGGTGGGGGTGAGGAAGGCGTGGGTGACGCCGTTGCGGGATATCACCTCGAAGGCCCGCTCAGCGGAGAAGCGCTGCTGGTCGGCCACCACCGGATGCCCGAACACCAGGGCGGGGAGGAGGATGTCGAGCAGGCCGCCCACCCAAGCCCAGTCGGACGGCGTGTAGAACACCGTGGACTCGTCGAATCCGATGTTGAAGAAGAGCTTGAAGGTCAGCAGGTAGCCCTCGATGATCCGCTGGGCGTGGAGGGCGCCCTTGGGATGGCCGGTGCTTCCGGAGGTGTAGAGCAGCATCGCCGGGTCCGCCGACGCGGTATCGACCGGTTCGAACCGGGGCGGGAAGCCCTCCGCCTCGGCCAGCGAGCGCTCGCCCGCATCTGCTTTCCCGGAGATGACCACGGTCTCGAGGTCGGGCAGGTCGGGCCGGACCAGGCGGATACTGTCGGCGGACGGCTCGGCCACCACGATCGCCCGGGCGCCCGAGTCCCCGAGGATGTGGCGGTAGGAGTCCGGTCCGTAGAGCGCCGACATGGGCAGGACCACCGCGCCGATGGAGTAGACGGCCAGGTGGAGGGCGGCCAGCTCGGCCCCCTGCGGCATGACCAGGGAGACGCGGTCGCCACGCTCCAGGCCGAGGGACACCAGGAAGTTGGCGTAGCGCTTGGCCAGGCGGATGAGTTCCCGGTAGGACCAGATGTCGCGGCGACCGTCCGAGCGCTCCACATAAAGGGCGATCCGGCGGCTGTCCGTGGACCAGCGGTCGAAGACCTCGGAGGCGATGTTCATCCGCTCCGGAATGTCCCACTCGAAGCCGTCGGCAATCGTCCGGTAGTCGCCGAAGGCGGCCAGGTCGGTGTCGAAGATACGCATCGGCGGTCGATTCTAGGAGGGCGGTTGCTCCTCCGATCCGGCGCCCGGCTACGGTCAGGCCGTTCCCGGTGCGCTACGGAGGGCAGGATGAGCAGGGTTGGATTCATCGGCGTCGGCGTCATGGGTGCGCCCATGGCTCGGAACCTGCTGAAGGCGGGTCACCGGGTTCGGGCCTTCGACACCAGCCCGGAGGCCCTGGCCGCGGTCGTCCGGGACGGCGCCACCGAAGCCGGCTCCGCCGGGGAGGCGGCGGACGGGGCGGAGTACGTCATCACCATGCTCCCCACCGGCCGCCATGTCGCCGACGTCGTCCTGGGACCCGGAGGCATAGCGGAGGCGCTCGATCCGGCGGCGCTCCTCATCGACATGAGCACCGGGTTGCCAGCCCACTTCGATGCCACCGCCGAGAGCCTCGCGGCGTCGGGCAGGCGGATGATCGATGCGCCGGTGGGCCGGACTTCCCAGAACGCCGAGGCCGGGACCCTGCTGGTCATGGCGGGCGGGAGCCCGGAGGAGATCGACCGGGCCCTACCCATCCTCGAGACTCTCGGCGACCCGGTCATCCACTGCGGTCCCCGGGGCGCCGGGATCAGGACCAAGCTGGTCAACAACTACGTGTCGGTGGTGTCCAACGTGGTGGTGGCCGAGGCCCTGACCCTGGCCGAGGGAGAGGGGCTGGATCGCGACGTGGTCATCGAGGTGCTGATGGGCACCACGGCGGGACAGGGGCACCTGGCCACCACCTATCCGGCCAAGGTGCTGGCGGACGACCTGGAGCCCGGCTTCATGATCGACCTGGCCCACAAGGATCTCGGCCTCGCCATCGGGATGGGCGAAGCCGCCGGCGTCGCCCACGGTACGGGCCTGGCCGCCCTCGAGTGTTACTCCTCCGCTCGGGACTACGGCATGGGCCGCCTGGATTGGACCGCTATCTACAACTTCCTGCGCCGATGTGCCGGCTCGTGACGCCGCTCCGGAGGGCCGGTTTGCGGATGGCGGCGCCGGGTATCACCATCACCCAGGTTGCTCGGATCCGGGAGGGATGTCATGCTCGATAAGAGGGTTCTGAGGCTGGCTCGCGGTGCCAACTACGCCTCGCTGGCCACGATGATGCCCGACGGGTCCGTGCAGGTTCACCTGATGTGGGTGGATGCCGACGACGAGCACATCCTGATCAACACCGAGGTCCACCGGCCCAAGTTCAGGAACATGATGGCCGACCCCCGGGTCACGGTGATGATCCCTGATGCGGGCAACCCCTTCCACTTCGCCGAGGTGAGGGGAGTGGTGGCGGACACCGTCACCGGTGCGGAGGCCCGTTCCCACATCGACGCCCTCGCCCACAAGTACCTGGGGGTGGACGTGTATCCGAACCCGATCACCTCGGAGCGGGCCATCGTCAGGATCGCCCCCGAGCGGGTGCTGGTCTTCCCGCCCGGCTGATCATGGAGGCGGTGCTGTTCGATCTGGATCGGACTCTCGTCGACCTCCAGACCTACACCGACTATGGCGCCGCCTGGGAGGACACGGAGGCGATGATCGGGTCGTGGGACGATCTACCCACTCCGGAGACCGACTGGGATGCTCCGACACAGCGCTGCATGTCGATCCTGGTGGCCCTGAGCGGGGATCCCAGGTGGAGTCGTGTGTCGGAGGCAATCGCGGTCCATGAGATGGCCGCGGTGGCCGCTTCCCATGCCATGCCCCGCCTCGCCGAGGCTTTGGAACTCGCCCAGGGAATCCCCCGGGCGGTGGTGACGCTGGTGGCGGAGGCGCCGGCCCGGGCTGTCCTGGCGAGGCACGGGGTGGACATACCGGTGCTGGTTCCCCGCCGGCCGGACCTGCGGCCCAAGCCGGCGGCAGATCAGCTTCGCGAGGCCTGCCGCCTGCTGAGAGCTGCACCCTCCCGGACGGTGATGATCGGCGACTCGACCTGGGACGCCGGCGCCGCCGCCGGCGCCGGGTGCGGGTTCGTGGGCGTGGCCGCCACCGAGGACGGCGCAGCCCGGTTCGGCCGCGGGGTGATCACCGGCGGTGACCTCGTGGTCGCCCTGGAGCTCGCCGGGCGCCTGGTCTGATCCACGACCGGTAGCCCCGGAAACCTCCGCGGGTCACCGGCGCAGCCGTTGTCGCCGGCGATAGGTGGCGATCCTCCATATCCACTCGGCGGGTCCGTACCGGAACCGGTCGAGCCAGGCCTTGGACCACCAGAGCTGCGCCGTCCAGACCACTCCGATGAACCCGACCAGCATCGTCCGGGTGAGGCCCACGTCGCCGAACACGTACCTGAGGAGTAGCACGCCCAGTACCGTCTGGGCCAGGTAGTTGGTGAGCGCCATCCGCCCCACGGAGCACAGCCGTCGGTGCAAGTCGGTCGGGGGCCGCCGGTTCCACAGCACGATCAGGGCGGTGTAGCCGAGCACGGCGGGGGCGGTTCCGACCGTATTCGGGATCGTCCCAACGAACGCCACGTCCGGGGAGAAGTCACGGGCCGCCACCCACGCCAGCCCGAGAGCGGCGAGCGGCAGGCCCACTCCCAGGCCGGTGCGCGCCATACGCCGGTAGAAGGACGTCGGCCGGTCGCCGGTTATCACCCCGTTCCGGTAGAGGGCCACGCCGATCAGCATCATCCCCACCGCTCGCGACAGGAAGTCGGCCACGATGAACCACTCGGCCGTGGGGCCGACCTCGACGCCGGCCGTCCAGAACCCGCCCAGCCCGCTCCCGTCGCCCGGCAGGGATGCCTGGAGCACGATGGCCGCCACCGGCGACAGCAGCAGGATCACTCCGCCGAGGATCAGCAGGGTCCGCGGTCGGCGGTTCCGGAGAGCGATGACGATCGGCGATACCAGGGCGTACCCCACCAGAATGTCCCCCTCCCACAGCGCCAGATGCAGGAGGCCGATCCCCAGGAGTAACAGGTTGCGCCAAAGGCTCAGCAGCGCCGGCCTGCGCGTCCTCGTGGCCGCCCGGTCGCAGAACAGGGCGATACCCGCGCCGAAGAGCAGGGAGAAGAGGCCCATGAACTTCTGGTCGATGAAGACCTCGCCGAAGCCTCCCACCAGCCAGTCGAGCCACGTGTCCGAACCACCGGCCGACAGGTTGAAATAGGGACCGGCGGCGAGGCCGAACGAAACGGCGTTCATCACCACGATGCCCAGCAGCGCCACGCCCCTGATCAGGTCCAGGTAGGTGTTGCGCGCGCCGGACCCGATCGGCCCGGCCCGGACGGTCCCGTCTCCCGAGTTCTTCATCGGATCAGGAAGCTAGCCGGAAACGCAGCCGGGGAGGTGCGCACCCGTGGGGTGGCCCGCCCGGATAAGTGCACATGTCTGAAGCCCTCGGGTACGAACACGGATACACACTCACCGATATCAGCGTGGTCCTGGGAGTTGTGCTGAGCGACGCGCTTCTTGATGTACCGCCCCGCCAGTCGAAGAGTGGCTCGACTAGCCTCACCCATGTGTGTTAACTCAAGGAGAGGAGACACGGTGACCTTGAAGCGGGTGTCGATTGCCATCGGTGTGGTGGCTGTTGTGTTGGGGATTGTGTTCGCAGTGAACGACGAAGACGGGCTCATGCTCCTGATGGTCGGGATAGCGTTGGTCGGGTTCGGCGTGAGTGGCTGGAGCAGCACCGACGACTAACCCTGCTGGTGTCCAATAGGGACATCCCTACTCGGGATCGGAACTATCCATCCCTTTGGTAGCCGCAACGCGAAGGTGTCACCCCGGGGCGCGCAGGCTTTCCATGAGGCGGGCGACCGCGAGCATTTCCGCCCTGTCGTTTTCGTCAGCTTCGAGCCTGACTACTGACCACTGACTTCAGATATATCCGTGGCGCTCGAGACCGGCGAGGGGCGACTCGCCCTCCCGCATCTCCGCCCGGACCATCTCCTCGGCGCCCACGATCTCCTCCGCCCGCACCAGCACCCGCTCGGCGTCATCGCGGGGGATGACCAGGATGCCGTCGAACTCGGCGAGGATCACGTCTCCCGAGTGGACGGTGACCTCGCCGATGGTGACCGGCACCTGGGAGGCGACCATCTCCCAGCGGCCGATGGCGTTGAGCGGTGACAGATCCCGGTAGAACACCTGGAACCCGATGTCCCGGATCCCCTCGATGTCCCGCAGGTTGCCGTCCAGGATGGCGCCCACGCAGCCGTGCTGCCGGGCCGAGTTGCAGCAGAGCTCGCCCAGGTGCCCTACGTGGGTATCCGGACTGACCGACACCAGCACGCTGTCGGGGGTGAGGTTCTCGAACACCTGGAGGTAGGAGGTGATCCGTTCGATCCCGGGCTCGCGTCCGATGCGCGGTTCGATCGGCGCTCCTTGGACCGTGTGGGCCAGCCCGGCGATGCGCTGCTCGGGGAAGAGCGGCCGCAGGTAGCTGGGCAGGACCTGTTCGGGAAGCCCCATCCAGTAGAGGGCGTCGCACACCGCCGGCACGTAGAGCCTCCGGTAGCGGGCGCAGAGTTCGGCGGGCGGAATGCTCATGATGACCCTCCCAGGTATCGCAGCGCGGCCAGGGCGTAGATATGCGCCGCCTGGGCCACGCTATCGGCGGATAGGTACTCGTTGGGACTGTGGGCACGGGGGAGCATCCCCGGCCCGAAGGCCGCCACGCACGGGATCCCCGCGGTCAGCTGGAAATGGGGTGCGTCGGTGGCGCCGGGGAAGGCGTCGAGGCGCGGTTCGTGGCCCAGCACCCGGGCGGTGGTCTCCTGGAGGATCGGCACGAGGGGCTCGTCCGCAGGGATTTCTGTGGCGGGCACCATCAGTTCCCACACCAGTTCTGCCCGCAGGTCGGGTTGCTCGGTCATGGCGGCGGTGAGAAAGCGGTTGATGTCGTCGATCATCTGCTGCTCCCCCATGCCCGGCAGGGTGCGGATGTCGCAGGCGAACTCGGCATTGCCGGGATACACCCCGTAGAACACCCCGGCCTCGGCCATCACGCCGACATTGACGGTCGGCCCGGTGGGGCACAGCGGGTGAGGCTCATAGGTCAGGTAGCTCTCCAGGTCATGGTCCATCCGGTCGATCAGGCGGGCCATCTGGACGGTGGCGTTGATCCCCTCGATGCGGTCCGAGATGGAGGAGTGCATCTGGGTGCCGGTGATCCTCACCTTGAAGAGGGCCGCGCCCCTCGACACCAGGTGGATCGACTCCCACTCCCGCTCGATGCCGCTGGGCTCCCCGATGAGCGCCACATCGGCTTCCAGCAGGCCGTTGTCCGCCATCCACTTGGAGCCGAGCAGCGACCCCGCCTCCTCGTCCGCGGTGAACACCGCCACCAGGTCTCCGGCCAGCCGTCCCACTGCCTCGATCGCTCCCAGCGCGTAGACCATGGCGGCCACGGCGGCCTTCATGTCACCGGAGCCGAGCCCGACCAGGTTGCCGTCCTCCAGCACCGGATCCCACGGATCGGTCTCCCACGCCGTGAGGTCGCCGGCCGGCTTGGTGTCCAGGTGCCCGGAGAGCATCAGGGTGGGACCACTGCCGGTTCCGGGAAGCCGGACGATGAGGTTGGGTCGCTCGGGGGTCGCTCCCACCCGCTCCACATCGGTGACCCCCAGGTCGGCCAGCCGGGAGGTGACCAGGTCGGCCACGGCCCGCTCGTCACCGGGCGGGTTGGGCGACGGGGTGCGGATCAACTCCCGGGCGAACTCCAGCACCTCGTCCCGGCGGTCTTGAAGGTACGAGTGGAGGCGGTCCTCGGTCCTGGTGCCGGTCATGCGCCCACCAGCGTTCTCTCCCGGCATGCCACGGCCAGCCGGCGGAGACCCTCGGTGATCCGGTCCCGGTCGGCTGCGAGCGAGATGCGTACGTAGCCGTCGCCGCCCGGCCCGAACACCGATCCCGGCGCCACGCTCACGCCTTGATCTTCGAGCAGATCGAGGGCGAATTGGAACATCGACCGACCGTGCGTGTCGACCTCGACCAGCATGTACAGGGTGCCGGCGGGTGCCACCAGCTCGAGCCCGGCCTCGGTGGCGGTGCGGATTGCCGCCGCGCGGCGCCTCCGGTAGGCGTCGAGCATGGCCCTGATCGGTTCTCTGGGTCCGAGCAGGGCCGCCTCGGCCGCCTTCTGCGAGATGGTGCTCGGGCACGACAGCTGGGGCTCCTGGAGCTTGCGGAGCAGGTCCGCCACCGGGGGAGGCGCCACCGCGTAGCCCACCCGCCAGCCGGTCATGGCGTAGACCTTCGAGAAGCTGTAGACGCTGATGACCCGGTCCGCCTCGTCATAGCGGGCGGCGGCGGTGTGGTGGGCCGTCTCGTCCAGCACCAGCTCGTCGTAGACCTCGTCCGACAGCAGCCACAGGTCGTGGCGGTTGCACAGCTCCACGAGCTCTCGCATCAGGCCGGCGGGGAACACCGACCCGGTGGGGTTGGACGGCGTGTTGACGAAGAGCATGGTCGTGCGGTCCGTGATCAGGGCCTGGAGCCGTTCCGGGTCGGGCAGGAAGCCGTCAGAAGCCTCCAGGTGATAGAACACGGGCCTCCCTCCCAGAAGGCTCACCATGCCGTCCATGTTGGGGAAGCCGGGTGTGGGCAGGAGCACCTCGTCGCCGGGGTTGAGCAGGGCGAAGTAGGTGGAGAAGAGGGCGTTCATCCCGCCGGGGGTGACCACGATCCGGTCGGGATGGGCGGCGTACCCGTCCACCTCCTCCACCTTGGCGGACAGCAGTTCCCGGAGGCTGTCCAGCCCGCCGTTGGGCCCGTAGCCGGTCCAGCCCGCCCGGGCGGCTGCGTGGGCGCCGGCCACGATGTGCTCGGGGGTGGGGAAGCTGGGCTCGCCCACCTCGAGGCGGATGGTGTCGGGGCGGGTCGCGGCCCGGTCGAACAGGACCCGGATCTCGGACCGGGCCAGCGAGACGGCCTGGTCGGCCAGGCGCCTCACCGGGCGCCGGCCTCCCGCTGCCGGGCCTTCTCCTCCAGGTCGGGACGCTGACCGGCGTCGAAGTAGCGGAGCGCCCAGTCGGCCCCCTGCCAGGTGATCAGCTTGCCGTCACGGGGCACCAGGCGCACCAGGTAGCGGTCCCAGTCCCATGACGCCTTCAGCTGCTCCGGTCCCGAGGGTCCCGTGTAGCGGGTCGCCATCTCGTCGGCCACCGGAACCCACTTCGACCCCTCGCCCTTGGCCGGGCCCTCCACGATCTCGGCGGTGCACTGGGCCAGCACCTTGCGGATCCGCGGGTGGGCGGTCTCCTCGATGCAGACGGCGCATTGCGGGTTCCGCTCCAGGTCATGCACCCAGCCGGAGCGCTTGCGCCCCACCACGTAGAAGGCCTCGCCGTCCCACTGGTACCAGAGCGGCACCACCATCGGCCAGCCGTCCTCCTTGAGGAAGGCCAGCTTGAGCAGCCACGTGCTGTCCGGGCTTCCGAGGAACTCCGCGATGTGGCTCTGCGGCATCCCGCCGGCGTCGGAGCCCTCCTCGTAGTAGGTGTCCTGCCTGAACTCGCTCATGCCGCGCCTCCGTCCTACCGGGACCAACCGGACCCGTTGCCGGGAGGGCCGGTTGCTTCGTCCGCCGATGTCGCGCAGAATGCTACCGAACCGGGCTGCCCCGCCCGGAAGGCCCGCCGAGGAGTGAAATGACCACCACCCCCCTGATCGAGCAGATGCCGGGACTCGGCGTCACCGTCGAACGTGACGCGGAAGCCACCATGAGGGACGGGACCGTGCTGCGAGCCGACGTCTACCGTCCCGAGACACAGGCCGACCTGCCCGTGCTGCTCATCCGCTCCATCTACGACAAGCGGTCGGGCGTGCCCACCTTCGGTAGCGCCCACCCGGCCTGGTTCGCCGCCCAGGGCTACGTGGTGGTGGTCCAGGACTGCCGGGGCCGGTACGCGTCCGAAGGCGATTTCTATCCCTACCTCCACGAGATGGAGGACGGTTACGACTCGGTGGAGTGGGCGGCCCGCCTTCCCGGATCCGACGGCCGGGTCGGGATGATGGGGTTCTCCTATGTCGGCGCCACCCAGCTCCTGGCTGCGGTGATGGCGCCGCCCTCCCTCGCCTCCATCACCCCGGCCTTCACCGCCTCGCAGTACTACGACGGGTGGACCTACAACGGCGGGGCCTTCTCGCTGGCCTTCATCGGCTACTGGGCCACGCTCCTGGGCCTGGAAACGGCGCAGCGGGCCGGCGACCTCGAGGGCCACATCGGCCTGGCCGCCGCCCTGGGCGCCGCCCCCAACTGGTACCACACCCTTCCCGTGGCCGGCTACCCGCCCCTCCAGACCCCGCACGTGCCCTACTTCAACGACTGGGCGGAGCATTGCTCCTACGACGACTACTGGAAACGGTGGAGCATCGACGAGGACTACAGCCGGATCAGGGTTCCCGCCCTGCACGTAGCGGGTTGGTATGACGTGTTCCTGACCGGCACCGTCAGGAACTTCGTGGGGCTCTCCGCATCCGGTTACGACGACCGGACGCGTGACAACCAGAAGCTGGTCGTCGGACCCTGGGCGCACATGCCCTGGACACCGGTCAGCCGGCTCGGCTCCGACGGCCCTTCGACCATGGAGATCGACTCCTGGCTGGTCCGGTGGTTCGACCAAACCCTGAAGGGCAGGGAGACGCGGGTCATGGACAGCCGGGTAACCGCCTTCACGCTGGACGGGGGCTGGCGGGACTTCTCCTCGTGGCCGCCGGAGGAGGCGGTGGTGGAGGACTGGTTCATCCACTCGAACGGATGCGCCAACTCCAAGTTCGGGGACGGCGTGCTCGACCGCACCCCGCCCGGCGACGAGCCGCCCGACATCTTCATCTACGAGCCGGGAGTGCCCGTTCCGTCCATGGGGGGACACTCATGCTGCTTCGACAGCATCACCCCGATGGGCCCGGCCGACCAGCACGAGGCGGAGGTGTCCCGGATGATCCTGGTGTACACGTCCGAACCCCTGGCGGAGGACGTTGAGCTGGTCGGCGACGTGGAGGTGACCCTGTACGCCGCCACGACGGCCGTCGACACCGACTTCACCGCCCGGCTCTGCGTGGTGGACGAGGCCGGAAAGTCAGTCAACCTCCAGGAGGGGATCCTCCGGGCGCGTTACCGGGAGTCGCTGTCGGATCCCAAGCTGCTGACCCCGGGCGAGGTGTACGAGTTCAAGATCGAGTTGGGCCCGGTGGGCGCCCGCGTGGGCGCCGGGTCGCGCCTCCGGTTGAACATCTCCAGCTCCGACTTCCCCCAGTGGGACCGGAACCTGAACACCGGCGCCCAGCCGCTGACCGACGGACCGCTCGATTCGATCCCGGCCACCCAAACGGTGCTCCACAACCGCTCCTATCCCACCCGGGTGTCCATACCCATCCTGAGAGCCTGACCGCTGATGTGGCGTGAATGTATTTCATTCACGCCGTGAATGAGCATCATTCATGCCACGGCCGGCGGCCGCCTGCTCCCCATCGAGATCAAGGCGGCCAAGCGCCCCCGCCTCCGTGACGCCCGTCACTTCCACATCTTCCGGGCCGAATACGGTGACCAGGCTCGGTCCGGCATCTTCTGCACACGGGAACCATCACCGAGTGGCTCACCCCGGACGCACTCGCCACGCTGTGGTGGCGGGTTATCTAGCCGCCAGGATGGGAATCGGAGGGGGTTGACACGCTCCGCCGCTCGACGTACAAATGGTGCAGGCGCGCAGGACATATGCAGGAGTAGTGAAGGAGACAGCAGTATGGGCGAGACACACGTGCCGGTCCTGATCCGGAACCCCGCCGAGCCACAACGGACCTGGGAGGGGCTCTTCCTGGTCGACACGGGCGCCAACGACTGTCATGTGCCGAGGCGGTACCTGGAGGGTATCGGCCTGGCACCCAGGGCGGAGCGCGTCTACCAGCTGGCCGACGGCAGCGTGGTGACCGTCGGTACCACCATCGGGGAGTTGGAGTTCATGGGAGAGCTAGTCCCCAGCCTTATAGCGTTCGGGGAGGACGGAACCGAGCCGCTCCTGGGAAGCATCGCCCTGCAGGCCGCGGGGGTCGAGGTCGACCTGCGGACCGAGTCCCTGAGGAAGAGCCGCCGCCGCTTCCGGCTCTGACATGAAGCGAACGGCCGTCTATTTGCCTGATGATCTGAAGCAACGGCTGGAAGAGGTGGCAGAACGAGAGTCTCGCAGCGAGGCCTCCATCGTTCGTGAGGCTGTTCAGGTGGCGCTCGACCTTCGCGACGCTCCGATCCCGAAGTTACCTCTGTTCGCCGGGTGGGGAGATCCCACCCGGGCTGATCGAGTGGACGAACTGCTGACAGGTAGCGGCTTCGGTAGATGACAGGGGCCCGGCCGGGCTAGCGGGTCATGCGGTGGCCAGGTTCAGGGCGGTCTGGGCCAGGATCTCGGCCGCTGTTGCTGTTTCCTCGATGCCCACCCATTCCTCGTCGGAGTGGGCCTGGTCGATGCTGCCGGGCCCGAAGACCACGCAGCTGATCCCGGCCGGCGCGAGAGCGGAGGCGTCGGTGCCGAAAGTGACGCCTATCGGATCGGCCTCCTGGCCCGTGGCGTCCTCCCGAGCCCGCCTCAAGGCTTGGACCACCGGGTCGGTCACAGGTGTGTCGAGGGGAGCGGTCATCAGGATGGGATCCCGGCGCTCCAGCGGGACATCGAGACCGGCCAGCAACTCGTCGAACTCCTCGAGCAACTCCTCGTGGTTCTCGCCGGGGATCACCCGCCGGTCGAGGCCGATGACGCACTCGGCCGGCACCACGTTGAAGCCGGAACCGCCCCGGATGATGGTGACGGCCAGCGTGGGCGGCCCGGCCAGGGGGTGTCCCACCGGGTCGAGAGAGGTCAGGTAATCGGTCTGGAGGACGTCCAGGACCCGTCCCATCGCGTAGATGGCGTTGCGTCCCAGATGGGGCTTGGATGAGTGTGACGGTATGCCGGTGGTGGCGATCTCGATGCGCAGCACCCCCTTGTGGGCGGTGGCGATGTCGAGGCTGGTGGGCTCGCCGAGCACCGCCATGTCGACCTCCGGATGGGCGGCCGCCAGCTCCTCCGCCCCGGTCCCGCCGACCTCCTCGTCAATGCCCCCCACCAGCATGACGGTGGCCCGCTCGGCCGCGTCCGCCGACCCAAGCAGCCGGAGCCCCTCGACCATCGCCACCAGCGACCCCTTGGTGTCGCAGGCACCCCTCCCGTACACGTTGCCGCCGCTCGACAGGGCGTCGGCGGTGGCCTTGCCGGAGAGGCCCACCGTGTCGAGGTGGGCATGGAACATGACCACCGGCGATCCCTCGCGTCCCGGCAGGGTGGCGATGACGTTGTCCCGGCCTCCCGGATGGACCGGCTCCCGCACGGGGTCGAAGCCCCAGTCCCTGAGGTCGGAGAAGAGCAGGCTCGCCAGGTCGGCCTCGCCGGCGCCTCCGTCGATGGCGGGGTTGACGGAGTGGGTACCCACGTAGCGGACCAGCAAGCGCTCGACCCTGGCGCGGTCGGCCTGGCCTTGGAACTCGGACGGCACGGGAGCAACGATACCGAACCGGATCCCTCCACCTACAATCTGCTGACCGCAACCGTGGTGGCGACGGGGAGGCCGGCAAGTGTGCACCACCGGATTCTTCAGGCTCGGACCTGACGACTACCTGCTGTTCAAGAACAAGGACTTCGGCAGGGAGAGTTTCGACGACCGCCTGGTCCTCGAACCGGACGTGTTCGGCGTGGAGGGTGTCACTACCTGGGCGGGAACGGATCCCGACCTGGACCGGTTCTCGGGCTTCTCGATCGGCGCCAACTCCTCCGGCCTGCTCGTGTGCGATTCCAACGTCCGCACCCTCGACGACCACGCCAACTACGACGACCTGGTGGAGATCGCGCTGCGCGAGGGCAAGGATGTCGCGTCGGGCGTGGCCGCCGTGGAGCGAGCGGTGGCGGCCCGGCCCTACCTGTGGGCCAACCTGGTGCTGATCGACCGCCACGGCCAGGCCGCCATCGAGGTACGGAGCCGGCAGACGGCGGTGTTCCGGCCGGACAGGCCCACTGCCCGATCCAACCATCACACCGAACTCGGAGTCCACCCCGAGAACGATGACCGGTTGACCACGCTCGACCGGATCGCCTCCGCGCAGGGTCGCCTCGACCGGGCCGCGTCGCTGGACGACATCCTCGAGCTGCTCCGGAGCCACGACCAGGGCGCCACGGGCGTGTGCAACCACTTGGGCTACAGCACTGTCTACAGCTACATCCTCCGCCACCGGGCCGGGACGACCACGCTGATGGTCAGCCGGGGAAGGCCCTGCGAGGCATTCCCGCCCGCGGAACTGGAGCTTCCATTCGGCCCGGCCTGGTCGCCCGACACCCTCGAGGACTTCCTGGCCGCCTACCCCTCCGACCGGGTCCCGGTCTCTTAATCGACGGTGGCGGGACCGCTGGTCTCTCGCCTCACAGGCTCCAGAGCGGCAGGTTGGATACGGCCTCCTTCAGACCCCTCCGGCGCTCGTCCACGTCGGGCAGGGCGCCGGCCACCCGGTTCCAGAACTCGGGCGGGTGGCCCTTGACGTGCAAGTGGGCGAGTTCATGCACCACCACGTAGTCGATGAGCCTCGGCTCCAGCATGACGATCCGCCAGTTGAACCGGAGGGTGCCATCACGGGCGCAGCTGGCCCAGCGGCTCTTCTGGTCGCGGATCAGGACCCTCGACTTCGGACCGTGGCCTAGGAGCGGCCACCACGCGTCGACCGTGGCTGGGATCCGCTCCCAGGCCCGGGCGTTGTACCAGGCGACGAAGGCGTGGCCGACGCTCAGGAGCCGGGAGTCGTTACCCTGCCCGGGTGGCACGGTCACGGTGAACCGGTTCCCGTCGAAGTCCACCACCGGCCCGGGTAGTTCGCCGGTGTCGTAGGAGAGCGGCACGGCTCGGCCCAGGTAGGGCATGATCTGGCCCTCTCGCAGGCCGGGCAGGCAGGTTCGTTCCAGGTCAGCGAGGTGGCCGAGAATCCAGGGCGCCTTGGTCTGGACGAACTGCTCGAGTTCGGCCACCGGTGCGGCTCTCGGGGCGTACACCCGCACGCCGGTGGGTGTCACGGCCACCTCGACCGTCCTCGTCCGGCGGTCGCTCCGGCGTACCTCGAACTCGATGGTGTCGTCTCCGTGGGTGATGGAGCAGTACTCGCGCGCCATCCGGATCTCCTTTCGCTTCCCGGTCTCCGTTCCCGGAGGCCGGCCTGAAACTGATCGTCGGGGTCGGATGCTCCGATCCCTCCCTTGCAGTTACCGCGAAATGGTGCCCTTTTCCAGACCCTTGACCGCTGCTAGCTTTCCATAAGAGCCATCTAACCAATTACTAATAACTAGTAACTAGCAACTAAAGACTGACCCGGCCCTCGGCGAGCAGCCGCCGGAAATCGTCAACCGTTCCGGCGATCCCCTCCGCCAGCGAGCGCTGGGAAGTGTCGATGGCCCGCTCAAGGCCGGCGCCGTCGATAATCGAGGGAAGCGGGAAGGGCGCATCGTCATAGGTGGTCTCGATTCCGGGAGTGGTGGCGTCGATCGCCGCCGCCACCTCCGCGATGTGAGCCACCGGTCCGCCCACGTTGTGGACCAGGGCCCGGTCGGCCTCGAGGCGGGCGGCGGCGATGAAGATGCGGGCCATGTCCTGGGCGTGCTGGTAGGTGACCGTGCCACCGTGGGTGATGTG
Source organism: Acidimicrobiia bacterium (assembly GCA_011523635.1). Lineage (GTDB taxonomy): Bacteria > Actinomycetota > Acidimicrobiia > Spongiisociales > Spongiisociaceae > Spongiisocius. The sequence continues at coordinate 23,433 of WTGI01000030.1, forward strand.
GGCGGACACTCCGGCGGCTGCGGACAGCATCGCCACCGTGGCCGCCGACGTGAGACCCTGGTCTCGTCCCAGTCCGTAGATGACGGAGGGTCGGAGGCCTACGGAGCCGATTCCCCAGTCCGCGCTGTAGATCCGGGCGGTCCACTCGTTGGCCTGCTTGTAGGCCCCGTAGAGCGTGGTCGGGGCGGCGGGGGAGTCATCGTCGACCCTCCCTCCTTCGTACATCTCGGCGGGGCCGAACACGCCGATCGAGCTTGCATACGTGACGCCCCGGACCCGGCCGTCGGACCGGCGGGCTGCCTCCAGGACGTTGAGGGTCCCGGTGACGTTGACCCGTGAGCCGTTCACCGGGTCGGCCGCGCAGAACGGGACCTGGAGGGCGGCGAGGTGGACCACATGGGTGATCCGGTTGTCCGTGATCACCCCCTCGACCGCCTCGCTGTCGCGAATGTCCCCCTGGCGGAAGCGGACGGTGGAAAGCTCGTCCTCGTCCAGCAGGAGGCGCAGGCGATGGGGAGTGTCGCTTATGTCGAAAGTGACTACCGGAGTTCCTTCCCTGACCAGCTCGTGAACAGCCCATGCGCCGAGGCATCCGGCTGATCCCGTCACCAGGAACCGTTCCATATTTCCCGCCTTTTTCAATCCGATGCGAACTTGGTTGTACGCCGTAGCGAGCAACAGGATAAGATATCCGGCTAAGCGTCAGTGGCGCGAGCGAAGGAGGATATTGCTTATGGGTAATTCTTGGATGGGGCCAGAGGTGGCCGAACTTACCGAGCAGTACATGGCCCGCAAGATCGGGCGGCGCCAGTTCATGAAGCGTATGGGTGTTGCCGGCGTGGGCGTAGCGGCCGCGGCATCGATCCTGGCCGCATGTGGTGAGGACGAGCCCGAACCTGTCGCAACCACCGCCGCCCCCACCACCGCCGCCCCCACCACGACAGAAGCGGTGATGACGGGCCCGGTTGCAGGCGGCACGTTGCGGGAGGGTTACAACCGGGACGTCTCTAAGCACGATCCGGCGACCACCAACTGGTACGACCCGGCCTTCTTCGCCATCTACGAGGCGATCCTGTCGAACGATCCGAGCGGCGCCACCGTTCCCCAGTTCGCATCGGGATTCTCCGCCGCGGATGATGGCCTCGAGTACCGGTTCACGATTCCGGAGGGCAAGCTGTCGCACTCAGGCGGGACGATCAACGCCGAGATGGTGGCCGAGTTCTACCGGTCCATCCAGACGTACAGCTTCATCGCCGGCCTGGCAGCGCCGGTCGACACCTACGAGGCGGACGGCAACGATGTCGTGATGAAGATGAAGAACCCGTGGGTGGGGGCCCTCGGCCCGCACAAGACCGGGTATTGGCGGATCGTCAACATCAACACCTGGAAGGAGCACTCGCTCACGGCCGATGGCGAGCTCAACGCCGCCTCGACCTACGGTACCGAGTTGGCTGACGGCACCGGTCCCTTCACCCACGAGGAATGGGTACCGGGGAGCCATGTGCTGGTCAAGCGCTGGGACGACTATCCCGGTTCCCAGACCCCGTTCTTCGAGAACAAGGGTCCGGCCCACCTGGACGCCATCCGGTGGACGGTCATCACCGAAGCCGGCCAGCGGGCCACCCAGCTCGAGAACGGCGACATCGACACGCTGATCAACCCGGCCCACCAGGACATCGGGCGCCTCGAGTCCAACTCGGACCTGACGGTGATCCGGCATCCCGAGTGGTCGGGGTATCACCTGGCGATGAACCGTGACTATCCGGAGTACTTCGGAGACCGGCTGACCCGCCAGGGCCTGTCCCACGCGTTGGACCGCGAGGGCATGGTCCAGGCCATCCTGTTCGGCAACGGCGCCGCGACCTACGGTCCGTTCCCCACCACCGACCGGAACTACGAGTCGGCCGTGGAGCAGTTCAACCAGTTCGACCTCGACCTGGCCAACCAGAAGCTGGACCGGGCCGGATGGACGATGGGCAGCGACGGTGTCCGGGAGCGCGAAGGCGTCAGGTTCGAGTTCCGCTATCTCGTCGAGGACGAGACCGTGCAGAAGTCGGTGGCCGAAGCGGTACAGGCCCAGTTCGCCAACGTCGGCGTCCAGGCCAACCTCGACGTGGTCGACCGAGCGCTCGCCTTCGAGCAGCAGAGCGGCCCCGGTCGGGATTCGGTCGAGATGTCGCTCTTCTTCTGGCTCTGGCCGATCCCGCTGGACGTGCTGATCCTCTTCGGTGGATCGCAGTTCATCCCCGTGCCGAACTTCTCGCACGCCGTGGAGCCGCGGGTCGACGATGCCATCGCCAGCTGGCAGAACTCTGCCACGGAGTCGCAGGCGCAGGCGGCGGCTTCCCAGTTCCAGCTCGCCTGGGCGGAGGAGCTTCCGTACATCCCGCTGATGAACCAGAACGCCACGTTCGTACACAACAACAAGGTGCACGGATGGCAGCCCTTCGTGTGGAACCTGTACCCGTACTACAACGACACCTGGATCGAGGCCTAAGGTTCTGGACGAGCCTTGCCGGTATTCGGATCCGGAAAGGGCCGCGCTCCGGCGCGGCCCTTTCTCGTAGGAGGGTCCGGCCTTGAGACGGCTGGTAGCCCGTTCCGCCTACATGCTGGTGATCGTGGCGGTCTCGTCGGTGGCGGTCTTCTATGCCATTCGGCTCTCGGGAGGGGATGCGGTGGCTGCCGTCATCCAGCCCGGCTCGGCCTCGCTGGAGGCGCGCGAGCAGCTCCGGGAGCTGTGGGGACTGAACCTTCCCATCCACGAGCAGTACTTCGACTACATGGGCCGGTTGCTCCGAGGGGATCTGGGCAACTCCCTGACCAACAGCTCGCCCATTTCGGACATGCTGATAATCCACGGTCGGCACAGCCTGATTCTCGGGGCGGCCGCCCTGCTGATCGTCTTCGGCCTCGGCATCCCGCTGGGGATCCTGGCCTCCCTGCGCCGCAACGGCGTGGTGGACGCGTCGATCATGACCTTCTCGGTGGGTGGCATGGCGATCCCCAACTTCTGGCTGGCGCTGCTGGCTGTCTGGCTGTTCGCCTCCACCCTCCACTGGCTCCCCTCCGCCGGCTGCTGCGGTCCCAAACAGCTGGTGATGCCCGCGTTCGTGCTGGCCGCAGAGGGACTGGCGCTGACCGTCCGGATGACCCGCTCGGCCATGCTGGAGAATCTGGACCGCGACTTCGTCCGGACCCTCCGCTCGGGCGGGCTGTCCGAGATACGGGTGATCGGGCGGCACGTGCTGCGAAACGCCCTGGTCCCCCTGGTATCGCTGGCCGGTCTGCGGATCGGGCAGATCGTGGGCTATGCCCTGGTTGTCGAGACCATATTCGGTTGGCCCGGCCTGGGGCAGGTGCTGGTCAACGCGGTCCTGAGGCGGGACTACCCGGTGGCGCAGTTCTTCTCGCTGGTGCTGGTGACCCTGGTGATCCTGGGCAACTGGGCGGCGGATCTGGGCTACCAGTTCGCCAACCCGCGCCTGCGGACGGCCCGATCTTGAAACGTATGATGGGACACCGAGGAATGGACGATGGCTGACGGGACCCGGACCCATCTGGAAACTTGGAACCTGCAGCTCGCCGAGTTCGAGGAGAGTCAGCGGGTAGGACCGGTGCGCGCCGCCCTCGGTCGCATGCGGCGCAACAAGCTCCTCCTGCTGGGATCGGTGCTCGGGCTGGCCGTTCTCGGCACCGGGCTGTTCGGTCCGATCATCTCGGGCGCCGACCCCACCTACCAGAGCTTTTCCGCCACTCTGCTACCCCCGGGCAGCGAGGGCCATCTACTCGGGACTGATCACCTGGGCCGTGACCTGGCGGTGCGGGTGTTCATCGGCATCCGGGTCAGCCTGCTGGTGGCGGCGGGAGTGACTGTGCTCTCCCTGGCGCTGGGCCTGGTGCTTGGTATGTTCGGCGGGTTCCTCGGCGGCTGGAAAGATCGAATGATCAGGGGAACGGTGGACTTCGTGTGGGGTTTCCCCCTGATCCTGGTGGCGGTGCTCTTCGCCGGTGGTCTGGGGGAAGGCCTCTTTCCGGTGATCCTGGCGGTTGGCCTGGTCAACACCGCCGCCATTGCCCGGGTGGTCCGCGGCGAAGTGCTGGCTCTCAGCGAGCGAGAGTTCGTGGAGGCGGCCCGGGCGGGCGGGCTTTCGACCTCCCGCATCATGTGGCGTCACCTATTCCCCAACATCCTGGCCCCGGCTCTGGTGCTGGCCTCCTACTACGTAGCGGTAGCGATCATCGCCGAGGCGGCCCTTTCCTTCATCGGGCTGGGGGCCCAGCCTCCCACCCCCAGTCTCGGGGGCATGGTTTCCGACGGCCGCAACTACCTACAGCACAACGTGCCCGAGCTCGGACAGGTCGGTCATTGGGGCGCCACCATTCCCGGGATCACCATCTTGCTGCTGGTGCTGGCCGTGTCGCTGATCGGCGACGGTTTGCGGGACGTGTTCGACCCCAGGCTCCGGCACGAGGCCAAGGGGGTCGACGAGGAATGAAACGGGTACTGGCCCGCACCGTGTACATGGTGATCGTCCTGGTGCTGTCCTCGATCGCCGTGTTCTACGCCATCCGGCTGTCCGGCGGCGACGCGGTGGCGGCCCGGGTCCCGGCGTCGGCCTCGGCGGAGGAACGGGAGGCGGTCCGGGAGCAGCTCGGCCTCAATGACCCGTTCCACGAGCAGTACTTCGACTACATGGGCCGGCTGTTCACCGGCGATCTGGGCAACTCCCTCACCAACAACGCCGAGATCGGGAAGCTGATCACCGAGCACGGCAAGAACAGCCTCATCCTGGGAGTGGCCGCCTTCGTGCTCGTGTTCGGGGTGGGCATCCCCCTGGGCATGCTGGCCTCGCTGCGCAGGAACTCGTGGTGGGACGGCGGGATAATGACCTTTTCGGTCGCCGGGATGGCCGTTCCCAACTTCTGGCTGGCGCTGCTGGCCGTGTGGCTGTTCGCGTCCGTGCTGGGATGGCTCCCCTCCGCCGGCTGCTGCGGCCCTAAGCAACTGGTGCTGCCCGCGGTGGTGCTGGCGATGGAAGGCATGGCGCTGACCGTTCGGATGACCCGTTCGGCCATGCTGGAGAACCTCAACCAGGACTTCGTCAGGACCCTCCGGTCGGGCGGCCTTTCGGAGTCGAAGGTCATCGGTCGCCACGTCTTCCGCAACGCGCTGGTCCCGATCGTGTCGCTGGCAGGTCTGCGGATCGGGCAGATCGTGGGCTATGCGCTGGTCGTGGAGACCATATTCGGTTGGCCCGGCCTGGGGCAGGTGCTGGTCAACGCCGTGCTCAGACGGGATTATCCGGTGGCGCAGTTCTTCTCGCTGGTGCTGATCACCATCGTCCTGCTGTCCAATTGGCTGGCCGATGTCGGATACACGGTCGTCAACCCCCGCCTGCGGAGAAGCTGAGATGGCAACCATGACCGATCACAGCGGCCGGCCATCCGGTGGCGACCGGCCGGTGACTGCCCCGTTGCTCTCGATCGACGGGCTTCGCACCATGGTCAGCACCAGGAGAGAGTCGTTCGACGTGGTGCGGGGCCTGTCGCTCGACATCTACCCCAACGAGGTGCTCTGCCTGGTGGGTGAGAGCGGCTGCGGCAAGAGCATCACCGCCCTGTCCATCATGCGCCTGCTGCCCACCCCGCCGGTGCGGGTCCGGGGAGGGACGATCAGGTTTCGCGGCGAGGATCTGCTGAGCGTGAGCGGCAAGCGGATGCGCAGCATCCGGGCCGATTCCATCTCGATGATCTTCCAGGATCCGCTCACTTCCCTGGACCCGGTGTTCACGGTGGGAGACGTGATCGTCGAGGTGATCAGAGCTCATCGGGACGTGAGCAAGGAGGAGGCCCGCCGGCTGGCCGGCGACGCCCTCACCAAGGTGGGCCTGCCCGATCCGATCGCCCAGCTCGATTCGTACCCGCACCAACTCTCGGGAGGCATGCGGCAGCGGGTGATGATCGCCATGGCCCTGGTGCTCGATCCCGACATCCTGATCGCCGACGAGCCGACCACGGCACTCGATGTGACCGTCCAGGCCCAGATACTCGACCAACTCGTCACTGAACAGCGGGAACGCAACATGTCCATGCTCCTCATCACCCACGACCTGGCGGTGGTGGCCGCGGTGGCCGACCGGGTGGCGGTCATGTACGCCGGCGAGATCGCGGAGCAGGCCCCGGTGGACGAGCTGTTCGAAGACCCGCGCCACCCCTACACCCAGGGCCTACTCCGGGCATTGCCCAAGGTGAGTACCACGCGCCGGCGCCTGGATCCGATCCCGGGCCTGGTGCCGTCCCTCCAGATGATGCCGCCGGGATGCGCCTTTGCCCCGCGCTGTCCCCATGCTCTGGATCGTTGCTGGACCGAACAGCCGGAGTTGGCCGCTGACCCCGACGGCCGGGTCTTCCGGTGCTTCAACCCGCAACCGTTCGCCGGTTGATGCCGGCGCCGGTCCCCGTCGCGATCCGGCTTCCTGACGGGCTAATACTCCGGGGCCACGAGTGGCCGGTGGACGGGCCGGCGGTCGTGTTCCTGCACGACCACGGCGACGACCTCGATGCCTGGGGTCCGATCACCGCAAGAGTGGCTTCCCACGGGTTCCGGGTAATCAGCCTGGAGCTGAGAGGCCACGGCCTGTCGGACGGCGATGCCGATCCCGGCCTGGTCGGGCAGGATCTCCCGGCCCTGCTGGGGGAGACGGCCGCCTCGTTCGGCCCCGTGGCGCTGGTCGCCTACGGTCGGGTCACCGAGGCCATGCTGTTCGTCAACCAGGATCAGGGCGCGCCCGTCCAGGTCATGATCGGCCCATTGCCGGATGCGCCCCGAGAGATCGACTGGCGCACCACCAGCTCCGCCATGCGCCTGATCGTCAAGGGCGCCCTCAACGAGGAAGTCGAGCACCAGGTCGGCTTCATCTACCCGAGGATGAGAGGCCCCAAGCTCCAGGTGAGCGGCGCCAGCGACGCCACCGGCCCGCCGTTGCTGGAGTACCAGCCCCAACTCTTCGAGCACATGGTGACCTTCCTCCGCCGCTACCTGACCGGCCACCACCTAGCCTGGATCGCCGACCACACCGACCAGATCCAAGAAGCCCGAGAGGAACGCCTGGCCGCCGAGGCCGGCACCGACGCCTAGACGCCGGCCAGTTGCCGAACCACGGGTTCTGTGGGGTTCGCCACCCGGAGGGGACCTTGCGGCCGGACCTCTTCCGATCTTCCGGCGATCCAGGTGGCCAGGTCTTCGATCTCGCTCGCAACCTCGGAGGGTGATCCCCTCAGGTTGAGGGAGCGGACGTGTAGCCGCTTACCCGCGTGGCGTACTGTGACTTCCCTGGCCGGTCTACCGCCATCGGCTTGGCAATAGATCAGAACACCCTCGGGGAGGTCGAGGGCCGTGGTGTAAGCAAGGAGTTGGTAGTAGTCGGCGCTCCGAGCGACTGCGTCGTCCGTCAGCTTGTATTTGATGTCGCCCACGTAGGTGACGGAACCGCTGCGGGAGTGTCGGAACCTCAAGTCGGGCCTGATCCGCACCTTCTTCTCGATGTCCAGGGTGTCATGCGTCTGGCCTTCTACCACCAGACGGCCCTGCAGGGCGCGGTGGAGGCGCTCGGTGACGAACCTCTCGAACAGGTCGTTCATGTTCACCATGAAGGAGGCAGCCGTGGTGCCGCCTCGCCGGTCGACCAGAGTCAGGTTGTCGAGCAGCAACCGGGCCAGACCGAGCGCAGGCCGGTAGTGATCGTTCAAACGGGTGTAATGGACGCGTTGAAGCTCGTCTCCTGAGACAGGCGCGTCCGACACCTCTTCCATTGCCACGAGCTCGCGCATCAGCCGCCGCCGATCCGATGCCTGCACCCCCGCTACCCGCAGCGAGCGGCGGATCGCTGCTCTCAAGCCTCGGTTCTCGATGACATCGGAGGTGAACTCCCCGTACCGGCAGGCGACAGGCATGGGCAACCGGGCGCGTGACAGTTGCCTGCCGAAGTCGATGCGCCCCCTGATCGCCTTCAGATCCTCGTTCCGGTTCCGGTATGACCGGTAGAGGCCTCGGGCGAGTGTCGTCTCCAGGGTCCGGGCATAGAAGGACACCAGTGATTGGAGCAAGTCGGGGTTGGTCGCATAGTCGAAGTCCTCCCTGCGCCATGCCTTCTTGGGTAGACCGACCTCGAGCATCAGGAACAGGTTCTCAAGCCGGATCTTGGGGCGGATCAGGATCTGCATATCGTCCACCACCAGCGTGCCCACGTACTCGCGGGCTGTTACGGACCACATCCCTGGGTCGGGATGGGGACTTATGGATAGGTAACCACCGGCCTCAGCGTCCAACCGTCGCGCCCGACGTTCCGAGAGGGCGACAGCAACATTGTCGTACTCGAATAACCCTGGAAGGTCGATCATCGTCCTATGGGCTCCGCGCTATCCGTTGATGCCCCAACCTCGAGTTCCGCGGGGTCGTCACGGCCCGACTGGGACCTGTAACGCCGGAGCACCGGCCCGAGGCGGAACTCGTCGATCTGGGTCTCGTTGCCGAAGAACTGGTCCTCGATGAAGGGCTCGATATTGAATCGCCAGACCCTCCTCAGGGTCCGATCGTTGTCGTTCGGCTCGTCCCCGTAGCCCTTCTTCATGAAATGGCTGGCGCCCAGTTGGAGGTCCGCGCCCAAGGATTCGGTCAACTCGTCGTTGACCATGGCCACCAACTCTCCCACCCACGGCGGCTGGTCCTCATGTTCCAACCAGCGGTCGAGCAATCCTTCTATGGCATCGCGGTCGGGGAAGAACGGCACGAAGTGGAAGCGGCGGCGTAGCGCGGCATCGACCAGAGCGATCGACCGGTCGGCGGTGTTCATGGTGCCGATGAACCACAGGGATTCCGGTAGCTCGAACTCCCCTTCGGGCCGGTACAGGGTGGAGATCGACTTGTCCCGGTACTCGAACAGGAACAGCAACTCACCCAGCACCTTGGGCAGGTTGGCCCGGTTTATCTCATCGATGACCATCACCTGACGGCGCTGAGGATGCCGCGCCGCTCGCTCGGCCATGAGCGCCAGTGGCCCAGGGGTCAACTCGTAGACGATTTGCCCATCCGGTCCGACGTCCGGCCTATAGCCCTCGAAGAAGTCCTCGTAGGAGCTAGACGGATGGAACTGCACCAGTGCCCGGTCGGCGGGATCGGGCGCCAGAGCAGCGGCCAGTCTCTGCGCAAGATACGTTTTGCCGGTACCGGGCGGTCCGTAGAGGATCACCTGCCCCTTGTCGCGGAGCAACTCATCGATTTCAACGAGGAAGCTACGTTCTACCAGCAGATCGCTAGCTGCCTTGCCGAGGGGATCCTCGTCGCCCATAGGCTTTCTTGGGTGGTCTGCGTAGTCGATATACCAGTAGAGGAAACACATCATGCCCCACGGATCTCCCGGGAAATGAGGCACCAGCCGCTCCCATAACCGGTCGTTCGACTCGACGTGCTTCTGGCCTCGGGTGGCCCTAGTCGGTGGTTCCGGAAGGTCGAGGGCGCGCAGCATCCGGAGCTTGCCGTGTTCTCCCGAGTAGGGATAGACACAGAGGTATCGATCCGGGTAGCAGATGGCCAGCAGCTTGAAGATGACCGTTTCACCCAGGCCGGTCACCTTGTACTCAGGATCGGTGAGCACCTTGTCGATGCGGTCGGCGTCGTCTCCCTCACCCCAGCACAGGAACTCCAGTGTCCCCAGGATCCGCTCGTACTCCACCTCGTCGGCATCTCTCACAGCTCGGCCGAGATGCGACTGCGTCCCCGTGCCGCCGTAAGCACCCGTCCAAACCCTGCGTAGCTCGGCACGGTCGGTGGTAGCCAGATTGCCGGGCCGCAGTATTTCCATCAACCTGGGCTGGCGGGCCTTCTGCCTTTCATCATGAGGAGTCGGGTAAGCCGTGTCTTGGCGGAACTCCGCAACTGCCTCAGCCAGGTCGGTCGCCGCGGGTGGGTCATCGATTCCAGGAGGATCAACACCAGGAGATTCCTTACCATCGGCACGGCTCATCAGGGAGTCAAGAAGCGGCCGGGCTGCGGTCGCCACGGCCACCACTTCGGCCTTTAGGTCGAGATCGGCCAGTTGGTCCGGCTCGTAGTAGCGGCCGTAGATGAAGCTTCCCTGCCTCCCCATGAAGCCCATATCCTTCCCCTGGGACGCGCCACGCGTGGCCATCAAGGTGAACCCATCCACCGGGCTGCTTGCGACGACATCGCGTGCTTCGTCAGCCCACCCCTTTCGGACATTGGTAGGAACGATGCCGATGGCTGCCACCCGGTGGTTCACCCAAAGCCACAACCGAGGGCCTGCCGTTTCCCGGTTCCATCCGGCCCAGAGGTCCGCCCTCGGGCGACCCTCCCTCCAGTCCAGAGACGGTTTGGTCACCTCGCACCTGTAGCCCAGCGCTTCGGACACGTCATCAGCGAGCGATTGACCCAGGTGACCGGCGATGCTGACCAGCGCCTGGGCATTGTCGCGGAGGGCCTCGGGCGGGATGGTCTCCGGGTCCATGCCGTAGGCGCAGCGATCTACAAGCACGGGATCGAGAAACACGGGTCGCTTCTCTCCCCACCAGCTGGTGACCCTCGCGAGCCTCCGATAGTCACCATCGAGTTCGTTTGCGAGTTCCAGGAAGCGGAGATACCGATCTGCAGGAGAACCCGAGAACTTGGTTCCTGTGGATACCTCCAAGTATTCCCGGGACGACCGCCAGAAGACTGGCCACCTGTCAGGTTGCTCCAGTGCCCAAAAGTACGGAAGCATGAAGGCCACGCGCAGAGGGGCAGGATGCGCACCGACCTTGATGCGGTCTATGTGCTCGACGAGTGCCTCAATCTTCTTGCCGGCAGACACGCGATCTCTGGGCGGAGTCAATCCGGTGGCGAGCAAGTGGGTTAGCGACGCGGGATCGTCGGTGCGTTTCACAAGTGAGTTGATCAGCATGGCACCGTCATGGCCCTTGAAGCCAACATCCTTCTTGAAGGCCCAGGCGTGCTGCTCCGCTCTGAACCGCTCCAAGTCACCGGAAGAGGCCAGTCGATCGCGGATCTCAAGGGCCTCGGACCCGGCGGTTCGGATGTCCGGCAGCCAATCCTTGAAGCGGCCTCCATCGATATCCGCTTGGGCCCGGCGGGCGTGGGCTTCGTACCACCGTCTGCGGAACTCGATCTCCCGCGGTTCGGCATCCGGTGCGCTTGCCATCCGTCCCTCCTTGCGTTGACCTCTGTTCATCGAACGAAGGAGATTGTATGTAGGAGTTGTGACACGCCCACCGGCGTGGTCACTCGGTCGAAGCCTCTCGTTGCCTGAGTTCGACCCTGCGGATCTTGCCGGAGATCGTCTTCGGCAACTCCTCCACGAACTCGACTTGACGGGGATATTTGTAGGGAGCCGTCGATTTCTTGCAGTGTTGCTGGATCTCGCTCGCCAGGTCCGGCGATGCGGTCCGGCCGGGAGCAAGGACGACGAACGCCTTGACGACCTCGCCTCGTTCAGGGTCCGGCACTCCGATCACAGCGGTCTCAGCGACCGAGGGGTGTTCCATTACCACCGACTCGACTTCGAAAGGTCCGATCCGGTATCCGGCGGAGATGATGACATCGTCGGTTCTTGAACCGAACCAGAAGTATCCGTCCTCATCGACGTGGGCCCGGTCGCCGCTGTAGTACCAGTCGCCCTGAAACACCTCAGCGGTGCGCTCCGGGTCCTTCCAATACTCGGAGAAGAGGCCGACGGGTCGCTGGGGGTTCACCCTGATCGCAATCTGCCCCTCGATTCCCGGGTCCACCGGCGCCCCGCCATCGTCGACGACTGCAACCTCGTAGCCGGGACTCGGTTTGCCCATCGACCCGGGTTTCTTGGGCAGGCTGGGATAGTTAGCGACCGTGATGCATGTCTCGGTCTGTCCGTAGCCGTCATGGATCTCGAGACCGGTTGCCTGCTTCCACACTTCGAAGGTCTCGGATTCCAGAGGCTCGCCCGCCGCCATCGCGTGCCTCATTCGCGACAGGTCGAACCGCGATAGGTCCATCTGGACGAACTGTCGATAGATGGTGGGGGGAGCGCAGAACGTCGTCACTCCGTAACTCTCAGCGATGTGCAAGATCTGGTCGAACTCCGGCTTTCCCCTGCCGTCCCATACGAGAACAGCCGCCCCGCGCCTCCACTGACCGAAGAGCTTCCCGTAGGCCGCCTTCGCCCAGCCAAGATCTGAGATCGTCCAATGCAGATCACCGGGCCTGAGGTCCATCCAGAACCGCGCGGTGATCTCATGGCCGATCCCATAGGAGGCGTGCGTGTGCAGTACCATCTTCGGTTGGCCCGTCGTGCCCGACGTGAAGTAGATCAACAGCGGATCGGCAGCCGCGGTCGGGGCCGACTCCGGAACCCCCGTGCTAGCTCGCTCCATCCCGTCCTCGAGCGAGACCCAGTCTCCGTATGCCCCGTCGGCAACGATCCGTTGCCTAACCATAGGGAACGTGGACTGCACTTCGTCGACCTTGGCCGCGCCCGCAGGATCGGTCACCGCCACCGTGGCCTCGGCACTCTCGATCCGGTATCGAATGTCCTTGGGCGTGAGCTGCACGGTTCCGGGCATCGGGACGGCCCCGAGCTTGAAGGCGCCGAGCATCACGTCGTACCACTGCGGGATGCGGGGCATCATCAAGAAGATTCTGTCCCCCTTCGTCACCCCTCGGGCGGAAAGGAAGTTCGCGGCCCGGTTCGATCGCTCGGATAGGTCACGGAAACTAAACCGCCGGGGGTTTCCCCCCTGAGGATCCAGCGCCAGCAGGGCGAGGTCTAAGGGACGCACCCGTGCCCGCTCGTCGACCACGTCCCTCGCATAGTTGAACTCGGCCGGCACCCCGAGCCGGAACGTCCGGCGGGCCTCCTCGTAGTCGGCCATGTTCGTCCCGGCATCGCTCACGGTCCTCTCCTCTCCGAAGCAGCCGCGGCTACGCCACCGTGATGCCGGCGGATGCCCTGATGGATCCACCCGAGCGCCGCACGGTCCTGGAAGCGGGCAACCGTCGGGAACGGCGGCGCCTGGCAAGAAGTCAGGATACCGCCGCGTGCCCGGGTCCGGTGTGCTTGCCATTCGCTCCCTTGTCTTGTGTCCGGCATTTGAAGGCGATCGTGTGCGGGCGTGGGATACGCACACGGGTCGCCATGTGGGGAGACCCCCAGTCGGCTCAGGGCGGGTTGTAACGTATGGGCCGGTCGGAGGACAGCGGCATACGGAGGTTCGACACTATGGCGGTAGTAGACGCCCATCTGCATCTTTTCAAGCCGGCTAGCGAGCAGTACCCGCGGGACGTCTTCGAGGAGATGACGCCGGTCGAGCGGGAGGAATCGGCGGAGGAGTTCCTCGTGGCCATGGACAGCGCCGGTGTGGACCACGCGGTGATCGTTCCGCTGTCGGTCCACGATCACTACCTGGCGGAGATCCTGGTGGAGTTCCCCGGCCGCTTCGCCGGGGTGGGTGTCTACGACCCCGACGCGGAGGACGGCGCCGGCCAGGTAACCCGGCGAGCGGAGCAGGCCGGCATCCAGGGGCTTCGCTTCTACGGATTCGGCGGCGAGGCGGGACAGGCGCCCGAGTCACTGGCGGTGTTCCCGGCCCTGGAAGCGATGCGCGACCTGGACATGAAGGTGTGGTTCTACGGTGACCCCGACCAGGTGGGCCTGCTCGACGGGGTGATGCAGTTGCTCCCCGGCCTCAAGGTGGTCCTCAACCACCTGGGCTTCTGCCCCGACATCTGGATGGAGATAGCCATCGACGAGGACCGGCGTCCCCGCTTCGACATCCCGCTGCCCCCGGACTCGCTGGGTCTGATCGAGCAGATGGCCGCCAAGCATCCGGAGGATCTCTACGTGCACCTGTCGGGCCAGTACGCCTTCACCCAGACCCCCTATCCGCACCCTGACCTCCAGGAGGTGGTGGACCGCGTCTATGCGGCCTTCGGCGCCGGCCGGATGCTTAACGCATCCGACTGGCCCTGGATCAAGGACAACCCCGGCTACGCCGAGGTGCTGTCGTTGGTGGACCACTACCTGCCCGGCATCTCGCCCGAGGACCGGGCCGCCATCCGGGGCGGCACCGCCCTGTCACTGTTCGACTTCTAGTGGTCTGCCGCAGGGCTTCGTATATCACGGCCGGCTCGTGTACTAACGGTCCCCGTAGATAGGGTCGCGGGGGACCAGGTCCAGGGCCCGTGCTAGCCGGGTGGCCATCTGGCCCTTGGTGGTATTGGCGCCGGGACAGTAGCGGGGCGGGAGGACCCAGCACCCCCGGGTCAAGCCGGCCGCCACAACGGCGTCGATGGCGTCCGCGTGGACGCTGCCGGCGGTATCGGTGAAGCCGCTCGTGAGACTGCTGGGAAGAACGAAGGCCCGGGCGAGGAAGGACGCCATCTCGCCCCGGGTGACAAGGCCGTAGGGGCAGAAGCGGGCCGGACTTGTGGCACACCCCGAGGTGACGCCCAGTTCGGCCAGGCGTTCGACGTAGGGCATCCACCAGCGGTCCGCGCTCGCGTCGGCGAACCGGGATTCCGTGACGGGAGCGGGGTCGGCGCCGTCGAGGGCCCTCACCAGCCAAACCGCCATCATCCAGCGCTTGATGCGCTGGGTCGGGCAGAATAGATCGGGTCCGCACTCGGTGCCGGCGAGTATGCCCTCGTTCCGGAGGGTCTCAATACCCGCCCGGTGAGCGCCTTCCGGGACGTCGTCGAAGCCCGGTTCGTCGACGCCGAGGTCGCCCAGCTCGGGATCTCTGCAGCCACCGGGTCCTCCGGCGGAGAGCTTCCGGGAGGTGCTGAACATGGGGTTGAATCCGGAGCCCGGGTCGGTGGTGGTGAGGTAGCGCTCTATCCCATCCGCGATGGCCACCGCTTCGACCTTCTGCACTTCCGGGTCGGCGAGGAGCCGGGCTTCGGCCGGTGTCGAGAGGTAGGCGGCTTCGGTGATGACCGTCGCGATGCCCGGCGTGTACTGGAGGATCCCGTACAGGTCGTCCTGAACCTCGACGCGGAGCACGGAGGAGGCCCCCTGGAATACGGTCTTGCGCCACGCGACGTCGTACTGCGAGAACGCCCCTTGCAGTTCTTCGAACAGGATGCCGGCCAGCCGCTTCGAGTTGGCGCCCTCGATCTGGTGATAGGTCTCGGTGCCGGGAAGTTCGGAGCGGGCGGTCGCTCCGCCGTTGTGATGGAGCGATATGAACACGTCGGGCTTCAGGGCTCGGGCGATCTCGGCCCGCACCACGATCGGGATGCGGACGTCGGTGGTCCGGGTCATCATCGCGTTGAAACCCCGGTCGCGCAGCTCCTCGATCAGCAGCTCCGAGACGTCCAGGTTCAGGGCCTTCTCGGTCAGGCCGTTGCTGCCCACCGCCCCGGTTTCCGAACCTCCGTGGCCGGGGTCGATCACCACCTCCACGTGCGAGATGTACGTGCCTCCGGTCACCGTCCCTTCGTTCCAGCAGGTGGTGGTGACCACGTATCCGTCATCCCTGATCTCCCGCACCGGGAGCACCAGTCCGTCGTCGCTGATCACGACGCCATTGCCGGGAGGGCCAGGGGGGTAGTACTGGGCGGCGGCCGGTAACAGGGCTGCGGTCGAGAGGAGGAGCGTCGCGGCCAGGATGGCCAGTCCCCGGCGGCGAGAGCCGGTCGTGATCATCCGGGGATGGTCTTGCGAACCGGCAGGCGCCGTTCTACCGGCCTTCGGCCACCAACTCGGGGTTGTAGGGCTCGATCATGATGCACTCGCCCGGGCACTCCTCGGCGGACTCGATCACGTCTTCGATCAGGCTGTCAGGGACCCGCGCCACCCCGCGGGCGCCCTCGGGCCCATGACCGTCCCCGGCCTCGTCATCGAAGACCAGGGTCGAGCCGAAGTGCCTGGCCTCTTCCTTCACCACCCAGAGGCCGTCGTCACGACCCTCGAATACGTCGGGAGCTATTTCCTCGCAGATGCCGTCCCCGGTGCATAAGTCCTGGTCGATCCACACCATCATCTTGTAGTCGGCCATCGCGTCTGACTCCTTCGGCTCCCGCGCAGTTCATTATGGCCATTGGCAGGCGCGATCCGCAATCGGGCGCGCCCAGCCACGAGACGTGGCTCCCTCATCCACAAGCGTACCAGCGCACGCGCCGAACCGGAGCGTTGTCTCGGGTAGCGAGAGACCGATGCGCGGGGTCGGCGCGTCTACGCTGTCGGCACGCTCGGCGACTCCACCAGGATGTGCCATGGCTCAGCCCGATCCGATACGACCCGTGATGGCAGGCGGTCCGTCCCGCTCGTCCCGCCTGCAGGAGGCGTACCCGCGAAATGTCCAGCTGGTCCGATAGTCGACGATGACCCCCCAGGCCAACGCCTCGCGAGCCGACCAATCCCCGTCAGTGTCCCTAGTGGTCTGTCTGCGAAACAGCTTGGCGTGTTCTGGCTGCCATCGGTGTCCCGTCGCTGCGTTCCGCTTCCTCAACGTACCGCTGCGGGTACGCCTTCGTCAGCGGGCCTTGCGAGGAACACCGCTGCCGACGCCATACCACACCGCCATTCCACAGACAGACCACTAGGTGGCGTGATTGGTCACCGTTCGTACCCGCGCGGTCCTGGTCCGGATCCCCGGCCTGGTCCTGGGGCTGGCCATGTTCGGGGCCGGCATAGGGCTCAACATCCGAGCCAACCTCGGCTTGTCCCCGTGGGACGCCTTCCATCAGGGCATCGCGTTGCGAACTCCTCTCTCGGTGGGGCTGGTGACCATCGCGGTCAGCGTCGTCGTGTTGCTGGCGTGGATTCCCCTGCGGCAGCGTCCCGGCCCCGGCACCCTTCTGAACGCCACCCTGGTGGGGGTCATGATCGACGTCACGCTGTTCGTGGTGCCCGAGACGGAGCTGCTCTGGTTGCGCGTGCTGTACCTGGTCGGCGGCATCGGCTTGGTGGCGTTCGGATCGGGTTTCTACATAGGGTCGCGCCTCGGTCCCGGCCCCAGGGACGGGATCATGACCGGCCTGGCTGCCCGGGGCATGTCCATCCGGTTGGCCCGCACCCTCATCGAGGGAACCGTGCTCATCGCCGGATGGTTGCTGGGTGGGGCGGTCGGCATCGGAACCCTGATCTACACCCTGACCATCGGGCCGCTCCTCCAGATCACCCTCCGCTGGGCCGATAGGGGACCGCTGTGAGCCGGGCCGGGCATGAGCAGCCGCCTCACGGCCAGGCGCCGGGGGACGCCGTTCCCGGGATCGACCGGGAGCGGGTCACCGGGTGGATGGTGAGGAACATCGAGAGCGCCATACCGCCGTTCCGGTTCGAGCCCATACCGGGCGGCAACTCCAACCTCACCTACCGGGTGAGGGGAGCGGGCGGCACCGAGTATGCGCTCCGAAGACCCCCGCTGGGGCATGTCCTGGCGACAGCTCACGATGTGGCCCGCGAGTTCCGGATCATCTCAGCCCTGGGCGGGACGGGCGTACCGGTGCCTCCGGCCCTCGGCCTATGCAGTGATCCGGCGGTCAACGGCGCGCCGTTCTACGTGATGGGCTTCGTCGCCGGCCTGGTGCCCCACGACCGGACGGCGGGGTCGTCCATGACGCCGGACGACCGGAGGTCTCTCGGCGAGGACGCAGTGGCGGTGCTGGCCGTCCTCCACTCCTTGGACCCTGATGACATCGGGTTGGGCGAACTCGGTCGCCGGGAGGCGTACGTGCACCGCCAGCTCCGCCGGTGGTCGCGCCAGTGGGAGGCCTCCAAGCAGCGGGACCTCCCGGTCATGGACCGGGTCCGTACCCTGCTGGAGAACCGGATCCCGACCCAGCGGCGAACCGGTGTCGTGCACGGTGACTTTCGATTCGGCAACCTGATCGTCAAGAACGGGAAGATCGGGGCCGTGGTCGACTGGGAGCTCTGCACCCTGGGCGACCCTATGACCGACCTCGGGTACCTGGCCAACGACTGGATCGATCCCGGCGGTCCGGAGCTCTGGCGGTCATCGGTGGTACAGGACGGTGGATTCCAGCCAATGGAGGAGATGGTGGCCCGCTACGCGGCCCTCACCGGGGCGGACGTATCGGAGCTCTCCTACTACCGGGCGATGCAGGCATGGCGCCTGGCCGCCATCCTGGAAGGGGTCTACGCCCGCTACCGGCATGGCGTGATGGACAACATCTCGGGGGTGGACCTCCCGTCCCTGGCCGGTTCTGTGGAGCGGCTGGCAGGCTTCGCCCTCGAGGCTCTGGAAGGGGGCGCCGGCCCGGCTCCCTGAAGCAGACCGATTCACACCGGCCGCAGCCGGATGGGCACCAATTCCAACTACGCTGGCCGACGTGCGCTTCCGGCTGTTCGGGTTCCCCGTCCACATCCACTTCACCTTCCTGCTCGTCCTGGTGCTCCTGTTCGACACCGGACTCGGCCTGGTCGCCACGACCCTGTGGGCGCTGGCCATCCTGGTTTCCGTAGTCCTGCACGAACTGGGCCACGCGGCGACCGTGCGGCGCCTCGGCGGCCATGTCGAGGGCATCACCATCTACGCGCTGGGCGGGGCGACCTACTGGAGAGAGCGGGAGATCCCCCTCGGGGGCTGGAGGCTGTTCGCCATCGCCGCATCGGGCTCCGCCGTGGGCCTCTTCGCCGGTCTGGGCCTGTACTTGTATGCCCGACTGGGTGGGTTGGGCCGGTTCGGTGAGCTGGCGATCGAGAGCCCGTGGCGCGTCCACCTGGCGGCAGCAGACCGTTACGGGGAGTATCTTGTGTTCTTCGTGGGGGCCTTCATCTGGGTGTCCGTGGTCTGGGGGCTCGTCAACTGGCTACCCATCGGCGGGCTGGACGGGTCGAAGATGCTGCGCGCCGTACTGATCAGGATGCTGGGCCCGAGCGGAGATCTCCATTCCCGGATCATCGGGATGATCGTGGGTATCGCGGCGGCGGTCTGGGCCTGGCAACGGGGTCTGGTGCTGGCCGCCGTGCTGGCGGTGGTGTTCGCCGGGGCGGACCTGGTGGCCTACCGGCGTCCCATCATGCGCCTGCCCTCACCCTGACCGCGCCTTCCTTCGAAGACACGGCTATCCGCCCGAGTGGGCCTCCCGGGAGCGCCCGGCGGTAGGTCCGAACCGAGCCCGCCGAGGTGAAGTCCGTAATGAGGCAGGAAAGGTGTGGTTGAGTGGCGGTCGCGTTCGAATTATCGATGTACAGGATGTCTAGCTGTGCTATGCGATGGCATGATCGATCACAACCTGAACAGTTGTCTCAGCCCAGAGTGAGAAAAATTTCAGAGAGTCAGAGAATTTCTACCCCTGTTTGGTAGCTCTTTCGCAATCCCGGCTCCGATACGCTGCCTCCGGTAGCGATATCTATCCCGCATCGGAGCGCATCAAGGCATGAATCACCTAGTGGAGAAGATGCTATTCATCGTATTCGTGGCTGGGGTGTTGGCAGCGGTGCTCATGATCACCGGACCGGTCCGGACATCGCAGCGACCAGCCCCCTCGTCGACGGCCGCGCCTCCTCCCGGAGGGGGGCAGGAGACCGGCCTGGCCAAGCCCGAATGGGTGACGCCTCCGGAATCGGTCGCTACGGATGTAGATGTGGAAGGCGGTGATCCAACCGTCGCCACGGCCCATGACCACAGCCACGACACCGATCCGTCAGCCTGGCTGACGGGCACCACCGTCCGCTACCCGCCCGACACGGAGGAGGAGGTCGGGCCGGCGCCCGCCCAGGGCGCTACCACTCCGACGGACGCAGTCGCAGCCTCGGATCCGGCCGGGGAGTTCCGGGCGATGGAGCCGGGGCAGTGCCCTCCGATCGGAGAACTGTGGGTAGCGGACGGCCGTCCGGTCGAGGATCCCTGCACGCTGGCCGAGGTCCAACGGGCCACGTACCTGGCATACACCGGCACGGACGAGCAGCGCCGCTCGGCTATCAGGAACGGCCGTTTGCTTGATGAGGTGTTCGCCGCGCTGGACGACTTCGGCCGGACCCACGATGCCGCTCTGCACCACCCGGAGCGGCGCGGCCGGTCCAGCGTGATATTCGAGGAGATCGTGTGGCGGGGCGGCCCGGACGCCGACCGGGGGGTGATAGCGGTCCGCTACCGGCTCGACCATCCCGACTTCCGCCCCACCGATCTGGTCCTGGACACCCTCGTCCAGGTGGACGGGGAGTGGAAGGTCTCGTACAGGAGGTCCTACTGCGTGAAGGTGCTGGTGATCATGGAGCACATAGGAAGCGATGTCCGCTGTCCCCGTGACCCGAACCCCGAGGTCAACGAGGACGAGGCGCCCGGTTCCACGGGTAGGTACTGATGGCTCGGATGCGTAAGTACGTGCGGGATCTCCCGATACCTGCCGGACAGGCGCCTGCTGCGGTGGGTTGGCTGGTGCTGGTGGGATTGCTCGTCGCGGCTGCCCTGTGGGCTTCCGAGCCGGGTGGGGCCCATCCCACCGAGACATCGTGGCGGCCGGGCCGGACCGTGGCGACATGGGACTGGGAGCAGCACTGGAACTACTGGAACAAGCTGGAGTGCATTGAGACCAACATGGAGACGGGCACGGGCGAGATCACCTGCGCGAATTGGAAGTCCGTCGGCAACCTGTGGAGGGCCTGCGGCCCCAGGATCAGTCCGCCGCAGCCCGGCAGGATCAACAGCTGTGGCATCGGACGGGGCGGGCACGCGCCGCACGGGGACGGTGTCACGGTCAAGTACCGGTACCTGAACAGGCACGAGGACCGGCTCGGACCCAGGTACTACGTCTGCGCGGGGAACAGGAACCTGCCGGCTAACACCAGCCCCGGGAACTGCGGGACGTGGGTGAACGTGAACCATGCCCACTGTGCGGATGATCCGAGCGCTCATCCGCCCGACTGCCCGACCACGACAGGCAATCGGGAGACCACTCCTTCCGTTACCGATACGACGCGGGGGACCACCGCGACCACCAGGCCGGCGACGACCACCACCAGGAGGCGAACCACCACAACGCGGGGGACGACCGCGACCACCAGGCCGGCCACGCCCACGACGCCCACGACGCCCACGACGCAAGGACCCCCTCCTCCGCCGCCTGCCTGCACGATTGCCGGCGCCGTCACCTCTTTCCATGACACCATCGACGCCATGGCCACCCCGTCGCTCGGCTTCCAGCCGGTCCGGAACGGCTACGTGAGGGTGCCTGTTCACGCCCGGTACCAGGGGGATCCATCCCGGACCTATTCCGAACTGATCGAAGGCGAGCGGGTGTCCATCCGGGTCTGGGTGAGCCGGATGTCCTGGGAGATGACCGGTCTCGGGAGGCCGGACGGGACGGAACTCGGCAAGAGGACCTTCCACCGCCGGGCGCCCGACTACCAGGGCGCCGACTCGCTGAAGAGCGCGATCCAGGTCCGGCTCGGAGGCGCCGAGGCGGTCTACCTGAGGTCCTCGGTGCGGGCGGGCTACCAGAGCGGGTATCCGGTGGCTCTGACAGTGGTGTGGAGCGCCGAGTGCCAGGAGTCCGGTACCTCAGGTTGGACCAGCCTCGGAACACGGAGCCAGGACGCTGGCTTCTCCTACAAGGTGTTCGCCATCCGCAGCCGCCCCAGCGGCTGAGGCCTGTGCCGACATGGACGCTCCGAACGCCCGCGCCCGACGGCACAGCGAACTGGTGGGGGAGCACCGCGGCGGGGCGGTCTCCGACATTGTGACCGGTAAGCTTGACCTGCGCGAGGCTGCGGCTCGTTCGGAGTCAAGGGTGCTGTTGCATGGAGAACCGCGACTCGCAAGCGTGGAGGAACCTGTGGAAGCGGCGATGGAGATCGTATTCGAGGTGACGGAGGCGCCGGAGGGCGGCTTCGATGCTCGAGCTCGGGGCCACAGCATCTTCACGCAGGGTGACGACTGGGCCGATCTCAAGGCGATGGTCACGGACGCCGTCCGCTGCCACTTCGGAGACAGGGACGAGCAACGGGGTCGTCAGGCTGCATTTCGTAAAGGATGAAGCCATAGCAGTATGAGACTGCCCCGGGACCTGTCGGGGAGGAATTAGCTGCACTGCTCAGGCGTCAGTACGGCTATCGCATCGTCCGGCAAAGAGGCAGCCACATGATGTTGGGCGCGAATAATCGGCGGTGTGTCGCACAGGGTTACCGTCCCGCGCCATCGTGTTCTCCGGGTCGGCACGCTCAGCGGCATCGTGGCCGAAATCGCTGCGCACCTGGACAAGAGTCGAGACGAGGTGCGGGCTGGGTTGTTCGGGACTTAACCCGAGATCACACACTGCCTGGGAAAGCGGACCCCGATCTAACGCGAGAGAACCCAGCCACCACCACGGGCTATCGTCGGCGGCTATGAGCGATGTGGTGGAGCGGGCCAGGGCCTGGATCCTGGGCGATCCCGATCCCCGCACCAGAGCCGAGTTGAGCGCCCTGCTCGACTCCGGAAACCTGACCGAGCTGGCGGATCGCATGGACGGGACGCTCGCCTTCGGCACCGCCGGACTGCGCGGCATCGTGGAAGCCGGTCCCAACCGGATGAACCGCGCCACGGTCATACGGGCCACCCGCGGGCTGGCCGACTTCCTGCTGGCCCGCCACGGGGGAGCGCCGGACGCTCCGGTGGTGGTGGGCCGTGATGCCCGGCCGTCCAGCTCGGACTTCATGCGCGACACGGTCGGGGTACTGAGCGCCGCCGGTCTCCGGGTCAGGTTCTGGGAGGAGGAGGTTCCGACTCCTCTGGTGGCTTACGCGGTCCGGGCCCTGGGTGCCTGCGCAGGCGTGATGATCACCGCCAGCCACAACCCGCCTCAGGACAACGGCTACAAGGTCTATGACGCCAACGGCGCCCAGATAATCCCCCCGGTGGACGCGGGCATTTCCGGCGCGATCGACCGGGTGGGTGCGGCGGCCGAAGTTCCCCTGACGGACGCGCCGCTCCGGGACGCCGGGGAGGGGGCCGGTCCCGTTCCGCCGGAGACCTGGGATGGATACCGGAAGGAACTGGCCCGGCTGCGGTCGCCTGCCACGGTCGATCCGGGCCTGCGGATCGTCTACACCCCGATGCACGGGGTGGGTTGGCGGTACATACGCGAGCTGCTGGCCGGAGCCGGTTACCGGGATGTTCATCCGGTTGACGAGCAGGCCGAACCGGACGGGCGCTTTCCGACCCTGCCGTTTCCCAATCCCGAGGAGCCGGGCGCCATGGACCTGGCGCTGGCCCTGGCGGGAAAGGTCGGTGCCGACCTGGTGCTGGCCAACGATCCTGACGCCGATCGGTTGGGGGTGGCGGTGCCCGGCCGCAACGGATGGGTCAGCCTCACCGGCAACCAGGTGGGGGTACTGCTGACCGACTACGTCCTCTCGCAACGGCCGGCCGGCGAGGACCCTCGCGGCCGGCAACCTCTCGTTGTCAGCACCATCGTCAGCTCGCCCATGGCCGGACTGGTGGCGGCTGCCCGGGGAGCCCGCTTCGAGACCACCCTCACCGGTTTCAAATGGATCATGAACGCGGCGCTCGACATCGAGGCCGAGGGACGGGGCGCGCTGGCCTTCGGTTTCGAGGAGGCCCTGGGCCATGCGGTGGGGGGCTTGGTGTATGACAAGGATGGCCTGTCGGCCGCCCTGTTCATGGCCGATCTGGCATCCGAGTGCCGGAGACGGGGCGAGACGGTGCTCGACCGGCTGGAAGCGCTGTATCGCCGCTTCGGGCTGTGGGTCTCGATCCAGCACAGCATCAGGAGGTCAGGAGCGGCCGGAGCGGGCGAGATCAGCGGCGCCATGGGACGGCTGGCGGAAGACCCCCCGGATGCCTTGGGAGGAGTGGCGGTGGTGGGACTGACCGACTACCGCGAGGGCGCCGGACGGAGGCCCCGGTGGCTGGGAGCAGCGTCCCTGGTAGAGCTACAGCTCCAGGATCGTACCCGGGTGCTGGTCCGGCCGAGCGGCACCGAGCCCAAGCTTAAAATGTACGTGGATTCCACCCGGCCGGTTACCGGATCCGATGACCCGTCCGGAGTCGAACGCGACCTGGAGGGGCATGCCGGAGCGGTGGTATCCGACCTGGCCGGCCATATCGGCCTGTAGAAGATAGGCCGAACACCTTTTTGGGAGGAACGTGATGACGGTGGTAACCGAGCTCTTCGAGGGTCCGAGGACCCAGCTCCGGATCGGGGGCGACTGGACGGCAGGGGATGGAGAGCTCGACGTCATCGATCCCGCCACCGAACAGGTGCTGGCGGCCGTCTCGACTGCGGGAGCCGAACAGGCCCTCCTGGCGGTGGACGCAGCCGCCGAGGCAGCGCCCGGATGGGCGGCCACCGCGCCACGGCGGCGGTCGGACATCCTTCGCCGAGCCTACGACCTCATGCTCGAGCGGGAGGAACAGCTGGCCGAACTGATCATCCTCGAGAACGGTAAGTCCTATGCCGACGCCATCGGGGAGGTTCGGTACGGGGCCGAGTTCTTCCGGTGGTTCTCGGAGGAGGCGGTCCGGATCATGGGCGGAGATACGCACCGCTCCGCGGGGCGACAAGCGGATCGTCGTGCTACCCGAGCCGGTCGGCGTCTCCCTCATGGTCACCCCGTGGAACTTCCCTTCGGCGATGGCGACCCGCAAGATCGCGCCCGCTCTGGCAGCCGGATGCACCACCATCCTCAAGCCTGCCTCCGACACCCCGCTCTCGGCCCTGGCCGTGGCGGACATACTGGCGGAAGCAGGCGCCCCGCCCGGGACCGTCAACGTGGTGATGGCGAAGGGCTCCTCCGGAGTGGTTGACGTCATGCTCGAAGACCCGAGGGTGAGGAAGCTGTCCTTCACGGGTTCCACCGAGGTCGGTCGGATCCTGATGGAGAAGGCCGGGCGCCGCATCCTCCGGACCAGCATGGAGTTGGGTGGCAATGCCCCCTTCGTGGTCTTCGACGACGCCGACATAGAGGCCGCCGTCCAAGGCGCCGTGGTGGCCAAGATGCGCGTCGCCGGTGAGACCTGCGTGGCCGCCAACCGCTTCTACGTCCAGTCCGGCGTGGCGCGACAGTTCACCGACCGCTTGACCGAGGCGATGGCGGGTCTCCGGGTGGGTCCGGGCATCGACAGGTCCAACGATGTCGGTCCGATGATCAACACTGCCGCGGTCGAGAAGATCGAACGCCTGGTGTCGGGCGCGGTCGACGATCAGGCCACGGTCTGCACCGGCGGAGCGGCGCCGGATGGTCCCGGTTACTTCTACCAGCCCACCGTTCTGTCGGAGGTCGCTCCCGACGCCGCGATCCTCGGTCATGAGATCTTCGGGCCGGTGGCTCCGGTGGTGTCCTTCGACTCCGAGGAGGAGGCTATCGAGGCCGCCAACAACACCATCCACGGTCTGATCTCCTACGTGTACACGGGAGACATGAACCGGGCGTTCCGGGTGGGTGAGGCGATCGAGTCGGGAATGGTGGCGCTCAACCGGGGCATCATCTCGGACGAGGCGGCCCCATTCGGCGGCGTGAAGGAGTCAGGCGTGGGTCGCGAGGGCAGCCACCACGGCATGGAGGAGTTCCTGGAGCTGAAGTACCTGGCTTGGTAGGGCCACTGGCTAATGGCCCCAACCCCTTGGGGCAGATCGCCTAGGGGTCGTCCGTCGCCGTCCGGGTGAAGGTCCGGCGTTCGAGTCGATCAGTCCCCGTATGGGGCTCGGTAACTATTCTCAGGGGCGAATCTTTTCTGATAGCCGGGATCGACCGACCGGGGTCGTGTTCCCGGGGTGGGAGGTGCGGTGTCTGTCGAGAGGGCGGCCGACCGGGTTTCGCTGACTGAGTCGGACGGATCGCGCTCGTACCCGGCCGGGTCCGGAGTGTCCGGGCTGCATGTGGAACTCGATGCGGTGATGGCCAAGGCGGGCGCGGAGAACTTCCCGGTTGCGCTTCGCCTGCTCCCCAGAGAACCGCGCCGCCACCTGGAGGCCATCTACGGTTACGCCCGGCTCGTGGACGATCTGGGGGACGAGTTCCCAGGAGACCGCTCCGCCGCCCTTGACTGGGTCGATTCGGAACTGGACGCTCTCTTCTCGGGTTCTCCCCGCCACCCGGTGTTTCGCCGGCTGGCGCCCATGGTCGAAGGTTTCAGCGTGCCGCGCCGGCCCTTCGATCAGCTGCTGGCGGCCAATCGTCTGGACCAGCACAAGACCCGCTACGAGACGCGCCAAGAACTGCTCGACTACTGCGCCCTGTCGGCCAACCCGGTCGGCCACCTGGTGCTGGCGGTCTTCGAGTCGTCCACCCCGGAACGGCTCGCGGCATCGGACGCGGTGTGCAGCGGTCTCCAGATTCTGGAGCACCTCCAGGACGTGGCCGAGGATGCGGACGTAGGTCGCGTCTACCTGCCCGTCGAGGACATGGCGAGGTTCGGGTGCTCGGTCGAGGACCTCTCGGCGCCCGAAGCCGGGACCGCCCTCCGGGAGCTGGTCGCCTACGAGTCGGGATTCGCTCGTGAGTTGGTCGAGGAGGGCATTCCGCTGGTCCGGTCCCTGACCGGTTACGCCCGCCTGGCCATATCCGGCTTCGTGGCGGGAGGGCTGGCGGGATTGGACGCCATCGAGAAGGCCGGATTCGAGGTGTTGGGCGGCACCCGGCAGGCCGGGCGATCAGGCCTACTCCGCCGCTTCATCCCGGTCTACCTGGGCCGGCACGGCCGGGAGAACCGCGCGAGAGCAAGTTCGTGACTCCCGAGCGCGCATACGAGAGGTGCGAGCGGATCACCTGGGAGGCGGCCCGCAACTTCGCCTACGGCATCCGGTTGCTCCCTCCACCCAAGCGCCGGGCGATGGCCGCTCTCTATGCCATGGCGAGGCGTATCGACGACGTCGGAGACGGGACCTGGCCCAGTGACTGCAAGTTCGCGGAACTGGAGAAACTTCACGGGGCGATAGAGAGCCTTCGCGCCGGTGACGTGGAGGACCGCGACGATCCCGTACTGGTGGCCCTGGCCGACGCCGCGGAGCGTTACCCGATCCCGGTGGGGGCACTCCACGAGATCGTCGAGGGTTGCGAGATGGACGTGCGGGGCGCGGAGTACGCCACGATGGAGGACACGATCCGTTACTGCCGGCTGGTGGCGGGGTCGGTGGGACGCCTCTCGCTCGGCGTGTTCGGAATCCGAGGCGGCAGGCGGCGGGAGCCGGTGGGGGAGAGCGAGGCTTCCCGGATGGCCGATGATCTGGGGGTCGCCTTCCAGCTGACCAACATGCTGCGGGACATCGCAGAGGATCTCCGGATGGGTCGCATATACCTTCCGGAGCAGGAGCGGGATCGCTTCGGCATAGAGGCTGGTCGGTGGACCCCGCCGGAGCGGGTCGGCGCCATGGTCGAGTACGTGGCGGGTCAAGCCTCGGTCTGGTTCGACAGCGGCCTCGCGCTGCTGGCGCATCTTGACCACCGCAGCCGGTCCTGCACGGCCGCCATGGCGGGTATCTACCGGCGGCTCCTGCGGCGGATGCGCGCCCAGCCCACCCTTCCCCTGACCGAGCGCGTCAGCCTGCCGGCCTGGGAGAAGGGCCTGGTGGCGGTTCGTAGCATCTCCGGTCTGCAGCCGTGAACAGCCGCCCCCGAGTAGTGGTCGTGGGTGGTGGCCTGGCCGGCCTCGCCGCGGGTATGGAAGCTGCTGACCGGGGAGCGTCGGTCACCCTGCTGGAACGACGTCCCCGCCTGGGCGGCGCGACCTGGTCCTTCGAGCGGAAGGGGATCTCGTACGACAACGGCCAGCACGTCTTCCTCCGTTGCTGTACCGCCTACCTGGCCTTTCTGGAGAAGATCGGCTCCATAGGCGATGTGACCATCCAGAAGAGGCTGAGCATTCCCGTGCTGAGGCCCGGGGGGAAGGCGGGAACGATCCGGCGCACCTTCGGGCCGGCCCCTCTCCATCTGGCGCCGTCGCTCCTGGCTTACCCTCACATCAGCCTCAGGGCCAGGTTGAAGGTACTGGCGGCCGGAAGAGCCCTGCGAAGGCTCGACCCCGAGGATCCGACACTCGACAGGGTGTCCTTCGGCGACTGGTTGGCCGCCCGCGGCCAACCAGTGGAGGCCGTGGAGAGATTCTGGGACCTGGTGGTGCTCCCGACGGTGAACGTCCATGCCAGGGAAGCCTCCCTCAAGCTGGCCGCCAAGGTGTTCGTCACCGGGCTCCTGACCGACGCCGCGTCCGCGGACATCGGCTGGGCTTCGGTACCGCTCTCGGTGCTCCACGGTGACGCCGGCCGGCGCGCCCTGGAGGCTCGGGGTGCCGAGGTGGTGACCCGGGCGGCCGTGTCGTCGATTCGATCCGGTTCCGGAGAACGCCTGGAGGTCACGGTCAGCGATGGGAGCATCGAAGCCGACTCGGTGGTGGTGGCGGTTCCGCACGACATGGTCGGGTCGATGCTCCCATCGGGTGCCGTACCATTCCAGGACCGTCTGGACCGCCTGGGGGTCTCGCCGATCGTGAACGTGCATCTGGTCTATGACCGTCCCATCACCGACCTTCCGATGTTCGCTGCGGTCGGGAGCGACATCCAGTACGTATTCGACCGGACCGGAGCTGCTGGTCTGGACGACGGCCGCCAATGCCTGGCGATTTCCCTGTCGGCGGCGGACTCCCACATCGGTGCGAGGGTGCCGGAGTTGGTCGAACACTTCGTGGCGGAGATGGAGCGCCTGCTGCCCGCCGCGGCCGGGGCGGTGGTGACCGAGTCGATGGTCACGAGGGAACCGAGGGCGACCTTCCGCGGCGAGCCGGGCACCGATCCCCTCCGCGCCGGCGCCGAGTGCGAGATTCCCGGGGTATTCCTGGCCGGTGCCTGGTCCGCTACGGGATGGCCGGCGACGATGGAAGGGGCGGTGCGCAGCGGGGTCGAAGCCGGGCGCCGGGCGGCGGGGTTTGCCGTTCGGAACGGGGACCCGGTACCGGCGACGGTGCCACCGGCCGGCGAGGGGGCCAGGACGTGAGGCGCACCACACCGGACTTGCTGGAGCGGACCCAAGTCATGGTCGAACCCGCCATGATCGAGGCGGTGGGACGGCTGTCCTCGAGCCTGGCTGTCCTGGTCCGCTACCACTTCGGGTGGGTCGACTCGGCGGGGGCTCCGGTGCCGAACCCGCGCCACGGCAAGGGCATCCGGCCCACGCTTGCGCTCCTGTCGGCGGAAGCCGTGGGCGCGGCGGCCGAGGTCGCCCTACCAGGGGCGCTCGCGGTGGAGGTCGTTCACAACTTCTCGCTCGTCCACGACGACATCATCGACAACGATCCCGAACGCCGGCACCGGGCCACGGTATGGAAGACCTTCGGCGCCGGCGATGCCATCATCGCGGGTGATGCCATGATGCTGCTCGGTCTCGAGTTGCTACTGGACCGGCCCACGCCCCCACGGGTCGCCGCGGCCGCCGACCTGGCGGAAGCCACCGCATCGATGATCGCCGGGCAGCACATGGACATGTCGTTCTACCGCTCGGAGGCGGTGGATGTCGACCTGTGCTGGGAGATGGTCTCTCTCAAGACGGGCGCCCTACTGGCTCATGCCTCGGCGGTGGGGGCCATCCTGGCCGGCGCGCCCGAGCAGACGGTCCGCCGGCTCCGGAGCTTCGGACTCGAGCTGGGTCGGGGGTTCCAGGCCATCGACGACCTGCTCGGCATCTGGGGAGACCCCTCGGTGACCGGCAAGCCGGCCGGTAACGACCTCCGCGAGCGCAAGAAGTCGATCCCGGTGGCGGTGGCGCTGGCCTCGGGCTCCCCGGCCGGCACGAGGCTGGCCGATCTTTACGCCCGGGAGCGGCTGGATAACGACGGGATCGAGGCGGCCGCCGCCCTCGTCGAGGAGGCGGGCGGGCGGGAGGCGACCGTCTCCGCGGCCCGCGACTGCATGCAGCGGGCGGCCGATGCCCTCAGGGGGGCGGACATAGACCAGCAGGTAGCCCGAGAGTTGGAGGACCTGGCCGCTTTCGTGGTCGATCGTGACTTCTGATCGGGTTTTTCCCGTTCCGATTGGAGCGATCGCGCCGGGCCGCTGTATGATTAGTCAGGCTGCCCTAACATCACGGATAAGGTAGCCGTTAGCCGGATGCTCAACCCCCCGTAGCACCGCCCCTTCAGGAGCCCGTATGTCATATCTGCAGGCAAACGATGTCGCCAAGCGTTTCAATGGCACGTCCGCGCTGGCCGGTGTCGACCTGGCGGTCGAACAGGGTGAGTCGCTGGCCCTGCTCGGTCCCAGCGGATGCGGGAAGACCACGCTGCTGCGCATCCTGGCCGGTCTGGAGGTTCCCGACCGGGGCGACATCACGCTCGAGGGAGAGACCCTCACGGGTCCGGCCCGGTTCGTGGCTCCGGAGCAGAGGCGTATCGGGATGGTCTTCCAGGACTGGGCGCTTTTTCCCCACATGACGGTGGCCAGGAACGTCGCGTTCGGGTTGGGCAAGGCGGGAAGTAACGGCCGGGTCTCCGAGACGCTGGACCTGGTCGGCCTGTCGCATCTGGCGGACCGGTACCCCGACGAGTTGTCGGGGGGCCAGGCGCAGCGGGTGGCCGTGGCCAGGGCACTGGCCCCTCGTCCCCGGGTGCTGCTCTTCGACGAGCCGTTCTCGAACCTCGATACCGGCCTGCGCACCAGGATCCGGGCCGATGTGGCCGCGCTGATGCGCGAGGTGAGGATGACCTCGATCTTCGTCACCCACGACCAGGAGGAGTCGTTCGTGGTGGGGGACCGGGTGGCCGTGATGCGCGAGGGTCGGATCGAACAGGTCGGCCGGCCGGCCGACGTGTACCAGAACCCCGCCTCCTCCTGGGTGGCCACGTTTGTCGGTGAAGCCAACGTGCTGGGTGGGGTGGCGACCAACGGGCACGTTTCCACCGCGGTCGGGGAGGTTCCCCTGGCCGGCCCTCTGAGAGGACCGTGCGAAGTCGTCATACGTCCCGAGTACCTGGTGGTGGGTCGGGGGGACCAGGGTGTGGTCTCCGCGGTCGAGTTCTACGGGCACGACACCACCTACCAAGTGGCTCTCAACGGTACGAAACTGGTGGCCCGGGTGATCGCCGCACCCGACTTCGCGCCCGGTGACCGGGTGTCCGTGTCCTACGCCGGCCCCGGAGCCGCCGCCTTCGCTGCCGCTGGTTCTTAGTTGTGGTCTGTTGGTTGGATGTCAGTTAGGCCGCTGCGGTTCCCCTAACCCGCTGTCTCACGAGCTCCTCGCTTCAGCACGACGGAAACCCGGACGGTCTACCGACATTGGAACGATCTAGTCCATCGCCAAGAGTAGATAACTAACTATTGACTAGTAACTATCGGACTAGGAACTAATCAACTAGTGACTAGCAACTATCGACTAGGAACTAGGCAGGGTACACTTCGCGAGATGCCGGAGACCGCCCTCACCACCAGCCGTCCCAGACGCGTGTATCTCGCCGAGCCGAACGGATACTGCGCCGGGGTGTACATGGCCGTCAAGGCGCTCGTCTGGATGGTCCAGATATTCGACGCCCCGGTCTACTGCTACCACGAGATCGTCCATAACCGGTTCGTAGTGGAGTGCTTCGAACGGGCCGGGGTGGTGTTCGTCGACTCGATCGACCAGGTGCCGGAAGGCGCTCCCGTGATGCTGTCGGCCCACGGCTCCGCCCCCGAAGTGGTGGCGGACGGGGAAGAGCGGGCCGGGATCGTCATCGACGCGGTCTGCCCGCTGGTGGCGAAGGTTCATCATGAGGTCAAGCGGCGGGCGGCGAAGGGGTTCGACATCATCTTCGTGGGCCACGAAGGGCACGATGAGGCGGTGGGCACCATGGCCCGAGCGCCTTCGAACATCACTCTGGTCGAACCGGAGACGGGGCTGGCAGGCTTCAGGCCCAGGGATCCCAGCAAGGTGGCGCTCTTCGCCCAGACCACTCTCGGGATGCACGAGTGGGAGGCGATCAGGGCCGAGGCCTCGGGGCGCTACGAGAACCTGGAGACCTCTCGCAAGAGCGATCTGTGCTATGCCACCACCAACCGCCAGGATGCGGTACTCGAGATGAGCTCCGAATGTGATCTGATCCTGGTGGTTGGTTCCGACAACTCCTCGAACACCAATGCCCTGGTCCGGACCGCCCGTATGCGCGGCGCCGCCGCCTACCGGATCGACTCCGCGGATGCGATCCGATCCGAGTGGCTGGACGCTGCGGAAGTGGTCGGGCTGACGGCGGGCGCATCGGCTCCCGACCACCTGGTCCGGGAGGTGCTCGAGCGCCTCGATCCTGCCGAAGGGTGGAGCCTGTTCCGGGTTACCGAGGAGGATGAGTACTTCCCTCTACCGCGCGGGCTGCGGTCCTTGCTGAATGCGTTGGTGTCGACGGTGCGGATCGGGTTCTCTGCCCCCTCGAACGGCAAGGGACCGCTCGACTACGACCGGCGGGTCACGGCCACCGACGCGCTCGCCAAGTTGGAGTCCTTCCCGTCGGGTCAGCCGGCCCTACCAGCGGCTGGACTCCTCGGCGTACACATGGTCGGGCAACCTGTAGCTGATACCCGCTTCGTCGAAGACGGAGACCTGGAGGAGTGAGGTGAAGGCGGTGAAGTTGTTGTTCTGCTTGGCCAGCGGCTTCAGGTACCGGGCCGCGAAGCGCTGGTAGCGCCGCTGCATGCGGAACCAGGGGAGCACCCCGACCAGAGGGGTGGCCGGATAGTTCAGCTGGTCGGAAAGCGTCCTTCCGATCAGGGCCCGGGAAACGCGGAACACGTAGCTGGCGAAGTTTTGCCGGACCTTCGGATCGGTCATGTCCACGAGCAGCGGGCCCGAATTGATCAAAGCGTTCGCCATCGCTATCGATTCGAAGTCGGGCTCGGGCTCGCATAGGCGCCCGATCTCGAAGACCCTCAATGCCTCTTCCTCATCGGTGTACAGGATCGAATCGGGGATCCCCATCAGATTGCCCGTATACCGCCATACGGCCATGAAACCGGCTCGTTCCTGTTCCGTATAGACGGCGCCGAGGTTCTTCATGTGCTTGAGCAGTCGGGCCGAGAAGGCCACGATGGCGAAGCCGAGGTGGGCGGCGCTGAGCGGCAGACCCCAGGCCTCCTCGTCCCAGTCATCGGAGTTCGCCAGCAGGCTCCTGATCTGGGCATGCAGGATCCGGATCCGCACGGACAGCTTCCAACCGTCACCTTCCCGCTCCAGACCACCGGGCATGAAGATCTCGACCATGTGCCGGTTGTTCTGCTTCAAGCGGCGTACGCCCTGGTCCCGGAGGCGCCCGGTTATGAAGAACGACTTGGCGATGTTGGTCGAGAACCCTTCGACCAGAGTGCCGGCGAGCATCGATGCGAGCACGACCGGCGAGTTCCTGTGGAACATGCGGACGCCGGGCAGGAAGTCGGCCTGGTCCACCCAGTCGGGAGGCGTATCCATCGGATCGAAGAACTCCCTCACGAACGAGGGCGCCCGGCGTAGGGCTTCCTCATCCCGGTCCATTCCGGCGGTGACCAGCGGGAGGGCCCGGTCGGTGGGCATCTCGTGGATTCTCTCGATGAAGGCATCGGCCGCCGGGTCCCCGACACGCGTATGGACGATGTAGTTGCGCGCCATCTCCGCATCGACGAGGCGGGCCTCGGCATAGCCGGCCGCGTAGTCGGTCGGTATTCTCACCGGCTGCGATCCTCCCCCGGGTTGCCTTCGGTATGTTCCTCCGCCTCGACGCGCAGGTCTGGTAGCCAGTTGAGCCAGGGCGGCAGGTACCAGTTGCGCTTGCCGAGCACCTCCATGCTGGCAGGTACCAGGATCGAACGGACCAGCGTGGCGTCCAGCAGTACGGCCACCGCCAGACCGAAGCCCATGAGCTGGTTGATGATGGTCCTTCCGGTGGCGAAGGCGCCGAACACGACCACCATGATGGCGGCGGCGCCGGTGATGATCCCGGCGGTCGAACGGAGCCCGTACGCCACCGCCTCCGTGTTGTCACCCGTCTCGTCGTAACGTTCGCGTATCCGGCTGAGCAGGAAGACGTGATAGTCCATGGACAGCCCGAAGAGGACGGCGAACAGGAACAGCGGTATCCAGGCATCGATGACTTCGGCCCTCTGGAATCCGAATAGGTCGATCGCGACGCCCTTCTGGAAGACCAGCACCAGCAGCCCGTACGTGGCGCCGACGGAGAGCAGGTTCATAATGATCGCCTTCAGCGGGATGACCAGCGACCTGAAGACCATCATCAGGATGACGAAGCTGAGGCCGAGCACGAGGGCGAAGACGATAGGCGTGTAGACCCTCACTATCTCGAAGAAGTCGGCCACCTCCCCGGTAAGGCCGCCGACGTAGACCTGGGCGGGGGCCCCTTCGAACGCGGTCGGGATGATCTCGTCGCGGAGGACCGACATCAGCTCGGCGGCCTCGGGGCTGCTCGGCTGGCCGGGGTAGGGGAGGGCCAAGAGCGTCAGATCCCCGGCCCCGTTCACCTCCCGGGTGGGGGGCACCGGGAACCTGGGATCGGCGATGAGCGCCCCCTGCAACTTCCCGATCGCGGCCGTCACGGCAGGGTCTTCGGCGTCGCCGTCCACCACTATCTCGGCCGGGCTGAGTACGCCGGCGGGCGTGACACTCCCCACGGCGAACTTCTCCTCGAGGAGGAGGAAGGCCTCCTTGGTCTGCGCGCCGTCAGGGAAGGTGTTGACGTCATTGAGTCCCGTCCGCATGTCCAGGTAGAAGTAGGACAGGGCGAGCATCGGGATGGCGACGAGCAGGATGCTTATCACCGGGCGGCGCATGACGAGCCGGGTGACGTTCTCCCAGAAGCCCTCCTTGGAGGTGTCGGGGCTCTTGAGCGAGAACCTGGCCAGGAATCGAATCTTGAGAAGGTCCACCCTCGGACCCAGCAATGCCAGGCCGGCCGGGAGCAGCGTCAGCGTCGCCAGCATGGCGAAGATCACCACCAGGATCGCCCCCAGCGCCAGGGATTGGTAGAAGGAGGCCGGGGTGATCAGCAGACCGATCAAGGCCAGCACCACGGTGGCGCCGCTGAAGACCACCGTGCGGCCCGCCGTCGCGGTGGCGCGGCCCACCGCCTCATTGGTCGACCTCCCGCGCGCCAGTTCCTCCTTGAAACGGGATACGACGAGCAGCGAGTAGTCGATGCCGACCGCCAGGCCGATCATGACCACCATCAGCGTGACGAAGAAGACGAGCTGGAACTGTTGGCCTAACACGGCAACGGCTGCCAGGGCCAGGACGATTGCCACGATGGCCAGACCCAGCGGGAGCAGGGTGGCCACCACCGCGCCGAGGAGGACCAGCAGGATGACGAGCGCTACCGGGACCCCGAACCGCTCGCCCCTCTCAAGGTCGTGAATCGCCAGCTCGTTGGTCTCGAAGGCAACGCTGGCGTCGCCCCCGATCAAGACCCGGAAGCCATCCACCCCGTCGGCCTTCTCAACGATGTGGATCACGTCGCCGACGTCCACCGTGGCCTCCTGGGCGGTACCGGACATGAGGAAGCCCATGATGGTGGTCTGGCGGTCACGGGATACCAGCAGCGGATTGTTGGAGACGTAGAAATGATCCTGGAGGGTCACCACGTCGGGCCCCAGCGCCGTGATCTCGGCGGCGAGCGACTCGACCTTGGTGCGGAAGGCGGGGTCGTCCACGGTCACGGACGGTGACTGGACCACGACCAGTTCGGCCAACTGCCGCGGACCGCGCAACCTGTCCTCGAGGAGCGCGCCGGCCTGCTCTGATTCGTACCGGGCCGACAGCCGGAACTCGGTGGTGGTGGCGCTGTCCAGCAGCCGGTCGATCAGCCCGAGCGAGACCAGCACCAACCCCGCCCAGATACCGATGGTGACCAGCGGCCGCCGCGCAGCGAAGCGGGCGAGCGGTCCGAGCATCAGGTCCATCCTTCTTATCCGCCGGTCACGGAAGATATTCTGGCAAATCCGTGACCTGAGGTCCCCGGATGGCCGGATGAGGATGTTCGAGAACATCCCTTCCCCACCCTAGCGACGTTTCGGTTCCCATCCGTGCCAGTTGGGTGCCGGTACTCCGTCTCCGGTACGGTGCGCGACACGCGACCGGGTGTCGCGTCAACCCGTGTTGCGCATGCCCGCCGCGATACCGTTGATGGTCAGAAGGAGTCCGCGCCGGTACCGCCCGTGGTCGCCCGAACGGGATCGTTTCAGCAGCTCGACCTGCAGCACGTTCAACGGGTCCAGGTAGGCGTCACGGACGTTGAGGGTGCGCCGCAGCAGCGGGCGATCGGCCAGCAGGTCAGCCCCGGTCACCCGCCGGAGGGCGGCAACGGTGCGGACGTACTCGACAGCGATCATGTCGAGCATGGGCCGGCGCTCGGCCGGTACGAGGTTGTCCACGTAGTGGCGGGCGATGGAAAGATCGGTCTTGGCCACAGTCATCTCGACATTGGAGATGAAGGTGCGGAAGAAGGGCCACTCCCGGTACATCCGGGTCAGATCGGACCCCAGTCCCGCTTCGGAGGCCGCCTCGAAACCGCTTCCCACCCCATACCAACCGGGGACTATCTGGCGTGATTGGGTCCAGCCGAACACCCATGGAATGGCCCGGAGGTGGGTCACCCCGGCCGTCTGGTGTCGCTTGGCAGGCCGGGATCCGATGTTGAGCAGGCCCAACTCCTCCACCGGCGTCGAAGTGGTGAAGTAGTCGACCATGCCCGGGTCGTCGATGAACCGCCGGTAGGTCCCGTACGCGGCGGTGGACACGAGGTTCATGATCTCGTGCCATCGCCGGACGTCCTCGATGGCGTGGTCAGGGGCGCGATGGGCCAGGGATGCCTCCACCAGGGCCGACAGGGCCAGCTCCAGGTTCCGGTGGGCGAGTTCGGCCAGACCATACTTGTCGGCGATCACCTCGCCCTGCTCGGTGAGCTTGATGACGCCGTCCAACGCTCCGTACGGCTGGCTGAGGATGGCGGCGTGGGTGGGGCCGCCCCCTCGGCCCACGGACCCTCCCCGCCCGTGAAAGACGTCGATCCGTATCCCGGAGCGGCGGGAGATGTCACGGATGACCAGCAGGGCCTTGTGGATCTCCCATTGCGAGGTGGTGATCCCCCCGTCCTTGTTCGAATCGGAGTACCCCACCATGACCTCCTGGATGCCGCCGCGCAGCTCGAGGAGGCGGCGGTAGGCGGGCACCTCCAGCAGCTCCTCCAGGGTGGGACCGATCAGGCGCAGGTCGTCGATGGTCTCGAACAGCGGGACGAAGCCGAGGCGGGCCACGCCCCGGGCCGGATCGACCAGACCCACTTCGCGGGCCAGCATCATCGGGGCCAGCACGTCGTCCACTCCCCGGGCCATCGAGATGATGTAGGAGTCGATGACCTGGTCGCCGTGCTCGTCCAGCAGGCTCCTCAGCATGCCGAAGAGGTCCAGGGTCTCCTCATCACGGGCGCCGGTCCCCGGCGGCGCTACGGGTCGCGTACCGGAGAGCTCGCGGACCAGGAACCCGGTCCTGCCGTTCCGATCCAGGTCGCCGTATCCGGTACCGAGGTAGGAGGTGAGGGAGGCGATGGCCCGGTGGTGGTGATCGGTGTGCTGGCGGATGTCGAGCGCGGCCAGATGGAAACCGACCGTGGCCGCCAGCAGCCGGGTCCGCGCCAGCCGGCCACCGGCTTGGAGGGAACCCCGGTTCTCGCGCAGGGAGGACTCGACCACGGCGAGGTCGTCGAGGAGCTCCCGATGAGAGCCGTAGGCGCGGGGTCCCCCGTCGCGCGTCTCCACCAGCCGCTGGTGGACGATGGTCAGGCCCTGGCGGTAGGGCTCGCGGTCGTTGGTGGTTTCCAGCACTTCACGATACGACTCGCGGTGCCGGTCGATGAAGGCCGCCAGCCCGGGCGAGATCTCCGTGATGTGGGTGCTCGCGCTCAGCTCACCGGCCAGACCGGCCACTTCGGCGATGAGAATCTCGAGGGCGGCATGCCGTTGCTGCTCCACGACGGACCGTGTCATCTCCGGTGTGACGTTCGGGTTTCCGTCCCGGTCGCCGCCCACCCATGAACCGAACCGGATCGGGCTGCTATCGCTGCTCAGCTCGCCCCCGATCAGACGCACCGCAGCGGCGATGTTGTCGAGCAGGCCCGGCATGGCCTCGCGGATGGTCTGTTCGAGGTAGTGCCGGACGAAGCGGGCCTCGTCTATCGGATTCGGCCGGTGGTCGCGCAGTTCGTCGGTCTGCCAGATCGCCTCGATGAGTTCCTCCACCCGGCGGTCGATCCGCGCCCGATCCGCCGCGGAGGTTCTCGGATTGCTTCTGGTGGCGGTGGCGTCGGCGATCTCGCTCAGCTTCTCGAGGACGCTACGGCGGGTGGCCTCGGTGGGATGAGCGGTGAAGACCGGCTTCAGCGCCGCCCGGTGGACCAGCGAGACGGCTTCATCGGCCGGTATTCCCGACTCGACCAGCGCGACGAGGCTCTCCTCGAATCCTCGCTCGAGCGTGTGTCCCTCGGCGTTCAGGTCCTCCACCCGGTACACCTGCTCGGTGACGTTGGCGAGATGGAAGTAGACGGTGAAGGCCCTCGCCAGCTGGAGGGCCGTGTCGAGATCCACCTCTCGCAGCAGCTCGGCGAGTTCGTGGGACACCTCGACGCGCGCAGATCGCAGCCGGCGGGACAGGGTCCGCACCCGTTCGACCGAATGGAGGAGTTCCTGGCCGTGCTGGCGGACCAGTGTGTCACCCAGTTGGCGGCCGAGGCGCCGGATGTCGGCCCGCAGATCGGCGTCAGCCAGCTCGGGAGAGGCCGTCAGGTGAGACGGCTCGGGTATGTCCTCGGTGGGTCTTGCTTTCGTCTTCATTCGCAGAGGCTCGTCGCAGCCGGTCCGATTGTCATTCTCGCAGCACGGGAAGCCGGCACGTCGCCCTCGCCTCTATGAGCAAAGGGAGGGCGCCGGTAAACCGGCGCCCTCCGATAGTGCTCGTTTGTTGATGGTAGGACCTAGGCGGCGGCGGCGTTGGCCTCCGCGAGCCACTCGTCAACCTGATCCTGGTTGTCGGCGATCCACTGGGTAACCAGCGAACCGAGATCCTCTCCGGCGTCCTGCTTGACGATCTGCTGCGACACGTCGACGACGTTGAGCTTCACGATCTCGAGCAGCTTGGCGGCGGCCGGGTTGTTGGCCAGGAAGTCATGGCGGGCCGAGGCGATGACGTCAGCAGCCACCCAACCGATCTCGCATACGCCGTCGTCGGCTGCGCTCGGGCAGGACTCGGCGCTGATGGCGGATGTGGTGCCGGGTCGCTGGTCCCACTCTTCGCCACCCTCGCGGCCGAGCGGGTTGGAGTCGTCGATCGGGTTCACAACCCCTACCCACACCACGTTGTCGCCCGGACGCAGAGCCGTGATGTACGAACTCGGGGTCCATGTGTAGGCGACCATGGGCTCGCCGGCGTCGGCCTTGGCTGTCGCCTCGGCGAACATGGCGTCGTAGCCCGCCAGCACCTGCTCGATGTTCTCCCATCCGGAGAAGGCGATCTGGCTCTGGATGATGTCGTCACAGGTCCAACTCTCCGGACATCCGTAGATATCGGCGATGCCGTTGCCCGGGTTGGCGTCCTGGGCGTCGTAGGCGGCGATCGCATCGGGGTTGTTGTTCAGATCATCGAGGGTGGCGATCCCGTACTCCTCGGCGAACGACTTGGTCATCAGGTACCCCTGCAAGCCTCCGGCGAGCATAAGCGCACCGACCCGACGTACGTGCTCACCGACCAGGGAGCCATCCGGCATCTCCGCTGCGAGCCAGCTGTTGTGGCCCGGGTACCAGCTGTTGACCCAGAAGTCGGCCTCGCCCTGAGCCATCGCCAGATAGGCCAGGTTGGGGCCGAGCTCCAGATCGGCCGGGTCGCTCACCTCGTAGCCCAACTCTTGCATGAGCTGGCGCACGAGTTCGGCCTGGAAGTAACCCGTCGACCAGTTGGCCCGGGCCATCGTGACGCTGACCCCTTCGCCGGGAGCGTCGTCCTGGGCACATGCGGCAGTCACGAGCGCAAATACTGCCACCACCGATATAAGTCTGATGCTTAGTTTCATCATTCTCCTTTCTTCTCCTTTCGTTTCAGTTGCAGTCTCGGTTATGCAACGGGCAGTTGCTCCCGCGCACGGTCCGAGGATTCACACGGAGGCTTCAACCGTAGCCCTTGCTACGGTGTCGGTCCCGGTGTCCTCGCCCAGCGGGTCTCCGTAGACCTTTGACCGGCGGTACTCCTTCAACACGGCCATGGTCGAAGCCAGGATGAGGAGCCCTGCCACCAGCGTCAGGAAGGAACCCACTCCGGCCACATATTTGACATGGGCCGTACGGACATGGGTGAAGATCCAGGCGAATCCGATACATGCGATCCCGGCGCCGATCCCGGCGGTCACAGCGCTCCACCTCCACTTACTCAGCTGGTCGCTCCTGAAGATGCCGGCGGCGCGCAGGCCGGTCAGAACCGCGACCGCACCGAAGACCAGCGCCCAGAGCCCCAATCGTGCTCCGTCGCTGCTTCCGCCGTCGATAACCCGGACCCCCGTCTGCGTTGCTCGCGCGCGGAGACTCAACATCTCGGCGGCGATCGCGGCGCGCTCCTCGTCGGAGGCAGTGCCCGCTTGCTGCTCCAGTTCGTCTATCTGGGCCTGGATCTCGGGGGTGATGACCTCTTCCTGACGCTCGTCCCAGCTCCAACCTGACACCAGACCCAACACCAGGATGACGATGGCGCTCCCGAGGCCGATGATCTGTCCCCATGAGACGCCCGAAGGCAGTGGATGGAGCGGGGAGTGATCCGCTGTCCTGATCCACAGGACGGCGCCGATGGTTGCTACCAACCCGCCGACGATCGCCAGGTAGACACCGACCCCGTCACCCGGATCCACAGCGCCGACCGCGACCCCCACGTCGCTCACCGACTGCGCCAACAGATGCGCGGCTGCGAGGATGAGTACGGAAATCGCAGCGATGGCGGCCCCGTCAGCTGCGAGCCATCGTGGTACGAGGCCCGGCCGGGCGCCGAAGGCCATGACCGTCAGTACCAGGAACAGTCCGAGCGCCAGCACCACGATGCCGAACCACGATCCCCCGGAGGCATGCACGCCACTGAAGGTCTGACCCAACAGCTCTCCGTCGGTGGAGGCGTCGGCCCATCTGCCCCACGCGCTCATCTTCCCCGCGTTCGACGTCCATGGGAGGAAGGCGCTTGCTACCGCCACCAAGCCTCCGACAAGAGTCAGCAGCATCGGCAGGCGCTCGCCGGGCGAGATCGGTGCGTAGACGTCGATCTCCTGGTGTTTCACGATTGCCGAGGGCTTGCCTTCGGGAATCAGCACTTCCGGATCGCGCCGATGTCTCCAGGCCAGTTGGATCCGCTTCATGAGATTGGTGGACTCGGTGCCCTCCCGCTGTGACATCCGGTCCAGGACGACTGCTACCAGGAAGAAGGCCAGGCCCCCGGCTGCGCCCTCGCCGACATCCTGGTTGTTTATGGCCCGCAGCAGAACGCGGCCGAGACCGAATGAACCCATGATGGCGGCGATGCCGAGCATGGAGATGGCGAGGAGGAGGGTCTGGTTGATGCCGGTCATGATGGCGGGCCGGGCCAGGGGGATCT
This sequence comes from Acidimicrobiia bacterium, assembly GCA_011523635.1. Lineage (GTDB taxonomy): Bacteria > Actinomycetota > Acidimicrobiia > Spongiisociales > Spongiisociaceae > Spongiisocius. Next base: position 64,994 of record WTGI01000030.1, read on the forward strand.
GGACATCGAAGAGGACGCGGGCTTCGGAGGCGCCGTAGGCGCGGGAGGCTTCGACGACGTCGGCTGGTACTTGGCGGATGCCGAGGTTGGTGAGCCGGATCAGCGGCGGGAGCGCGTAAACCATCGTCACCATCGTCGCCGAGACCTCACCGAGTCCGAAGAACCAGATGAACGGCAGCATGTACACGAAGGAATGCACGACCTGCATGGCATCGAGGATCGGTCGCGTGACCTGCCAGACGCCGTCCACCCGTCCGCAGAGGATGCCGACCGGGATCCCGATGACCACGCACAGGATGACCGCCACGCCGATGAGCCCGATCGTCGCCGCGGTCTCTTTCCACTGTTCATTGGCCAACAATCCGCACAGCGTCAGGGCCGCGGCTACGAACGCGGCAACCTTCAGGTTGCGGGTGAGCCAGGCAACCAGTGCCATCGCCAGCACGATCCAGACCCACGAGATCTCGATCAGGAAGTCGCGAACGAGACTGCGGACCATGATCTCGAAGGGCCAAGCGACTATGTCGAGCAGAACTTCGAGATTGACCGCGACCCACCTGATGGCCTGCAACATCCAATCCCCGAAGGGGACTCTCCACTCGTCGAGTATGGCGTTGTCCCAGATGGGGATGCGTTCGGTTTGGGCGAGGATGGGGGTGGTGGTC
>WTGI01000072.1 GCA_011523635.1 Acidimicrobiia bacterium
GCGGGGACGGTGGTCGCCGGCGAGGTGATGGGAGGAGCGGTCACCTCAGTGCTGGGCTCGCCGCTGCCGCCCGAGAACCACACGTAGGCCGCGGCACCCAGAACCAACACCGCTGTCGCCGCCAGCGCGAGACCTATCCACCTAGCCATCCGCATTGCCCCTCCTAACCGGCTCCGAGGCGCTCGTCCAGGTAGCCGCGGAGCTGCCCGATCCCGACCCGATCCTGGGCCATCGAGTCCCGATCCCGGACCGTGACCGCCTCGTCGTCCAGGGTGTCGAAGTCGACCGTCACGCAGTAGGGCGTCCCGATCTCGTCCTGGCGGCGGTAGCGCCTCCCGATCGCCTGGGTGACGTCGACCTCGATATCCCAGGAGGGCCGGAGTGCGGCGGCCACCCGCTCCGTCACCTCGACCAGGTCGGGCTTCTTCGAGAGCGGCAGGACCGCCACCTTGATCGGGGCGAGGCGGGCGTCGAGCCTGAGCACCGTGCGGGGGGCATCGCGCACCGTCTCTTGGTGGTAGGCGTCGATCAGGAAGGCGAAGGCCGCCCGGGTGGCCCCGGCCGCCGGCTCGATGACGTACGGGAAGAACCGCTCACCGGCCGCCTGGTCGAAGTAGCGCAGGTCCTTTCCCGAGGCTTTCGAATGCTGGCGCAGATCGAAGTCGGTCCGGTTGGCGATGCCCTCCAGCTCGTCCCAGCCCCACGGGAACCGGTACTCGACGTCGTAGGTGGCGACCGCGTAGTGCGCCAGTTCGTCCTCGGTGTGGCTGCGCAGCCTGATGCTGGCGGCGTCCATGCCCAGGTCGAGGTACCACTGGTGCCTCTCCTCCACCCAGTATTCGAACCAGCCGTCGGCGTGATCGGGATGGGTGAAGAACTCCATCTCCATCTGCTCGAACTCCCGGGTGCGGAAGACGAACTGTCCCGGAGTGATCTCGTTGCGGAACGACTTGCCGAGCTGGGCGATCCCGAAAGGGAGCTTGAGCCGGGCCACCCGCCGAACGTTCTCGAAGTTGGTGAAGATGCCCTGGGCCGTCTCGGGACGCAGGTAGACGAGGTTGGAGTCGGAGGCGACCGGGCCCATGTGTGTCCTGAACATCAGGTTGAAGTCGCGGGCCTCGGTGAAGGAGCCGCGGGTGCCGCACGTCGGACACTGGTCCGGGCTCTGCAGGCGGTCGAACCGGTGGCGGGCATGGCAGGAGACGCACTCCACGAGAGGGTCGTTGAACTGGCCCACGTGCCCGGAGGCCTCCCAGACCTGGGGCGACTGGATGATCGCCGAATCGATCCCGACCACGTCGTCCCGCAGCTGCACCATCGACCGCCACCATGCCTCCTTCACGTTGCGGAGCAGGGCCACGCCGAGAGGCCCGTAGTCGTAGGCCGACCGGAGGCCGCCGTATATCTCCGAAGCCCGGAAGACGAAGCCGCGCTTGGTGGCCAGGTTCACGATCGTCTCGAAACTGGGAGCGGTCATCAGGACTCAATCGGGAGAGGGTACGGGACCGGGACGATGGTACCCGGCCCCGGCCGGATACCGAGCAGCCTGAGAGGATGCTCTGATACGGGGATGACCTTGCACTCGCCGCAACGGGTCCCCGAGACGGGATCAATAGGACGCTGATCCGCACCTTGTTCCGGCAATCGGACGAACCTCAGGATCAGGGCACCGCCGATGATGTTCTGTGCATCGAGAATGGTGCACTCGCTGAACTTGAGGCTCAGGACGTCATATATGGCGTTCTCTGCCTCAAGTTCCGAAACTCGCGAAAAACGGTGCTCCACACCGGGCCCTCCCCCGCCACCACCTGTCCTTGGCTTGGGGCGTGTTCGGCCATGCCCGAGCCGGTGGCGGGTTACGGCGGGCTCGCCCCTTTGGAGCCTCTGAATGTTCCCTGCGGGCCAGACCGGTCCGATCGGTGAGACGCTTGCGGCTGGTGTAGGTGCTTGGCGTTGGGCAACGTATCGAAGGACTGTGACACTTTCAAGACCTTCGTTCCGGGAGCCGTTGTCCGCTCGGGATCTCACGGACCGAGCACAGGCATTGGGGTCGGCTGGCTAGGGAGACCGGTTCGGGAGGGCGCCTCCGAAGCGGCGGCGGCGGCGTTGGTACTCGACCACGGCATCCACCAGATGCTGGGCGCCGAACTCCGGCCATAGCGTTTCGGTGAAGACCAGCTCGGAGTAGGCGCTGCCCCAGAGGAGGAAGTTGGATATCCGCATCTCGCCGGAGGTGCGGACGATCAGGTCCGGGTCGGGCATGTCGGGAACGTACAGGCGCCCGGCGATGTCGTCCTCGGTGATCTCGCCGGGTTCCCGCCGCCCGTCCGATACCTCCGTCGCCAGCGTTCGGACGGCGCGGGCGATCTCCGCCCGTCCCCCGTAGTTGAAGGCCAGCACGAGGCTCAGCCGGCGGTTGGAGGCGGTGCGTCGCGCCGCATCCTGCATCAGCGCTCGGTTGCGATCGGGGATGCGTGGGTCGGCCAGGTCACCGGCGAAGCAGATCCGGACCCCCATGTCCGCCAGGGAGCCCAGCCGGCGCAACAGGATGTCCTCGTTGAACCACATCAGGAACGAGACCTCGTCGGGGTGGCGGGACCAGTTCTCCGTGGAGAACGTGTAGGCGGAGAGCCAGCTCAGGCCGATCTCCAGCGCCCCTTCCACGCATTCGAACAGCACGGTCTCGCCGGCCGCGTGACCGCCGGTGCGGGGCAGGTTGCGGGCCAGCGCCCAGCGTCCGTTTCCGTCCATGATGAGGCCGACATGGGCGGGGAGCCGGCTCCGGTCGAGACGGCTCAGGTCGAGGGTGGGCACGCCCGCCGCCGATCCCTCGCTCAACGGGGCCCCCGACCGGCGCTGAATGCGAGGCCGCCCAGCCCCGACTCGATGTGGTATTCGACGAACCTCCGTACCAGCCCCACCGCGTCGGGAGCGAGCTTGCTGTCGGGGGTGGTGAAGCCGGACAGGTCGGCTGCCGAGAGACGGGCCAGGTGCTCGGTCAGGCCTTCCCTCAGGCGGAAGGTTCCCCCGGCGTCGCAGCGTTCGCAGATCAGGCCCCCGCCCGCCATGCTGAACCTGCCGAGGCGGCTCCGGGCGCCGCAGGCCGCGCAGTGCTCGAGGGCCGGGGCCTGGCCGATGGCCTGCGACAGCTTGAGCAGGAAGGATGCCAGCAGGTCCATGCCTCCGGCGCCCATCTCGAGGGCGCGCAGCCCCCGCAGGAGGAGCAGGAAGATCCGGTGGGAGGGCTCCTCCTCGACCACCACCTTGCCGACCGCCTCCGCCATGGTGCCAGCCACCATCACCGCGTCGAGATCCTGGCGGAGCCTGGGAAAGGCCTCGATCACCGCCACCTGGGTCACCGTGGCCAGGTTGCGGCCCTGGTAAAGCACCAGATCGACGTGGGTGAGGGGTTCGAGCCGTCCCCCGAACCGGCTCCTGGTCCTCCGGACCCCCTTGGCGACCGCCCGCACCTGGCCACGATTGGGGCTGATGATGACCACGACGCGGTCGGCCTCCCCGAACGGGTAGCCGCGCAGGACGATTCCCTGATCGTGGCGGATCGACATTCCTCTCCCCGGATCGCAGCCTGGGCGCGTGCCCTGGCGAGGGTACCCGGCCCGCCACCGGATGTGAGTTAACCCCAATTCTTCATGCCGGGATGGCCGGTTGCCCGATAACGAAAGGAAGGGCACCGGACCTCTGCCCCTGTCTATGAAGAATCGGGGTTATGGTGGGTGCATGGCGCTTCTGGACGGATCGGAGAGACAGGCCTTCCTCGAGTCCCATCCGGGCTGGGAGATACGGGATGAGACGATCTCCCGGACCTTCGTCCTCGCCGACTTCGCCTCGGCCGTCGGCTTCGTGGCCTCGGTGGGGGTGGTGGCGGAGCGCGCCTTCCACCATCCCGATATCGACATCCGCTACCGGCGGGTCACCATCTCGCTGACCACCCATGACGAGGGCGGCCTCACCCGCAAGGACACCGACCTGGCCACCCGGATCGACCGTCTCGCCACCTGACCTACCCCTGCCGTGCCACCCGGCGCGTTTAACCTGAACTCGTGAGCAGTGGAAGGCTTCTCGTAGTCGAGGACGACCAGGAGGTGCGCCGGTCGCTGCGCCGGGCCCTACGGTTGGAGGGGTACGAGGTCGCCACGGCCGTGGACGGCATGGCGGGGATCGAGCAGCTGGCCATCCAACCCGCCGACGCCATCATCCTCGATGTCATGATGCCCCGCCTGGACGGCCTGGGAATGGCTCGGCACCTCCGGGCCCTCGGCGACAGGACACCCATCCTGATGCTCACCGCCCGCCACGACGTCTCGAACCGGGTAGAGGGGTTGGATGCCGGCGCCGACGACTACCTGGTCAAGCCGTTCGCCCTGGACGAGTTGCTGGCCAGGATCAGGGCTCTGCTCCGCCGCAGCGGGGCTTCCGATGGCGACGACGCCCTCCATCTCGCAGACCTCACCCTCAATCCCGCCACCCGGCAGGTCCACAGAGGAGACCGCGAGGTCCAACTCACCAAAACCGAGTTCGATCTGCTGGAGCTACTCCTGGTCAACGCCAGGATCGTGCTGTCCCGGGACGTGATAATGGACCGCATCTGGGGCTACTCGTTCGAGACCTCCTCGAACCCCCTGGAGGTCTACATCGGCTACGTGCGGCGCAAGCTCGAGGCCGATGGGGAGCCTCGCCTCATCCACACCGTGCGTGGGGTCGGCTACGTGGCAAGGGAGCCATGAGCCTGCGCTGGCGATGGGCGGTGGGGCTGGGCCTGGTGGCGGCCCTCGCCATCGGCCTCCTCACCCTGGCGGCCATCCTCTCGGTGGAGCGCCGGCTGCGCGGCGCCATGGACGAGGACCTGAGGGAGCGGGCCACCCAGGTCCACGAGCTGACCGGAGGCTTCGAGGAGGGCGAGGAGCGGCGCGAGGAAGTACTGCCCCGGATCGTCAACGACGCCGCCGTCCAGGCCTTCGACGAGACCGGCGCCGTCCTGCTCCGGTTGGGGCCGGCCGGCGTTACCCCACCCGTGGACGCCGCCGACCTGGAGGTGGTCGCCGGCACCAGGCCCGCGCTTCTCCGGGACATCCGCATAGGCGACACCCCGTACAGGATGATCACGGTCCGGGTGCTACTCCGGGAGAACAATCCGGGCACGGTGGTCGCGTTCCAGATACTGTCCGACCAGTCCCAACTGGAGAGCAACCTGGCGGCCCTGACCGGACAACTCCTCTCCATCGGCGCCATCGGGGTCCTGCTGGTGGCTATCACCGGCTGGATCTTGGCCTCGAGAGCGGTGCGCCCGATCAGCGATCTCACCCACGCGGCTGAGCACGTCGCCTCCACCGAGGACCTGTACGCCGCGGAGCGACTCGACATCTCGGCCCCCGCCGAGATCGGGCGCCTGGCCACGGCCTTCCGGTCGATGCTCAACTCGCTGCGGGTGTCGCGCCAGGAACAGCAACGCCTGGTCTCCGATGCCGGGCACGAGTTCCGGACACCGATCACCGCCCTCAAGACCAACCTGGAGGTCCTCCGGCGCCAGGAGGACCGGCTCGGGGAGGGGGAACGGGACGAGCTGATCGAGGCGGCGCTCCGGGAGTCCAACCAGCTGGCCCAACTGGCTGCCGAGATGGTGGACCTGACCTCCGATGTGCGTCATGCCGCGGAACCTATCCAGGAGGTCGACCTGGGAGCGTTGGCCCTCGAGCTCCGTTCCCGCTACGCGCGGCTACCCGGCAAGGAGGTCACCGTCTCGGGTGGGAGCTTGGTGGTGGCCGGGCGCCGGACCCAGCTGGAGCGGGCCATGAGCAACCTGGTCGACAACGGCATCAAGTGGGCGGAGCGCCGGGTGGAGATCGTCCTCGACCAGGGAACGGTCACCGTGCGGGACGACGGCCCCGGCATTCCCGAGGACGATCTACCCCATGTGTTCCTGCGGTTCCACCGGTCGGTCGAGGCCCGTTCGATGCCCGGATCCGGCCTGGGGCTGGCGATAGTGGACCATTTGATCGGCGCGCACGGAGGAGAGGTGTTCGCAAGGAACTCCGCCGACGGCGGTGCTGAGGTGGGGTTCACCCTGCCCCCGGCGGAGCGGGAGGAGGCGAGTCCGGAGGCAGGGTGAACCCGGGTTGGCCTGGCTTCGGCGGCTTGACCTCACTCTCGGGGAAGAGGCTGCGGCGTGCCGGCCGGCACCCCTTCCCCGGCTCTTTCCGTACCGCTCTCACCGGGCTCTCCAGCCGGCGCCGGATCGGCCCGGGCCAGGGCTACGGCGGCGGCGCCGACCACCAGCACCGCCGCTCCTACGAGTCCCGCTAATCGCATTCCGGCTCCTTCCTGTCGTATCTGCTGGTGCAAATATGGAAGCCCGGCCTGTGACTTCGCTGAGAGGGGCCTTAGAGAATCCTGAGAATCGGTGCGCGCCGGCGAATTTTCGCCGCGACCATCGGAGGTCGGATGTCGGTGTTATCCCAAGTAATCAGCAACTAGAGATCAAATGGTGTGTCCGTGAAGAAGTCGCTCACCTTGGGTGTCTTGCCGGCGGCCTTGGGAGCGGCGATGCCCAGGCGGGAACGCACCGCCCTGTAGCCGCCGTCCTCCAGCTCGTCCGCGAGCTCCGGCCCTCCGGAGTCGACGATGGCGCCGTCCATCATGATGTGCACCCGGTCGGGCCGGACGTGGTTGAGGATGCGGCTGTAGTGCGTGATCATCAGGATGGCCACCTCGTCGCTCCGCATCTCCTCCACGGCGGCGGCTACCTCGCGGACCGAGTCGATGTCCAGCCCGGAGTCGATCTCGTCCAGCACCATCACCCGCGGCTCCAGGACGGCCAACTGGAAGACCTCGGAGCGCTTCTTCTCACCTCCGGACAGATCCCCGTTCACGGACCGGTTGAGGAACCGTTCCATCCGGAGGCGCCGGGCCTGGGTGGCGATCCGCTCCCTGGCCTCCTCCGGGCCGGCACCCAGCGCCACCGCCGCCTCTTCGAGCAGCACGGCCAGATCCAGTCCGGGAATACCCACCGGATACTGGAGGGCCTGGAACAGACCGGCCTGAGCCCGTTCGTGGACGTCCAGATCCACGATCGAGGCCCCATCCACGGCTACGGCCCCCGACACCTCGTAGCCGGGCTTGCCGGCCAGGACGTGGCAGAGGGTGGACTTGCCCGACCCGTTGGGACCCATGATGGCGTGAACCTCACCGAACGGAACGTCCAGATCGACTCCCTTGAGGATGTCGAGCCCGCTGATGGAGGCGCGGAGCTCCCGCACCTGGAGCGCCGTCCTACCCATCGGTAACTCCGCCGTCATCCACCTTCACCATCACGCGGCTCTGCTCGAGCTTCACCTCGTAGGTTGGTACCGGCCGGGTGGCCGGCAGGCTCTGGGGTATTCCGGTCCGGATGTCGAACTCCGCCCCGTGGAGCGGGCACTCCACGTCGTAGTCCCATAGCTCACCCTCGGACAGGGAGGCAAAGGCATGGCTACAGATGTCGCCGATCACGTAGAAGTCGTCCCCGATGCGGAACAGGGCCAGAGCGTGACCGGCCAGGTCCACCCGCGACCCGCCCTCGGGGAAGGCATCCGCGGCGCCGGCGTCCAACCATGCCATCAGGACGCAACCCGCTGCTGCGCACCGGCGAACTTGGCGGCCACCGCCCGCCGCGACGGCGCGGCCAGCTCGGGCACGGCGAAGCCCGACAGTATCTCGTTGAAGAAGCCTCTCACCAGCAGGCGTTCGGCCGGGTTCCGGGGAAGCCCGCGGCTCATCAGGTAGTAGAGCTGCTGCTCGTCCAGCGGGCCCGAGGAGGACCCGTGGCCGCACTGGAGGTCGTCGGTGAGTATCTCCAGGTTGGGGACCGAGTTGACCTTCGCGCCGTCCGAGAGCACCAGGTTGCGGTTGGTCTCGAAGGCAGAGGTTCCCCTGGCCCCTTTCTCGATCCTCATGAGGCCGGTCCAGACGGCGCGTGCCTTGTCGGCCACGGCGCCCTTGAGGAAGATATCGGACGTGGTACGGGGACCCCGATGGGTGACGTAGATGCGGTAGTCGAGGACCTGCGAGCCGTCGCCGAAGTAGATGCCCCCCATCTGGACCGACGATCCGGCCCCCGCCAGGGAGATCCCCAGCCGCTGCCGGGCGTACCGCCCTCCGAGACCCACCTCCCCGATCCGCAGGGTGGAGTCCCGCTCGGCCGCGTACTGGTGATGCGCCACCATGCGGGCCGGGTCGGACAGGTTCTGGACGACCGAGACGGACAGGCGGGCGCCGCGATCCGCCAGCGCCTCCACTATGGGGCAGACCAGCAGCTCGGCACCCGGCGCCGAGCGGTACAGCACCACCACCGAGGCCTCCGAGTCGGGCTCTCCCACCACGGTCACGTGCGGGAAGCTGACCGCCCCCGCGGTCGCGGCCTGCACGTCGACGACCACCGGCGCCGCGAGCGTCCTGCCCGCCGGGATCGTCACCACCGCTCCGGGCGGCGCCATGGCGTGGTTGGCAGCGGCGAACACGTCGACCTCGGGGGATGCCATCGATCCGTAGAGGCTTACCGGCCGACCGTTCGGCACGTCAACCGTCCGATGAACCTCGATCTCGCCGGGCCCGACATCCACCACGGCGCCGTCGACCATCGTCAGGCGCCCGCTCACCTCGCCCAGCGCCTCGAGGTACTCGTCGGGACCCAGTCCGCCGGACGGTGCGGTGGCGGGACGGAAGTCGTCGAGGACGAAGTCGATGTCCACGTACTTCCAGTCCTCGTCCTTGGGGCCGGGCATGGCGGCGGACGCCAGGGCCTGGCGACCACGGTCGCGCAGGTCGGCGAGCCAGGCAGGCTCGTCGCCGATGGACATGGTTGTCAGGGGTGAGGACAAGGGAACAGGTTCCTTCTTCCGGAATCCGGCGGGCGGATGGTAACGGTGAACCGATGCTATCCATCCGCCGTCAACCGGCCAAAGGCGGATCAACTACCGATCAGGCGGGCCGCCCGGGCGAACACCGCGTCCAGCATGTCCTCGGTCAGCTTCCCCGTGAAGGTGTTCTGCTGGGAGGGGTGATAGCAGCCGATGATCGAGGGGGCTCCCCCGCCGGGGTGTACCTCGACGCCGTGGGAGAAACGCGGCTTGGGGGTCGGGATCTCCCAGCCGCGGCGGCGGCCGATGCGCAGGGTCTGGTCGAAGGCCATACCGCCCAGCGCCACCACCACCCGCACGCGCCGGCACAGGTCGAGTTCCTGCTCGATCCAGGGGGCGCAGGTATCCCGCTCGGCCGCGGTGGGGCGGTTCTGGGGCGGGACGCATCTGACGATGGCCGTTATGGCGGCGTCGATCAGGCGGAAACCGTCATCCCGGTGGCCGGCGACCGGACGGTTGGCGAAACCCGCCCGGTGAAGGGTCCGGAACAGCCACTCCCCGGAGCGGTCCCCGGTGAACATCTGCCCGGTGCGGTTCGACCCGTGGGCGCCGGGGGCCAGGCCGATTATCAGCAACCTGGCCTCGGGACCGCCCAGCATCGGCACCGGTCGGGCCCAGTAGTCATGGTCTGCGTAGGCGGCCCGCTTCTTCACCGCCAACTCCTCCCTCCAAGCCACCAGGCGGGCGCACAACCGGCACTCGACCAGCTCGGCCTGGAGCCGGTCGAACGCAAGCGTCGGGACGGCGGGCCGGGCCCCCTCCCCGTCGTCCGGGGTCCTGATCACCGGGTCTCCGGGTCGAGCGCGTCCACGTTGAAGATGCTGGCCGCATTCCACAGCATCCAACCCAGCGAGCGCGCCTCGGCCGCATCGATCTGCTCCCGCACCTGATCGGATGTGTAGTAGAAGTCCTGGAGCCATGGGCGGATGATGGACTGGCCCTCCAGCCGCTTGATTCCTGCGTCGAGCGCCCCTGCCACCACCTCGCCCGGGTGATCGTTGGGCGTATCGAAGCCGAACCACCCGGTCGAGTAGTGGCTCGGGTAGACCATCGGCGACAGCACGTCGGCCGTGGTGGAAAGGGCGGTGAACTCCTGGCCGATCCCCCCATCCCCGATCACGGTGGTGATGAACCCGAAGATGTCGGCCCCGACCACACAGCCGAGCGGGTGGAGGCGCTCGGCTGCCTGGTCCAGGAAGGTGGTGATCGTCCCGATGCGGATGTCCTCCGAGTCGCCCAGGTCGAACACGGCGGTGTCGGGATAGCCGTCCGGGAACCGGACGTAGTCGAACTGGATCTCGTCGAACCCGGCAGCACAGACCTCCTCGGCCAGCCGCAGGGCGTATTCCCGAGCTTGCTGATCGGTGGGATCGAGGAAGTACTGGTTGCGTTTGCGGAAGGAGGTGCCGGTGGCGGTGTCGAATACCGCCATGTCGACTATGGCCCGAGCCGCGATGGGGTCCTGGAAGGTCACGAGACGCGCGATCTTGTACAGGCCCCTGACATCCATCTGGTTGACCACCCGGTCGATATCGAACAGAACGTCCACCGCACCGATGTCGCGAGCCAGGTTCACGTCCGTGTCGTAGAGCACCCGGCCCGATTCATCCTTGACATCGATCACGAGGGCGTTGACCACCGTGTCCTCTGCGATCGAGAGAAGCTCGGACCACTGCCCCTGGGTCACGAACACGGTATGCCCGACATGTAGCGCCCGGATCAGAAACGGCTCCAGGGTGATCTCGTGGACGAGTCTCTCTCCATCCCAGGCGAACTCGGCTGCGACCCACCCTGGGCGTTCGACAGTGATGGTGCCGGGTGAAGCCCGTGATATCTCGAAGCTGCCCTCGTCGTCGGTCATCACGTTGACGTCGCCCAGCGAGACCGAGGCGATCGGTAACCCGAATCCCTGGCTGTCCACCACCGTACCGCGCAGGACTACGGGCCGCAGTGCCAGTTCCACGGGTTCCTCCTGGAACGCGTCGACCAACACCGCGCCCGGGAAGAATCCTTGCGCCTGCACGGAGGCCGACGTGGGCTCGCCCTCCCATCGCACCCGGAACACACCGCTTCCGTCCGTCACCTCCTGGCCGTACTCCGTGTCGGCCGTCGCCCCGGCAATCGGCTCTCCGGCATCGTCCTTGACCAGGATGGCCACCGTGGGAACCTCGGAGGGCGGCGGGATCGGCGCCTCCCCCACCACCACCGGCGACTGCGCCAGGCAGGCGGTCAGCACGACCGATCCCAGGGCGGGCAACAGCGACACCGCCGCGACCCGCCGGAAGGACGTCACGGGCCGTTCGGAGCGCTGAATCCGTCTCATGCGGACCGCATAATCAAAGGAACACATTGCCAAATCGCTGCCAGGGTGATACGTTGCCTTGTCGTGCCCGTGGAGAGGGGGTAAGTAGGCGTGGTCTTGACAGCGAGGGAGACACCGCTATCGACCGACGCAGTCGACCTGTACCTCGACGAGGTATCGGCGCACCCCCTCCTGACCGCGCAGGACGAGGTTGACCTGGCTCTCCAGATCGAGCTGGGTCGCCAGGCCAGCGAACAGCTCGACGGCGAGCCCGACCTCGAATCCCCAGCCCGCCTGAAGCTACGCCGGCTGGTGAGGGAGGGAGAGCGAGCCAAAGCGATCTTCATCCAGTCGAACCTCCGCCTCGTGATCTCGATCGCCAAGCGCTATTCGGGCCGAGGCATGGACCTGATCGACATGATACAAGAGGGCAACCTCGGGCTGATCCGGGCTGTCGAGAAGTTCGACTGGCGCAAGGGTTTCAAGTTCTCCACCTACGCCACCTGGTGGATCCGCCAGGCCATCACCCGGGGGCTCGGCAACCAGGCTCGCACCATCCGCTTGCCGGTCCACATGGTCGACATCGTGAGAACGGTCAACGAGACGGTCTACACGCTCACCGAGGAGCTCCGGCGCCGGCCGACCCGCGAGGAGATCGCCGCCGCCAGCGGTCTCGACATCGACCGGGTGACAACAGCTCTGGCCACCCCCACCAGCACCATCTCGATAGATCGTCCGGTCGGCGAGGACGGGGATGCGGTGCTGGGGGACTTCGTCCCGGACAAGACCGCCACCGATCCGTTCGCCCATGCCGCCGCAGCCGTGAGGCGAACCCAGATCGAAGAGGCCCTGAGCATGCTCACCCCCGAAGAGCGCACGGTGGTGGTCAACCGCTACGGGTTGGAGGGAAACCAGATGCTTACCCTGACCGACATCGGCGCCAGGCTGGGCGTCACCCGGGAGCACATCCGCCAGATCGAGCGCAGGGCCTTGTCGAAGCTCCGGCACCCCAGCAACGGATACGAACTGAAGAGCCTGATAGACCTCTGAGTATCCGGCCCGCTGCGGAGAGTGGGCTAGCCGACCGCTCCGGCAGCGGCCATGTTCAACTCGATGAGCCGGTTCATCTCCACCGCGTACTCCATGGGGAGCTCCTTCACAATCGGCTCGATGAATCCGGCCACAACCATCGACGTGGCCTCGTCCTCGGTAAGGCCCCGGCTCATCAGGTAGAAGAGCTGCTCCTCCCCGACCTTGGACACCGTCGCCTCGTGACCGATCTCGGTGTCGGCCTCCTCGATCTCCATGTAGGGGTAGGTGTCGGAGCGGCTGTCGTCATCCAGGATCAGGGCGTCGCAGCGGACGAACGACTTGGCGTTCTCGGCGCCGGGTTCCACCCTCACCAGACCCCGGTAGCCGGCCCGGCCCCCCTCCCTGGTGATGGACTTGGACAGGATGGTGGAGGTGGTGTTCGGAGCGACATGGACCATCTTGGCACCGGTGTCCTGGTGCTGATCCTCGCCGGCGAACGCGATCGACAGCACCTCGCCATGGGCGCCGGGCTCCATCAGCCAGACCGCCGGGTACTTCATCGTCAGCTTGGACCCGATATTGCCGTCGACCCACTCCATGGTGGCGTCGGCGTAGGCGGCCGCACGCTTGGTCACCAGGTTGTAGACGTTGTTCGACCAGTTCTGGATGGTCGTGTAGCGGCAGCGTCCGCCCCGCTTGACGACGATCTCGACCACCGCCGAGTGGAGGGAGTCGGTGGTGTAGACGGGCGCCGAGCACCCCTCGACGTAGTGGCAGAAGGCGCCCTCGTCCACGATGATCAGGGTCCGCTCGAACTGGCCCATGTTCTCCGAATTGATCCTGAAGTAGGCCTGTAGAGGCTGGTCCACGTGGACTCCCGGAGGGACATAGATGAACGAGCCCCCGGACCAGACCGCCGAGTTGAGGGCGGCGAACTTGTTGTCGTTGGGCGGGATCACCGTCCCGAAGTGTTCCTTGACGATGTCGGGGTGGTCCCGGACCGCGGAGTCCATGTCCATGAACAGGACCCCCATCTCCTCCAGGTCCTCCCGGTTGCGGTGGTAGACGACCTCCGACTCGTACTGGGCGGTCACCCCGGCCAGGAACTTGCGTTCCGCTTCGGGAATGCCCAGCTTCTCGTAGGTGTCCTTGATGGACTCGGGCACCATGTCCCAGTCCTTGGCCTGCTCCTCGGCCGGCTTGACGTAGTAGTAGATGTCGTCGAAGTCGATCTCGTCCAGCAGGCCGCCGCCGCCCCACGTGGGCATGGGTCGCGCCTGGAACCGGCGATAGGCCTTGAGGCGGAAGTTGAGCATCCAGTCCGGCTCGCCCTTGATGAACGACATCTCGCGGATGATGTCCTCGGAGAGGCCCTTCTCGGGCTTGAAGACGTACTCGTCCTCGGGATCGCTCCAGCCCAGCTTGTAGGCGCCGAGGTCGATATCAACTGTGGTCGTCATGGTGAGGCCTCCGCCACCGGTGAACAAGGCCCGGTCGTTCAGATGGATACGCCCTGATGATACCAAGGCCAGGCCGGAACCTGGGCATGAAAAACTTCGCGAGGTTGAAGGGCCTAGTGTTGGCGGGACATGGACGAGCCGCGCATTGCCGAGCCCATTCTCCATGTGGACATGGATGCGTTCTACGTGGAAGTGGAGAGACTCGACAACCCCGGGCTTGCGGGACAGCCTGTGGTGGTCGGTGGCGAGGGACCGAGAGGAGTGGTCGCGTCCGCCTCCTACGAAGCCAGAGCCGGCGGGGTTCGCTCGGCCATGCCGATGAGCACCGCCCGACGGAGGTATCCGGGCCTGGTGATCGTGCCGCCCCGCCACCGACGTTACGGCGAGATCTCGGAGCGGGTCTTCTCGATTTTCCGGGACTTCACTCCTCTCGTGCAGGGATTGTCCGTCGATGAGGCTTTCCTCGATGTACGCGGTCTGCGCCGGCATTACCCGGACAGCCGCGCGGTGGCCGAGGCCATCCGGGCCCGGATCAGGAGTGAACTGCTCCTTCCGGCATCGGTGGGCGCGGCCACTGCCCTGTACCTGGCCAAGATGGCGTCCGGATACGCCAAGCCGGACGGCGTCCTCATCGTCACCGAGGGAAGCGAGATGGCGTTCCTGGAACACCTGGACGTGCGGGAGTTGTGGGGGGTCGGCAAGTCCACCCGGAGCAAGCTCGCCTCGATGGGGATAGATACGGTGGGTCAGCTGGCGCGAGTATCCCTTCCTGTCCTCCGCCGCCACCTGGGAGAGGCGACGGCGGATCACCTCCACCGCTTGGCCAACGGAGTCGACGAGAGGGTGGTGGAACCCCGTGGTGGCGCCAAGTCGGTCTCGGTCGAGCAGACCTTCGAGCAGGACATCTCGGGTACCGAGGCGCTGCTCTCGCAGCTGTTACGGCAGGCCGATCAGGTGGCGTGGAGGTTACGTAGGGCGGGACTCTCGGGACGCACGGTGTCTCTCAAACTCCGGTTTCCCGACTTCAGGACCATCACCCGCGCCGAGACATTGCCGTCCTCGACCGATGTGTCCAGGGAGCTCTACCGGACCTGCTGTCGCCTGTTGGACCGTGCCGGCGTGGGCGGGCGGCCTGTCCGGCTCCTCGGCGTGGCGGTCAGCGGCCTGCAACCCACCGGCGCACCGCGGCAGATGATGGCCGGCGACAAGGAGCGCTGGGAAAACCTGGCGGAATCCGTAGACGACCTGAGAGTCCGTTTCGGTCGCCACACCGTGGAGCCCGCCCGGCTCAGAAGTGGGGAATCCGATCCGGCCCAAGACTCCCGAGGCTGAAGCGCCGACTCACGGCCGTCGTATCGGAATTTGAACCGGGGTTACCGCCACGGCATGTCCGTGGGAGTGACCGGGTCCGGAAGCATGGTGTCGCCCATGAGGTAGCGATCCACCGCCGCCGCGCAACTCCTGCCCTCGGCGATGGCCCACACGATCAGCGACTGGCCTCGGCCCATGTCACCGGCGACGTAGACCCCTTCCACATTCGTGGCCCATCGGTGGTCGCGGGCCACGTTCCCCCGGTCGGTCATGTCCACGCCCAACTGCTCCAGCATGGGTGATCGATCCGGGCCGGCGAAGCCCAACGCAAGGAGCACCAGGTCGGCGGGGTATTCCTCGGCGGAGTCGTCCACTCGCTCGAACGACAACCGGCCGTCGACCGACGTCATGTCGACCCGGTGGGTCCTCAGCGCGGTGACATGTCCGGCTGAGTCGCCCACGAACTCCTCCGTATTGATGGCGAACTCGCGCTGCCCGCCCTCCTCGTGGGCGGCCGACACGCGGTGCATGAGGGGCCAGACCGGCCACGGTGTCGAGTCGGCCCGCTGATCGGGAGGACGGGGCAAGATCTCGAACTGGTGCACCGACGTGGCTCCCTGGCGGTGGGCGGTACCGAGGCAGTCCGCGCCGGTGTCGCCGCCACCGATGATGATGACGCCCTTGCCGCTCGCGGAGATCGGGGTTGCGGACAGGTCGCCCGCCTGCACCCGGTTGGACGGCGTCAGGTACTCCATCGCCTGGTGGATGCCGTCCAGGTCCCGACCGGGGATCGGCAGGTCACGCGCCAGGGTGGCGCCTCCGGCCAGTATCACGGCGTCGAACTCGTCCCGGAGCCGGTCGGCGGGCGGGTCGACCCCGACGTCGGCGTTCACCCGGAACCGGGTGCCCTCGGCCTCCATCTGGGCCAGGCGCCGGTCCAGGAACCGCTTCTCCATCTTGAAGTCGGGAATGCCGTAGCGGAGCAGGCCGCCGATGCGGTCATCCCGCTCGAAGACTGTCACGGCATGGCCGGCCCGGGTGAGCTGCTGCGCCGCCGCCAACCCCGCCGGTCCGGATCCGACCACCGCCACGCTGCGACCGGTCACCGTGGTGGGCATCAGCGGGGTGACCCACCCCTCGGCCCAGGCCTTTTCGACGATCTCCAGCTCGATCTGCTCGATGGTCACCGGGTCTGAATTGATGCCGAGCACGCAGGCGGCCTCGCAGGGCGCCGGGCACAACCGGCCGGTGAACTCGGGGAAGTTGTTGGTGGCGTGCAGCCGATCGATGGCTTGGCGCCAACTGTCGCGGTACACCAGGTCGTTCCAGTCGGGAATCAGATTGCCGAGCGGGCAGCCCCCGCTGCAGAAGGGGATACCGCAGTCCATGCACCGGGAGGCCTGATCTCGGACCTGCGTGACCGGAAAGTCCTCGTAGACCTCGTTCCAGTCGAGCACGCGGAGTCCCACCGGGCGGCGCACCGGGGTCCGGCGCCCGTGCGTTAGGAAGCCCCGGACGTCACCCATGAGCCGACGCCATGATCGCATCCAGCACCGGCTCCCCGGCGCTCTCGGCCTGGCGGACCGCTTCACGCACCCGCTTGTAGTCATCCGGCATCACCTTGACGAAGCGCCGCACCTCCCGGTCCCATCCATCCATTATCCGGGCGGCCACGGCGGAACCCGTCTCCCTGAGGTGGGCGCCAAGCGTGCCGCGCAAGAAGTCCAGATCGTCCTTGTCGAGGGGGTCGAGCGACACCATCTCGGTGTTGACATGGCCGGGGAAGGAGCCGTCAGGGTCGTAGACGTAGGCGATCCCACCCGACATGCCGGCGGCGAAGTTGCGGCCGGTACGGCCCAGGATCACGGCTCGCCCACCGGTCATGTACTCGCAACCGTGGTCCCCGACCCCTTCCACCACCGCCACCGCGCCGGAGTTGCGTACGCAGAAGCGCTCCCCCACCACGCCCCGCAGGAACATCTCTCCCGAGGTGGCGCCGTAGAGGATCACGTTCCCGGCGATGATGTTCTCCTCGGCGACGAGGGGAGCCTCGGGCGGGGGCGTGACCACGATGCGACCTCCGGACAAGCCCTTGCCGACGTAGTCGTTGGCGCTCCCGACGAGCCTCAGCGTGATGCCCTTGGGAAGGAAGGCGCCGAAGCTCATGCCTCCCATGCCGGTGAAGTTCACCGTGATGGAGTCGTCCGGTAGCCCGGCCGCTCCGTGACGGCTGGTGACGTGATAGCCCAGCAGAGTTCCCACCGCGCGGTTCACGTTGCGGACCGGCAGGTCCAGGGTCACCGGGGGACCGCCGGCCAGGGTTCCCTCCGCGAGCTGGATGAGGGTCTGGTCAAGGGCCTGGGCGAGGCCGTGGTCCTGCTCGGTGGTCTGCCTCCGTGCCTGGCCGGGGGCCAACTCGGGTACGTGGAAGATCGGGGAGAGGTCGAGACCGTCGCCCTTCCAGTGGTCCACGGCGTCGCGCACGTCGAGCAACTCGGCATGGCCGATGGCCTCGTCCAGGCTGCGGAAGCCCAGCTCGGCCAGCAGTTCCCTCACCTGCTCGGCGACAAAACGCATGAAGTTGACGATGAAGCGTGCCCTGCCGTTGAAACGTCTGCGCAAGTCCGGGTTCTGGGTGGCAACCCCCACCGGGCAGGTGTCGAGGTGGCAGACCCTCATCATGATGCAGCCCGAGACGACCAGCGGCGCGGTGGCGAACCCGTACTCGTCGGCGCCCAGTAGCGCGGCGATCACCACGTCCCGGCCGGTCTTCAGCTGCCCGTCCGCCTGCACCACGATCCGGTCCCTCAAACCGTTCAGCAGCAGGGTCTGCTGCGTCTCGGCCAGGCCGATCTCCCAAGGTCCGCCGGCATGCTTGATCGACGTCAGTGGGGAGGCTCCGGTCCCGCCGTCGTGCCCGGAGATGAGAACCACGTCGGCCTTCGCCTTGGCGACCCCGGCCGCCACGGTCCCGACACCCATCTGGGCCACCAATTTGACGTGAATCCTCGCCTCCGGGTTGGAGTTCTTCAGGTCATGGATGAGCTGCTTGATGTCCTCGATCGAGTAGATGTCGTGGTGGGGCGGGGGCGATATCAGCCCCACACCGGGAGTGGACATCCGGGTCTCGGCGATCCACGGGTAGACCTTGTAGCCGGGGAGCTGGCCTCCCTCTCCCGGCTTGGCGCCCTGGGCCATCTTGATCTGGAGATCGTCGGCGTTCACGAGGTACTCGGAGGTGACGCCGAACCGGCCCGAGGCCACCTGCTTGACCGCGCTGCGCCGCAGGTCACCGTTGGGGTCCGGGATGTTGCGGATCGGGTCCTCACCGCCCTCGCCGGTGTTGGACTTGCCGCCGATCCTGTTCATGGCGATGGCGAGGGTCTCGTGCGCCTCCTTCGAGATGGAGCCGTAGGACATGGCGCCCGTGGTGAACCGCTTCATGATCTCCGAGGCCGGCTCCACCTCGTCGATGGGTACAGTGGTGCGCTCGCCGGTCTTGAACCGGAAGAGACCGCGGAGGGTGCCCAGCCGTTCCGCTTGCTCGTCCACGAGCCGGGCGTACTCGTTGAATATGTCGTAACGACCCGCCCGCGTCGAGTGTTGGAGCTTGTACACCACCTCGGGGTTGAACAGGTGGTACTCCCCCTCCCGCCGCCACTGGTACTCGCCCCCTCCGTCCAGGTCGCGGTGGGCGGTCTCGCCGGGGTTGTCCGCGAACGCGCTGCGGTGACGGTGGACGGCCTCGGCCGCGATCACGTCGAGGCCGATACCCCCGATGCGGCTCACGGTCCCGGTGAAGTAGGGGTCGATCACCTCGGCGCCGATCCCCACTGCCTCGAAGATCTGTGCCCCGATGTACGAGGCGATGGTCGAGATGCCCATCTTCGACATCACCTTCAGGATTCCCTTGGCGGCCGCTTTCGCGTAATTGGCATGGGCCTTGGCGAGGTCCATCCCGGCCAGGCCGTGACTGCCGCTCTCGATCATGTGGTCGATGGCGGCGAAGGCCATGTAGGGGTTGACTGCCGTGGCGCCGTACCCCAGCAGGAGGCACAGGTGGTGGACCTCCCTGGCGTCCCCGGTCTCGACGATCAGGCCGATCCGGGTGCGGTTCCTGGTGCGGATCAGGTGGTGGTGAACGGCGGCCGTCGCGAGGAGCGACGGAATCGGGACCCGGTCCGGGCCCACGTCCCGGTCGGACAGCACTATCGCCCACACGCCGGACTTGATTAGTCCGTCGACATCGGTGCACACCCGTTCAAGAGCTCGGCGCAGCGAGTCGCCCCCACCGTCGGGGCTGAAGTGGCAGCTCACCACGGCGGCCTTCCCCCCCACCGCGGGAACCTCGTCCATCCGGAGCAGGGAGGCGAGCTGCCCGTTGTCGATCACGGGGCTGTCGAGCTCGATCATGTTGCAAGAGTGGGGCCCCGGACGGAACAGGTTGGACTCCGGACCGATGGTGGTCCGCATCGAGGTCACCAACTCCTCCCGGATGGCGTCCAGCGGTGGGTTGGTCACCTGGGCGAACAGCTGCTTGAAGTAGTCGAACAGGAGGCGGCTCCGCTCGGACAGCACCGCGGGCGGCGTGTCGGTGCCCATCGATCCGAGCGCCTCCTCGCCCCCGGCGGCCATGGGCGCGATCAGCATCTTCAGGTCCTCGTGGGTGTAGCCGAAGGCTCGGAGCCGCTCCGGCGCCGGAAGGTCGCCGCGCGCATCCCCGCCCACCTCGGGAAGCTCCCGGAGTTGAACCAGGCCTTCCCCCAGCCAGGCGGTGTAGGGCCGAGCCGTCGCCAACTCCCTCTTTATCTCCACGTCCCGGACGATGCGGCCCCGGGCGGTGTCCACCAGGAACATCCTCCCTGGGCGGAGCCGGCCCTTCTCCACGATTCGGGACTGGGGAACGTCGGTGACGCCCACCTCCGAGGCCATGACCACCAGGTCGTCATCGCTGACCCAGTAGCGGGAGGGACGCAGCCCGTTGCGATCGAGCACCGCGCCGATCTGCCGCCCGTCGGTGAAGGCGATCGACGCCGGGCCGTCCCAGGGCTCCATCAGGGAGGCGTGATACCGGTAGAAGTCCCGCACCGCCGGGTCCATGGTCTCGTGCTTCTCCCACGGCTCGGGAATCATCATCAGGACCGCCTCGGGCAGCGAGTACCCGCCCATGTAGAGCAGTTCCAGCACCTCGTCGAACCCGGCCGTGTCGGAGACACCCGGGGTGCAGACCGGGAACACCCGATCGAGGTCCGGAATCAGGTCGGTGGCCAGGAGACTCTCGCGGGCCCGCATGAAATTGCGGTTGCCCTGGATGGTGTTGATCTCGCCGTTGTGGGCGATCATCCGGTAGGGATGGGCCAGAGGCCACATCGGGAAGGTGTTGGTCGAGAACCGGGCGTGGACGAGAGCGATGGCGCTCTCGACCCGGTCGTCGTGCAGGTCGATGAAGAAGTCGGGCAGCTGCAACCCGGTGAGCATGCCCTTGTAGATGAGGGTCTTGCCGGACAGGCTGGCGAAGTAGACACCCTCATGCATCCTGGGGGCCCCGCCGATCGCCTCCCGCGGCCCCACGTCGCCCGGGCGCAGGCGCACCTCGTGCTCGATCCGCTTGCGCACCACGTAGGCTCGCCGTTCCAGCGCCATCCCGGAAGCGCCCCGCCCGTCGATGAACACCTGCCTCATGGCCGGCATGGTCTTGCGGGCATCACTCCCTATCACCGACGGATCGGTCTGCACCGCCCGCCACCCGAGCACCTCGAGACCTTCGTCGGCCACGATCCGCTCGACTTCCCGGATCCCCGCTCGGGTCAGATCCTCGCTATCGGGGAAGAAGGCGATACCCGTGGCGTAGCGACCGGCCGGCGGCAGATCGAAGGGAACCGCGGCCCTCAGAAAACGATCGGGAACCTGCAGCAGGATGCCGGCGCCGTCGCCGGTGTCGGGATCGGACCCCGTCGCACCGCGATGTGTCATGCTCTCCGCTGCCCCCATCGCCAGGGCTACGAGATGGTGGCTGCGCCTCCCCTTCAGGTCCGCGACGAAGTTGACACCGCAGGCGTCGTGCTCGAATTCGCGCCGGTACAGGCCGGGCATCAAACCCCTTCTCCCCCGTCTCATCCTGATAACGAATCCTCCGGCAGTGTCGGAGGGTGTTGGTCGGTCGGAGGCCGACCGGGACGGCGTCCTCGGGGGACGACCGAATCCGTCATGCTAGGCGGGTACCAAAAAATGTCCAGTTAGCCCACGGTAACGGAACCCCGGAGTTGGGGCATCGCGGACCGGCCTTCCCCGTCTTTTTCAGCACCCGCTACACCGGGCCGGGTACGGCCGGGACCTCCTGGACTGATAGTTTGGGGGTCATGCCAGTGATAGTCGTGGGCGCCGACACACCAACCGGCGATGCCATCGTCTCTACAGTCTGCCGTTCGGCCGCCGAGGTCCGGGCGTTCATCACCCATGATGCCGCCGCCGACCGCCTCAAGGAACGCGGTGTGAAGGTCGCCATGGGGGACGTTTCCGACAGCTCGCACGTGGAAGCGGCGGCGCTCTATTGCTTCTGCGCGGTGCTGGTGACCGAAGCGGCCCACGACGACCGCGACCGGGCCTTCGCCGAGCACCCGGATGACGTCCTGGCCGGATGGGCCGAGGCAGCCCGTAACGCCGGCGTGCGGAGGGTGATCTGGGTGGCGGCGGAACACCGTGAGGAACCGTATCCGGAGTCCGTGGGCGAGGTGGCCACGGTGATCGTTGAAGGCGACCTGGAGGACGCGGCCCGAGCAGTGGGCGAACTCGAGGAGGCGGAAAGTCTTAGTTACTAGTTGTTAGTTACTAGTTGTTAGTTGCTGATCACACATCGTATAGGATATGGAACGGCGGCACTGCTGATGAGCTACCCGAGGGATGCCCTGCCGAACCAGCGTGCCGCCACTCCCGATTGACGCTGCTACTACCGCCGCCGGCGACCTCGCCGAGTCAACACCTACTTTAGTCACGTCGCCATGCTCCGAGGCCCGGCTACATAATCCCGCTTAATACTATTTCCACTGGTTAGCCCTAGTCCACTATGGACGAGCAACCGGTAGCCCAACGACTGGCATCATCTAGCCAGTATTTTCCCCATGGCTGCGGGGGCGTCGGGATGGGTGCTGGCGTGGGGCGCAACCCGGAGCATCCCGTTCCGCTCAGTCAGAGCGAAGCCTGCCTCCACGAGCCGAGCGAAGGCATCCTCGGACGGCTCCCGGATGGGGGTGAAGCTGACGATGCCGCTGCGCTCGTCATCCCTCAGCCAGGGACTCAACACCTGGGCGCCCGCCTTGCGAGCCTCCTCTTCCACGGCCGCGGATCGGGCGATGACCGCCGCCTCCACATCTTCCATCGCGACGGTCAGGAGCAGTCGCAGCGATTCGGCGAGGGCTGCGACCGCGGTGAAGCCCGCGCTCCCCATGACGAACCGGTCGGCGCCATCGAGGGGCGGATGCGGGAACGGAGCGGCGGTGTCGAACGGATCCACGACACCGAGCCACCCGGTCATGGCGGGCCGGAGCCGTTCCAGAGCCCGCTCAGATACGGCGATCAGTCCGGCACCTCCCCCGGCTCGGAGCCACTTGTGGCCGCCCGCCACCATCACGTCCACACCCTCCATGTTGAACCGGAGGGCCCCCAGGCCCTGGACCGCGTCGACCACCAGGAGCGCCTCTCCGGCCGCCTCCCGGATGGCCATCAGGTCGCATCGGTAGCCGGTGCGGTAGTCGACGGAGCTGAGCGACACCGCCGTGGTGCCGGCGTCAACGGCCCGCGCCACCAGATCGGCCGTCAACCGGCCCTCCGGAACCGGAAACGTCCTCAGGTCGATGCGGCCGGCCTCAGCAGCCCGGATCCAGGGGTACAGGTTGGCCGGGAACTCGGTCTCCGGCACCACCACCGACCCGCCGGCCAGGCCGAAGGCGACCGCGAAGAGACCCGCGGAGGTGCTGGGTACCAGGGTCACCTGCCTGGATGGGACGCCCACCAACCGGGCGCCGCGGCGGCGGGCCGTCTCGACCCGGTCCATAACGATCGGGACCAGCTTTCCCCGGCTGCCCGACATGGTGTCTGCCATCTCTTGGAGGCCGGCTCGGGCAGGGATCGACATGGTGCCGATCGAGGCGAAGTCCATGTAACCGAAGGGCTCGTCGAACTGATCGAGAAAAGACTGCGCAAGCGCCATTGACCGCCGAGGCTAGTGGCGACCGGGTCCACCGGAGCGCCCGGCGGGTCCCGGCCGGCCGGACCAATACAATCCCCGACCGGCGCCGACCACACTGGACGTACATGGATCCCTTCCTGGCCGACGAAGATCAGGCCATGCTGCGCGGCGAGGGCAGCGAGGCCCAGGCCCTCGCCATGCGCATCCTGGTGGGCATGGCCCGCGCCACCGGCGCCCGCCGGATGATCGACATCTCGGGCGCCCACATCGACGGCACGCTGTACCTCGGTCGGGCCAGCCTCGACTTCGCCACCCGGCTGCGGGACGGGGGTGGACGGGTGGCCGTACCCACCACCCTCAACGTCTCCTCGCTGGATCTGCTCCATCCCGATCTCTTCCGCGGGGACGACCCGACCCGGGAAGCCGCCCTGGCCATGACAAAGGCCTACCTCGACATGGGCGCCTCCCCCACCTGGACATGCGCCCCCTACCAGCTGGCGGATCGCCCCGGCTACGGCGATCGCGTGGCCTGGGGCGAGTCGAACGCCATCGTGTTCGCCAACTCGGTGCTCGGCGCCCGGACACCCAGGTTCGGCGACTTCGCCGACATGGCCGCCGCCGTCACCGGACGGGCCCCGGAGTTCGGCCTCTACCTGGACAGGGACCGCCGCGCCCGCGTCCGGATCGATGTCTCGGGGATTGCGGAGAGGGCGCGGCTCACCGACGAGTTCTTCGCCGTGCTGGGAATACTGGTGGGACGGGAGGCCGGATCCGAGGTTCCAGCCGTCACCGGCATCGAGACGGCCACGGAGGACCAGCTCAAGGTACTGGGCGCGGGGGCGGCCACCTCGGGAGCGGTCGGCATGTTGCACGTGGTCGGGGTCACGCCCGAAGCTCCCACACTGGCGAGCGCCACCGGTGGTGTCTCACCACGCCTGGTGAGGGTCACCACGGATACGATCACCCGCGCCTACCAGGACCTGTCGAACACCGGTGCGGAGAACCTGCGCACGGTGAACCTGGGGACACCCCACTACTCGGCCCGCCAGATCGCCCGGCTCCAGGACCTGCTGGCCGGCCGCCGGATCCACCCGGACGTGACGCTCTACGTGAACACGGGAAGGGACGTGCTGGCTTCGTCCTACGACATCGTGAAGCGCCTGGAGGAGGCCGGGGCGATGTTCGTGGTGGACACCTGCACCTACGTGACCTCGATCCTCCCCGCCGGTGCCGGCGTCG
The DNA here is from genome assembly GCA_011523635.1 of Acidimicrobiia bacterium. Lineage (GTDB taxonomy): Bacteria > Actinomycetota > Acidimicrobiia > Spongiisociales > Spongiisociaceae > Spongiisocius. Next base: position 24,442 of record WTGI01000072.1, read on the forward strand.
CCATGACCGACTCCGCCAAGTGGGCCTACTACGCGCCCGGCAACCTCGGCGTCGACGTGGTGTTCGGTTCAGCGTCCGACTGCGTGGAGTCGGCGGTCGCCGGCCGGGTGATCAGGGGGCGGCCGCCGTGGTGAGCATCGCAGCGACACCCCTCGTTCCGGGTATTGCCGAGGGCCCGAGCCTGGTTCTCGACCAACCCCTGAGCTGGTGGGGAGGGATCGATCCCCGCGACGGAACCATCATCGACGCCCACCATCCCCAGCACGGGCAGCCGACAGCCGGCCGGGTTCTGATCCTTCCCGGCGGGCGGGGATCATCGGGCGGTTCCGCGGTACTGGCCGAGTCCGTGCGCCTCATGACCGCGCCCGCCGGGCTGGTGCTCGGGGATGTCGACCCCATCCTGGTGGTGGGGCTGATAGTGGCCGGGGAGCTATATCCGGACCGGAGTTGCCCGCTGGTGGTGGCCCGCGCAGGCTACGACCTGCTGGTCTCGGGCCGCACCACTCGAATCAGCATCGACGGAGGGATCGAGCAGTTCTGATCCCCGCTCCGGCAGACGATCTCAGCTACCGCGCGCCCGCGGCGCCCGGCGGGCCCGCTCCAGGACCCGGAAGGGGATCCGGAAGACCTCGTCATCCTCGACATAGATCGGAAAGGAGTAGCCGCCGGGCCTGGGGAACACCAGGTTGTTGAACGTGAAGGCCCGGGTCATCCCCATTTCGGCTCCGGGCAGACGCCTGACCGGTGGACGGACCTGGACCGTGCGGGAGAACCGGGTGTTACCGAGGAGGCTCCGGCCGTCCTCGTTCATGAGGTCCACCGACAGCTTGAAGGAGTCCGCGAAGGGCCAGGGGACGCGCAGCCGGATTCCTACTCCTATCGAGGGATGGCGAGCCGGAAAGGACTCCACGTAGAGCAACTCCCAACCCCCACCCAGGATGTAAAGCTTGCCACCAACCGCCTGGACCGCGTCGGCCACCATGGCGAACTCCACAGTCGGCTTGGGATCGAGCGACGCCTCCAACGAATCCATCGCCTTCTACTCTAGAACGGTGCTCAAGAGGTCCGTACAAATAGGTTTGCCAGCCGGTCCACAACTCTCGCACCAGATACCCGTTCACACCTGGCCGGCCGGATTCCGACGGGAGTGCTCCTCCTGGTCGTGAGCCGCTTCGCCCTCGGTCTGATACTGCTCATGGTCGCGTGTGGAGCGCCGGAACCGTCCATCGCTACCGACCCGTTCGATGCGATCGCCCAGCTGCGCGGTCGGGTCTGCCATCAGGACATGGTCGGCTCAGCGGTGGTCATCGACCGGCACTACCTGGTGACGGCGGCGCACAACGTGGCCGGCTCGGAAGGCGGCCTGACCGTGACCTTCGAGGACGGCTCGGAGCATGCCGCCACGCTGGTCGGCATCGACTTCGATCGAGACCTGGCCCTGCTACGAGCGCCCTCCGTGGACCGGCCCATCCTCACCGTGGCCCGAGCCGTCGCCGGAGAGGATGGACGCCTGATCCGGCTCCGCGCCGGTCAGGAACGCGCCGAGGTCCTGTTCGCCGACGCCGACCTGATCGTCGCCGTGGGCCGCAACATCTACGACGAAGAGACCTCCGTACGCCGGGACAACGTCCGGGTTCGCGCCCACTCGGGGGCCGGTTACTCGGGTGGGCCGCTGCTCAACGATCACAACGAGATGATCGGAGTGGTCTATGCCTCCGCCCGGCTCGATGAGATGACCTACGCCACCGCTTCGCAGGAAATCGACATCTTCCTCGAGGCGATCGACTCCACCACCGAATCCCCCTCGGGACGCTGCCCGCGGGCCGGTCCGGGGGCCGACCGTTAGGATGGTCGGCGCGTGTCCACCCGCCTCCCGTCCGCCTACCGGCTCCCCCGGTTAATCCTTCTCTGCTACATCGCTTCTCTGGCTACGGGCATCGGCGTCATCTTCTCGCTCCTGGCCGTCATCCAGGACCGGTTCGGGTTTCCCACCTGGTCCTTGGGCCTGCTCGCCGGCATACCCTTCGCGATGACTCTGTTCGGCAACATCTGGCTGACCCCGCTGGCCGACCGGGGCTGGGAGCGGCGGCTCATCATGCTGGGATGCCTTCTCCTAGTTATGTCTCTGCTCTGGATGGTCTTCGCGGTGGAGCTCTGGCAGTGGGTTGCGGCGCGGGCGCTCATGGGCGTCGCGGAGGGGATCTCGGTGGGAGCGGCGCGCCGGGTGATGCTGAGCTGGACTCCGGACCGCCACGGACAGGCACTGAGCTCGCTGATGGTGGCGATGCTGGCCGGGATCCTGATCGGGCCCGTGCTCGGGGGGGTGCTGAACGAGTTCGGCCCAGCTCTGCCGTTCCTGGTACCCGCCGCGGCGGCAGTGGTAGTGCTGCTGGCCCTGCCGGCGGTCCGGCCCGGAGAGTTCGAGCGGCCGACCGTGAGGCTATCCCGACGCAGCCTGACCGCCCTGCCCGGCTTCCTTTCCGGACTGCTGCTGGCGGCCTCGAACTGGCTCTACATCGGCGTCATCGACGCGATCTGGTCCCGGTACATGACCGATCTCGGTGCCCGCCCCTGGCTGATAGGACTCGGATACCTGGTGATAGCCCTGCCCGCCATCGTGCTCACCCCGATCAGCGGCCGGCTCTCGGACCGTGTGAACCCGATCCGGCTGGCCCTGGTGGCGGCGGTGATCGGACTCCCGCTCCTGGCCGGCTACGGGTTGGTGTCGGCGGTGTTCACCCTCCTTGTGGTAGGCGCACTTCACTCGGCCTGCTGGGCCTTCGTGACCCTCCCCGGTCAGGCCGCCGTGGCCAGGGCCGCGCCATCCAGCCAGGCCGCCGAAGCGCAGGGCCTCGTTGAGGCGTACGGGTTCGTTCTGGCGGCGGTCGGTGCCTTCGCCGCCGCGCCCCTCTACGAAGCCGCTGGACCCAGATCCCTCTTCCTGGTAACGACCGCCGCGGTGGCGCTCACACCGCTGGTGGTGTTCCTGCGCCGGTCGAGGTGGCGCAACGCCTTCTGAAGGAGGCCGGTCACCGGGTGCAGGCGGTGCGGTATCCTCCCCGCTTCTGTTCGACGTAAGTGCCTGCGCGTCGAGGAAGGAAGACTTGGGTTACCGGATCTGGTTCGAGCGGAGGGTGACGCCGGCACTGATGCCGTTCGTGCCCCACTCCGTCGACATGCTGGGTCCGGGACGAGTTGACGACCCTCAGGCGGGAATCTCGACCGCCCAGGCCGCCATCGCCGCCCGGCTCGATTACGACGACACCCTCTTCGATCGGGCTCCCGAACTGCTGGGGGTGTTACGTACCGGTATCGGCTACGACGCCGTCGACCTGGAAGCCGCCACCCGTCGTGGCATCGCGGCCTGCAACGTCCCGCAGGGCCCGACCGTGCCCACTGCCGAGCACTCCGTGGCACTCCTCCTGGCCACCGCCAAGGAGCTCGTACGGTCGAGCGGCCGGCTCAGGGAGAGCACGGGCAACTACTACTCGAGGCACAGAGCGATGGAACTGGACGGGAAGACCCTGGGCCTGGTGGGATACGGGCGGATCGCCCAAAGGGTCGGGACTGTCGGGCTTGCCCTGGGAATGGGAGTCCTGGCCCACGACCCTTACTTACCGGACGATGCGTTTCCGCCTGGTGTGGAGCGCGCGAGGACGCTGGAGGAACTCCTGGGCCGGAGCGATGCCGTCTCGGTCCATATCCCGATGAGCGCCGGCAACCACAGGATGTTCAACGCCGGTACCTTCGCTGCCATGAAGAAGGGGGCCTTGTTCGTGAACGCCGCCCGCGGAGGACTGGTCGACCACGATGCCCTGACCGAGGCCCTTGACAGCGGGCACCTGTCGGGTGCCGGGCTGGACGTCACCGACCCCGAGCCCCTCCACCCCGACCATCCGTTGCTCCACCGCACAGACGTGATAGTGACGCCCCACGTGGCCTCGGCTACCCCTGAGGCCCGGGAACGCATGTTCAGCATGGCCGTACGCCAGGCTCTCATGGTGCTGGACGGGCAACGACCGCCCCATCTCCTCAATCCGGACGCCTGGCCCGGCGTACTGGGCCGTCTCGGCGGCACCCGATGAAGCGAAACCAGGAGGCGTAGTGGGACGATTCGGAGGCAAGGTCGCGCTGGTTACCGGTAGCACCCAGGGCCTGGGCGAGGCGATCGCTGTCCGGTTGGTGGACGAAGGCCTGGCGGGGCTGGTGGTGACCGGTCGGAACGAGGAGAGAGGTGCCGCGGTTGCCGCCCGCCTGAACGGCGCCGGGTGCCGCACGGTGTTCGCGGCCGCCGACCTGGCCGATCCCGCCGAGGTCGGCAACCTGATCGACATGACCGACCGGGAGTTCGGGCGGATCGACGTTCTGGTCAACGCGGCCGGCGACACGCAACGCGGCACGGTCGAGGACACCACCGTCGAGCTGTTCGATCACCTCATGGCGGTCAACCTCCGAGCCCCGTTCCTGCTGATGCAGGGCGCTATCCGCCTGATGCGCCGCGAGGGCATCGAAGGTTCGATCGTGAACATCGCCTCGGTGGCGGCCCACGGCGGTGGTCCCTACCTGACGATCTACTCCACCACCAAAGGCGCCCTGGTGACCCTCACCAAGAACGTCGCCAACTCGGTGCTCTGGGACCGGATCCGGGTCAACGTGCTGAACATCGGTTGGACGGACACCCCCGGCGAGCACGCCGTCAGGACCAGCTTCCATGGCGACGACCAGCGATGGCTCGAGAAGGCCGAGGCCGACCAGCCCTTCGGGAGGCTTCTCAAGACCGCCGAGGTTGCCAGGGCGGTGGCGTTCCTCGCATCCGACGAGTCGGGCATGATGACCGGAGCGGCGGTCGACTTCGGCCAGATCGTGGTCGGTTGCACTGCGGTCCAGCATCCGCCTCCCGACGACTGACGCGACCGGAGCATCCGGCCACAGGACCGTCCTACAGGCTGAAGAGTGGCGAACCGAGCTGCCAACCCATCGCGGCGCCACCCGCCGACAGCGCGAAGATCATCACGCCGGCGCCGGCCATGGAGACGTTCTTCATGAACATGGCCATCTCGCGCTGCAGGTCGCTCCCCTCGTCCGTCCAGAAGTGGTGGACCAGCAACGCCGTGAGCAGGCAGTAGACGGCCAACCCGAGCGCGGCCAGGTCCATCCAGACGCCGAACAACACGCCCAGCCCGCCCGCGGCGATCAGCACACCCGAGAGCCGGATGACTATCCCGCCGGAGGGTGCGTCCCTCGACTCCGCATACCCGGAAGAACCCTCCGCGTCGGCCAGGTGTCCGATGCCGGCCCCGATGAAGACCAGCGAGAAGAGGATCCGGCCGATCAGTATCAATGCTTCCATCTGGAACCTCCTTCTCCGGATCCCGCGTTTCGATGCCGGTAAGCACGATAGAGGCCGAGCGGTACACTCGCCGGGGACGGAACCGGGGAATGTCAGGCAGGATGGAGCGACCGCGAAGGGGTACGGCGACCTCGGCCTTCGGCTCGGGCCGGCGCGAGGGTCACGACTCCTCGGCCTTCTACGACCGCTTCCCGGCGCCCGGCATCTCCGATGACGACCGGGTGGTGCGGGCGCCGGGCTTCGACCAGCCCCGGGCCATCCTGGGCGACAGCCGCGACATGCACCACCTTCCCGAGAACTGCGTGGCCTTGGTGGTCACGTCACCTCCCTACTTCGTGGGGAAGGAGTACGAACAGGCGGTAGCCGGTCGCCGGGTGCCCGAGTCGTACATGGACTACCTGGGCCTACTGCGGGAGGTGTTCGCCGAATGCGTGCGGGTACTGGAACCGGGGGGGCGGATGGCCGTCAACGTGGCGAACCTGGGACGAAAGCCCTACCGGAGCCTCAGCGCGGACGTGACCGGCATCCTCCAGGACGATCTGGGCCTCCTGCTGAGAGGCGAGATCATCTGGACCAAGGCCAGGGGCGCGGGCGGATCCTGCGCGTGGGGATCGTGGTGCAGCCCCGCCAACCCGGTGCTCAGGGACCTGACCGAGCGGGTGGTGGTGGCCAGCAAGGGCCGGTTCGACCGTGCCCTATCACGTGCTCAACGGCAGGCCGCCGGCCTTCCCCACCGACCCACGATCACCCGCGAGGAGTTCATGGAGGCGACGCTGGACGTCTGGGAGATCCCGCCCGCCCACGCCGGCCGGATCGGCCATCCCGCTCCCTTCCCCGAGAAGCTTCCGGCCCGGCTGATCCAGCTCTATACCTACGAGGACGACCTGTTGCTCGACCCGTTCATGGGTTCGGGAACCACCCTGGTGGCCGCAGCCGCCTCCAACCGCCGGGGCGTCGGCTACGACACCGATCCGGCCTATGTGGAGCTGGCCAGGACCCGCCTCGCCGACCTCGAGCAGCCGACTTCGCCACCGATCCCGACCTCCGGTTGAACGGTCCGTGGACCGTCGCCCGCTCTACGCCGCCACGGCATCCATCGTGGGATACAGCATCGGTCCCGTGCTGGTCCAGGTTTCGGGCGCGGCGGCGCCGGTTTTCGCGTTCTGGCGGGGCTGGCTCACGATCCTGGCCATCGTGGCCGGGTCGGCTGCGCTGCGGCGCTTCAGCTTGCGCTGGCCCAAGGGGCGGGAGTGGTGGCCACCCGTGGTGGCCGGCTGCCTGAACGGCGCATCGACGATGGCCTTCATCCAGGCCGTCAAGTTGACATCGGTGGCCGGCACATCGCTCATCCTCCTGCTCAATCCGGTGCTCATCGCGCTCTGGGCGATCCCCCTGTTCGGCGAGCGGCCCGGGATCCGGTTCCGCCTCTGGACGCTGGTGGCCGTGATCGGAGCTTCCGTGGTCGTTCTGGGCAGCTCGTCAGGACCGAGCGGACACCCGGGGGGCGTGGCGCTGGCTGTACTCTCCGTGCTGCTTCTCTCCACGCAGTTCGTGGTGACCAAGGTGGGCCGGAGGACGCTCGACACCGTCCCCCTGCACGTTGCCACGGTCTTTTCCGGCGCGGTCTTCGTGACCATGTTCGGTCTGGTGACCGGTCACGACTTCGGCGAGATAACCCGTACCGACTTCCTTTGCGTGCTCGGCGTGGTGGCCCTTCCCAGCACCACTAGCGCCTTGCTCCTGACCTGGTCCCTCCGCTGGCTTCCCGCCAACATCCCTCCCCTCATCCACCTGCCGATCCCGTTCTTCGCCGGTGCGATCGCGTGGGTGCTCCTGGGAGAGATGATGACCCTGAGCCACCTACTCGGCGGCGGCGTCACGGTGGTCGGTGTGGCGGCCGCCCTTCTCAGCCGATCAGGCCGGAGGTTGCTCGACGCCGGCTCCGTTCCCGGCCCACCCGCCGAACCGGCCCCCTAGCCACCAACCGCGGTAAGCCGGAGCTACCCGTCCTCGCGAGGAGGACGTCTGAGGCGTTTGGTCGCGGACCGGCGCCGCTTGGCCTCAAGCCGCTTCCGGTGGGCTGACCGGCCGGGCTTGGTGGCTCGCCGGACCGGTGGCTCCGGCGCCAGGGCGCTGTCGAGCAACGCAGCCATCCGGCGCAGTGCCTCCTGGCGGTTCCGCCACTGCGAACGGTGCTCATCCGCCACCACCCGTAGCGTTCCCGACACCATCCTCGCCCCCAGGCGACCCTCGATCCGCCGTTTCTCTCCGTCGGTGAAGGAGGGGGATCCGGTGATGGACAGGGTGAGACCGACCCTCGTGTTCGAGCGGTTGGCGTGCTGGCCTCCCGGACCCGAAGCCGGACCGAAGTCCCATCGGAACTCCCGGGCCGGCACGACCGGACCGTGCCGGAGCCGCAGGTCACGTTTGGATTCCGCCGCCATGCTGCACGAAACTACCCGCATGGACGCCGTACCTCCCAAACCTTGGGTGATGGCCGCCCGGCCCCGGACGCTGTGGGCCGCCGTGGCGCCGGTGATGGTGGGTAGCGGGTTGGCCGCAGGTGACCGGGTCTTCCGCCTGGATGCCCTGGCGGCCACCCTCGTCTGCGCTCTCGCCCTCCAGATCGCCGCCAACTTCGCCAACGACGCCTCCGACGCCCACCGAGGCGCGGATCCCGAGACCCGGATCGGGCCGACCCGGGTGGTGGCCGCGGGCCTGCTCCCGGTCCGCCGGGTGTGGGCCGGCGTGGCGGTCATGTTCGGCATCGCCGCGCTGTGCGGCATCTACATCGCCGCCATCACCAGTTGGGGCGTGATAGTGGTGGGTGTCGTCGCCCTCGTCGCCACCGTGACCTACACGGGTGGTCCGTCCCCCTACGGGTACCGCGGCATGGGGGAGGTATCGGTGTTCGTGTTCTTCGGGCTGGTAGCCACGGTCGGAAGCCGCTACGCCCACGACGCCACCATGCCCGCCGAGGCGTGGTGGCTGGCCGTCCCGGTCGGCTTCACGTGTTCCGCCATCCTGGTGGCCAACAACATCCGCGACATTGATACCGACTCGATGGTCGGCAAGCGGACCATGGCGGTCATCCTCGGCCGGCGCCGAGCCGAGGTGTTCTTCATGGCGCTGGTAGGCGGCGCCTTCGCGGTGGCAGCCGTAGGGGCCCTAGTCGGTATGACCCCCCGTTGGACCGCCCTGGCACTGCTGGCCGCTCCCCTGGCCGTGCCGTTGATCCGCACCATCCGATCCGCCTCCGACGGCCCCGCCCTCATCCGGGTGCTCGAGGGAACCGCCCGGCTCCATCTATTCGTAGGGGTCGGTCTCACCATCGGCGCCGCCATCGGCTGATCAGCCCGGCGCACCCCGAGTCAGGCGAGCAGGCACTCCCGGGCCACGCTACGCGCCTCATCCAGGGTTGTGACTATCCGATCGCCAGGTACCTCCCGCAGGACGTCCAGCGCCTCCAACGTCTTGGCCACCGAATCAGGCTGCGCCATGATCACGCACGAAGTGTCGGACCTCGTGGCAACGTCGATGAGCTGGGCGATCATCATGGCGGCGCTGTCGTCGATGTAGGTCGTGTCCGAGAAGTCGAAGATGACGACCTCATGGTCCCCGATCTCGGACCCGATCACGCTCACCAACCTGTTGGCGGACGAGACGGTGAAGCTGCCCCTGAGGGCCACCATCCCGACCCGGGCCTCGAACCGATCGGAGGTTCGCACCACATCGCTGTCCTCGCCGAAGAAGGTCCGGTCGAGCAGCGGCACCGAGATGACGCTGTCCAGTTCCAGGCGCTCCAACTGGCGGGCGTGCGCCAGGCCGCCGGCGATCAATCCGATCGCCACCGCCGTGATCAGGTCCACCGAGACCGTGAGGACCAGGGTCACCAGCATCACCACCAAGTGTTGGGAACGCAGGCGGTGGATCCGGAGCAGCAGCCGGCGGTCCATGATGTCCCAGCCGACCTTCGCCAACACGCCCGCGAGGGCGGCCAGCGGGATGGGCTCGGCGAACCGCCCCAGGCCGAGAACCACGGCCAGCACGAACAGTGCCCTCAGCGCGCCGGACACCCGGGTGGACCCGCCGGAGCGGATGTTGATGACCGTGCCCATGGTGGCCCCGGCGCCGGGCAGCGCTCCGAACAGCCCCGCCACCATGTTTCCGATTCCCTGGCCGATCATCTCCCGGTCGGGGTTGTGCTTCCGGCCGGTGAGGGAGTCCGCCACCAGCGATGTCAGCAGGCTGTCCACCGAGCCCAGCAGGGCCAGGATCAGCGCCGGCTGCAGGGCGGTCACCAGGAATGCGGCCGCCGGCATCTCCCACGCCAGACCCGGCAGTCCGGTGGGGATCTCCCCTATCACCGGCGCGTCCGAGAGCCACATGACGCCCAGGAGGGTGCCGACGATCAGCGCCACGAGGGGGCCGGGAGCGTACCGGGACAGCCGCCCGGGCCACAGGAACCCGACCGCGAGCGTCACGACCGCGATGACCACCGCACTGAGGTTGACGTTGCTGAGTGCATCCGGCAGGGCCCGGACCGCACCGATGGCGCCTCCCGAGGCCGAGTCCGCACCCAGAAACGGCATCAACTGCAGGATGATGACGATGACGCCGATGCCCGACATGAAGCCGGACACGACCACATGGGGCGTGTAGGCGACGAACCGGCCGATCCTCGACAGACCCAGCAGTATCTGGAACAGGCCCGCCATAAGGACCACCGTCAGCGCTTCGGGGAGGGTGTCGGCATGGGTGGTGAGTACCACCGCCATCGCCACCGCCATCGGCGCGGTCGGGCCGGAGATCTGCGAAGGTGTCCCTCCGAAGACCGCGGCGAAGAAGCCCACCGCAATGGCGCCGTAGAGCCCGGCGGCAGCTCCCATGCCCGAAGCGATACCGAAACCCAGCGACACCGGCAAGGCCACCACCATGGAGGTGAGACCGCCGAAGAAGTCCCCGCGGAGGGTATCGAGATCGTATTTCACTGTCATCGCGCGCTGTCGAGTCGCAAGGGGCCGCCGGCGGTCTGGTGGCACAGCGGCCTCAGCCGGCCATTGTCGATGCGGTAGACCAAGCCATGGATCTCCAGGTCCGCACCGGCGCGCCACGCGTCGCGCACGATGTCGATGGAGGCGACCTTGCGCACCTGATCGACCACGCTCAACTCGCACAACCGCCGTGCCAATGGCTCACCCTGCAGGTCCGCCAGGTCTGATCGGTATGCGCTCATCACCGGGTGGAGATTATCGAGCCAATCCCCTGCAGGCCCGCCAAGATTCTCGTTCAAGAAGGCATCCACTCCGGCGCAACCGTAGTGGCCGCAGACCACCACGCGTCGGACGCTGAGGACCTCCACCGCGAACTGGAGCACGGACAGAAGGCTGCGGTCTGAAGGGATGACCAGGTTGGCGACATTGCGGTGAACGAGCATGTCCCCCGGCGAGAGGTCCATGATCAGGTTGGGCGACACCCGGCTGTCGGAACATCCGATCCACAGCATCTCCGGTTGCTGCCCCCTGGCAAGGCGGCGGAACAGTTCCGGGTCTGCCTGGATCCGCCGTTCCGCCCAGGCGCGGTTGCGCTCGAGTATGTAGTCGATGTCGATGAGGACGACCTCCCCAGCCGACCCGGAATGGTAACCAACACGGCCACGCCATCCGACCAAGGCATGGCAGTCGGCGCCGTAGTAATATGTAGGAACGTTGATACATAAAAGAAGGTGGGACGAGGTGTCGACACCTGCGCGCAGCATGAGCAGTCGGGAGTTCAATCAGGCAACCGGCGAGGCGAAGCGAGCGGCCCGGAACGGCCCCGTATATGTCACGGATCGCGGGCGCCCATCCCATGTGTTGTTGAGTTACGAGCTCTACCGGGAACTGACCCTGGACCGACCTCACTTCGCCGACATACTGTGCAGAACATCGGGCATCGGGGAGGTCGAAGTGGAGTTCCCGAGACTTGACGATCTGGCGAAGCCAGCCACCTTCGAGTGATGTACCTACTCGACACGGTTGTTGTCTCCGAGACCCGCAAGATCCGCTCCGGCAGAGCCGATCCGGGTGTTGCGTCCTGGGTGGCCCGAGTCGACCACGACCTGGCCTACATATCCGCCATCACCATCCAGGAGCTCGAACTCGGTGTGTTGCTGGCCGAAGGTCGTGACCCCCCGTCGGGCGCGGTCCTGCGGCACTGGTTCGACAACGATGTGTACGAGGCCTTCGACGGGCGCATCCTGCCGGTGGATGCCACGGTGGCACGCGTGGCCGCTTCCCTACATGTACCGGATCCGGCCCCTGTGAGCGACGCTCTCATCGGCGCCACCGCCATAGCAAACAACATGGTCCTGGCAACCCGTAACACCAGAGACTTCGGGCGGTTCCCGGGGCTCGAGGTGCTGAACCCGTGGGAGTTCACCGCTACGAGAAAGTCTTGAGCGCGTCTGCTATCTCGGAGGCGACCAGGTCGGGGCGTTCCATCGGGACCAGGTGGTTCTGGCCCGCCATGTAGGTGGTGGTCACGTTGGGGAGCGCCTCGGGCAGCAGCGCCAGGGGGGGTCCCAGCTCACCGGCCCGGTCGGTGACGACGAGGCGCACCGGGGTGGTCAGCTCGTCGAGGCGGGCGAACGCCCCGCACTCGGAACCGGCGGCGAACACGTCCGCCTCGACCTCTCGACGACAGTGCAACGCCAGCCCTTCCGGTACTTCACGGAAGCCGTGACCCACGTAGGCCCGGAACGCCTCCGGATGCCAGCGCTGGAACAACGGCTTGGCCAGGTACGTCTCGATCAACTCGTCACGGGAACCGAAGACCGAGCGTCTCCGGGCCGCTCCCTGTGCCAGCGAGAACTCGGGGTTGCGCACGAAGGGCGGCGGGATGAGGACCGGCTCGACCAGCACCAGCCCGGCGAAGGTGCCGGGGCGTAGGAGCTCCGCCAGGACCAGTGCGGTCCCGCCCATCGAATGGCCCACTCCGACCACGGATTCCGGCAGCCGTCCGGCGCAGTCGAGGTCGCCGACCAGCTCGACCAGATCCCTCCCGAACGTCCACCAGGACGCCGGCAACTCCAGCTCCGGCGCCCGCCCGTGGCCGCGGACATCCCATGCCAGCGCAGGAGCGTGAACGCCTAGATGCCGGAGGCTCGACACCACCGGTCGCCAGATCTCCTTGCAGAATCCGGTGGCGTGGACCATCAGGAGTAGCCCATCGGCCGCGCCGCCATGCCACTCCAGGGCTTCCTGACTAGCCAACCTGTGTCGCTCTAGTGGTCTGTCTGGACAACGACCACTAGTGGTCTGCGCGCCAGGGCTCGACCGCATCCGGGTCGACGCCGTAGCGGCCGATCGCTTCCGCCACCGTCCCCGGATCGACCCCTCCCTCCCCTACCAGCTGCGAAAGGACCGCTACCACCACGTTGGGGCCGTTCACCTCGTAGAACCGGCGGAGGTCCTCTCGGGCATCCGAGCGTCCGAAGCCGTCCGTACCGAGCGATGTGTAGGGACCTGGAATCCAGCGGGAGACCTGGTCGGGAACCGACCGCATGTAGTCGGTGACCGCCACCACCGGGCCGTCCACGGCGGCGAGCCGCTCGGTGACCAGCGGGGTTCGGGGCGCTCGGTGGGGATGCAGACGGTTCCACCGCTCCACGGCGATGGCATCGTCCCGTAGCCGCCCGTACGAGGTCACGCTCCATAGCTCCGCCCCCACCCCGTAACGTTCCGCCAGCTCTTCGCGGGCCCACCGGGCGGCGCTGTGACTCGGGCCGGAGAACAGGATCGTCGCCCGGTGCGGCACGCCTTCGGGCGCCCCGGCAAACCGGTACATCCCGTTGACGATGCCCTCCTTCGCGCCGTCGGGCATGGGCGGCTGGGCATAGTTCTCGTTGTAGATGGTGAGGTAGAAGATGACGTCGTCCTGATCGATGCACATGCGGTGGAGGCCATGCTCGACAATGACCGCGAGCTCGTAGGCGAACGCCGGGTCGTAGCTGACCACCGCCGGGTTGGTCGAGGCCAGGATCAGGCTGTGCCCGTCCTGGTGCTGGAGGCCCTCCCCGGCCAGGGTCGTCCGGCCGGCGGTCCCGCCCATCAGGAAGCCACGTGCCCGGGCGTCGGCGGCCTGCCAGATGAGGTCCCCCACCCGCTGGAACCCGAACATCGAGTAGAAGGTGAAGAAGGGAACGGTCATCACCCCACGGTCGGCGTACGACGTGCCCGAAGCGATGAAGCTGCACATCGACCCCGCCTCGGTGATGCCCTCCTCCAGGATCTGGCCGTCCTGGGACTCCTTGTATGACAGGAGCAGGGCGGCGTCGATCGGCTCGTACTTCTGACCCCCCGAGGCATAGATCTTCAGCTCCCGGAACAGCCCGTCCATGCCGAACGTGCGGGCCTCGTCGGGGACGATGGGCACCACCCGCTCGCCGAAGTCCTTGTCCCGGGCCAAACCCCGGAGCAACCGCACGAAGGCCATCGTGGTGGAGGCCTCGTGGGTACCCGTGCCCGCATGGAACTCGTCGTAGATGGAGGGGTCGGGCAGTTCGATCTTCCGCCTGGCGCGCACAGTGCGGAAGGGCAGCATCCCGTTGAGCGCCTTCCGCCGGTCCATCATGTACTGGTACTCGGGAGCATCCTTGGCGAACCGGCAGTACGGGAGTTCCCGCCCGTCCTCCAGCAACTCGGCCGGGATGTCCTCCTCGAGGTTGATGCGCTCCCGGAGCCGGCGGAACTGCTCGTTGGACATCTTCTTGATCTGATGGGTGGCGTTGCGCCCCTCGATGTCGGGTCCCAGCGTCCAGCCCTTGATGGTCTTGGCGAGGATCACGGTGGGGGCGCCGGTCTGCTCGGTGGCGGCCTTGTAGGCGGCATAGAGCTTCTTGTAGTCGTGGCCGCCTCGGGGCAGCTTCTCGAGCTGGCGGTCGGTCAGATGCTCCACCATGCGCCGCAACCGGGGATCGGGCCCGAAGAACTCCTCCCTGATACTGGCGCCGGGTAGCGACTTCAGCCGCTGGTAGGCGCCGTCCACGGTCTCGTTCATCCTTTCGACGAGTACCCCGTCCACGTCGTTGGCCACGAGCCCGTCCCAGCCCCACCCCCAGATCACCTTGATCACGTTCCAACCCGCACCCCGGAACACCGCCTCGAGTTCCTGGATGATCTTGCCGTTGCCCCGCACCGGACCGTCGAGGCGTTGCAGGTTGCAGTTCACCACCCAGATCAGGTTGTCCAGCTGCTCCCGGGCCGCCAGCGAGATGGAGCCGAGCGTCTCCGGCTCGTCGCATTCCCCGTCGCCGAGGAAGCACCACACCCTTGACTCGCCGGTGTCGTCGAGACCCCGGTTGTGGAGGTAGCGGTTGAAGCGAGCCTGGTAGATGGAGGCGATCGGTCCGAGACCCATGGAGACGGTCGGGTACTCCCAGAAGTCGGGCATGAGCCTGGGGTGCGGGTAGGACGACAGGCCCTTCGGCGAGAGCTCGCGGCGGAAATTGTCCAGGTGCTCCTCGTCGAGCCGCCTCTCCAGGAAGGCCCGGGCGTAGATGCCGGGTGCGGCATGGCCTTGTATGTACACGTGGTCACCCGGCTGCCCCTCCGCCTTGCCCCGGAAGAAATGGTTGAAGCCCACCTCGTACTGCGCCGCCGACGATGCGAACGTGGACAGGTGCCCGCCGATCCCCTCGACAGCCTTGTTGGCCTTGACCACCATCACCGCTGCGTTCCAGCGGATGAAGCGCCTGATGCGCTTCTCGAGATACTCGTCGCCGGGGAACCAGGCCTGCTCCTCGGCCGGGATGGTGTTGACGTAGGGCGTGGAGACGGTGGGCGGGTACCTGACTCCCATGTGGCGGGCACGGTTGAGCAGGGCACGAACCAGGAAGCGGGCCCGAGCCTCCCCCCGGAACTGGACTACCGCTTCCAGGGAGTCGATCCACTCCTGGGTCTCCTCCGGATCTATGTCGGGTAGCTGTCGGAAGAACCCGTCGATCTTCAAACGTTCACGCTCCCTTACCGTCCACGGCTCCTCCAACTCTATCGGGGTCGGAGCGATGTATGGACCGGTATCCGGGCTCCGGAGCGGGACGTGGCCGTCTTGGAGGCGTCCCGAAGGGGCGGGTAGCGTGCCGACCATGAGTTTCTGGCGTCTGGATCCCGATGTGATCCACCTCAATCACGGGTCCTTCGGGGCCACACCCGCGCCCGCCCTGGAGGAGCAACAGCGCCTCCGGGACGCCATGGAGTCCAACCCCACCAGATGGTTCCTTGCGGACTACCAGCCTGCTCTGGACGAGGCCCGATCGAAGGTGGCTGACTTCGTGGGAGCGGACCCGGCCGGGCTGGGGTTCGTCAACAACGCCACGGAAGGAGTGAACTCCGTGCTCCGGTCGCTGGAAGCCGACCTGAAACCCGGCGACGAGATCGTGGTGACCGACCACGAGTACAACGCCTGCCGCAACGCGGCGGTGGTGACGGCGGCCCGCACGGGGGCCCGGGTGGTGCCCGCCGCCATCCCCTTCCCGCTCCAGTCGGCCCGGGAGGTAACCGACAGCATCCTCGCGATGGTCACCGAGCGGACCCGCCTTCTGATGGTCGACGCGGTCACTTCTCCTACCGCCCTGGTGTTCCCGTTGGAGGAGATCGTGGCGGCGCTGGAACCGGACGTCCAGGTGTTGGTGGATGCGGCGCACGCGCCCGGCATGATCGACTTCGACGTGACCGCGCTGGGCGCCTCCTACGTCACCGCCAACTGCCACAAGTGGATGTGCGCCCCCAAGGGCTCCGCCATCCTGTACGTTCGGGAGGACCGCCGGGAACGCATCTATCCGGCGGTGATCAGCCACGGCTATAACGGGGGCTGGCCCGCGGAGGGCGGGCATCTCCACACCCAGTTCGATTGGACCGGCACCGACGACCCGACCTCCTGGCTGGCCACTCCGGCTGCTCTGGACGCGATGGCGGGGCTCCACCCGGACGGCTGGGCCGGCATCAGGCGCTCCAACCGGGAGTTGTGCCTCACAGGGCGGGACATGCTGGTCGAGTTTCTGGGTACCGAGGCGCCCGCGCCGGATTCGATGATCGGAGCGATCGCCTCGGTACCGCTTCCCCGCACCCTTCCGCAGGGCGGAACCATCTTCAACCCTTTGATGATGACCCTGCGAGATCGCTGGAACATCGAGGTGATGGTGATGAGCTGGCCGGATCCCTCCGCCAGCCTGCTTCGTATCTCCACCCAGCAGTACAACTCGTTAGAGGATCTCGAGCGGCTTGTCGAGGCCGTCGCCACGGAATTGGGCAAGTGCTGAGGCGGTAACCGTAGGCCTCGCTGACAAATGCAGGCCGGCGGTCGCCGGACTGAGCCTTCCGTGGTTCAGGACCTTTCGAGAGCCGGCGCCACCCCTCGCCGGATCACCATCGTCACCGCGCCCAGGACCACGATCCCGCCGACCACCACCCAGACGGTCGGTCGTTCGTCCAGCAGGAGCCAGCCGATGAGCGCGGAGAGGGGCGGCGTGGCGTAGAGGGCCGACGACACGACGGCGGCCGGAGCGCCCACCATCGCCCGCGCCCAGAGGACGAAGCCCAGGGCCGAGCCGCACACGCCCAGGAAGATGAAGGAGAGCAACGCATCCCACGGGGCGCCGGCGACCCGGCCCGGCGCGCTGAGCAGCAGCGGCAGCGAGGTGACGGCGCCTACCCACATCGACCAGGTGGCCACCTGAAGCGGGGTGTAGCGGGCGACCAGGGACTTGGCGAGAACGTTGTACAGCGCGTGGGCGAGGGCGGCGACCAGCAGCAGGAGGCTGGAGATGCCGAGATCGAGGCCGCCGCCCTGACCGAGGATCACCAGCGCCGCCCCGGCACACGCGAGCAGGAGGCCCGACCATCCCCAAGCCGTCAGGCGCTCCCCGATCATCGGTCCCGACAGCAACGCTACGAATATCGGGGTCAGCGCGATCAGGATGGCGGCGGAGGCCGCTTCCACCACCTGGAGGCCGGTGTAGAGGATGGCCAGATAGAAGGTCATGCCGGTCAACCCGGCGGTGACGACCCGCAGCCGGTCCCCTCGCTCGGGAAGGCCGACCCGGCGGGGCAGGGCGATGACCGACAGGGCCAAGGCGGCAGCCACCAAGCGGAGCCCCGAAAGGTGGAGCGGGTCGAAGTGGCGTAGACCCACCCTGGCGACCGGGTATGAGAACGACCAGATCAGGATGGTGGCGAATGCAGCCACCATGGCAGCCCGGTAAGCCATACCAGACCCGGCTACCTGCCGGTCACCCACCGTCTGCCTAGCGGAGACCTTCGAAGAGGTCTGTCTCCCGGAACGGTGCTTCCACCCTCGAGAAGACCCGTTGGAACGTCTCCACGCCCAGCACGCCGGGTATTTCCTCGTCCGGAACCTGGAGCATGAACCAGTCCTCGGGAATCTGGGTGCGGTGGGCGCGCAGGGAGGCGAGCTTCTTGCCGACCCACGGCCTGACGTCCACCACGGTAGTGATGTCCTCGTCAGGGGTGCCCCAACCCTCGGACTCCTTGGCCTCCTCCTCGGTGATCAGGCCGGCCTCGTACCGTGCCTGGGTCATCGTCCGCAGCCGCGACCGCGGCCACGTGCTTATGTAGAGCTTGGCCGGAGTCCAGAGTTCCTCACCGTCCTGGAGCGGGAACCAGCGTACGTTCTCGGCTCCGAAGTAGGCGGCCATCCCTATCCGGTGGACCTGGAGGTGGTCCGGATGCCCGTAACCGCCGAACGGGTCGTAGATGGTCATCACCTCCGGCCGGTGCCGGCGAACGAGCCTCAGGAGGCGGGCGGTCGCCTCGAAGAAGTCCGCCTGCCAGAAGCAGTCCGGGTGCTCGTTGCAATCGGATCCCATCATGCCCGAGTCCCGGTAGCCGAGGAAGTGGTGCTCGGAGATGCCGAGGATCGAAGCCGACTCGGCCATCTCCTCCGCCCGGACCTCGGCCAGCCGCGGACGTATCTCATCCGGGTTGTCGTGGTTGTGGACCTCGCCCTCGGCCCCGTCGGTGGCCGTGACCACCACGACATGCTCGCCTGCCTCCGCGTACCGTGCCAGGACGCCTCCCGTCGAAGTGGCCTCATCGTCTGGATGGGCATGGAAGGCGAGCAGCCCGGGCATGCGGAGTCTCCGGTGGTTCGGCGGGGTATTCCGACCGGCAAGGATAGATGGATCGGATGGGAGCCACGCACCGACCTCAGTTGTTCGACAGATGGCCGGCCCAGCGGGCGGATCCGGTGCTCGCAAACCGACCGAGTGGGACTACCTCAACTAGCTGGAGTCCCGTAGTTGGAGTCCCGCCGCACCCCTCAAGTCAGACCGCGAAGGGGTCGTTCAAGAACCACACGACCACCAGCACGAGCCAGACCACCACTCCCGCGATGAACAGTGCTGCCGTGATCACCGAAACGGTCGTACCGGCCTTGGCCAACCTGCGATGTCTGGGCGCGTCCCGACCGGCCCGAATGGACAGGAGCAGACCCGTGACCCAGAGGATCGCCCCGACCACCAGCAGGGGGACGACGATATCGCCGGCGGTGTTGAGCAGAGCCGGCACCGTCACAATGAGGATCAACAGCACTTCGACCGCCAAGACGGATATCGAACAGACGAAACCGGCGACCGCCAGGCGGTCTCCTCGGGTCATGACCGATCGAACTCCCGGCTCCTCATCGTGCGCCTCGTGCCGGCGTCGCGAATACCGCGGTCGCGAGTGGCTCTACTCCGGCGCCGGCCAGAACGTCACACCGCTGAGCCACTTGCCTCCGCCGGTGATCTCCGTGAATTCCCATTCGTTTCCGTCCTGGCTGGTAAGGGCTATGGCTGCCGTGTCGGTGACTCCGTACTCACCGTATGTCTCGCTCTGGCCGACCACGACGAAGCTCGCTTTGCCATACGCTACATCCAACAGAGATTGAGCCTCGCCCGAGTAGACAAGGGTCCAGTTGACGCCATCCGAACTCGTGATGATCGAACTCCGGCTCTGTTTCTCTGCCGCGTCGTATCTATCTCCAACCGCAACGAATAGTCCGTTTCCGTGAGTTACTCCCCTCAGAAACGTTTGCTCGGGAGCACCTGACTCTCGTGACATCCAGTCAACGCCATCGAGACTGGAGAAGATGGAGCTCAATCCTCCTGTGATAACAAATGTACCGTCACCATAACCAATACCGAATAACTGTCTTGGTGCCTCGAACGGGCTAGTATTCCAGCTAAAACCGTCCGGGCTCGTGGCCACCAGATTGGTTCCGACGGCCACGAACTTTCTCCCACCGTAAGTTATCGCTCGGAGCCCTCCCGGGATAACGTGGTCTATGGGAGACCAGTCCAGACCATCGCGACTCGTGGCGACTATGGCCCCCGAGCCGAGATCGGAACGCAGGTACTCCCCCACTGCGATGAAACGATCATCGCCAAATGCGACATCAACTGCACCCATCAGTAGTCCGTCACCTGGATCGACCATCGTCCATCGGGCGCCGTCAGTGGTGACAACCACATAGCCTTCCGGTCCCAATGCGACAACCCGACCGCCTCCGTGGGCCACGGCGGTCAGGACCAGAGAATCCTCCTGCTCAGTCCACGTAGTGCCGTCGCTACTCGTCATGACTCCAGAACCCACAGCGACAAACAACGGAGGCGGATCCGAGGCGACAGTCCTGTTCGCCGAGACAGCGGTCCCGACGGCCTCACCAGGTGCCTCATCGCCGATACCCCCGTCACCACATGCCACAAGCGCCACCGAGCTAAGAGCCACCAGCCAACTGATCAGAAACCGTTCCCGGATGCGTTGGCGCATGAACCGCGCCGTCTTCCGAGTTACCCCGAGATCACGGTTGATCTTCATCGGAAGCACACCCTTGGGCTGGTGACACCGAGACGGAATCCATAGGCGGCTAGCCGCCTATGTAGCTCATCTCTATCTTTGGTAGTTCGACGGTGGCTTCGGAGCGGATCTCCGAGTAGCGATCGTCCCGTTCAGTCCAGATCCGGTGGATGGTGCGGATTATCTCCTCCTCGCCCGCTCCGGATCGGAGGACGCGGCGGAAGTCGGTGCCCTTGACCGCGAACAGGCAGGTGTAGAGCATCCCTTCCGCCGAGATCCGGGCCCTCGTACACGTTCCGCAGAAGGGCTGGGTGACCGAGGCGATGAAGCCGACCTCGCCGGCGCCGTCCACGTAACGCCAGCGCTTGGCCACCTCGCCCCGGTAGTTGGGAGCCACCGGCTCGATCGGGAACTCGGCGTCTATGGCACGGATCAACTCGGCGGCCGGCACCACGTCGTCCATCCGCCAGCCGTTGGTGGCACCCACATCCATGTACTCGATGAAGCGGAGGATGTGGCCGGTGCCCCGGAAGTGGCGTGCCATATCCACCACCCCATCGTCGTTCACTCCCCTCTTGACCACCGCATTCACCTTCACGGGCAGGCCCGCCGCCGATGCCGCCTCGATACCGTCCAGCACGGCCGCCACCGGGAAGCCCACGTCGTTCATCGCCATGAAGGTGGCCTCGTCCATGGAGTCGAGCGAGACCGTGACCCGGGCCAACCCGGCCGATACCAGCGCCTCGGCCTTGCGAGCCAGCAGCGAGCCGTTGGTGGTGAGGGTCACCTCGCATCCGGTGCCGCCGGCGAGCATGGCGATCAGCCGCTCGATGCCCCTGCGCAGGAGGGGCTCGCCGCCGGTGAGCCGTATCTTCTCCACGCCCAACTGCTCGAAGGCGCGGGCCAGGGTGACTATCTCCTCGAAGCTGAGCAGCAGGTCTCGCTTAAGGAACACGTACTCCCGGTTGAAGATCTCGGCCGGCATGCAGTAGCGGCACCGGAAATTGCATCTGTCGGTCACCGAGAGCCGCAGGTCACGAACGGGACGCCGCCTGGTATCCACCACCACTGGAGTCATCGCGGCCAGCCTAATGGTGGCCCGGAATTCCGGGACATCTCCAGCCGGACAGCCCTATATGGTTCAGAATGAGAAAAAAGGTCTCGGATTGCTCCGGCAGGTCAGCATTGTTTTGCGCTAGGTTGACCGCCGATCCATGTCGTTCAAGATGCCAAATCGTAACTACCGCTGCTTTGCGACCGGCCGCCGGCACCGGAGGCGTTCTAACGCCCGGTTGCTCGGCGACCAGTCCGGCGCCGCCGTCATCGAGACCCTCATGGCGATGGGCATGGCCCTGATCACGGCTGCCTTCCTGATGAACGGCCTGCTGATGCTCTACACCCGCTCGGTGATCCAGCACGCCGCCGATTCGGGAGCTCGGGCCGGTGCCCTCTCCGGCGGAACCGGGCCGATCTGCGAGGACACCGCCGAGGGCATCATCTCCGGCCTGGCCAACCTCTACCAGGACTCCACCGAGGTGGACTGCGACCGCGGGGAGGCCCTCACCACAGCCGCGATCACCGCCCGGCTCCGGCCCGTCTTCCCATCCCTAGGACCCTCCTGGAGCTTCACTATGCAGGCCACCAGCGTCACCGAGCCGGTCCCGTGATCCACGTCATGCGCCTCCCTTCGCGGATGTTGGACGAACGCGGCACTGGCGCCATCGACCTCGTGCTGGTGTCGGCCTTCATCCTGATCCCGTTCGCCATGCTGCTGCTCAGCTTCCCCATCCGGATGGAATACCGGTCCATGGCCGACGCCGCCGCCAGGGAAGCGGTACGAGCCTGCGCCACCGCCTTCGACCCGGAGACGGGACAGGACCGGGCCGAGGCTGTGGCCCGCCAGATCCTGGCCGAGCGGAGCCTGGGTCCGGGTGAGACCGACCTCTCGATCGACTGCCGGACCTCCTGGGCGCCGGGAGGCGTGGTGAGCGCCCGCGTGTCGCTGGACGTGCCGGCCATCGACGTGATGGGAACCTGGACGGTGGGATCGTGGACCGTCACCAGTAGCTACCGGGAGCAGATGGAGCCCTACCGGAGCATCCCGCGCCCATGAGGCGCGTGGCGAAGGCCGGCCGGCCCGGACCGGCCGGCGATCGAGGCGCCGTCGTGCTGTGGAGCCTGGGACTGCTGCTGATGCTGTTGTTCGCGGGCGGTCTGGCCCTCGACCTGTGGCGGGTGCTCTCCCGGCACGGCACCCTGGCCGGCATCGCCTACAAGTCGGCCGTAGCGGGGGCCGCCCAGGTGGTCGAGTCCGACCTGTACCAGAACAGGGTGGTGTTGGATCCGGATCTCGCCGAGGAGGCTGCTCGCCGGTTCGCCGAGGACCAGCCGGACTGGGACGACTCGATGAACCTCTCTCCCGAAGCGAGCGAGTCGGAGATAGTGGTGGAGTTGACCCAGACGGTCCCGCTGACGCTCATGCGAATGTTCGCTCCCGCCGGTGGGATACCGGTCACCGTGACCGCCCGCGCCTCGCCGGCCGAGTTCGAGTGAATCCGGCCTTGCTGCCGGGTCGCCGCGTCTACATTGGCATCTACCCGGAGAGATGAGGACAACGTGCGCAGTTTCGACCTACTGGTAATCGGCGCAGGCTCGGGCAATTCGGTGATCGGACCCGAACACGACGACTGGGACATCGCCATGGTGGAGCACGGCCCGTTCGGCGGGACCTGTCTCAACGTGGGATGCCTCCCGTCCAAGATGTTCGTCTACACGGCCGAGGTCGCCGAGCTAGCCGCGGATGGCGAGCGGCTGGGCCTTCACACCAGCTTCAACGGCGCCGACTGGCCCGCCGTGAGGGATCGTGTCTTCGGGCGAATCGACCCGATCGCCCAGGCGGGCCGTGACTACCGGGACGGGCTGCCCAACGTCACCGTCTACCCCGTCACCGGACGCTTCGTCGCCCCCAGGCAACTGGCGGTCGGCGACGAGGTGATAACGGCCGACCGAGTCGTGCTGGCGGCGGGCGCCCGAGCCGTGGTTCCGCCCGTGCCCGGCCTGGAAGGCGTCGGCTACCACACCTCCGACACGATCATGCGCCTGGAGCGGCTACCCGAGCGCCTGCTGGTGATCGGCGCCGGCTACATCGCCGCCGAACTGGGGGGTGTCATGGGGGCGCTTGGGTCCAGGGTGACGTTCCTGCTGCGGGGTGACAGCTTCCTACGAAGGGAGGACGAGGAGATCAGTCGCCGCTTCACCGAGTCCTACACGCGCCGTTTCGACGTGCGTACCCACACCCGGATTCTCGGGGCTCGCCGGGAAGGTGACGAGGTGGTGTTGCAGGTAGCGGATCGCGATGGGGTCACCACGGACCTGCGGGGTGACGAGCTCCTGGTGGCGACAGGGCGGAAGCCCAATTCGGACCTGGTGGACGCGGCCGCCGGCGGGCTCGCCGTGGCAGACCGGGGCCAGGTGATCACCGACGACCACCTCCGGACCAACGTGGACGGTGTGTGGGCGCTGGGCGACATCACCAACCCCATCCAGCTCAAGCACGTGGCCAACCACGAAGCCAGGGTGGTGCGCCACAACCTGACCAATCCGGACTCCCCGATAGCCGTGGATCACCGCTTCATCCCCCACGCCGTGTTCGGCCATCCGCAGATCGCCGCGGTGGGGTTGACCGAACGCGAGTGCCGGGAACAGGGCCTCCCATACGTGTCTCATGTCCAGCCCTATTCGGCTGCCGGCTACGGATGGGCCCTGGAGGACACCGAGAGCGTCGCCAAAGTCATCGCCCACCGCGACACGCGCCGGCTGCTCGGGGGCCATATCATCGGCCCGCAGGCCTCCACCCTCATCCAGCAGCTGATCCAGGGAATGCACTTCGACCTGACCGTCGACCAGATGGCCCGGGACCAGTACTACATCCACCCGGCCCTACCGGAGGTGGTGGAGCAAGCACTCCTCGAGCTCTAGTGGTCTGTCTGTGTAATGGCGGTGTGGTATGGCGAGGCAGCGGTGTTCCTCGCAAGGCCCGCTGACGAAGGCGTACCCGCAGGGTACGTTGAGGAAGCGGAACGCAGCGACGGGACGCCGATGACCGCCAGAGCACCCGGTTGTTGCGCAGACAGACCACTAGGGTGGAATGTCAGGGAGTGCCGGCCCCACCTCCACTCGTGCCGGTCCGGGGCCGGATCGGCATCGCCCAGGGTCGGCGCGCTACCCTCATCGGTCGAGGCTCATGATCTCGGAGCCTCAGACCTCACAAGCAGATGGCGAACCTGGTCCCGCGGGCCCGGGTGAGCGAAAGGATCGGCAATGCCGGGCTATGACTACGACCTAGCGGTCATCGGATCGGGGCCGGCAGGTCAGCGGACCGCCATCCAGGCGGCCGAGCTCGGCAAACGCACCGTCATCCTCGAGAAGGAGCCCCGCGTCGGCGGCATCAACATCTACGCCGGCACGGTGAGCAAGACCATGCGGGATGCGGTCCTCTACCTCACGGGCTACCGGGAGCGCAACATCTACGGCCAGTCCTACGCCGTGAAGCAGAACATCACGATGGACGACCTGATGGTTCGGACCCGCTACGTGATCCAGCAGCAGTCGGACATCCTGCAGAGCCAACTCGCCACCAACCGGGTGGAGACGATCATCGGCGAGGGCTCTTTCGTCGACAGCCACACCCTGAAGGTACGATCCGAGGAGAACCGGACCGAACGGACCATCACCGCCGACAAGGTGGTGATCGCGGTCGGTTCCTACTCCACCGAGCCCCCGGTCGTCTACGCCGACGGGAGGCTGGTCTTCGTGAGCGATCACATGCTCAGCTTGCCGAAACTGCCCCGGACTCTGACCATCGTCGGCGCGGGCGCCATCGGCTTGGAATACACCAGCACCTTCGCCGCCCTTGGCATCCGGGTGACCCTCGTGGACCGGAACCACCGCCTGCTCACCTTCGCCGACGAGGAACTCGCCGACACGCTCGCCTACCACATGCGACAGACGGGCGTGACCCTGCGCCTGACCGAGGTGGTGTTCGACATCGACTACATGAGGGACGACGTGGGTGACCGGGTGCGGGTGCAGCTCGAGAGCGGCAAGCAGATCATCAGCGACGCCGTCATGTACTGTGTGGGGCGGACGGGCTGTACGGCTTCGCTCAACCTCGGGGCGATCGGGCTGGAGGCGGACGCACGGGGCCGCCTCAGCGTCGACAAGAACTACCAGACCAGTGTCGAGGGCGTCTACGCCGTGGGCGGAGTGATCGGGTTCCCGGACCTGGTGTCGACCTCCCGCATGCAGGGTCGGCTGGCGGCCCGCCATGCGTTCGGCATCGAGCGGGGCGACTTCCAGGACCTCCTCCCCTACACCATCAAGACCATTCCCGAGGTGGCCATGGTGGGCAAGACCGAGGACGAGCTCAACGAGGCAGGCGTCCCGTTCGAGGTGGGCAAGGCTCGCTACCGGGAGACGGAGAGCAGCCTGATGCGGGGCGACGATGTCGGGTTCCTCAAGCTGCTGTTCCATCTGAAGACACGGAAGATCCTCGGGGTGCACATCGTGGGCGAGAACGCCGCCGAACTGATCCACATCGGCCAGGCTGTCATCGCCTACGACGGAACCATCGACTACTTCGTGGAGTCGGTCATCGGCTATCCCACCCTTGCCGAGGCATACACCACCGCGGCTCTGGACGGGATCAGACGGCTGGGCGGGTATTAGCGCCGACCCATCTGCCCCGGACTGCGGCGAATCGGGCTAACTCGTTCCTCCCGCGGCAGACGCCGACGGATGGCTTTGCTTGGCCCCCGCCCTACCACCCTGAGCCGTGGACATGCCGGGTCTCTTAGAACAGCGGCAGGGCCGGAGGCGTCGAGTCCCGCATCAGTGGCCAGTATCACCAGCGGACGGCATCACACCAAACCGCCATCCGGGAGGGATCGGTCGTGCCGCGCTTGGACGGTCCCACCGGAGGCCGGGCGGACCGTTCAGCTCTTCTTGGCCACCCGGACGTAGCGGCGTACCGCCAGAGGCGCGAAGACAGCGATGATCAGGCAGGCCCAGAACACGGTGTAGATAACCGGGTTCTGCAGGGGCCAGGACGCCGGTTCGGGGGCTCCCGGCGGGATGTTCCCGAACAACTCCCTGACCGCCTGGACCAGGGACGAGATCGGGTTCCACTCGGCGAACACCCTCAGCACCGTCGGGAGGCTCTCGGCCGGCACGAACGTGTTGGCGATGAACGTCATCGGGAAGATCACGATGAATGAGGCGTTGTTGAGCACCTCCGGGCTGGGCACCGATAGGCCGAGCAGGGCCATTATCCAGGAGACGGAGTAGGCGAACAGAAGGAGCAGCAGGAAGCCGAGCAGAGCGTCGAGCAGGCTTCCCCTGATGCGCCATCCCACGATGAGCCCGGTTATGGCCATCACGGTCAGCGTGATGATGTTGTAGACCACATCGCTGGCAGTCCGTCCGAACACCACGGCCGCTCTGGACATGGGCAGCGAACGGAACCGGTCGATGATGCCCTTCTGCATGTCCTCGGCGAGGCCGGCGCCGGTGAAGGTGGCGCCGAATATGACGGTCTGGCCGAAGATCCCACCCATGAGGAACTCCCGGTATGACCCTCCGGGGATGTCGATGGCGCTGCCGAACACGTAGGCGAACAGCAGGACGAACATGATCGGTGAGAGCAGGACGAACACCAGCACGTCGGGCACCCGCTTGAGCTTGATGAGGTTCCGGCGGGCGATGACCAGGCCGTCGCCGAAGGCTGACAGGAAGTTCATCGCGATCCCCTTCCCCTCCGGCCCGGCGTGGCAGGCGTCGGGGTGTCCTCGCCTGCCTCGGCGGAAGCGCCGGTCAGCGCCAGGAACACGTCGTCGAGAGTGGGGCGGCGGAGCACCACCTCGCTGATCAGGACCTCGCGACTCTCGAAGGCCTCCAATACGTCGCCCAGCTCACGAGTGCCGCCCGACACGGGGGCGACCACCGTGCGAGACCGTTCTTCGCCCTGCAGCTCTCCGACAGCCACCCGGCCCAGTATCTCGTGGGCCACCGGCAGGTCATCCCGGTCGGTCACCTTGATCGCGATCCGCTCGCCGCCCACCATGTCCTTCAAGTCGTCGACCGTTCCGTGGGCAATGGTCTTGCCCTTGTCGATCACCAGGACGTCGTCGGCCAGGCGGTCGGCTTCCTCGAGGTACTGGGTCGTGAGAAGCAGCGTGGCACCCTGATCTACCAGGGTGCGGATCAGCCTCCACAGCTCCCTGCGGCTGATGAGGTCCAGACCGGTAGTCGGCTCGTCAAGGAACAGCACCGGCGACTCCGCCACCAGCGCTCCGGCGAGGTCGAGCCTCCGCCTCATGCCTCCCGAATACGTCTTGACGGGCCGGTCGGCTGCGTCAGCCAGATCGAACCTGTCCAGAAGCTCCCGGGCCCGGGATCGGGCCCTCTTGCGGCCGAGGTGGTAGAGCCGCCCGATCATGTCCAGGTTCTCGAAGCCGGTCAGGTCCTTGTCGACGGCGGCGTACTGGCCGGAGAGGCCGATCAGCTTGCGGACCTCCGCGGGATCGCGCAGCACGTCGATACCCGCCACCGTGGCGCCGCCCTCGTCGGGCTCGATCAGGGTGGTGAGAACCGATACCGCGGTGGTCTTGCCGGCCCCGTTCGGTCCGAGCAGGGCGACGATGGTCCCCTCCCGCACCGACAGGTCCAGACCGTCGAGGGCCACCACCTCCCCGTAACGCTTGACCAGTCCGGTCGCGTGGATGATCTCTTTCATAGATGAACGTCCTGTCGATACTGCCGGGCGGCGCGGTATCAGGCCCGACGCTTAACTCTCGGTGGTCTTACTACGAAACAGCACGGACAGACCACCGGCCGCACGGACAAGGAGCCGCACGGCCTTCGGCGACCACCAAAGAGCGAGCGTAGTACGGCGCTGGAGCTATCCGGCCGTCACTCCTCGCCGGCTCCGGCACGTCCGCCCAGCTCGGCCTCGATCAGGGCCAGGCCGACCTCGTTGCCCTCTAGGCGACTGATACGCTCGCGTATCCCCGAGATCAACGCCTCTTCCTCCACCTGCTCGGCCAGGAAACCCTGCAGGAAGGGCAGGCTCTCCAGGTCGCCCAACTCCATGGCCAGCCGGTAGAGGTTCCGTATCTCCGCGGTCACGGACTGCTCGTGACGCAGGGCCTCCTCGAACACGTGTAGAGGGCTGTCGAACTTGGAGACAGGAGCCTCGATGGCGCCTATCTCAACCCGCCCGTCCCGGTCCACCACATAGTCGATGAACATCCGGGCGTGGCCGGCCTCCTCCTCGGACTGCGCGGCCATCCACGAGGCCATACCGGGACGTTCCTCCGCCTCGAAATGGGCGGCCATCTGGAGGTAGGCGAGAGACGCGCTGAGCTCGCGTGTGATCTGATCGTTGAGTGCCCTCTCCATCCGTTCGGCTAGTGCCATCGTGCGCTCCGTTCGATGCTGCTGCACGCAGAATCCTACCGAGTGAGGTGGCTCCCGAGAACACACCCGATCTGCTCGGGCGGTCAGCACGCTCTAGAAGGTCATCCGGCAGGCTCGTACCGTGGCCGGGATGGCGAAAGCGATGCCGATTCGACACGGGCCTGCGGCTGGTAGGTCTCCAGGAGCGCCACCAGATCCCGGGTGGCCGACGCGACGTCCTCCCCGGCGCCCTCGTGATGGCCCTCCACCGTGAACAGGGCTTGCGCCGTGTCCGGGCCGGTGGCGCTCTGCGCACTCTGCCGCCAGCACCATCGGCGCGCCGACACCGCGCCGGCCCGGTCGACGAATACGACCTCCCCGACCTCGGGCGAGGTGGTGGTGGAACTGCCCAGATCCTTGAAACGTTCATCTCCCCCGGCGAAACGAACGGTGGTCGTCCCCGCCACCCAGGCCTGGTCCATCGCCGCGACCGGCAGCCCGTACCGGATCGACACCAGGTTGGCGATGTCCACCAGACAATTGATCGACGGGATGTCACCCGCCTTGGTGAGCCGCCGGATCAGGGCCTCGGCGGCGTTGCGGTAGCGGGTCGGCTGGACCCCGAAGGCCGAGAAGGTCCTCCTCCACGCCACGACCGAAGGGACCTCCGACATGGGCGTGCCGCGGTATCGGGTCAGCGCGACGGCTTGCTGCTCCTGAAACGCCTTCCGCAGAGGCTCGGGACTCGGGCCGTTCACCAGCCCATCGGCATGGACCACCCCGGCCCGGATGGTCGGGAACCTGGCCAGCACCTGGTGGTGGTACGAGAACATCGCTTCGGAGGATACGGCACGGGACAAGGCTCCCGACGGATCGGCTACCTAAGGCCCCTGACGAACGGTCGGGCCAGGGCTGCAGGCTGGACGAACCGTTTGGTGATGAAGTACATGACTACCAGCGTGAGGAGATAGGGCAGGGCAGCGAGGAGCTGGGCGTTGATCTGGTAGCCCAGCACCGGCACCGCCAGGCGGAAGGCATCCGCCATCCCGAACAGGAGCGCCCCGACCAGCGTGCCTCGGAGCGTCCACCCACCGAAGTAGACGGCGGCTATGGCGATGAATCCCCGGCCGCCGACCACGCCGACGTCGAAGCTCCCCACCTGGCCCAGGATCAGGAACGCTCCTCCCAGGCCGGCCAGGCTCCCGCCGTAGTAGACGGCCTGGCGGCGGCGTCGGTTGACGTCGACTCCGGAAACGTCGGCGGCCTGGGGGTTCTCGCCTGCGGACCTCACCTCCAGACCCCACCGGGTCCGGTAGAGGAGCCACCAGGTCAACGGAACCAGCCCGTACAGCAGGTACGTGGGCCAGGTCTGCCCGAAGAGCGCCGGGCCGATCACGGGAATACGCGACAGGAACGGGATGGTGACCACCCCGGCCCGACCTCCCAGCGGGCCGGCGGTTGCGTCCAGGAACCCGGCCAGGCCCAGCACGAGAACGTTCACCGTTATTCCCACCACGAACTGATCGGCGGTGAGCCGGTGGCTCATGTTGGCCGCCACCATCGCCACCGTCGCCCCGGCCACCGCTCCCGCCGCCAAGCCGAGGACGGGTGATCCGGACAGGTCGTAGGCCATCGTCCCGCCCAGCGCGCCCGCCAGCAGTGAGCCTTCCACCGAGATGTTGATGGTTCCCGCCTTCTCGGCCACCAACTCGCCCAGCGCGGCGAAGGCCAGGAACACCCCGAGCCTCACCGCGCTCCCGTACATGGCGGGACTGGTGAAGATGTCCCCCAGGGCGCCGAGTATGTCGTTCATACTGGCTCCGTTACCCGGGCCGCGATCGAGACCCGGCGGCGATCCCGCATGAACTCCACGGCCGGAGGGACCAGCAGGGCCAGCACCAGCAGGGCCTGCACCACGTCGACCACAGTCCGGTCCACCCCGGTGGCGGCCAGGAACCCGGACCCGGTTCGGAGAGCGGCGAACAGGATCGCCACCGGGATGCAGAGGAGTGGTCGGTTGCGCGCCAGCAGGGCCACGAGCAGTCCCTGCCATCCGATCTCGTTGGAGAATCCAGCGGTCAGCCGGGCGCTCGACGCCCCGGCCGCCAGCATCAGGGCCCCTGCCAGGCCGGCCGCGGCGCCGGAGATGAAGAGAGCCGTGGCCCCGGCCCGCCCGAAGGACACTCCCGCCTGCTGAGCCACCCTCGGATTGCTTCCCAGCATCCTGAGCTTGAACCCGAACACGGTTCGGGTCAGGACGAATGCCGCCAGCCCGGCGGCCAGCAGGGCGAGGAAGAATCCGATCGTGACCTCGTTGCCCCAGACCGTCAGGACCGGCAGGCGTACGGAGCCGGGCAGGGCGGCGCTGGTCACGGCCTGGCTGGGCCGATTCGGGTCAAGGTCCCGCAGGAACCAGTCGGTGGTGATGGCGAAACCGACTATTTGGAACGCTACGAACACCAGGAGCAGGGTGGAGATGACCTCCGGGACCCCCCGGCGGAACCTCATCAGGGCCGCCACGCCGGCGTAGAGACCCCCGGCCACCGCCCCGAGGGCCAGCCCGCCCACGAGAAGGAGAGGGCCCGTTCCGGCCACCCTGGTGCCGATGAGGGCCATCGCCAGCGCACCCATCAGAAGCTGACCCTCCTGCCCGATGTTGAAGAAGCCCGCCCTGACCCCCACCACCATGCCGAGGGAAACCAGCAGGATGGGCGTGGCGACCGCCAGCGTCTCTCCCCACCGTCCGGGGGCCAGGAAGGCGCCTTCCGCCAGTGCGCCGGCAACGCTGCCCCAGGCATTCCCGGAAACCGCCACCAGCCCCGCCGAGATCACCAGCGCGAACCCGACGCTCACCACGTACAGCAACAGCATGTACAGACCCCCGTCCTGTCCCCCGAGACCGGGATCGTCGGTGGGTGGTGCCCCAGGATCGGTGCTCAAGAGGCCTTCTCCTCCTCGTCCGTCCCCCCCATCAGCAAGCCCAGCCGGGACAGGTCGAACTCATCACGCGACATCTCGCCCACGATGCTTCCCCGATGGAGCACCACCAGCCGATCGGCCAGCGACAGTATCTCGCGGAGGTCGGTGGAGAGGAGTAAAACCCCGATTCCGCGGTCTGCCGCCTGCCTGATCCGATCCGCCACGTATTCGATCGCCCCGACATCGAGACCTCTGGTGGGCTGGTGGGCCACCATGACCTCGGGGGAGGCGGACAGGGCACGAGCGATCACCGTCCGCTGCTGGTTCCCGCCCGACAGGTCACCGAGCGAGGCGTCGGGTCCCGACGTCCGGATGTCGTACTCGTCGATCAGCCGGAGGGCGTGGCGCCGGATAGCGTCCAGGCGTAGCAGACCCCAGTGGCGCATCCTGCGCATGGAGGGGATCATCAGGTTCTCGGCCACGGTCATGTCCAGCACGCATCCGGCCCGGTGACGATCGGCCGGTACGACCGCAATGCCGGCCCCGGTCATGGCGCCGGCCACACCGGTGGGAACCGTCCGGCCCTTGACCCGGACCGTCCCGTCGTCGAGGCGGAGGAGACCGGCCAGCAGGTCGGCGAGGGCGGTCTGGCCGTTGCCCTCCACGCCCGCCACCCCGACGATCTCGCCCGCGCCCATCGCGAGCGACAGGCCGTCCAGCAGAACTCGCCCGTCAGCCCCCTTCACCGATGCGCTCTCGACTTCCAAGACCGGAACCGTTGCTGCGCCGGTCTCGGCGGCCCGGTCGGAACCTCCTTCGTCCATCGGGTCGCCATCGAGCAGTTCCCGGGCAACCCGATCCCGCTCGAATGAGGCGGTGACCGTGCGGAGCGGTACCGGGCGGCCCACCATCGCCCGGGCGAGCGAGGGAACCCGGGCTTCCGCGGTCAGCAGGCGATCCACCACCCTCCCCTGCCGCATCACCGTGATCCGGTCTGTCGCCCGCAGTATCTCGTCGAGCTTGTGGCTGACCAGCGCCACCGCCCAGCCCTGGGTCCGCACGCCGGTCAGTAGGACGTCGAACAGGTACTGGGATTCGGCCGGCGTCAGCGCCGATGTCGGCTCGTCAAGGATGATGGTGCGGGGCCGGCGCCCCAGGCACTTGATGATCTCGACCCTCTGGCGGATTCCGGCCGACAGGTCGCGCACGGTGGCGTCGGGATCGACCGACAGGCCGTAGCGCCAGGAGATCCTGCGGACCCGGGCCCTGGTCCGGTCGGGATCCAGGGGCCCGACCTCGCCGAGGGCGACGTTCTCCCACACCGTGAGCGCGTCGACCAGGCTGTAGTGCTGGTGCACCATGCCGATCCCGAGCCGGACCGCATCGGACGGATCCGCGATGCGGGTCGCCTGGCCGTCGATCCTGATCACCCCCTGGTCGGGATCCACCAGGCCGAAGATCATGCGCATGAGGGTGGACTTACCGGCGCCGTTCTCCCCGAGGATGCCGTGTATCTCGCCCGCTCGAAGGGCCAGATCGACCTGCTCGCAGGCGACCACCGAACCGAAATGCTTGGTGAGGCCGTCCACCTCGAGTACCGGGGGCTCGAACCCGAAGTCCTCGATCATCCGGCCCCCCGGCGGATACGGCGGCAACCCGGGGCGGCGGAAGTTGTCACACCCCCTCGGCATACTCGAGTCGCTAAACACCTGCGCGGCTGGGAGCTATGACGTCGGCTCAGCCGCAGGTCAAGACTTCGGAGGCGACGCCACCCGCCCAACCGGTGGAGCGCGCCCCGAAACCGGCGTGGTGGTGGCGGGGGTGGGCCCAGCGGGAGGCGGCGTTCTCCGCGATTTTCGCGTTCTCGGATGTAACCGGCCAGCGGTTGGATCAGGCCACGCGCCGTACAGGACAGTTGGACCGGAGCCGGCACTCAGAAGCCGTATGCCTCGGCGAGGATCCTTGAGATCTCCTCCTCGAACTGGCCGGCCCCGATCCGGGCGTTCAGATCGGTGAGCGCCTGATCCTGCTCGGGCGTTCCGTCGCACAGGTTCGCCCCCACCTCGGGATCGACGCCCACCGTGAAGCGCCGGGCGCCCCCTTCCACGGCGGTGCCGGCGATGATCTCGTCGAAGATCGGCGTCAGGAAGTCGCCGGCGTCGAACATGACCTCTATGTCGTAGTCCAGATCTTCTCGCTCGCATCCCCTGGACGAACCGGCGGTCATGACGATCAGCCCGTCCTCGTTGGCGAGACGAGTGATCGGCTCGTGGGCGCCGCCCAGGAACGGGTAGACCGCCCCCACGCCCTCGGCGACCGCCGCGTTGTAGGCCTCGGTGGCTCCGGCGGTGTTGTTGAAGTCGAAGGGGAAGTTGCCTGTGGGCACGTAGATGGCGTCGAACGACTCGTCCACCAGATGGAGACCGAGCCGGAAGGCCAGGAAGGACTCCACCTCGAAGTTGAGATCGCAGCATCCCAGGAACACCGCCCGGTCGGCGCCGCGGGCATCCAGGAGCAAACCGGTCGCATACCCGGCCGAGATGCCCAGTTCGGCCCCGCTGTCGGCGCTCCGGAGCAAACCGGGGGCGTCCTGGTATCCCGACCCGCAGTTGCAGTACCAGAAGATCTCCTCATGCTCCAGGAACAGGTCCTCGTTGCCATCCGCCAGGTTGCTCGAGCCGATGGCGATGATGTCCGCCCCCTGGGCGACCACGTTGTTCAGCTCGGCCCGAGCGTCGGCCGGGGCGACCTGGTCCACGATCAGCGGCGACTCGTACCCCGCAGCCGCCGATATCTCCTCCACCCGCTCGACGAGGGCCTGGTAGTAGGCGCCATCGTCTCGCGAGCCCTCGGTGACCACCGCGATGCGGACCGATCCGTCGCCGTTGAAGTCCGCCGCGCCCCACTCTGTAGAGGGCGTCTCTCCGGCGCCGTCCCCGGAGTCGGCGCAGGCCGACGCAACCGCCAACACCGCCAGGAAGCCGAGCACGGGCCAGGCCCGGAAGCCCTTCATGAGCCCCGCCCGGTACCGTGGACGGCTAGGCCGAGGCGCCGGACCATCTCCCCGGGGTCGGAGGCTCCCCAGACGTTGCGCCCGAAGCAGACGCCCGAAGCCCCCGCCGCCACAACGCCGGCTGCGTACGCGACCACCTCGTCCTCGCTCTCCCTCTTGGGACCACCCAGCACGAACAGCGGTGCCTCGCATCCTTCCACCACCTCGCCGAGGTCCTCCACCTGCGCCGGAGCCATGGTCTTGACCGCATCGGCCCCGATCTCCACGCAGATGCGCGCGCTCCGAGCGATGTTCTCCGTGTCCCATGGCACCTCCTGATTCCACCCTCCGGGGATGGACTCGGCCAGGACCGGCATGCCGATCCGCTCGCACTCCCCGACCAGAGCAGCCAACCGGCGCAGCGAACGCTTCTCCTCGCTCATACCCGGGTAGACCATGAGGATGACTGCGTCCGCTCCGATCATCGCCGCCTGCTCGGCTCGATACATCAGCGAGAGGCCGTCGCCGTCCGAGTTCCGATCGAGTTGGGTAGCCGCACCGTCCATCCGGAGGATCAAGCCGCACTGCGCGAAGGTCGCGGGGTAGCGGCGGGCGATCTGCCACGTGACCAGGATGCCGTCGGGTTGCCCCTCGGCCACCGCCTCCACCACGTCCAGGGCGGGGCCGGACCCCGTGGCCAGCTGCATGTCGATGGCGACCAGCACCGCGCGCCCGTCCCTGCCGACGAAGCGGCGGGTACGCCGGGTCTTGCCGGCGCCTACTGCCGAGGCCACGGCATCCATGCCTCAGACCCCTCGCCGGAGCCGGCCGGCGGCCGCATCACCCAGCGCGATGAAGCGCTCCAGCCCCTCTTCGTAGGCTGTGACAGTGTCCGGCTCGAACGTGGTGAAGGCAGGCGCCGGCCAGTCTCCTGCTTCCCCCTCGCCCGGCCGGGGCCACCATCCGACGGCGGATCCCGCAGCCAGGGCCGCTCCGTAGGCCGCCATCTCGGGACAATTCGGGACATCGACCGGCACGCCCAGCACCGATGCCTTTATGGAAACCCACAGATTGCTACGCGACGGGGCGCCCGAGCTCACCATCCGGTTCATGGTAATGCCGTGCCGGGCAAGGTCACGAGCGATGTGAGCCAAGCCGTAGGCGGAGGCCTCCATGACGGCGCGAGCGACCACGCCCTGGTCGGAGGCCGCACCGAGCCCGTGGATCTCGGCCCGCAGTTCCGGTACCCAGCGGGGCGCCCTCTCCCCCTCGAGAAACGGTAGGACCATCACCCCGCCCGAGCCCGGTTCGACCTCGGCGGCCGCCTCGATCAGGTCGGGAACCGTCCGGCCGGTCATCGAGGACCACCAGTCCAGCATGGCGCCGTGGGAGGCCGCCGGGCCACCGACCAGGTAGACACCGGGGACGTGACCGGGGATACCGTGCTCCGAGACCGACGGGTCGTCGCCTCGGGTGGCGGCAACGCCGAGACCTCCGGTCCGCCCTCCCGGGTCGAAGCCCTTTCCGGGCCGGTCGATGGCGGCGGCCCAAGCGGTGAGAAACGCATCGTTGGCGCCGGGAGCCAGCACGATCCCCCCGGGCAGCCCGGAATCGCCCGCCGTCACCCCTGCGGCCGACCCGACCGGGATCGGATCTCCGAACCCTTCCAGCGGTGGCTGGCCCGGCCAGACCGCCTGGGTGCCGGGCGAACCACCGAGTTCGGCCGCCAGGTAGTCCCACATCTGGCGGGGCCGGTCGGCGCCTCCGAGCAGCCTCGACATCTCCTCCGCCTGCGCCAGATGCTGGCCGGCAAAGTCGGAGGAAGCGCCGGCCGGGTGCTGGTAGGTGAGTGCCCGCCGCGCCGACGCCATCACGGTGGTGGGTCCCTGGCCACCGATCCCGAGCGCCACAGGCGGACCGGTATCCAGTTGCTCCACGGCCAGAACCAGCCCCTGCAGCCAGCGGAAGGGGTCCGCCTCGCCTCGGGGGAGATGCATCGGAGCGAACCGCGCCTCGGCGCCGGCCAGGACCCTTCCGGCTCGGTCGAGGGCTACCGCTCTAGCCGCGCCGGTCCCGATGTCCACCCCGACTACAACCTGGCCCGCCATCAGCCCGGCTCGTTCTCTACAAACACCCGGTAGGTGGGCTGGGAGGTGACGAGAGTGAGGGCATCGTGCGCCCGGGACAGTGGGAATCGGGCCGTTACCAGACTGTCGAGATCGTCGGCGATGACTCCCGAGCGGATGACGGCAGCCGCCCGCACCCAATCCTCGGGCTCCTGGCTGTACACCCCCACGATCGATATCTCGTCGCGGTGCGCCCGATCAGCGGCCACACCGACCTTGGCCTCTGGGTCGAAGGTGCTGTAGAGGACCACCGAGCCGCCCGGCGCCACCATCTCGACCGCGAGGTCCAGGCCCCCCATGGCGGTCACGAACACAACGTCCTGGAGACCACCGACCTGGCGGGCCGCCCGGGGCCGGGCCACCCAGTCGGCGCCGGCTCCTCCGGCTTCCCGGCGCCTCTCCTCCGATATGTCCACCACCCCGACGGTCGAGGCGCCCTCGATACGAACCAGGGCCATATGGAGCCGTCCCATGAACCCCCCGCCGATGATGGCCACCCGCTCCCCTGCCTTGAAACCAGCCCTCCGCAAGGAGTGGACCGTGCAGGCGATGGGCTCGCCCATGGCGGCATGGAGCATGGGAGCGTTCCCGACCGGGTAGGTCGACTTGGCGTCGACCGAGATCGTCTCGACCAACCCCCCGAAGCTGAAGGTCCCGTCCGACAGGGAGCGACCCTGACGGTACCGGCAGAGGGCGGTCCTGCCGCGCCGGCACGGTCCGCAGGTCAGGCATCGCGTGAGCAGATCGACCGTCACGGCCTCCCCGACCTGCGGGGAACCCTCCAGGGCGTCTACCGCGGAGCCGACCTCCACCACCACTCCGGATATCTCGTGCCCGGGAGAGACGGGATACCAGCGCTTGTCGCCGGCGAACAGCCTCCTCTCGAAGGTGCAGACACCGCAGGCGGCCAATTCGACCAGCACCTGATCGGGACCAGGGACAGGGCATGGCTCGGTGCGAAGCTCCACCTGGCCGGGTCCTGTGATGACTGCCGCTTTCACCGGGACCTTTCCGGTCGCTGGGACGGGACGCCTGATCGGCGCCGGGACGGGATACCGACCGGATGGTAGCCCTGATTACTCATGTCCCCAGCACACCGACGCGGATCACGGCACCTCAACCACATCACTTGCGAAGCGGCCACCATCGCCCGGCGGGTGCCTTCACGCCCGGCCGCAAGATGGGGCTGTCAAATGGCTATAACCCCAGGTCAGGAGCACTGAGCACCTATGGGCGTCACCCGCACAAACCTCCATCCATGAACAATCGGGGTTAACGGGCGGGTCGGGGAGTCACGCCCCCTGCCGGCGGGCTTCCCGGATGCGGACCAGGTCGGTCACCACCACCCCGGACAGCACCAGCACCCCACCCAACAGGATGCCCGGCTGGACCTGCTCGTCCAGGAGCAGGACTCCGGCACTGACAGCCACCAGCGGGATCAGATAGGAGATGACCGACGAGAAGACCACCGGGACATGGCGGATCAGGAAGTAGTAGAGGCTGAGCGGAAGGAACATCCCGACGGTGCCGGTGTAGAGAATCGCCAGAAGGCCCGTGGTGCTATGGCCGAACGGAGCGCCATCGACCGCCAGCCCCACCGCCCACTGGGCGACGCTCCCCACCGCCAGCTGAACCCCGGTGACACCGAGCACCGAGTATTGCCCGGCATAGCGCTTGGCATAGACGCCGGCGAATGAGATGCAGACCACGCTGGTCAGGGCCATCACGCCCGCCATGACCGGGTCGCCGCCATCGGTGATCCCCGAGTCCCCGATGAGGATGAGAGCCGCTATTCCAAATAAGCCGAGCAACAGGCCGAACGTGGTTCCCACGTTGAGGCGCTCTTCGGCCAGCATGAAGTGAGCCACCAGGGCGGTTCCCAGCGGGATCAGGGAGTTCACCAGGGTGACGAACCCGGCGGAAGCGTTGGCCAGCGCTAGGTACCTGGCCTGCTGGGGCAGCAGCACCGCTAGAAGGGCCAGCACCAGACCGATCCGAAGCTCGGCCGGACCCACCAGGTTCCGGCGGCGCATGAGGCCGATCATCAGCCAGACCGACACGGCGGCGACCATAGACCCCCCGGCAGCCATCGTCGAGGGGCCGATTCCCTCGGCGATACCGACCCTTCCGGCAATCGGAGCGGTGCCCCATCCCAGGCTGATGATCCCGATGATCACCCAGATCCGTTGGTTGGTGATCCGCAGGCTCACCTCGCCATCCTAGGAAGTACCGAGCAACGTCCCGGTGGCCCGCCGCATGGTGCCAGAATCCGGTCTTGGGAATGTCGGGCCGGCAATCCCCGTACTTGTCAGCACGTTCCCAAGAGGAGCGCGGCCGGTCCGGACTATTCGGGACCACTGGCGAGGCATAGGCATGTGGACGCCATGTGCAGGCTGATACAGTGAAACAGCGACGAATTCGTGTAATGCAAGGAGCCCGAATGCCCGATCCGGCGTATGCGAGCGGCGACCGGTCGACACCCTTGTTACAGGAGACCATCGGCCGGAACCTGGAATCGACCGTTGCCCGGTTCCCCGACCGGGATGCCCTCATCTCGGTGCACCAGGGCATCCGCCAGACCTACCGGGCTTTCAACGACTCGGTGGATCTGCTTGCCATAGGGTTGCTCCGGCTCGGACTGGAAACCGGCGACCGGGTCGGCATCTGGAGTCCCAACTGCGCGGAGTGGGTATGGCTCCAGTACGCCACCGCCAAGGTCGGGGTGATCCTGGTCAACCTCAACCCCGCCTACCGGACCCACGAGATCCGTTACGCACTGGCCCAGTCCGGCTGCCGGGTGCTGGTGTCCGCCCAGACCTATCTCTCCTCGAACTACCAGGAGATGGTGGCGGAGGTGGAGGACGAGCTGCCCGACCTGGAGCGGGTGATCTTCCTCGGCACGCCCGAGTGGGACCACCTCATGACCGCGCCGGAAGACGGTATGGACGCCGCGCTGGCCGAGCGCGCCTCCGCGCTCCATCCTGACGACGCCATCAACATCCAGTACACGTCGGGCACCACCGGGTTCCCGAAGGGAGCCACGCTCAGCCACACCAACATCCTCAACAACGGTTTCTTCGTCGGCGAGGCCTGCGCCTACACGGACGAGGACCGGGTCTGCCTCCCGGTCCCCCTCTACCACTGCTTCGGGATGGTGCTCGGAACCCTGGCATGCACCACGCACGGCTCCGCCATCGTGCTGCCGGGCCCCGGTTTCGATCCTGGCCAGGTCCTCACCACCATCCAGCAGGAGGGCTGCACCAGTCTGTACGGGGTGCCGACGATGTTCATCGCCGAACTCGCCCAGCCCGACCTGGAGAGCTTCGACCTGTCCTCGCTCCGCACCGGGATCATGGCCGGCTCACCCTGCCCGGTGGAGGTGATGAAACAGGTGATCTCCGACATGAACATGAGTAACGTGACCATCGCCTACGGCATGACCGAGACCTCTCCGGTGTCCACCCAGACGATGACGACCGACACGATCGATCGACGGGTGTCCACGGTGGGCCGGGTGCATCCCCATGTCGAGATCAAGATCATCGACCCCGAGAGCGGCGAGACCGTGGAGCGAGGACGGGACGGCGAGTTATGCACCCGCGGCTACTCGATCATGCTCGGGTACTGGAACGACCCGCAGCGGACCGAGGAGTCCATCGACACCGATGGGTGGATGCACTCCGGGGACCTCGCCACGATGGACCCGGACGGATACGTGAACATCGTGGGACGGATCAAGGACATGATCATCCGGGGCGGCGAGAACATCTACCCGAGAGAGATCGAGGAGTACCTCTACGGCCATCCGGCCATCGAGGACGTGCAGGTGATCGGCGTCCCGGACGTCAGGTATGGCGAGCAGGTCATGGCGTGGGTGAAGCTGCGGGAGGGAGCCGAGGCGACCGGCGAGGACATCAAGGACTTCTGCCGGGGCCGGATCGCCCACTTCAAGGTCCCCCGATACGTGAAGTTCGTTGACAGCTTCCCGATGACGGTCACCGGCAAGATCCGCAAGGTCGAGATGCGCGAGGTATCCATCGGCGAACTCGGACTGGAAGGCGCGGCCCGGATCGAATCCGCCTGAGCCACGATCATCCGCGCTGCCACGTCTAGTGGTCTGTCTGTGGAATGGCGGTGTGGTATGGCGTCGGCAGCGGTGTTCCTCGCAAGGCCCGCTGACGAAGGCCTACCCGCAGCGGTACGTTGAGGAAGCGGAACGCAGCGACGGGACGCCGATGACCGCCAGAACACGCCTAGCTGTTTCGCAGACAGACCACTATTGCGTCTGTCTGTGTAATGGCGGTGTGGTATGGCGAGGCAGCGGTGTTCCTCGCAAGGCCCGCTGACGAAGGCCTACCCGCAGCGGTACGT
>WTGI01000083.1 GCA_011523635.1 Acidimicrobiia bacterium
TGACTACGAGTATCACGAGTCGGTGATGGACCGGGGCGTCTCAATCGACTACGACTGCTTCGGAGCCATATCATGGAACGACACGCACCTCCTCTTCGGGGGCGACCACTGGATCTCCGATCGGGAACGCGTCGAAACGCTGGCCCGCCTCTGCGCCGACGGCTACAGCCGGCAGATCATGCTCGCCCAGGACCGGTGCCTGAAGACGCACCTGGTCGCCTACGGCGGCAAGGGCTACGCCTACATTCTCACCGAGATCGTTCCCCAGCTGCTCGATGCCGGTGTCACCCGAGACCAGATCGACGACATGCTCATCGAGAACCCGAAACGAATCTTCGCCGTCTGATCCGAGCTAGTTGCCACGGCGGTATGGACCCGCCGAGCCTGTGAACCAGCCACTCCGTTTCCGGCGGGACCTAGCCCCGATTATTCATGGTGGGGGTTTGTCCAGGTGACGGAATTGGTTGTTCCATGATCCTGGCCTGGAGTCATGGCCATTCGACGGCCCCATCTCCCGGCCGGGTTTGGAGTAAAACCGCCGGGTGAAGGGTGGCCGCTCGCGGATGATGTAGTTGAAGTGGCCTGATTCGTGTTGGTGTGCTGGGAACAGGAATAATCAGGTTAGGAGGGTGCTGAAAAAGACGAGGGTGGGTTGGCCCGCGACGCGTCGACGGGGGGCTTCGTAGCCGACCATCGGGCCAACTGGACATTTTTCAGTACCCTCCTAGCGTAAGCGGCCTACGCCTCCCGCTTGCGGGGGGATCCTCCTACGGGACTGATAATGCCTGATGTCTTCATAGTCGACGCCTGCCGGACCCCGATGGGTCGCCTGGGCGGTCAGTTGGCCGCAGTCCGGCCCGACGACCTGGCTGCTCACGTGATCCGCTCCCTCCTGGAACGCAACCCGGGCCTCTTACCCGAGATGGTCGGGGACGTTGTCTGGGGAGCGGCCAACCAGGCCGGAGAGGACAACCGGAACGTGGGCCGGATGGCGGCGCTGTTGGGTGGCCTGGGCATCGAGGCGCCCGGCCAGACCGTGAACCGGCTGTGCGGTTCGGGTATGCAGGCGGTGATCACCGCCGCCCACTCGCTCATGGCGGGATGGGGAGACGTGATGGTGGCAGGGGGCTCCGAGTCGATGAGCCGGGCTCCCTTCGTGGTGACCAAGCCGGAGCGGGCCTACGGGGTGGGAGCGCCGCAGATGGTCGACACCGTGCTGGGATGGCGGCTGGTCAACCGCCGGATGCAGGCCGCCTACCCGCCGATCAGCCTGGGCGAGACGGCCGAGAAGGTGGCCTCGGCCTACCGCGTCACCCGCCACGACCAGGACACGTTCTCGCTGGCCAGCCACCGGGGGGCGGTCGCCGCCCAGGAGGCGGGCCGCTTCGACGCCGAGATCGTTCCCATCGAGGCGCCCGCCGGGCCCAAGAGGCGGACCATGGCGCTGATCGGCCGCGATCAGGGCCCGCGACCGGACACCTCCCTGGAGGCACTGGCCAAGCTCCGGCCCATCTTCGTGGAGGGCGGCACGGTCACCGCCGGCAACTCCTCC
The DNA here is from genome assembly GCA_011523635.1 of Acidimicrobiia bacterium. Taxonomy (GTDB): domain Bacteria; phylum Actinomycetota; class Acidimicrobiia; order Spongiisociales; family Spongiisociaceae; genus Spongiisocius. The sequence continues at coordinate 1,553 of WTGI01000083.1, forward strand.
CCGATGAACGACGGGGCCGCCGGACTGATCCTGGCCACTGCGGCCGGGCTGGAACGGGCCGGCCTGACCCCGATGGCCCGTCTGGTGTCATCGGCGGTGGCCGGGGTCCATCCGGACGTGATGGGGATCGGCCCGGTGCCGGCCTCCCGCACGGCGCTGGCACGAGCCGGCCTCGAGGTGTCCGACCTGGACCTGGTGGAGCTGAACGAAGCCTTCGCCGCCCAGGCCGTGGCGTGCCGGGACGAGTTGGACCTGGACCCGGACCGGCTCAACGTCAACGGCGGGGCGATAGCCCTGGGCCATCCGCTCGGCTGCTCGGGGGCGCGCATCGTCACCACCCTCGTACACGAGCTGGCCCGCCGCCGGGGCCGCTACGGCCTGGCCACCATGTGCATCGGGGTCGGCCAGGGGATCTCGCTCGTCGTAGAGCGGGTTTAGCAACCAGTGGTCAGTGGATGCTGTAACTCGGGAGGAATACACAACGCCAAAAGCTTTGCGGGTGCAAGGGACTTGATCACCTCTAGATCGCAAACTGGCCACTGACCACCGGCCACGCCGTGCCCTTTCCCGGTCGTCTAGAACGCGAAAATCGCCGAAGAACACCC
>WTGI01000077.1 GCA_011523635.1 Acidimicrobiia bacterium
CTTCCTGCGAGCGCAGCAGGACCAGCACTCACTCCGGATCTGCTGCCAAGAAACGGCGTTCCATGTGTGAACGGAGCTCCCAATATAGGTGTCGTAAGTGTCGACGGCGGTGCGGGTCCTTGGGGAAGGCCCGAGAACGCGGCTCGTCCGGCCGCCGAGCACAGACAAGAAAGGAAGGCACGAAGCTGCGGGTAGACGTAAGACCCGGTACGTGGGGATCAGTGTCCGTTGAGGACGTTCAGGTAGTGTTGTGCGACGCAGCGTTACAAATCAACAGCACGCTACGGCAACCCTTACAAGCTACTGTCACCGTGATCCATGCGCCAGACACGAACCCGCAAGTACTGGTCCACAGCTCACGACGCAGCTGGTATTGGGTACAGCTCAGCGCAGAGGACCGCCGCTGGGCCCAGTATGCGTACCAGTTCAGCCACGAGTTCTGTCACATCATCGTTGACCCATACGCCGAAACGGGATGGAATCACCAGTGGTTCGCGGAAGCGCTATGTGAAACAGCCTCCGTTTTCGTGTTGCGTCGTATGGCCAAGGTGTGGACAATCCAGCCGCCCTATCCGCATTGGCGGGACTACGCGCCGCACCTGAATGCGTACGCGGATGGGCGGATCACGGACGCCGACCATGCGCTGCCGCCAAGGCTGACCTTGCCCGAGTGGATAGCTTCGGAGGAACAATCACTAATCCACGATGCCGTGACAAAGGGTGAGCAGCGGAAGAAGTTCTCGATCATTGCTTACGCAATACTCCCTGCCCTGGAAGCGTACCCGTCCGGTTGGAACGCCATCCGGGAACTGCCCATCAGATACGGCGCGGAGCCAGGTTCCATCGGTGAGTACCTGCAACAGTGGCACGCAGCCGTCGACCCGGCCGATCAGGACTTCGCCAGCCACGTCATCCGGATTCTCACCGATGCCAAGTAATCAGGCGCCCCTCCGTGACACACACGCGCCTGCGGCTAGCCCGTCGGTCAGCGGCACGGCAGGACTCGGACCTGCAGAATACGATTCGACCCGCCGCTGCCGGGGATCCCACGGAGCGTCGCCGCTACTCCTACAGTGGTCAGAGTTACCCCGGAGCACAACAGCACCGAAGATAGTCCAGGTACCGCAGCGTACGAACAGCCGTGGTAACGTTGCCCAGCATCCTTGAGATGAGCCGCCGTGAGGCAAATACCCTCACCAAGCTGGTCTCGCCACCAAGATTCGTCGTTGGTGGCGTGTATCTTCTGCCACCCAACCGTGTAGGCGCCGGAGACCACAATGGTTACACATGCTCAAGCCCAAGAGACCGAGCCGCTATTGGGGCGGGGTATCTACGATCTGGCAGAGGCGGCCCGGGTAGTGGGCAGAGACCCGGACACGGTCGCGCGTTGGACCCGGGGCGCCAATCCCCTACACCATGTGGAGAGTGATCGGATCATCTCCTTCCTCGACCTGATCAGCCTGTGGGTGATATCGGAACTGATCAGGCGCAGAGTTCCCCAAGGGCAGATCCGCGCTGGAGGCGAATATGTCGCCAAACACGTCGGTACGGACTACCCCTTTGCTCACGAACGGCTGGCCACGGTGGGCGCCGCCTTCTTCAGCAAATTCGACGAGTGGGTCGACGTGGGTAGAGGTGGTCAGAGATCCTTCCCAGCAATGATCGGAGAGCTTCTGAGCCCGATCGAGTTCGGACCCGACCTGCACGCATCCATCTGGCGGCCGGCCAAGGGCGTGTGGCTCAACCCCAACGTCCAGGCCGGAGCTCCCTGCATCGATGGCACCCGGGTTCCCACGAGAGTGATAGCCGACCTCGAAGCTGTGGGCGACCACATCGAGGACATCGCAGACGACCTGAGGCTTAATGTCGCACAGGTACGCGATGCTCTTCAGTATGAACTCGCTGCCTGAGAGTCAAGGACATCGGCGTAGACCTCCTCGATGTCGTCTCCTTTTTGATGAGAACCTTCCGTGGAGAGTCGCCAGCGCGCTGTGGGAACTCAAGTACCACACCAGCTATGTAGGGAATCAGAGCGACGGTACCCCTGCTCGGGGCTCGTCCGACCAGGCGATCATCAACCATGCCCGAACCATGAACCAGGTGATAGTCACGCCGAATTACGACATGATTCTGCTCTGCCTCGAACAGCATCAGTCGGTGATATGGTTGGATCCCCGCGGACCCAACCTCACTTGGGAGGAGATGGTCGTTCTCGTGTTCCGCGCTGCCCGTGAGTGGGAAGACCTCTTGCAGAGCGCGACCGGACCCGCATGCATCCGTGCCCTGCGAACCAAGAACGAGAGCCTGTCGGTCGAGCGGGCTAAGCACTTGGTGCGGCAGCGCATGAAACGGATAGCCGCGAGGGAACGAAAGGCGTCCCAGCCAAGACCACTCGGATCCCTGTTCGATTCCGCGTCCAGTTAGGGGGTACCGGCCCCCGCCCTACCTCCTAACTGCCACAGGGGATGCCCTTCTCGACTGAAAGGGATTGATCACTGATCTATTGACATTGTTTAGCTAATAAGCTAAACTACCGAAAAGTCTGGCTAAGCCAGAGAGGAGGGGCAGGTTATGGCAGAGCGATTCGGAGATATCCTCAGAAGGACCCGGCAACAGGCCAAGAGGACCCTGGGTGATGTCGCGAGGCTGTTGGACGTCTCCGTGGTCTATGTATCGGACGTGGAACGCGGCAACCGCAGGCCCTTCAGCAACGAGCGTATTCTCAAAATCGCGAGGTTTCTGAAGGCTGATCCAGTACCGCTAATTGCCGCGGCGGATGTCGACAAGGGTGTCATCGAGTACAAGATATCCAAGACAAAGCCTCTGGAGGCCAGGGTTGTCGGAGACCTTGTCAGCGGTCTGGCCCGTGGCGGAGTCACGGAAGACCAGTTGGAGAGGATCAGAACCATCCTGAAGGACTCCGAGTAGGCGCCCAACGATGTGGCGGGGACTAGTGGGAGCGCGTGCGGACCGCGGTTACAGCTACCGGAATCTGGAGAGGATGGCCGCCCATGTTCGCGGCCTGCTCGGCTACTCTCCGACCGAGGCGATCGATACGCTGCATCTTTTCGACGGCCTCGACATCGCGGTGGTGGATGAGACCGGCCGGGACATCCCGATACGCGGCGCCGTGATCGAACTCAACGGCTCCGAAGGGTATGCGAAGTACGACAGCAACCGCTGCGTCATCGAAATCCTGGCGTCGCCCGCTACCTACGACTGGTTGGAGAAGGGTCACCCGCGCGGCGGTTTCTTCGTTGCCCACGAGTTGGGCCACTGCCTGCTACATACCGACCAACTCGTGCGCCTGGCCCAGATGCCCAAGGCGGAGCAGGCCGCCCACCACCGAAGTGGGGAGGAGGTCGGGCACGAAGCCTACGAGGACACCGAGTGGCAGGCTAACGCCTTCGCCAGCGCCCTGCTGATGCCCGCCCAGGGACTCCAGATCCTCGGGCAGGAACACGGTGAACTCTCACCGGACATCATCGTCGAGCACTTTCACGTCTCTGCCGAAGCTGCGCGCTACCGGCTCCAACTGTACAACGACAGGAAGACGGAGTTGCTCCAGCGCTAGCCTCCAGGACGGCCATGAGACCCGCCCCACCTGCCGCCATCCCAGTCCGAGCCAGCGGGGTGTCACCGTTCCATGGCGTGACGTTACGACGTGACCTAGGCTCCGGAAGAGTTGCATCTGCTTCGACCGGCTCTTCGTCCCGCGGGACTACGGGGCGGAGGGAACACCTCGCACCGGTCGGCTAACGCCCCTTCCCCTCTCTGTCCCGTCCTCTCGTTGTCACTGAGGTCGTCCCGGAACCCTCGAAAGCGCGGCGGGTCGACCGACGCGCCATGCGGGAGGAATTGGTTTCAGGGGATACTCCGCGCAGGTCCTTGACAGTGTTAAGCGCATTAGCTAACTTGCTAACTAACTCCCCTCGGCTGAGGGGTCGTCGGACCGAAAACAAGACCCCCGTTTCAGCGAAGGAGGCTGAATCATGGTACCAGACAACAAGCCGCAGACCATTGACGTGGAGGACCACAAGACGGTCACCATCGTCGTGGAAGGCATCCCCCACCAGTGGCCCGAGGAGTACATCACCTATGCGCAGGTGGTCACCCTCGAAGTGCCTGACTACGCCCAGCACCCGGAGATCACCTACACGGTGATCTACAAGGGAGGCCCCCGCAACAAGCCCGAAGGCACCCTCTCCAAGGGTGGCACCGTCAAGGTCGTCGAAGGAATGGTCTTCAATGTTTCAGAAACTGGCCAGTCATAATCACGACCTCCGGCGTCTGCTCGAAAAGGGCTATGCGATAGCCGTCGATAGCAATCACCTCGTCGTCCGCGACATTCCGTATCTGGACGGCGAGGGTGGCCTGCAGACGGGCGCCATCGTCGCCAAGCTGGAGTTCATCGACCAGGAGCGAGTCACCCCGACGGACCACCAAGTGTACTTCGCCGGGTCGGTACCCCACGGGTTGGGCGGAAGTCCGATCCCGAACCTGGGCGGAGGACCCACGACCATCGCCCTGAGCGAGGCCTGTAGCGATGTGGTGGTCCAGCGGTCATTCTCCAACAAGCCCAGAGCCACGGGGAAGTTCGAGGACTTCTTCCACAAGATCGAGAGCTACGTCGCAATCATTTCAGGGCCGGCGATGGAAGCCCACAGGGCCACCCCCTACACGTTCCGGTCCGTGGACGAGGCCCCGACCGATTCGGTGTTTAAGTTCCACGACACCCTGACCACCCGGGCGGAGATCTCGGACCTGGCCGCGAAGTTCAAGGACGATGTGGTCGCCATCATTGGCCTGGGCGGTACAGGCTCGTACCTCCTGGACTTCCTGGCAAAGACGCCCGTCCGGGAGATTCGGGCGTTCGACCTGGACCCCTACCACGTACACAACGCCTTCCGGTCCCCCGGCCGGCTGGGGAAAAGTGAGTTGGGGAAGTCAAAGGCGGAGGTTTACGGCGGCCGCTACGAGAACTTCCGCACGGGCCTGTCTGTGACCCCCGTGTTCATCGACGCGTCCTGCCGCGACGAGGTGGACGGGGTCACCTTCGCATTCGTCTGTGTCGATAAGGGTCCGTCCAGAGCGGGCATCTTCGACCTGCTCATCTCCATGGGCATCCCCTTCATCGACGTGGGTATGGGACTGAACCGGAAGAGGGGCCCCATCAGCGGCCTGCTGCGCACCACCTACTACTCGGCGGAGCACGGGCAAGAGGTCAGGGAGAGAGACCTGGCCCCGCTAACCGATGACCCGGATGACATCTACCGGACGAACATCCAGATCAGCGAACTGAACGCCCTCAACGCATGTCTGGCGGTCGTCAGGTTCAAGCAACTCAGGGGCTTCTACTTCGAGGACGTTCCCTACCACCACCTGGTCATGGACATAGGCGACCTCAGGATGGTCGGCGAGTGTGACCTTGGCGAAGATTAGGCTGGAACGAGTCCACTACATGCCGCAGGAGCTAAGTCCCGGGGTGCTCTACGTCTCCGAGGAGTTCGGCACCGCGGCACACCTGTGCGCCTGCGGATGCGGCACAAAGGTCAGGACGCCCCTTGGTCCCACCGAGTGGTTCCTGGAGGAGACCGATGATGGGCCGACGCTTTGCCCATCGATCGGCAACTGGCAGCAAGCCTGCCAATCGCACTATCTGATCACAAGTGGTGAGGTGGTCTGGGCCAAGGGGTGGACCGCCGAAGAGATCGCCGACGGTCGGCGCCGTGAAGAGGCGCGCCGGCGTAAGCACTATGAAGCCCTCGACCGCAAGCACCGGAGCGTCCTGCGCAGGCTGTGGCGGTGGATCAGCAGCCTGTTCAAACGCTAGAGCCCAGTAACCGGTTCGGAACAGGGCACGAGGGAGACCGAACCTGACAGATGAGCTACCGGGTACGGGAAGTGCAGTACGCACTGTCGCCCAAGGTCCTGCGGAGCATGCTCAAGCCCACGCCGGAACCCGCCCTACGAGCGCCTTGCTGCCACTACACCACCACCCTGCAGCACGGTAACGCACCTCGCCTTGGATGTGCCAGGCCCGGACGCCTCAACTGAATTGCAAATCACGTTCAGGCCATCAGCTACGCAGTGATGGTCGCCGCTCAGGTAGCGGCTAGGTCACGGATTTGTTGGACGATCCTGAAGAACTCGTCGAGGTCGGGCTTGGCGAAGATGGTTTCGGGGCCCTCGGGCGCGACGCTGGTGAATGGGGACTCGTAGATACGGCCGGGTTGGATGGTGCCGTGTTCGGTGAGGTAGTCGATGACCAGGCTGACGAAGTTGATTTGGTTGACGCTGTAGCGCTTGTCGTTGAGGAATCTGGCAAACACCCGTTTGGCGGCGGTGCGGTCGAGGCCGACAAGGGAGCGGACGAAGAGTCCGAAGCTGCCGGCACGCATGGTGGCTTCGGCGAAGGTGTCCGTATCGCCGATGCCAGCCGCGACAAGCACCCGCTGAAGGTCCTGCATGTCGGCTGCTGTGATCGGATGACCGTTGCGGACCTTGGCGACGATGTCATTGGCGAAGTGGTCTTTGAGGAATCGCTCGGCCTTTTTCTTGAATTGCTCGAAGTCGTGGCTACCAACGCTTCCGCCGATGCCTGGGAGTTCGATCTCGGTGCCTTCGCCCATCGAGTCTGTGAAATCCGAGTACAGGGGCGTCTTGTGGACGGTTTCGACAAGCTGGACAAGGTTCCGTAGGCGCTTGCGGGCATCTTCGAGCATGGGATACGTGACGTCGATCCACCACTCGTCGGTTTGGATGTCGATGATCAGTTCTAGCTGCGTGGCGACGGCGGGGATTGCCGTTCCAAGGTCTTCGAGCGCTGATGCCATGTTGATGATGCGCTTACGTTGTCGCTCGAACGGTTCGTGGCGAAGCAGGCCTAGCTGAGCATTGAGCATGAGGACGTCGAAGCGCTTGGCCTCCTCGTTGTCGGGGTCGAGTTGATCGGGGAGCTTCGCAATCCGGTTGTTGAGATCTGCCAGGTCTTGCAGGGTGAGCGTGTCCCATGCCTCTTGGGTACGGAACCGCTCGACCAGTTCGAGATGGGGACGCACGAGAAAGTTGTACTCGTTCATCGATGCCACAGTCTCACGCAGCGTGGTGGCGATGTCGGATCGATCGTCGGCGAGAGCCTCGATGCCATCCAGGGCTTGCAGGAGTTCGACGCGGGCAGTGAACAGGATCTCGCTCAGCGGGGCCGCGCTCTTTGGATCTGCCACAGGGAGCGGCTGGCTGAAGTACTCAAGGTTGCTGCAGAAGTCGAACACGTTGAATGATGTCTTGTCGTCGCCTGGGCCGAACAGGTCCTTGCAGAGGCGGGTACCACGGCCGAGCATCTGCCAGAACTTGGTCTTGGACCTGACCATCTTGAAGAAGACAAGGTTGACGACCTCGGGTACGTCGATGCCGGTATCGAGCATGTCAACGCTGATCGCGATGTGTGGTGCCTTGTCTCTGTTGGAGAAGTCGTCGATCAGGCTCTGTGCGTAGTTGACCTGGTGGGTGATCACCCGGGCGAAGTTGCCAGCGTCGAGCGCCGGGTAGTTGATGTCGAAACGTTCCTTGATGTAGTCGGCGTGGCGCTGGTTCTTGGCGAAGATAATTGTCTTCCCCAGCCGGTCACCACCTGCCACCGTCACGCCTTCGGTCATGAGGTATTTCAGAACCTGGTCGACGGTGTCCTCGTTGAATAGCCACTTGTTGAGCTCGGCGGCGTTGACCTCATCTGGCGGCTCGATCGGGATGCCGTCATCATCCACGCCCCACTCGAGCTCGTCCCACTCGGCTTTCTCGTCTTCGGACAGGTCGCCGTAGCGGATGCCCTCGCGCACGAACTTCAGCGGTACCGATACTCCTCGGGGTGGGACAAGGTACCCGTCCCGGATCGCATCATCGAGCGAGTAGGCGTCGGTTGGTACTCCTGTCTCCAGATCAAACAGGTCATAGGTGTTCTTGTCGACCTCGTCCTTAGGGGTGGCAGTCAGTCCCACCAACAGCGAGTCGAAGTAGTCGAAGATGCCCCGGTACTTTCGATATACCGACCGGTGCGCTTCGTCGATCACCACCAGATCGAAATGCCCGACACCGAACCGGCGGGTGCCGTCAGACCGGTACTCATCGATCTTGCCGACCATCGTCTGGTACGTAGACACGTACACCCGTCCGTCTTCGGCGCCTTCACTGACCAGGTTCACGGGCGCCGAGTCCGGCAAGTGGGTCTTGAACGCGTTGACCGCCTGATTCACCAACGCAGTGCGATCCGCCAAGAACAGCACACGCTTCACCCAACCAGCCCGCATCAACAGATCCACAAGGGCAATCACAGTGCGGGTCTTACCAGCGCCTGTGGCCATCACCACCAGTGCCTTACGCTGCTTGTCAACCTCGAAGTGCTCGGCAACCGCCTGGATCGCTCGCTGTTGATAGTGGCGGTCTACGATCCCCTCGCTGACATCCAAAGATGACAGTGACAACTGGCTATTCCGTCGCTGGATCAGCAGCGCCAACTCGTCGGCCGTGCAGTAGCCCTGCACCCTTCGAGCCGGATACCTCGTGTCGTCCCACAGCCAATGCTCATACCCGTTGCTGTAGAAAACGACCGGGCGCTGTCCCGTCTCAGCCTCTAGGCAATTCGCGTACAGTTTGGCTTGCTGTTGGCCAGCCTGAGGGGCGACCGAAGTCTTCTTCGCCTCCACCACGGCCAATGGCAACCCATCGTCGCCCCACAGCACATAGTCGACGTAGCCAACCCCCGAGACCGAAGGCATCCCCCGTACCTCGTATTCGATCTCGCATCCGTCATCAGGGTCGGCCCAGCCCGCCTCGCCTAGCAGAGCGTCTATCTTGTACCGGCGCGTTTCTGCCTCGGACCAGTCGTGCGCCCCGATCGGAATGGACTCGGCTGCCTTCTTCGCCGCCGCTACCTCAGCCCTCAACTCCCCTAACTGTGCAGCGAGCCCTTCGGCCGTTTGGTGAGGCTCCGCCAACCCATGACGGGCCCGCAAGCCGTTCGCGACATCCCGTCCCAGACGTTCCTCAAGATCTTGACGGGCCTTCAGTGAAGGCTTCGCTTGCCCGCCATCGCCTCGGAGAAGGCCCGGGTCGAAATGCGCCAGAGGATCGGGTTTTGTTGATCGGCCATAGGTGAAGGCCAACCACAGACAGAACTGGAACAACGCAGACACCACCTCCACAGCGTCCAGCCTCGACGGCGGCCTCGCCTTCTGCACCGCACGATCACCCGCGCGCTGAATCTTCCGAGCCCAACCGAAGACCCGACCACCGGCTAACGCCTTGAATGCAGGTTCATTGATGCAGGCATCCAGATGATCCTCATACGGATCCGGAAGCCCACGGTCATACCGGTACATCCACCTGACACCCGACTCCAAACACTTCCTCGCATAGACCACCGCCGAGCCTGGATCCGACAACACGAGACGCTCTGCCCAACACGCCAGCCCAAACTCGACCGAGAAGTCCTCTTCGAGGAACGAGAACTGGCTCACAACTCACCCTGGAACGCACGCTGCTGTAGCGAAGCGAACAGCCTGTCGCATCGCCGGGATGAGCGATTGAGGACATCTCGCTGCCGCGCGATCATCCTCAAGTAAGACTCGAACTGTCGCTGAAGCTTGAGCGCAGGAATCGGGATCTTGATTTCCTTGAGGATTGCTTGGTTAATCTTGTGTGTCCCGTTGGTAGTTCGCGCAGCACTCTCGATCTGACGACGAACGATTGGCGTATTCCAGACTCGACTAAGAAAGTCTCGCGAAATCAACTCAGAATCACACCGAGCAGCGATCATCGTATCAGGAAAGGCGACATCGGGGAGACTTTGTTGTGGATACTTCCCTCGCCCAACCAGAAACAGATTTCCGTTGCCACGACAAATGAGAAACAGGTCTGCTGAAACTGTCTGCTGCACGACATGAGGCCTAACAAAAGTGCTGTTCTTGACTGCATCTGGATCAAAGGACAAACCAGTAATGGCTGAAAGGGTTAGTACTCGTCCTGGGAATTCACCTGACGTTGATGGTGACACTCCATTACGCAGTGGTTTCGTCATTAATGTCTCAAACCTTACTTGTCTAAGCGTCGTTAGATTATCGAACAGGTCGGCAAACACGGCTTCGACGAATCTGTCGAGCTTGGCGAGGGCCTGGCGGCGCTTCGCTCGAAGCGCCTCAGCCGCGTCTAACACCGCTGCGATACGCCGCTGCTCCTCTAACGCCGGCAAGGAGATAGGAATGTCGGCGACGTACGATGGCCTGGCGCGAAGCAATGATCCTCCGACCCCTGCGACGGTCTGGATAAAGGCATGATGAAATCGATCGGACACCAGTACATAGCGCAAGTACGCAGGATCGAAGCGATCACTCCGGAAGATGATCCATTCGCTCGACCCGATGGCCGGCCGATCAGAGCCCAGCTCTACAACCCATGCGCGTCGAATGTGCGGGACAATCTTTGAGAGGAGGACGTCACCGCTCTCAAGCACCTGTTTACGGGAGCCGACTTCCCTGCCACTAACGAGCTCGGGCACCTTGGCATCGAATGCTGGGATGCTGAAGAGTTCGAACTCATCATCGGGATTCTTGCGTGGATCGATGGAACGCGTTCTTGTTGACATCAGTTCACCAAGCGGTACGCTTGCGAAAGTCATGCCAACATTGCCTTAAGTTCGTCGACGCCTCTTAGGATTTCTGTCTCCAGGGCTGTGAGTTCGTCGAGGATCTGGGTTGGCGGTGGGTATTCGATTTCGTTGTAGATGATTTCTTTGTAGCGGTTGATGCTGAGGTCGTAGGCGTTGCTCACGATGTCGGACTTGGGTATGCAGAAGGACTGCTCGGTGCGGACACGTGACATCTCCGTAGTGGTGCGTTTCTGCCAGCGGGCGAGAACGTCGGGTAGGTTGTTCTTCTCATGCTCTTCATCGGTCAGCTCCCCCTCCGTGAGTACGCCGAGTTTGGCCTCGTCAAGTAGCGGGATGCGCTTGTCGTCGAGGCTGTAGCCGTCAGCCTCCAAGTCATAAAACCAGACATGGTCGGTGCCGCCAGAGTTGGTCTTGGTGAACAGCAGGATGGCGGTAGAGACCCCGGCGTAGGGTTTGAACACGCCGGATGGGAGCGAGACGATGCCCTCGAGCTTCTGGTCTTCAACCAGAATACGGCGAAGCTCTTTGTGAGCCTTGGTCGAGCCGAAGAGTATCCCATCGGGCACAATCACCGCCGCTCTTCCACCGGGTTTGAGGAGTCGCAAGAACAGTGTGAGAAACAGCAGTTCGGTCTTCTTGGTCTTGACGACCTTCAGGAGGTCCTTCGCTGTGCTCTCGTAGTCGAGCGAGCCTGCGAAGGGCGGGTTGGCCAGGATCAGGCTGTAGGACTCCGTGCCTCCGGCGTGGTCCTGGGCTAGGGAGTCCCGGTAGCTGATGTTGGGGTTCTGGACTCCGTGGAGCTGCATGTTCATCGACCCGATCCGGAGCATCGTGTTGTCGAAGTCATAGCCGGTGAACATCGTGCTGTGGAAATGTCGTGCCTTGACTGGGTCGGTCAACGCGATCGGATGTCGGTCACGGATGTGTTCGCCAGCCGCTACTAGGAACCCGCACGTCCCGCTTGCGGGATCGCAGATAGTGTCGTCTGGTTGGGGGGCGACCATTTCGACCATCAGCCGGATGATGTGGCGCGGGGTACGGAACTGGCCGTTTTGCCCGGCTCTGGCGATCTTGGAGAGCATGTACTCGTAGACGTCACCCTTTGTGTCGCGGTCTGTCATCGGGATCGAGTCGAGACCGTCCACTGCCTTCTGCAGCAGCCCAGGGGTGGGGATCGTGAGACGGGCACCGCGCATGTGTTTGGCGTGAGTGCTCTCCTCCGCCCGCTGGTGCAGGAACGGGAAGACGTATCTCTCGACTACCTCGAACATGTCGGCCGCGGACATGTGCTTGAACCTCGACCAGCGAAGGTCACTGTACGGTCGGCCGTTGATGAGCCCTTCAGGCAGGAATTGTTGGCCCTTAGGGAAGATGACCACATCGATCGGCTGGCCGGTTCGGTTCGCTTTGTTCTCGGCGAGTGTCTGGCGTTCGTCGAGGGCCTTGATGAACAGCAGATAGGTGAGTTGCTCTATCACCTCGAGCGGGTTGGATATGCCACCCGACCAGAAGCTGTGCCAGACAGCGTCGATCTTGTTTCTGACCTCACCGGTGAGCATTGGTTCCCACTTCATTCTCCGTTTCGATCATCGCGTTCCTCAAACTGAGGATGCCGGCCACGAGGCCTTCGCGGACCGTATCGTAGGTGGTGCGGCAAGCTTCGAGTGTCTCGTCGAATTGGGACATCTGCGTCTCGATAGCGGTCAGACAGGCGACGAGGGCTTTCTGTTCTTCGAGGGCTGGCAGGTGAACTTCGATGTCTTTGAGCGTGTCATGCCTTAGGTTGGCGATGACACTTCCTGTGGCAGCTCCTGCGAGGGCTGCTCTCCCCCGCCTGGATGTCAGATACAGCCTCAGGTAGTCAGGATCCAAGCGTCTCTGGTCAGGTCGGAGTCTGATCAGCCAGTTCGAGAACGATGCAGGAACATCGAATCTGACTATGGCGCACGCTACAGATCTGTGGCCATCGATCCCACGCGTCACAAGTAGGAGATCCCCTCGTCGGACCATCCGACCTCGAACATGGCCGAACGTGGACTCAGCAGGAACGTTGGCCAGGATCGGCTGTCCCTGGATAACCATTCCGGTTGTGACGTACGGCGTCGGATCGCCTTCGCCGCCTTCACGTTGCCGTATGCCAGGCAACGGATCAGTGATCAACAAGTCACCCAGGCGGTGATGCGAGAAACTTGGGCCATCCACCGGGTCGATTGCCGAGAGTTGCTGCCGGATCGTAGCCTCAACTGTCGGGAGAGCCGCCAGACGCTCCTTGACGGTCGTTGTGAGACGTTTCTGCCGGGACCGGATCGGCTCACCGTTGATCTCCGTGATCTTCACCGCGTACTGGATGTAGCGACTAGGGCCCAGTGCGCTGCCGTTTGCAACAATCTCGTCGGTGGTGCCGATGCCGCTGAACTGAGCTTCGGGTTCCAGCCGTCCGTCACGCCACCGCTGTATCGTCCGTCCGATCTTGACTATCTCGGGTGGCTGGAAGCTACGCACTCCCCCTCTCTCGGGCGTTCCGAGTTGACGAGCATCGAGAAACAGAACCCTCCCGGCACGATTCACTCGGTCCTTCTGCAGAACCAAGATCGCAGTGGGTATAGACACCGACGTGAGCATCCCCGGCGGGAGGTAGAGGACAGCATCCACGTAGTCGGCCTCTAACAGTCCCGTCCGGATTATGACCTCGGAGCGGCCACGTCTCGTCAAAGCGGTGGTCGGGAGCACAACAACTCCGATACCGGAGTCGGCGAGGTGGAACACAACGTGCTGAACCCAAGCAAGGTCAGCGTGCCCCTTCGGAGGTAACCCTAAGAACCACCGGGGATCACCGTCCATCTGCTCGACCGAGGCGAGACGGAGACCGAACGGAGGTTCGACAGCGATGCGGTCGGCTCTCAACTGCCAGAGACGATCATCGACCATCGTGTCACCGGTCACGAGCTGGAAGGACGCGCCCTGCAACAGCAGGTGGAGGAACCCGAGCCTCCAGGTCTGCTCCCTGATCTCTTGACCATAGAGTTGGGTCACCGTATCCGAATAGCGTTCCCATGTCGATCCCAGGAAGACAGCTCTGCCACAAGCTGGGTCGTAGACAGTTCCCTCAAGAGGTTCGAGCAAGGCTGTCATGATGTCGACAAGGCTTGGCCCACTATCGACGTTGCCCGCCTTAGCCCCACGACGCTTGGCGAAGTCTTCGAGGAGGACTGTTGAGGCATCCCCCCAGTCGGTTGAGCGGGGGTGGAAGTGACCAACAGTTTCGATCAGTCGAGTCCAGTCTGAAGGCCGCAACTGGCTCACAACAGACGACACCCTCAGCGCCCTAGCGAGGTCGGGGTCCGACATGGTCAGAGCGTCGGCGGTCGAGGAATACACCAGTCCGGGGTCGTTTGCTGCTTCGATCCGGCCCCAGGCACGTGCGAGCGGAGTCAGACGCTCGTATCGACCGGAAGCTGCCGCGCGCAGGGCGAATAGTTGCAGCAGGACCTCCGGAGTGTCGAACACACCGGGGAGATCGCGCACTGCATACGTAGCCTGTAACACCGCACTCTCGATCGAGTCCTGTTCTGGAAGGTGGACACTCTTGCCCGCGGCTCGAAGCCACGCCACGATCTGAGCCCGGTCGAAGAGTCCTTCCTCAGCTTCTGTCGGGAAGTCCGGGTGGCGACGCTTCCAGTTCGACACCGCAGACGGTCTAACCCCAGCGAGTCTTGCGATCTCGGCACCTGTGATCAGGATCGGAGTTGATGGGTTTGTATCTGGGACCGTCATGCCGCCACCTCCGGGGGTGCAAGATTGGGTAGGAGCCGCACGAACGTAGCGGCATTCGCAAGTCCACTCGAGAGGCTTCGCCCGCGTGATACCACCCCGACAGGCAGCCCGTGCGATCGGAATCTCGTGACCATCTCTTCGAAGATGCCGTCGCCCGATCCGATAATGATTTGGTCATACCGTTCAGCTATGAAGCGGTCATCGTTCACCCAAGCCAGCAACGCAAGATCGGCTCCGTCCGGACCTCGACCTGACAGGACCCTGGGCGATGGCCATGCGGCTTTGGTGATGGGGAGAAGTGCCGGATTGACAGCAACCACCACGTGATCTCCGTCGACCACCGAGGCTCCAGCCTTATAGAGGGCAATGGCCTGGAGGAGCATGTGAGTACCCGTCCACGGACCACCCATCAGGTTCTCCAGGTCGACCAGATGCAGGGTCCGACCGGGGGGAACGTGCTGGGCCCGAGGGAAACGTCGCGGCGAAACCGCGTATAGGTGCGCGTAGCGCCGCCGCACGTCTCGGCTGTGAACAGTGCCTCTGAGTGGTTTGTGACTTAGAGTCATAAGGTTGACACTAGCGGGTCGCCCCACCGCTGTCAAGTGACTTCCATTCACACTTCACCAGAACGGAAGACCGTCTCTCCAAATGGTCGCCCATAGCATCATCGAAGCTGTGGGCCCGGCAGGACTCGAACCTGCACCCAACGGATTATGAGTCGGCATAAAACCCCAGCTAAAGTATAGTTTTCAGGTCAGTCCCATTCGACTGACCCACAGGACACTAGGCATGGGCGGAGCCTTTCCCAGCAGAAACGCCAAGGCGCCCTCGGACTCCGCCCAGCCCGTCACATCCAGCCCCATAGTGGCACCCGGTGCTGGCGGCCGGCCTCATCCGCTCGCCGAGAATCGCGCACAACGGTGTCAAGGTCGACTTCGGCCCAGACCGCTCCGATCACCTCCCTGAGCGAACCGCTGTGACTATGGCGAACGATACGGCGAAGTACAGCTTCCGATGGACCGTTGATTGTCGGATCTGCTCTGGGCCATACGGAGACGTTGGGGATTTCCATAGCAAGCTCGGAGGTGTCCTGGCTCCCCGTTGTTTCGGCAGCGCGGTCAACGCGTCGCCTGCTTGGTTGTCGCGGCGGTATCCTGGGCGACGGCTATTCCATGACGGCCGCGATAAGTGGCTGTACTCGTTTGGCTGTCGCCGGGCTGCTGTTCCTCGGGGCGAGGTGCGGTGGCAGTCGCAGATGAGTACCGACGTTTCCTGACTCGGAGGGCTGGGCTCGCTCTGTGCCTGAAGGCCGGCCAACCGGAATCGTGCTGGAGCACATCGCCATTCCTTGTGACTGATCGGCTCGATGACAGATGGCCGTTGGCGATGGCCGTTGGCGTGGATGCTTGCAGAACCGGGAGATACCGTGCCGTGACGAAGTCCGATTCGAAGCAACGTGGCAACATCGGCACGAGCGCAGTGTCCCTCAAATTCGAACGAGATCTCTTCTGGGGGACCGCGGACAATTCGCGAGATGATCGAGGCATCGACTTCTTTGCGCTGGCTCGTGACTCGTTGCTGGGCATGCGAGAGATTCCAATCGGGATTCAAGTCAAGACGGGCAAGTCGAGATTCGACAGAGCCAAGCGGCAAGCTGACGGCGACATCGAGGGCTGGTGGTACGAATCGAGCAAGCAACGCTTCAAGTACTGGGAGGAGTACGGCGTACCCGTACTGCTCGTTCTCCACAACGAGGACGACGATGTCTCGTTCTGGGTCCACGTTACACAGGACGCGTATGAGTCGACAGGCACGCGTGCCAAGATCCTGGTACCGCGACGTCAGACCATAAGCAAGCTTTGCAAAGATCAGCTGCTCCGCATCGCCGACCGACATAGCGCGTCTCTGGCGCTCGAGGGAACAGTCCTCGCGGACAGCCTCGAAGGAGTCCCATCCGAGCGCCGAATGCGGTACGCGCTCGTCGTCCCCAGATTCATAGCGCCGCCCCCGCACGTGGCCAGAGAGCGCCCGATCGACGCGTGCGAAGCAGTCGCGCTTCTTGCCCAGGGCGACCTCCGCGTATTGGATGAGATTGTCGACAAGCACGACGAGGTGCCCAGGCCTGAGTCCCTTAACGCAGATGCAAGTTGGGATTGGCAGTTCACCGCCGCGATCTGGGATTGGTTGGTAAGCCAATCGATAGACAAGCTGAAGAACATCTACGAAACTGCCCCCGAGGGTCACAGCGCGGCTGCGAGTGGTGTGCTGCTTGCCTGCGCTTTGGGCCGTCGAGAACGCCACGAAGACGCCGTCGCGGTCCTCTATGGACTCATCCGGCGCGGCGATCCTGACGCCCTCGACCGCGCATGGGTCCTCGCACAGCGCGCCCGGTGGCACGCTGACCTCGGCAACTTCGATGCCGCCCAATCCGACGCTGCCGATGCGCGCCGATTGCTCGACGGCGTTCACAACGACGCCCTAGTCTCCGCGCCCATGGTCTCGGCGCTCCTCGCATCAGCCACACGGACGATGAACGTCATAGCCGCGACGAGGCGCTTTCGAGACCGTTCCTCGGATGCTGAGTCCACCGACCTGTGGATTGCTGAGCAACAAAAGGCCTACCTTGAACTGTTGAAGGCATCTGACACCACCGTCTCATGGTGGCGCGCCAGGAACGTTGCCTCAGCATTGGGGCGAGCGCAAGACGCCAACTTCGAGTCATGGGTAGAGGACAACCCACCGCAATACGTAGGCGGAAGTCCAATGCCAGAAACGAAGCTCTTGGCCGCCGAGTTCAACGCCGACATCACGGGTGAGCATGGGTCCTGGCGAACACTCTCAGCCCGCCGCGGAGTTCAGAACCTCTTACGTGCTGCGTCCTTACCCGATACAGCAAGGGAGTTAGGAGAAGGCCTCGACACCGTGCGACGCAGTGGCGACTCGAACCGCTTCACCAAGGCAACTCACCACCTACTCAGAACCGGTCCACTAGCGGCCGTTGCTGCCTCGGTCCGGAAGGTCCCCACAGCGGGATGGACCCACACAACAGCGAAGACGAACTTCGACGCCCTAGCACTAGCAGGGGATCTCATCGACCAATCCGTTGCTGACCAACTGCTCGAACAGTGCGCCCGCGCGGCGTGCGGAGAAACGACAGCGCTTGGCTGCATACAAGACGACGGGTACTTCAGCCTTCCCGCGTTTGCTACGGAAGCAGCAGCTGGTGTACTCCCAGCCGCGTCCGCCAGCTCGCACGACAGCTTCACCGGTTACCTAGCCAAGCTACCGGAAGTCGAGCCAGGCTTCTTCCTTCGTGGTCTTGAACGAGCGCTGTCGTTCTTGGACTACACGCAAATCGGTCAGGAGAATCGACGAGGGTTGCTCGCGCTCTCTGAACGAGGACATGCCCAGCTAAGTGCCGCCGTATGGGGCTGGTTCGCGAGTCACGGTGACTCTGCTGCTATACGTTCGCTCATACGAGCTGCTGCGCAGGGCGACATCTACGCACTCGCCGAAATCGAGGACCCGTCGGTATTCAATGAGTCCGAGAGTGCCGCGCTCATGGACACTCTTGCGCAACGTGTAGATCAGGCTCACGCTGACGCCCTCACTGGTGCGGGCAGCAGCTGGAACAGTGCGTTCTGTCATGCGCTCACTCGACTGAATCTCACGATCCCCAGCAGTGCCCGTTGGGAACCGGTGATCACCCTTCTCGGCGAACCGCGCTCCTTCGTCGAAGACAAGGCCGCTATCTGTAGAGCCCTGGGCACCGACGCTCAACAAATACCGGAGGACGTGCGCGATCAACTCGCCGCTCTCGTCGACGTCGCAGCATCGGCGTCGGCCTCGTTCTGGCCAGGTGCAGAAGCAGCGGGAATCGAGATCAGGCTCAAGATCGCTTTGGCACTAGTCGACGAGAGCGAAACCGACAGAGCCCTTGTTCGACTCGCACTGGGCTCACATCAGGAACGTCGAGACGCCTGCTTGATACTACGATCGTCAGCTTGTGCCAGTCGTCGACTGTTACTGGAGTTCCTGTATCGGGACGCCAACTTCACTGTGCGCTATCAGGCCGCCCAGACAGTCGCCCACCTTGTTGCCACCGAAGCGAGCGATGCCGACATTGACCTCGCGTGGAAGGTGGTCCGCGACGACGGGCGCCACCTACCGATTGCCCTCCTTCAGGGGTTCGCGGCGGCTCCAGGTGTTCCCGCACCGATCGCCCAAGAAATCAGTAACTCCTTTGAGCATCACCCCTCCGCAATAGTTCGGCACCACGCCGCACAACTTCAGCAACTCTCCTCCGCCGAGCCCCATTAGGTGGAGCTGGGCCCCTGATCTCCATCTTGCGGTCAACGGTTCTGGTCCACCTTGACGGCTCGTGAACCGGTCCAATGCCGACCCGACAATCTGTCTGCGACAACGTGTAGACCGTCAATGTGGAGGCTGGAAATGCACGGGCCGGCCTAGGCGCTCCTTCCAGTCACCGCAACGCAGGGTCGCGCATCTCATCCGGGTACTTCCCAGACGTGATGCTCTGCCGTGGTTCCGTCCTCTCAAGGTCCGGAGCCTGTGTAGTCCTCGGTGGGCTCACCGAGGACGTTCGCCCACACCTGCGAAACGCGAGCGCGATCCTGCATGGGTATATTTGCTCGGTGGCTTCGACGGATGAGTTCACCGCATTGCGCCGCAGAGTGATGCGGCGATGCGTATACGCCCTGAATGCCTTGGCGTTGCGCGATGATCGGGTGCCCCGTGACGGTGCATTCGATGCAGCAGCGGCGAATGCACTTGCAGCCATTGTCGCTTACATGGCTAGCGGGCGTGAGTACAAGAGCAATGGCAGTTGGGTTCAACCGCCGACGGCGTTACTGGCAATTGTCAGGCGAGAACCTGAGATCAAGACGGATACTCTAAACAATTCTGAATTGCATACGCTGGGGGAGGGAATAGAGAAGGCCAAGTTGATCCGGCATGGTCGAGCTGACGAAGAGTGGGATGTGCTGAATAAGAGACATGTTGATGCGTTGATTTCACTAGATCAACATCCTGCTCTTCAGGTCTTGGAGATCGTCGATGGACTGGACTTTACACAAGCAGCCGTCGAACTCTACAGGACGGAAACTGAGGAGCTAATGCCATTCAGCCCTAAGGAACGCTCAATGGTACCTGAGCCTTCAGAATGCGACTACTGCGGACGCATGACTCTTATCACCGAGGGATCCGATGTGTTCGGCTTCGATCCAGGCGAGGGAACCTGCATCGCCTGCGGTAGAGAAAGAACCTATGACGACACGGTTCACGACTACGCCTGGAGGGTGCGATAACTACTTACATCGCTGCCCATTGGGCTGCCCATCGCTGATGTCCAGTCAAGTGCACCGGCTCAAGCCGTGGCTAACGTGGCCCGCTGCCGTGCCCCAAGTTCAAATGCGTCCTACGACAGACCACAACCAAGCATTTTGAGGCTGCGTGAGGCCGACCCGTCTTGGTGATCTCCAATGTCAAGTTGGGGGCTGTCTTGCTGTATCGGCCGCCGGGGCCGACCACTTTCGGGGGAGCACCCCGAGAGCCAGACGGAGGAGGCAAAAGAGCCTCACCCGATCGATGACGAGCCGAAACCGTGCTTCTACCAGTCACAGCGGACCCAGATCCCCACCGGCGAGCACCCTTCCGCGACCTCGTGTTGCGGCGGGAGGGTATGTCATAGCCGTGTCGCCATGTCCAAAGACTGCGTGGTCCATGCCTACGACGAACAACTTCAATCCCTTCTTGAGACAGCCCTCGATCAGCATCCGGAAGTGCTCGCCCTTCGTAGACGGTTCGACATCGCCGGCAAACAACTCAAGAACCACATCCGATGCGTGGCCCTATCCCAGAGCGCCCGAAGGTACCTGTTCAGCGCCGTGGACGAGGCATGGTGCATCGACCCAGAAGGAAGGGGAATCTGGGCGCTTCGATTCCCAGCCAAGGAACCACAACCACAGCACACCCACAACATCCACATCGGAACCAGCAAGGAAGTCGAACAGGCTCTGGACATCATGGACCTCACCATGCCCTTCACGCCGAAGGACCTGAAACGGCGTTACCGCGAACTCGCTAAACACCACCATCCCGATCGCAACCCGCACAATCCCCGCTCCGCAGAAGCTATGGCAGCCATCAACCACGCCGCCGAGATCCTCACTGGGGCGGATGCCGCCGCGCTGGAACACGGCATCACCATCACGATCGGGATCCAGTTCGGAGCAAGCGAACAATTCGCCTCTGACTGGATCTACGCGGCCAGCTTCGCCGCAGGATCCGACGCGGCCTACCTCGCCAGCTACTCCGGCCGGGTGGTACTAGTAGACCAAAACGGGAAAGGCCAGCGGGTCTACGACATCGGAAGCGTCCCCACCCAGATCATTGACACGGGTGACTACCTCTACCTCCTGACCGGCACCAGACTGTACGTGCTGCGAAACAACGCACTGTGCGCACTGGTAGATACCTACGAGAAAGGTACACTCGTCGCCGCCCAGACCGGCTTCGGACTCCTCCAAAACAAACGATTCCGCTGGTACCGCGAAGACGGCCGCTACCTCGGCACCGTCCTCACCAAAGCCCCAATCCGCCATGTCCACTCCAACGGAGACACCATGACAGTGGAAACCCGCCAACGACGAGCAACCATACGCGGAGTACCCGCATGGTGGGGCTAAGCCCATCTACCGACACTGCTCGCGGGCATTCCGTCAGCCGTGCGTCCGCCGTGTGTCAGCAAGGTCGAAGCACTACTCACCCTGGGTGGGCGAACGTCTGTTTGCTACACTAGCGAGACCTGCCGATATCTTTGTGAGGTTCCGGATGACGGCCTTCTTGAACGCTGAAGCTGATACTGACCCCGCTCACGCTTCGCCCCGTCATGGACGCCCCGTCGCGCTCGCCGACCCTGCCCTTGCCCTGAACATGGTGACCGAGTTCCTCGATGCGGCTAGTTGCAGTACGAGCGCATACCACAAGGGCATGTACGACGAACACATGCGACACGAAGCGCGGATGCGACGCTTGTTGCCGCTGCTTCGGGAAATTGCTGAGCGAGTACATCCGAGCGTCGTCGCAGACCTAATAGAACCCAACCGGGTGTTTTACGACGAGTCTGGTGACCCGGCATGGCATTGGGGGCCAACCGAACGAGCGACCGAGACACTCGCTGGTGTCCTAGAACACCAAGATGTCTATGAGAAGATATTCGGAAACTCTGGCCCGTCGCTTGCCGCCAGTGGTCTTCACAAGTGGGTTTGGGACGCCGCGAAGGGTCGATGGGATGCCGGTTACTACGGAGACGCAGTGCATGCAGCCGCCGAAGTCATCAGCCAGAAGACCAAAGTGAAGCTCGGTAGGCGGGATATCACGGGAACTGGCCTATACAGCAGTGCCTTTTCCCTTGACCCGCCTAAACCCGGCGAGCCGAGGCTGCGCTTCGCTTCTGTAGACGAGCAAGACCAAAGTACTTGGAGGTCTGTCCATCAAGGAGCGATGCATCTGGGAATGGCCTGCTCCCTGGGAATTCGTAACCGCCAAGCCCACAAGACGGCGAACCGACTCACTGAACAGGAAGCACTTGAGCAGCTCGCAGCATTGAGCGTCTTGGCCCGCTGGGTGGAGAAGGCCGTACTGGAGAGCCCGTAGTAGAGGTTGATCGAGAAGACTCCGTCAACGCACAGCTCAACATTGCGGCCTCGATGTTGGTCCTTCGGAGCGCTTGGTGACAACCAGTTCGGACGGGTAGATCCTGCACAATCTGCTGGTGGGCGAGAGCCAGAACCCGCCTCTGACCTTGGAGCTTAAGTAGCTATGAAACAGTTAGCGACTAGTAGAAACGCTGTGGGCCCGGCAGGACTCGAACCTGCAACCAACGGATTATGAGTCCGCTGCTCTGACCGCTTGAGCTACGGGCCCTGTAGGGGAAGGATAATCCCAGCGCGTGATGACCTGGCGGGGGTTAGGGGCGGTAGAACCTGCCGGGGACGCGGGCTATGGCAACGTCGCAGGGGACGGTCCGCATGAGGGCTTCGGCGTTGCTGCCCAGGAGGACCATGTTGGAGTTGCCGGCGCCGCGGCTGGCGGCCACCACCAGGTCGGCGTTGCTGATGCGGGCGAACTCGGCCACGGTCTGGGGCGGGGGGCCGTCCAGGACCACCGGCGTGACCAGGCCGCCCCAGCCGGCCACGAACTTCTGCATGCTCTCCTCCAGCAAGGAAAGGCGTTCCCGCCGCAGCACGTCGAGCCGTTCGGGCATGACCCCCGCATCCGAGAGCATGGTCTCGTCGTCGGTGGGTAACGACGCCACCGCCGTCACGGTGTCGGCGCCCGTCGCCAGTAGGAGGGCCAGGTCGACTGCCGAAGTGCTGGCTTCGGAGAGGTCTACGGCCGCTATCGCCCGGCGGTACGGGGAGCGCAGCAGCCTCCGCACGCTGAGCACTGAGGCATGCAGCTTGCGGGCCAGCCTGGTGGTGCGGGGGCCGATCCTCGTCTGGTCGACCGAGGAGGTGCCGGTGATCACCAGCCCTGCCTTGTGGGACAGCTTGGCCAGTTCGATGGCCATGTTCCCCGACCGGACCTCCAGATCCACCCGGCAGCGGGCGCGAGCATTGATCCAGGTCAACAGGTCCTCCGCCTGGCTCTGGCGGTACAGGTGGATCCGCTCCAGCATCTCGTCGGGGAGCGGGACGTCGGGCGGTTCCGCGACATGGACCAGCCTGAGTTCGGTCTGGTGGGCCTCCGCGAGAATCCGGCCTCGATCGGCCACCCGGCGGGACATCGGGGACAGATCGACCGCAGCCAGCACATGCTTCATGTCAGCCAAACCGAGCCCCGGGAACCAGCACGGGCAGGTACCTTAGCCAACCCCACGGGCGCACGTCCCGCAACGGGTCATGCTCAAACGAGAGTGAGAAAAAACGGCAACCGCCCCGCCGTCAGACCCCTATCCGGAGCTACCGGGACCGCCTGTCTCGCCCGGCGGCGGCACGCCCGGCTGGGAACGTACCCAGATGGTGCGCTGCGGGAACGGGATCTCGATTCCCGCCTCGTCGAGCGCGAACTTGAGACGCTTTCGCAGTTCCCGCGCCGTGCCGAACTGCTCTCCGGGCTCGGTCCTGACCATCAGGCGGAGGGCGATCGAGTTGTCCCCGAATGCCTGAACACCCGCCATGGTCGGCTCCTGGATGATCGTGAACGACTCGAGCTGCTCACGCCACAACCCGTCCGCCACTTCCTTGATGAGAGCCATCGCCGCGGCGATGTCGGTGTCGTAGGCGACCTCGATGTCGACCACGGCCTGGCCCCAGTCCTGGGTGAGGTTGGCCACCCGGGCGATCTCGCCGTTGGGGATGTACCAGAGCGTCCCGTTGATGTCGCGCACCTGGGTGGTACGGAGCTTGACCTCCTCCACCACGCCGACTGTGTCCCCCACATCGACGACATCGCCCACCCCGTACTGGTCCTCGAGCAGCATGAACACGCCGGAGAGGAAGTCCTTGACCAGGCTCTGGGCGCCGAAACCGACCGCTACGCCCGCTATGCCGGCGCCGGCGATCAGGGGGCCCAGGTTCACATCGAACTCCGCCAGGGCCATCATCAGGGCCATGCCGTAGATGATCGCCGAGGAGACCGACCTGAGCACCGAACCGAGCGTCCTCGTCCGCTGGCCGCTCCGCTCCTGTTGGTCCACCATCCGGCGGGCCCTCTCGAGCGCGGCCTCCCCCAATCCGGGCCCGTCGTCATCCGGCTCAAGGGTTCCGGAGATGGCCGCCGCCACCTCAGAGCGCTTCGACAGCCAGCCCTCCACCAGCCTGTCTAGCCATCGGCGCACGATCCGGCTGACGATCCAGGCCAGCAACAGGATGAGTACCACCTTGACCGGACGGGCCGCCAGTTCCGCCAGGCGAGCGGTCCCGCTGCTACCGGTCAGGTCATAGACGAGGCCGCACACGGACCCCGGATCGACGCCGCAGGCGTCCGCAACGGACTGAGCGATCAGGTATAAGGGCATGTCACGCCACCATTCCGATTGAAAGAACCTTCTCCGAGGCCGGTTCCGTACCGGCCCGGAGGGCAGGTTAGCCCTGTCGGATGGCACAATCACCGCATGGCACGGGACGAGGCATGAGGTTCACCGACCGTTCGCACGCCGGCAGTGTGCTGGCCGGACTGCTCGACCATCTCGCCGACCAGCCCACCGTGATCCTGGGCCTGCCCAGGGGCGGGGTCCCGGTCGGCTACGAGATCGCCACGCGTCTCGGCGCTCCCCTGGAGGTGTTGCTGGTCCGCAAGCTGGGAGTGCCGGTCCAGCCGGAACTGGCCATGGGCGCCATCGGCGAGGGCGGGGTACGCGTCCTGGACGAGCAACGGATCGAACGGCTCGGGATACGGCCGGCGGCCGTCGAGCGGGTGGAGCGGAGAGAGCGCCGCGAACTGGCCCGCCAGGCGGAACGCTTCCGGGGCGATGCCCCTCCCGCAGACCTGGACGGCAAGACCGCGGTGATCGTCGATGACGGCATCGCCACGGGCGCCACCGCCCGTGCCGCCTGCCTGATCACCCGGCGCCTCGGGGCCGGGCGGGTCGTGCTGGCCGCTCCGGTCGCTCCCCGGGACGCATCGGCGACCTTCGCCGAGGTGGCTGACGAGCTGGTGGTGGCCCACACGCCGCGGCGCTTCGCGGCCATCGGCATGTTCTATCGCGACTTCCGGCCCACTCCGGACCATTCGGTGGTCGAGCTACTGGACCTTGCCCGGGAGTGGACGCCCGGCCACGAGCCACGTCGCTGAGAGACCGGTTCACCCGCGACCCCGCCGCCCTACAAAGTTCGGCGGTTGGCCGGATTTCGGCTGTAGAGTACTGATAATGACGCTTCCCGACACTCCCCTCCTGGACACCGTCCGGGGACCCGCCGATCTCCGATCCCTGAGTTTCGAGGAACTCGAGGAGTTGGCCACCGAGATCCGCCACCTCATCGTGGCCACTGTCACCCGGAACGGCGGCCACCTGGGGTCGAACCTGGGGATAGTCGAGCTCACCCTGGCCCTGCACCGTGTCTTCCGATCCCCCCATGACGCCATCCTGTTCGACACCGGGCACCAGGCCTACCCCCACAAGCTGCTGACCGGGCGTCGCCACCAGTTCGCCACCCTCCGGCTCCCCGATGGAATGTCCGGGTATCCCAGCCGGGCCGAGTCCGAACACGACTGGATCGAGAACAGCCATGCCTCCACCGCCCTCTCGTACTCCCACGGGCTGGCCGCCGCCTTCCAGGCCGGTGGCGATGATCGGCAGGTGGTGGCGGTGGTGGGCGATGGCTCGCTGACAGGGGGCATGGCGCTCGAAGGGCTCAACAACATCGGCCATTCCAGCGCCGACGTCACCATCATCCTCAATGACAACGGACGTTCCTACGCACCCACCATCTCGAAGTTGTCCGAGAGCCTCATCAAGCTACGGACCACCAATGTCTACGAGCGCGGTCAGGGCGTGGCCCGTTCGATCGCCGAGTCCATCCCCTGGGTGGCGGACCTGGTGAGCCGCGGTATAGACGCCACCGAAGTGGCCATCCGGCAGATGTGGGAACCGCCCCAGATCTTCGAGCAGTTCGGCATCCGCTACTTCGGTCCGTTCAACGGCCACGACCTACCCGAGCTCGAGCGCATCCTCAAGAACGTCCGGGCGATGAGCGGGCCCACGGTGGTGCATGTGATCACCCAGAAGGGCCGCGGCTACGCGCCGGCCGAGAACGACCCCATCAAGGCGATGCATGACCTCTCGTCCATCAAGGAAGGGAGCTACACGGCCGCCTTTGCGGAACACCTGCTGGCGCTCGCCGACCGCCATCCCGAGCTGGTGGCGATCACCGCCGCCATGCCCGACTCGACCGGCGTGCTGCCGCTCCAGAACCGGTTCCCCGACCGGGTCTTCGACGTCGGCATCGCGGAGCAGCACGCAGTCGCGATGGCTACGGGTATGGCCATGGGAGGCCTCCGCCCGATGGTGGCCATCTACTCCACCTTCCTCACCCGGGCTCTCGACCAGATCAACCTCGATACCGCCCTCCACGGTTGCCCGGTCATCTTCTGCCTCGACCGGGCCGGCATCACCGGCGACGACGGCGCCTCCCATCACGGACTCCTCGACATGGTCCTGCTGTCGAAGATCCCGGGCATGACCATCTTCGCCCCTTCCTCCTACGAGGAACTCCCCGTGATGCTCGACACCGCGATGGAGATAACCACCGGCCCCTCCGCCATCCGGTGGCCCAAGACCCCGCCCCTCCGAGCGTCGATCGACGAGGTGGGATCCGGATTGTCGGCCCGCCGGGTCCGCGAGGGATCCGAGGTCTGCCTGATCGGGATCGGCAAGATGCTGGAGACCGTCTGCGAAGCGGCCGACCTCCTGGAACTCGAGGGGATCAGCTGCTCGGTGTGGGACCCGAGGGTGGTGAAACCGCTCGATCCGGTGATGATCGGCGATGCCGCTCAGCACGGACTGGTAGTCACCGTCGAGGACGGGCTGCGCGCCGGAGGGATCGGGCAGACGATCCGTGACCAGGTGGACGGCGCCGGATCCGCGAAAGTTGTGACGATCGGCCTCCCGACTGCGCACCTGCCTCATGGTAAGATCGATGAACTTCTCGCCCGTTACCGGATGGACGCTTCTGGGATCGTCTCGGCGGTCAAGCAACACCAGCATGCGGCGGTTTTATAGCCAGGAGTCCCGGCAGGTGGGGAATGATGCCGAACCTAAACGCGAGAACGGAAAGGGGCCTACTAATGACTCGAAGGCTTGTACCGCTGTTCGTGGTACTTGCGATGGTCGTCGCTTCGTGCGGAGCGGACGACGAGCCTGCCGCCACTACAGCAGCCCAGGAAACGACTACGGCTGCTACGCAGGCCGCCACCACCCAGCCCGAGGAAGTGGTGGTCGTTCCCTCGCAAGGCGGCACGCTGGCCGAGATACAGGCCCGCGGTAGCTTGAGATGCGGTGTATCGACCGCCGCTATCGGCTTCGCCGAGCCCCAGGACGACGGTTCCTACACCGGATTCGACGCCGACTACTGCCGTGCTCTGGCAGCAGCTGTGCTAGGCGATGCCACCGCGGTCGAGTTCGTGGGCACCACCGCCGCCGAGCGCTTCAACGTGCTCGCCGCCGGCGAGGTCGACGTGCTGTTCCGTAACACCACCTGGACCCAGAGCCGGGATACGGAGATCGGCGGTGACTTCGGGCCCACCACGTTCTACGACGGCCAGCAGATCATGGGCAAGGCCGACTTCGGATTCACCGATGCCTCTACTCTGGTGGACGTGGACGGCGCCAGGCTCTGCACCAACGCCGGAACCACCACCGAGAAGAACATCACGGAGGGCGCCCGCGTGGTCGGCGCCGAGATCGAGCTGGTGACCGTGGAGAACTTCCCGGAGGCCATGGATCTCTTCCGGGCGGGTTCCTGTGACCTGGTGACCACCGACGGCTCGGCCCTGTTCGGCCATCGCTACGCCGCCATCCAGAACGGTGAGATCGCCGAGGGAGACTGGATCATCTTCCCGACCACCCCGATCTCCAAGGAGCCCCTCGGGCCCATGTACCGCCAGAACGACAGCCAATGGGCTGATGTCGTCAACTGGTTGGTGTACATCCTGATCATCGCCGATGAGAAGGGGGTCACCTCCCAGAACATCGACGAGATGGTGGCGAACCCGCCCGACCCCGAAGCGGGTCGCTTCCTCGGCGTGGGCGAGGACGAGCTGCAGACCAAGATGGGTCTCGCGGCTGACGCATATGCCCAGGCCATCAGGCAGGTCGGCAACTACGACGAGATCTACGCCAACAACCTGCACCCGCTCGGGTTCGCCCGAGCCGGGTCCGCCAATGCCCGCTGGACCGAGGGCGGTCTGGTCTACGCACCACCGGCCCGGTAGAAACCAAGTAGATCCGAATCAAGGAGGGGGCGCCGATCAGGTGCCCCCTCCTCGCGTAGTTGGTATCGTCTGGGAGGCCGGCTAGAACGGAAGGTCAATTGGTCACGCCCACCGACCGCTCCTCTCAGACCCGCGTGCCCATATGGCGCAACGTGGTCGTCATCAAATGGGCCACCCAACTCGGAATCCTCGTCGGCCTCCTCTGGCTGGGTTACGTCGTCATCACCCAGGCCACCGCCAATCTCCGGGCTACCGGCATCCCGTTCTCGTGGGACTTCCTCGGCGAACCACTGGGCGTCAAACTCGGCGAGGGGTTCAACACCGATCCCGAGTCGGGCCTGGAGGCGCTGGCGGTGGGAATGGTCAACATGTTGAGGGTCACCTGGAGCGGTGTCATCGCCGCCACCATCCTCGGCACGGTGATCGGGATTTCGAGGCTGTCGTCCAACTGGATCGTCTCGCGGATCGCCAACGCCTACATCGAGTTCTTCCGCAACATCCCGCTGCTCGTCCAGATCCTCTTCTGGCAGGCGCTGATCGTCGGGCTCCTGCCGGATCTGACCCCCGAGATGGAGGGGTCCCGATGGCTGTTCGCCAGCCCCAAGGGCATCGCCATGCCCTGGCTCACCCCCCTGGCCGGCCGCTGGCAGTACACCGTGGTGCTGATCGTCGGCGTGGTGGCGGCGCGCTGGGTGTACCGGCGCCGGATCGCGCTCCAGGAGCGAGAGGGGCACGATACCCACGCCTTCGCTTGGTCGATCGGCACTTTCGCCGTCTTCCTGGTGGGAGGATGGTTCGCCCATCCCGCCGCCGGAGTATTGGGATGGCTGTTCACCGCCCTCGCCTGGGTGGCCGGGGTCGTACCGGTGATCGGTCTCCAGCTGGTGCTGGCCGCCCTCGCTGTCTCGTTGGCAGCCCGCTACATCGTGCGTTACCTGAGGCGGCTCCGGTCGCCCGCCGGTATGGCCAAACTCTCCGACGACGACTACTTCCGCCTGGCAGTGGCGGCCGTGGTGGGTATCGGGGTGATGCTGTTCTTCGTATCCGGGGCCGGGCAGGCAACCCTATCCAGTGTTCTGGGACGGACGCTCTGGTACCAGATGAACTGGGGATTCGAGCCGCTCTTCGACTTCCTGGCGTCAAGGTTCGACTTTGCCGGCGGCGCCCCCCTGCGCTTCACCCTTCCCGAGGTGGTGGTGCCCACCAGGTTCCCCCAGTACTCCCACGAGGTCGGTAAGGCGCTCACACCGGGCTTCATGGCGGTCTGGATGGGAGTCACGCTCTACACCGCCGCCTTCATCGCCGAGATCGTGCGGGCCGGGATCATGGCCGTGCCGCGCGGTCAGGGCGAGGCCGCCGCGGCGGTCGGTCTGCGCCGGGGCCAGGTGCTGCGCCTGGTCGTGCTGCCCCAGGCCTTCCGGATCATCCTTCCCCCGCTCGGTTCCCAGTACCTGAACCTGGCCAAGAACACCTCCTTGGGTATCGCCGTGGCCTACGCCGACATCGTCCAGGTCGGCCAGACCATCTTCAACCAGGAAGGCCAGGCATTGGCGGTGTTCATCTTCTGGATGGGCTTCTACTCGCTCGTGAGCCTGATCCTGTCGGGCATCGTGAACTACTACAACCGCAAGATGGCCCTGGTGGAGCGCTGATATGACCGACCCCGCATCCGCCGGCGTTGCCGCCGACATGACCGAGCGGGCTCCCGAGCCCCCACCCACCGGGCCGTGGCGCTGGATGCGCGAGAACCTCTTCTCGGGCCACACCTGGGGACAGATCGCCTTCAACTCCTTCCTCACCCTGGCCTTCGCCCTGGTGCTCCTGAACATCCTGCGGTTCATCACCTCTTACCTCTTCGCTCCGGAACGCAAATGGGCGGCGGTCACCCACAATGCGAAGCTGCTGATGGTCCAGGCCTTCCCGCAGGACGACCTGATCCGGATCTGGACGTCCCTGGGCATATTCATCGTCCTGGTGGTCTGGTCACTGGCGTCCTGGAAGGTGGGAGGACGGCTCGAGCTCACCACCTTCGCGGGAGGTGTGAGGAGCGGCGCCGTGCTGGTGGCGGTGACGGCGATCATGCACCATGCGGCCGAGGCGCGCACATTCGGCATTCCCATCCTGGCATTCGACTCGCCCGCCGCCTGGAGCAACGTACGTGCCTGGATACTCCTCGCCGCCGTCCTGGTGGCCGTCCTGGCCCACTTCGCCGTCCGGTGGAGCCGCGCCGCCACCCCGTCGCCCACGATCCCGCTGCTGACCGTGCCGGTGATGGTCATGGCGGCGGTGGCCGCGCTCCTATGGACCGTGGAACTCCCGGTTCCGTTGGGCCAGTTCGACCAGACCACCGCACCGATAGCCGCCACCACCGCGGGCCCGTGGACGACTCTGTTCGTCCTGGCGGTGGCCGCCTACCCCCTCGGGATCCTGATCGAGCGCATCTGGCCCCGCGCCTTCCGGCGGTTCCTGATCTCGGCCTGGGTCCTCTCCTATCCGGTGATCATCTTCATCATCCAGCGCAACCCGGTCCTCGACTGGACCGACATGATCCTGCTACTGGGCATAGTGCTGGGCGCCGGCGCGCTCCGGGTGCTGGTCGCTCTGCCCAGAGGGCCGACCGGCGCCGCGGTGGCGGCAGCCATCGGGCTGGTGATAGCCGCCCTGCCACTCGCTTCCGCAGAGGAGCCGCTCTGGGTCGCGGTGGGGTTGGTGCTGGTCGGGGTGGCGACGCTTATCACCGCCCTGACGATCAAGGAGCCGGTGGTGATGGTCAGGGCGTCGGCTGCGGGCCTGGTCCTGGCCAGCCTGTTGGTCTGGCTCGTCTCGATGCCGTTCCTGTTCCGGGTGCTGGTCACTGCCTTCACCCTGTTCCTGCTCGTAGCGCCCGCCGTCGGACGAACGCAACGGGGCAGGACCAACCTGGTCCGGGTCTGGGTAGCGGCCACGGTGGTGGCGGTGGTGGCGGTCCGGCTGGGAGCCACGTTCGACGACGGCTCGAGCCTGACCGCCTTCCTGCGCTCGGATGTGGTCTCCATCCTCCTGGCAGTCGTACTGGGTGGCGGCGCGCTCTGGGTTCTGGGCCTCCCGCCCAGAGGGTATGCCTCGAGCGCGGTGGTGGCGGCCATCGGGCTGGCGGCGGCCGCCCTGCCGTTCGCCTCCGGGGAGGAGCCGCTCTGGCTCACCGTGGGGTTGGTGCTAGTCGGCCTGGCGATACTGGCCGCCGCCCTCACGATCAAGGAGCCGGTGGAGATGGTTCGCGCATCGGCTGCAGGCCTGGCGGTGGTATGCCTGTCGATCTGGTTCATCCCGATGCCGTTCCTCTACCGCACCCTGATCGTCTCCTTCACCCTGTTCCTGCTGGTGACACCCACCTTCGGAGGAACGCAGCGGGGAAGGACCAACCTGGTCCGAGCCTGGACAGCCGTTGCGGTGCTGATAGTGGTGGGATTCCGGCTGGGCGCTGCCAGCACATCCCTCGAGTTCCAGGGAACCACCTTCCTGGGCGGTTTCAACCTGACCATCCTCCTGGCCGTCAGCGGCATCGCCCTGTCCCTTCCCGTCGGCCTGATCCTCGCCCTGGCGCGAACCTCCTCGATGCCCATCTTCCGCCTGCTGGCCACCGGATACATCGAACTGGTCCGGAGCGTGCCGATGATCACCTGGCTGTTCTTCGGCTCGGCCATGCTGACCGCCTTCCTTCCCGCCGGAGTGGAGTTCGACGAGATCGTGCGGATAGTCGCGGCCATCACCATCTTCAACTCGGCCTACGTGGCCGAGAACATCAGGGGAGGATTGCAGGCCATCGACCGGGGCCAGTACGAGGCGGCCAGGGCTGCGGGCCTGAGCATCGTCCAGTCCACCTCGCTGGTGATCCTGCCCCAAGCGGTGCGGACGGTGATCCCGGCGCTGGTCGGGTCGATCATCGTCGCCTTCAAGGACACCTCGCTGGTGGCCATAATCGGGCTGGCAGACATCCTGCTGATCGCTCGCAGCTTTATACCCCAGCAGAGCGACCCCAACTTCCAGGGCACCCTGCCCCAGATGATGTTCTTCATGGCGTTGTTCTACTGGATAGTCACCTTCACGATCTCGAAGCTGAGCATGCGCTACGAGCGCAGTCTCGGTCTTGGAGAACGCTGATGGCCGAATCACTGAGGAGGATTTCATGACCACTAACGGATCTCAGGCGATCATCTGCGAGGACGTAAAGAAGTGGTTCGGTGACTTCCAGGCTCTGAGCGGGGTGAGCACCTCGATCGGCTGGGGCGAGGTGGTGGTGGTGATCGGACCTTCCGGGTCCGGCAAGTCCACCTTCATCCGTTGCATCAACCGCCTCGAGGCCCACCAGGCGGGGCGGATCGTTGTGGACGGGATGGAGCTGACCAACGACCTCCGCAACATCGACGCCATCCGCCGCGAGGTCGGCATGGTCTTCCAGCAGTTCAACCTGTTCCCCCACCTCACGGTCATGCAGAACATCACCCTGGCGCCCATCTGGGCCCGAAACCGGACGCGGTCGGATTCCGAGGCCGCCGCCATGAAGCTGCTCGAGCGGGTGGGCATACCAGAGCAGGCGCACAAGTATCCGGGCCAACTATCGGGAGGCCAGCAACAGCGGGTGGCCATAGCCCGCGCCCTGGCCATGAACCCGAAGATCATGCTCTTCGACGAGCCCACCTCGGCGCTCGACCCCGAGATGATCAAAGAGGTCCTAGATGTGATGAAGGAGCTGGCCGAGTCGGGCATGACGATGATCGTGGTCACCCACGAAATGGGTTTCGCCCGCGAAGTCGCCGATCGGGTGCTCTTCTTCGACTACGGGATGGTTGTGGAAGAAGGAACTCCGGAGCACTTCTTCCACAACCCCCAGCACGACCGCACCAAGCTGTTCCTCAGCCAAATCCTTTAGCTATTCGGTTGCGCCTTCCTTGAACATCTCGCCGATCGCGGCCACCGCGCCCAGCAACCCTGACGTGTCGAGCGGCAGGAATATCTTGGTGGCCTGACCGTCGGCGATGCCCTGCAGAGTCTCCAGGTATTTGATGGCGATCAGGTCATCGGTCGGATCGCCGTTGTGGATCGCCAGGAAGACCCTCTCGATGGCCTGGCCCTCACCCTCGGCCACCGTGAGCTTCTGGTACTTGTCCGCGTCGGCCACCCGCTTGATGGCCTCAGCCTCACCTTCGGCCCGAAGGATGGCCGACTGCTTGACACCCTCTGCCTGGAGGATGGCGGCTCGCTTCTCGCCCTCGGCTTCGGTCACCACCGCCCGGCGGCCTCGCTCCGCCTTCATCTGGCGGTGCATGGCCTCGGTCACGTCCGGCGGCGGCTCGATCCGCTGGATCTCCACCCGCACAACCCTCGTTCCCCACTTGTCGGTGGCGTCGTCGAGGATCTGGCGGAGCTTGCTGTTGATGACCTCGCGGGAGACCAGGGCCTCGTCCAGCTGGAGGTCGCCGACCACGTTACGCAGGTTGGTCTGGGCCAGCTTGGTGATGGCCAGGATGAAGTTCCCGACCGCGTACTTGAGCTTCACCGGATCGGTCGCCTCGAAATAGATCACCGCGTCCACCGTGACGACCACGTTGTCCTTGGTGATGACCTCCTGCGGCGGCACGTCCACCACCTGCTCCCGCATGTCGACCTTCAGGATTCTCTGCACGAACGGGATGACGAACCGGAGCCCGGGCGAGACGGTCCTCTGGTACTTGCCGAGGAACTCGATCAGACCCTGCTCGTACGGCCGCACGATGCGGAACCCGCTCGCTGCTATCAGCAAGACCGCCAGGGCAATGATGCCTAGAAGCAATACGCCCGCTACCTCCATCGGATTTCCTTTCTCTGGTGTTCTCTAGTGGGTTGGTCTCTAGTGGACTTCTCTGACTACCAGGCGGGTACCTCGCAGGTCCACCACTTGCACCCTTCTACCCTCTTCGATGGGCTCGCCGTCGGTGACGGCCCGCCATTCCTCCGCCTCGACCCTGATCAGCCCGGTGTTGGCGCCGGTGTCGATCGTCTGCAGCACAAGAGCTTCCATCCCGACGTAGCGACCGGGCCCCACCACCAGACCCCCGTCCTCATCCTGGGCCCTCATGAAACGGCGCACGTACAGGAAGGAAAGTCCAGTACCGACGAAGAAGAGCAACCACTGGACGATGTCGCTCAGGCCTGTCCAGGCGGCGATCGCGGCGAGGCCGGCACCGATCGCGAACGGGAGCAGGAAGAACCCGGCCGTGACGATCTCCCCGAGACCCATGAACAGGGCCAGTCCGGTCCACACCCATCTCCAGACTTCGTTGTCCATCATCGTCTCCAGTCTCCATGAGGACGGTCGCGCGGCCGTCACCATGGATCACCACGCCCTGCCCGGATAACCTTGCCCGGGCGAATCCTGCCGTCAGGTCGCCTAACCGGATGTCCCCGTCAAGGATACTGACACCGTCTCCTTAACCTAGACTGGCACGGCATGTACGGACCCCTGAACGGTGTACGGGTAGCGCTGGTGACGCTGGCGGTGATCGCTGCCCTGTTCGCCGCAGTTCTCGGTCACTGGATAGTCACCCTGATCCTGCTTGCCGGCGTGGCCATTCATGGTCTCGGCTGGCTCTACCTAGCCCAACAAGCCAAGCTGGAATCAACCGATACTGGTCGGTAACACTAGCGACTAATAGTACCGGGGGAAGCGTGAGAAGTCCTTCGGACGCTTCTCCACGAAGGCATCCCGCCCCTCTTGGGCCTCTTCGGTCATGTAGCCGAGGCGGGTGGCCTCGCCGGCGAAGACCTGCTGGCCCACCAGACCATCATCGATCAGGTTGAAGGCAAACTTGAGCATCCGCTGTGACATGGGGCTCTTGGCGTTGATGACCCCGGCCCACTCCAGCGCGGTCTCCTCCAGTTCCGCATGGGGCACCACCTTGTTGACCATCCCCATACGAAAAGCTTCGGTGGCCGAGTAGTCGGCGCCCAGGAAGAAGATCTCGCGGGCCCGCTTCTGGCCGACCATGCGGGTCAGGTAGGCCGAGCCGAACCCGGCGTCGAACGAGGCCACATCGGAGTCGGTCTGCTTGAAGACGGCGTGCTCCTCCGAAGCCAGGGTCAGGTCGCAGACCACGTGGAGGCTGTGGCCACCCCCGACCGCCCAACCCGGCACGACCGCGATGACCACCTTCGGCATGAACCGGATCAGGCGCTGGACCTCGAGGACGTGGAGCCTTCCGAGACGCGCCGGGTCGATGTCGGCGGCGCCTTCACCCTCGGCGTACATGTAACCGGCCCGACCGCGAATGCGCTGGTCCCCGCCCGACGAGAAGGCCCAACCACCGTCCTTGGGAGACGGGCCGTTCCCGGTAACCAGGACAGTCCCCACGTCGCTCCACTGCCGGGCGTGATCGAGGGCGACATAGAGCTCGTCCACCGTCTGCGGCCGGAAGGCATTACGCACCTCCGGTCGGTCGAAAGCCACCCGGACCGTTCCCTGATCGACCGCCCGGTGGTAGGTGATGTCGTCGAAGGAGAAGCCCTCTACGGGGTGCCAGGCATCGGGGTCGAACAGCTCGGAGACCATCAGGAGCGCGGCATGTCGCTCGGGGCGCCGGCGCAGCAGGCGACCTCCGGACCGTATGCCGCCACCGCGGCCGCCCGGTCATCCTGATTCTGGTACTGGGGGGTGTCGTGACGGGGGGTGCGATGGTCCTCCGGTCGCAGCGCTTCTTCCTTCCATGGCGCGGGCCACGTGTAACCCAAGTCCACGATCCCCGGCCGGTCCATGGTCTCGAACAGGGCCAGGGCGTCGCGCATGATCGACCGCTGCTCCCCGGGCCGGTCAGGCGGCCCGCAGGTGTGTCCTAGCGGGAAGTCGGTGAAAGCCGCCCGAGGCGGGTTGGCCGACGCGGTGATGGAGCGCGCGCTGGTCATGGACAGGGTGGGGACGCCCTTCCGCTCGATCGCCCTGCTGACCAGCCCAACTGACTGGTGGCATACCGGTCAGACGGGTACCAGCAGCACCGCGTCCGCCCCCATTTCGAGGGTACGGTCCACCAATACCGGGATCAACTCGGAGGCCAGCCGGCGCTGCGAGTAGATGCCGCCCATGAAGGTGAGCGCCAGCGGTGCCAGCTCCCCCACAGTGCCCTCGGCGACCAGATAGCGAAGGGTGTCGATCGGGAAGACCACGTTTGGATCCCGCCGGGCGGCGGCCGGATCGAAGGCGAAGTGAGTCACCCGGAGCTCGGTGCTGTCCACGTCGGTGGGGATCTCCCGGTGGGTCACGTCATCTCGATGGGTGAAGGCCACTTGCCCGTGCCGGTAGATCCCACCGGATGCGATCAACCCCAACCGGGCTTCCGAGAGCGGTTTGCCGAGCGTGGCCCACGAAGGCGGGTCATCGTTTAGGGCCCAGCGGTAGGGCCGGTAGCCCAGGCGGGTGTAGGTCTCCCTGGTTACGGCGATGTAGTCGATCGGTCGGCGGTCGGACTCGGCCATACGCCCGATTGTAGAACGCCGCCCGGCCACCCAACGCAGCCTTCCAGGTCGGCGATCAGCCGGACGAACATGCAGGGTCGTCGGCTTGAGTAGGGTTCTGACCCTGTGTGGAAGATTCCGGAGCCGAGTTCGGTGCATGGTGTTCGTCTGGAGGACGGCACCCAGGTCACCCTGCGCCGCCATGGGAAAGCGTCGGGCCAGCGGCTCGTTCTGAGCCACGGCAACGGGCTGGCCATTGATCTTTATTTACCATTCTGGTCGTTACTTGCCGAAGATTTTGACCTTATACTCTACGATTTGAGGAACCATGGGTGGAACGAGACAGGATCTTTGAGAGCCCACACCATACCTACGTTTATTAAGGATCATGATAAAATTCTAGAGGCTATTGATGAGACCTTTGGACAGAAACCGAAGATAGGCGTCTTCCATTCCTTGTCCGGCCTGGTAAGCCTGCTCTCATCTACAAGAGGTAGCGGCTTCGCGGCACGGTTCCTGCTGGATCCACCCCTGTGCACTCCTGGCAGAAGCTACGAGGAGTTCGACATAGCCGCTACCCGGACGGCCGCCATCGCACGCCGTCGTTCCGACCGGTTCCGCTCTTACGATGAGTTCGTGGGGCTTCTCGGCTTCTCGCCCGTCTTCCGTCACGTTGTACCGGGTGTCCTCGATCTGATGGCGAGGACCACTCTCCGTGAAGACGGTACCGGCGACACGTACAGCCTTAGATGCCCCCGGGAATATGAGGCACAGATAATCGACTACGCAAGCTCGTATTCGGTGCTTGTGGACTTCAACGATCTCGAGTGCCCGACCAAGGTCTTAGGAGCTGACCCCTTGGTACCGTACTCATACCTGCCCACACTCGACCTCAGCGACATGCTGAGTGTCGACTACGACTTCCTTCCGGAAGCCACCCACTTTCTTCCGCTCGAACAGCCAGAGCAGTGCGCGGCGATAGTACGCGACTACATCAACTCGATTAGTTTCTAGTCCGTATTTGCTGGTTACTAGTCAATTATCTGTACTAGCAACTAGCAACTAGCAACTAGCAACTAGCAACTAGGAATTGCTGTCGATAAAGGCTGCGACATCCTTCAACGTGTCCAACGCGTAGCAGTCCTCAACAGCAAACTCCACACCGAACTCTGCAGAAATCAGCTTCGCCAGGGCAACGGCCTCCAGGGAGGACACACCGGAGTTCATGAGGCTGATGTTCAGATCGTCCGGGATGTCCAGCTTCTGGCCATCAACCTCGATGTTCTCGTTGACCAGACTGGTGAGCCGTTCGGCAGTTGAAGCCATTGATACAT
This sequence comes from Acidimicrobiia bacterium, assembly GCA_011523635.1. Classification (GTDB taxonomy): domain Bacteria; phylum Actinomycetota; class Acidimicrobiia; order Spongiisociales; family Spongiisociaceae; genus Spongiisocius. Next base: position 38,188 of record WTGI01000077.1, read on the forward strand.
TCCCCTCAGGTTCGCGAGCGTTCGCAGCCCTGGTAACAGAGCCGCGTGGTGAATCCTAGTCAATCAGCCCGCCGGTTCCGCATCCCCGTTGACGGGTTCCAGTCCGGATCCAGGTCGATCAGGAACCGGGCGCATCGCTCGGCTTCGGGAAGTTCGCCGAGCCGGCCCGCCATCCGCGCCAGCCCGGAGACGCAGCGCAGGAATCCCCGATTCGGCTCGTCCTCCCACCTGACCGACTGGCTGCCGTTCCAGCCGTTGCCGCGCAGCGCATCCAGCCCCCGGTGGTAACCGACCCGGAAACAGGCATAGGCGGCGACCCCGTTCACCAGCGTGGCGTCGCTCCGCTCGTACCACTGCCCGAGGGCCGCCCAGGCATCCATCGAGTCGGGATGGGCGGCGACCACCCGGGCCAGTTCATCGAGCGTCGAGGCAGAGCCGATCCGGCCCGACAAACCAGGATCGGAGGCGGGCAACACAACTCTGGGGCGCTCTCGGCCACCGAATCCGATCGGCTCGAACTCCACGGGCGCTCCTCCCGGCTACCGCGGAAAGTCGGGGAAGCGGAGGATGTCCCGGCGTACCAGGATCTCGCCGGCCAGGTTGCGCCTGGTCTCCTGTAGCGCTTCGGTTGCCGCGATGGCGGTCTCCTGGGCGGCCTTCTTCTGGCGGCGCAGCCTCCGCACCTCATCCCGGAGGAACCGGTTCTCCTCTTCGAGGGCGATGATGCGCTTCACGCCTTCGATGTTGATGCCCTGGCCGGTCAGACCCTGGATCAGGGAGAGGCGCTCGAGGTCGGCATCCGAGTAGCGGCGGGTACCACCGGGAGTCCGGAACGGCTCGATCAGCCCCCTTCGCTCGTAGATGCGTAGGGTCTGGGGATGCATGCCGGATAGCGAGGCCGCGACCGAGATGACGTAGACCGCCTCCATTTCGGGTGAGATTCTCTTGCCGGGCATCCGTAGCCTCCTTCCTATAGGCGTTCCGCAGTATTCATCATCTTCGACGCCACCGTCCTAGTGGTCTGTCTACGAAACAGCCAGGCGTGTTCTGGCGGTCATCGGTGCCCCGTCGCTGCGTTCCGCTTCCTCAACGTACCGCTGCGGGCACGCCTTCGTCAGCGGGCCTTGCGAGAAACACCGCTGCCGACGCCATACCACACCGCCATTCCACAAACAGACCACTAGAGATGCGCTCTCGGGTCGGCGGTCTCGTACTTGTCCTTGAACTCTTCCAGGAGCTTCCTGGCATCCCTCGGCAGCTTCTCGGGGACGGTCACCTGCGCCGTGACCAGCAGGTCGCCAGGGCGCCCCTTATCCCTCCGGACTCCCTCCTTGCGTATCCGGAAGGTCTTGCCGGAGGGTGTGCCGGCCGGGATCTTGAGCGTGACCGGGCCGTTCAGCGTCATCACCCTCACCTTGGCGCCCAGCGCCGCCTCGGTGAACGTGATCGGCAGCTGCATGGTCAGGTTGTCGCCCTTGCGGGAGAACACCGGATGCCGGCCCACGCTGACCTTGACCAGTAGATCGCCCGGGGGGCCGCCCCTCGGCCCGGGCGCTCCCCGGCCCCGTAGCCGGATCGTGTTTCCGTCCTTGATGCCGGGTGGGATACGGACCTTGATGGTACGTGCGCGGACTTCCTGGCCGGAACCGCCGCACTGGAGGCAATGCGACTCCACGTTCCTGCCGGCGCCGCCGCATACCGGGCACGGGTTGGTGAAGGAGAAGAGACCCTGGTTGGAAGCGACCGTGCCGGTACCACCGCAGTTCCCGCACACGTCCACCGTCGTCCCGGGCTCCCCTCCCGAGCCTGAACAGCGTCCGCACTGGACCGCGCCCTGCACCCGTACCGGACTGGTGGTTCCCCGGATGGACTCTTCGAAGGTCAGGTCAAGGGTGGCCGACATGTCGGCGCCGCGCTGGGGGCCTCTGCGACCGCGGCCGAAGTTGAACAGGTCACCGATGCCTCCCGCACCGCCGAACAGATCCTCTATCCGGACCTGCCCCCCGGCGAACGGGCCGCCGCCCGGGCCGAAACCCTGCGCTCCCATGGAGCGAACCTGGTCGTACTCCCTTCGACGGTCGGCGTCCGACAGCACCGAATATGCCTCCGAGACGCCCTTGAAGCGCTCGGCGGCATTCGGATCGTCCGGGTTGGCGTCCGGATGGAGCTTCTGCGCCAGCCGCCGGTACGCCTTCTTGATGGTCGCCTGGTCGGCATCCTTGCCCACCTCGAGGAGCCGGTAGAAGTCCTTCTCGAGCCAGTCGCGGTTCATGGGCGACCCCCGGACAGGATCACGCCCGGTCCTCCTCCCCGGCGTCCGCCTCTGCAGGTGATGCCGGCTCGTAACCCACCGCGACCAGCGCAGGCCTGACGACCCTCCCCTTGAGAAGGTAGCCGCGGCGCAACTCGGCCGTCACCACCATCGTGCCACTCCCCTCGGCCATCTGGGCCGCTTCATGGAGGGTGGGATCGAACGCGGCGCCCAGGGCCTCGATCGGCTCGAGGCCTTCCCGGGACAGCGTGGAGAGCAGGAGCTCTCGCGTGCTGGACAATCCCTGGCGCAAACCACCGCCCGAGGATCCGTCAGCGCTCTCCATGATCAGGGCGGCGTCGAGGCTGTCGAGCACCGGGAGGATCTGGAGCATCACCCGCTCAGACGCCCGGGCGACCGACTCCTGCTGGACCCGCGCCGTGCGCTTGCGATAGTTGTCGAACTCGGCGACCGACCGCTTCCACCTGTCCTCCGCCTGCTCGGCCGCCTCCCGGGCCGCCAGCAGCTCGTTGATCAGGAGGGCCACGGCCTCGTCCGGATCCTCGGGAAGCTCCATGCGATCCATCTGGTCTGGCGCGCCCTCATCGAGGACGGCCTCGACCACCTCCGCGGGTGTGGGCGTAGTCACCTCATCGGGCGGGGTGCCGGAAGGATCGGCGCCCGGCCGCGTGGCGCCGGTCAACCGTCCTCGCCCTCATCGATGATCTCGGCCTCCACGATGTCCTCGTCATCCGGCATCGCCTGACCGTCGGTGGCGGCCGCCTGCTCCTCGGCCTCCGACGCGTACATCTTCTGGGCCAGCACGGCAGAGGCCTGGAAGAGGGCATCGATGGCGGACTGGATATCGTCGGCCGAAGCCGCCTCGTCCTCGGAGACCGACCGCAGCGCCGCCACCGCGTCGTCGATGGCGGACCGCTCATCGTCATCGAGCTTGTCGCCGTGGTCCTCCAGCAGCTTGGCAGTCTGGTTGAGAACCTGATCCGCCCTGTTGCGGGCATCCGCCAGGTCCCGGCGCTGGCGGTCCTCGTCCGCGTAGCGCTCCGCATCCTCCACCATCCGCTCTATCTCGTCCTGCGACAGGGCGGTCCCGCCGGTGATGGTCATCGCCTGCTGGCGGCCGGTGCCCAGGTCCTTGGCGTAGACCGACACGATCCCGTTGGCATCGATGTCGAAGCTCACCTCGATCTGGGGCACACCCATCGGGGCGGGCGGGATCCCGGTCAGGCGGAACTTGCCCAGGCTCTTGTTGTCGCCGGCCATCGGACGCTCGCCCTGCAGGACGTGTATCTCGACCTCCGGCTGGTTGTGATCCGCCGTGGTGAAGATCTCCGTGCGCTTGGTGGGGATGGTGGTGTTGCGCTCGATCATCTTGGTCATCACGCTGCCCTTGGTCTCGATGCCGAGAGTCAGGGGCGTCACGTCCAGCAACAGGATGTCCTTCACGTCACCTGTCAGCACGCCGGCCTGGAGCGCCGCGCCGGCCGCCACCACCTCGTCCGGATTGACCCCACGATGGGGGGTCTTTCCGGTCAGCCGCCGCACCAGGTCCTGGATGGCCGGCATCCGGGTGGAACCGCCCACCAGCACCACGTGGTCGATCTCGCCGGCGGACACCCCGGCGTCAGCGACCGCACGCTTGAACGGCCCCTCGGTCCGGCCCACCAGATGCTCGGTGAGCTTCTCGAACTCGGAGCGGGACAGCTTCGTCTGGAGATGCAGCGGCCCGTCAGAGGTGGCGGTGATGAACGGGAGGTTGAGGTCGGTCTCGGGCACGGTCGACAACTCGATCTTGGCCTTCTCCGCGGCTTCCTTGAGCCGTTGCACGGCCATCTTGTCGGCACTCAGGTCGACGCCGTTCTCGTTCTTGAAGCCCTTCACCAGCCAATCGATGATCGCCTGGTCCCAGTCGTCCCCGCCCAGTTGGGTGTCGCCGCTGGTCGACTTCACCTCGAACACGCCGTCGCCGATCTCCAGGACCGACACGTCGAAGGTTCCTCCCCCGAGATCGAATACCAGGATGGTCTGGTCCGACTCCTCCTTGTCGAGGCCGTAGGCCAGGGCGGCCGCGGTGGGCTCGTTGACGATCCGCAGCACCTCGAGGCCGGCGATCTGCCCCGCTTCCTTGGTGGCCTGCCGTTGCGCGTCGTTGAAGTAGGCCGGAACTGTCACCACGGCGGAGGTGATGGGAGATCCCAGGTAGGCCTCGGCATCCCGCTTCAGCTTCATCAGGGTCCGGGCCGACACTTCCTGGGCCGTGTAGGACTTGCCGTCGGCGCCGACGGACCAGTCGGTTCCCATGTGGCGCTTGACGGATCGGACGGTGTGATCGGGATTGGTGATGGCCTGCCGCTTGGCGACCTCGCCGATCAGCACCTCACCGTCCTTGAAGGCCACCACTGATGGCGTGGTGCGAGCCCCTTCGGCATTGGCGACCACGGTCGGTTCGCCGCCTTCCAGCACCGCGATCACGCTGTTGGTGGTCCCCAGATCGATTCCGACGGCCTTGGCCATGCGTTCACCCTTTCCGTACTTCTCAGTGTCTTCGATAGGTATAACCTAAGTCATACCTTATCATATTCCCGCGAATCCGCCGCATCGCCGGGATTCCGGAAGTGGAGCAGTGGTCAGCGGTCAGCGGTCAGCCGTCAGCGATAATCCAACATAAACTAGCAACTAGCAACTAGCAACTAGATATCCCTTAGGCGCTTGCTGGAGATGACTCCGGTGTCGAAGCCGGCCAGGTTCAGGCGGCCCGAGAAACGGGCGTGCTCGATCTTGAGGCAACGGTCCTGAACCACGTCGAGGCCGGCGTCGATGGCTGTCCGGGCCGCGCCGTCGTGGCGAAGGCCGAGCTGGAACCACACGACCTTGGCGCCGATGGCGATAGCGTCGTCCACCACCTCTGGGATGAAGCGAGGATGGCGGAAGATGTCGACGATGTCAGGCACCTCCGGCAGGTCCGCAAGCGATGCGTAGCACTTCAGGCCGAGCACCTCGTCGTACATGGGATTGACGGGGTAGACGCGCAGGTGGGTACGGACAAGGTAGGTGGCGACGAAGTTAGACGCCTTCAGCTCGTTACCGGACACACCGACCAAGGCCACCGACTTCGCCTGGCGGATGATCCGCAGCCGGGTGCGGGCGTCGGCTTCGAGTACCTCGGTCATCATTTCAGCTCCCCAGCGCTTGGTCGAGGTCCCAGAGAATGTCTTCGATGTTCTCGAGACCGATCGAGATCCGGATCATGTCGCCGCCCACCCCGGCCGCATCCCTCTCCTCGGGCGGGACCTGCTGGTGCGTGGTGCTGGCCGGGTGGATCACCAGGGTCTTGGCATCACCCACGTTGGCAAGGTGGCTGGCCAGCTCCACCCGCTTGATGAACGATACCCCCGCCTCGTAGCCCCCGGCTATGCCAAAGGTGAACACCGCTCCCGGCCCGCCCGGTACGTACTTACGGGCCAAGTCGTGGGACGGGTGGGAGGGCAGCCCGGCGTAGGACACCCACGACACCCGGCTATCCGCGTCCAGGAACTCGGCCACCGCTTGCGCGTTGGCCACGTGGCGCTCCATCCGCAACGACAGCGTCTCCAGCCCCTGCAGCAGCAGGAACGAGTTGAAGGGCGACAGGACCGCGCCCACGTCCCGCATCAGCTCCATGCGGGCCTTCATCAGGTAGGCGTACTCCCGGAAGTTTGCCCAGAAGGTGAGGTTGTGGTACGCCGGTGACGGCTCGACGATGGCGGGGAAGCGTCCGTTGTCCCAAGGGAAGACTCCGCTCTCGACGATCACGCCGGCGATCGTGGTGCCGTGCCCGCCGATGAACTTGGTGGCCGAGTGCACCACCACATCGGCGCCGTACTCGATCGGCCGGCACAGCGCCGGACTGGCGAAGGTGTTGTCCACCACCAGGGGTAAGCCGTAGGAGTGGGACAGCTCGGCCATCGGCGCCAGGTCCAGCACGTCACCCGCCGGGTTACCGATGGTCTCTCCGTAGACGAGCCGGGTCCGGTCGGTGATGGCCGCCTCGATGGCATCGAAGTTATTGGTATCGACGAAGGTCGTCTCGATGCCCATCCGGCGCAGCGTCACGTCGAACTGGGTGAAGGTCCCGCCGTACAGCGACCGGTTGGTGACGATGTGGTCCCCCACCTCGCAGAGGGTGAGTATCGCCACGAGTTGGGCCGCCATTCCGGAGGCGGTCGCCAGGCCGCCCAGCCCACCCTCCAGCGAGGCCATGCGCTCCTCGAAAGCCGCGTTGGTGGGGTTGCCGATCCGCGTGTAGATGTTGCCGAAGCTCTGGAGGGCGAATAGGTCGGCGGCCTGCTGGGGATCCTCGAACACGTAGGACGTGGTCTGGTAGATGGGCATGGCGCGCGCGCCGGTCTCGGGATCCGGCCGCTGGCCGGCGTGGATGGAACGGGTGTCGAAGCCGAACTCGTGGCTCATTTTGCGCTCCTTCTGGCCCTGGTCGTGGATGAGGGATCCCAATCGGATTCCAGATGGTAACGGAGGTGGGGCTCGAATAGATGCGGCTCGAGCAGGAAGGCATCGTGGCCCTTCTCGGAGTGGACGGTGATCCAGTTGAAGTCTTGACCCGCCGCCTTCAACTCCTCTGCCAACTCCTTCTGCTCGCCCGGGTAGTAGCACACGTCGGAGTCGATCGAGAAGACCAGATACTTGTGGGATCCGGCTGAGAGCATGTCCCGGAGCGTGATCCCCTTGAGCTCGGCCTCCGCATACAGATCGAAGTCCTGCCATGCCCACATGGTCCGCAGGTAGGCGTTGGCGTCGAAGCGCTTGACGAACTTCTGACCCTGATGCCACATGTAGCTCTCGATCGGAAGCCGTACCCGCTCATTGGACTCGGCCACCTCCCCTCTGGCCCTCTTCTTCATCTGGTCCAGCGACACGAAAGTCTTGTGCCCGATCATCCGGGCGAGGGCGAGGCCGGCATCGGGCGCGTCCCCGTCGTAGTAGTTGCCGCCTTTGAAGTCCGGGTCGTTGTAGATGGCGTTGATCTGCTCGAAGTCATGGATCACATGGAGGGTGGTGGCCCGCAGGCCTGCCGCGATCGGAACGACGAAGCGCACCCGATCGGGGTAGCGGACCGCCACGTCGAGGCACATCATCCCGCCCACGCTGCCGCCCACCACCGCATGGAGCTGTTTCACCCCGAGGTGGTCCAGCAACTTGAAGTGCGCCCGCACCGTGTCACCCGCGGAGACCCGCGGGAAGTCGGGCCCGTAGGGCTTGCCGGTGAGCGGGTTGATGCTGGCGGGTCCGGTGGTGCCATAGCAGTGACCCAGCCAGTTGGCGCAGATCACGGCGAACTTGTCCGTGTTGAGGGAACGGCCCGGCCCGATGAAGTCGTCCCACCACCCGGTATGCACCTCGTCGGTCCAGCGGTCCTCGGCGCCCGTGTAGTCGCGGTTCTCGCCGGCCGCGTGGTGGCTGCCGGTGAGGGCGTGGAAGAGGAGGATGGCGTTGTCGCCCTTCTCGTCGAGCTCTCCGTAGACCTCGTAGGCGAGGGTTACTTCGGGCAGCTCCTCGCCGCTCTCGCAGACGAAGGGATTAGATTCGCTGCCGAACGTGAAGAACCGGGTCTCGACCGGTCCGATGCCTTTGCCCATGAGTCCATTCCGAGCGCCTCTGGATCGGCGCATACGATATCAACCTATCCGGCTATCCCGAACATCGGGGTTGGTGCGAGCTCCTACAGCTCCCGCCGGTCCGCCAGGGCCCTGCCGAGGGTGATCTCGTCGGCGTAGTCCATGTCACCCCCGACCGGCAGGCCGCTGGCGGGGCGTGTAACGGTTATCCCGAAGGGCTTGAAGCGTCGCGCCAGGTACATGGCGGTGGTATCGCCCTCGATGGTGGGGTTGGTAGCGATGATGATCTCGATCCGCCGCTCCCCGGTCCCGCCCGCGCCGTTGTCCTGGCCCTGGTTACGGAGCTCCTTGATCCGGAGCTCGAGCTCCTCGATCCGGAGCTGGGAGGGTCCTATCCCGTCGATGGGCGAGAGGGCACCGCCCAGCACGTGGTACTGGCCGGCGAACTCGCGCGTGCGCTCGATGACCGCGATGTCCTGGGCTCGTTCGACCACACAGATGTACCCGGGCTCGCGGCGAGGATCGCGGCAGATCGAGCACTCCTCCCCGGCGGTGACGTTGTAGCACCGAGAGCAGAAGGAGGTCTGCTCGCGCAGGTCGATGATCGCCCCTGCCAGGCGGCGGGCGTCAGCCTCATCTACGTTCAGCAGATGGAAGGCGAGGCGCTGGGCGGACTTGCGACCAACCCCGGGGAGCCTGCTCAGCTCGTCGATCAGTCGTTGAACGGGACGCTCGAACATCAGCCTGACCAGGGTAGTCGGCGATGGTGACGAAACCGTCGCACCCCCGGCCGGCAGGAGGGTATTGAAAACTGTCCAGTTGGAGCGGCATCCTTCAACGAGACCAGGTCGAGGCATGGCGAGTCCACCCCATCCCCGTCTTTTTCAGCACCCTCCTTAATCGGGTTGGACCTCCTGGACGTTCAACTCGGACTCGCGCAGCAGGAGCTCTGCCTGATGCATCGCCGCCGCCGGGTCCACTCGCGGCGGCGCCGACGAGGGGGCGGGTTCATCCACCGGCTCGGGCGGATCCGGGGCGTCCGGCTCCGGTCCGGAGTCGGGGTTCGGATCCGGCGGGGGCGAGGGATCCGGTCCGGCGCCCTGCCCGTGCGACGCGCCCGGCGCGCCCGCCATCCGGAAGTCGATCTCCACCGATCTGCCGAGGAGCCTTCCTCCCTCCCGAGCAAGCAGCTCGGCCAGATCGGCGTCGTTCGAGAGGGTCTTGTAGTGGAGGTCGTACCCGGCCGGAAGGTGCAGTACCAGAGTGGAACCCTCCACTGCGCCCGGAACGGCCTCGCGGAAGAACGCCCCCAACCTTCCGCCCAGCCTTTCGATCACCGCATTGCTGAGCTGCGGCCAGATGCGGTCCAGGTCCATGTCGGTGAGGGGCTGGTCGGACGCCGGGACGGACGCCGGCGGCTCTAGAGGCGGGGATACGGGAGCCTCCGCCTGGCCGTCCGCCGGGGCGTCTGGAGTGGAGACGACCGGAGTGGAGGCCGTAGGGTCCTGGGCGGGCGCGATCGGCCGGCCCCTCTCGAGCCGCTCGATCCTCCGCAGCAGTCCATCCGGGCGGTCGTCCAACTCCGGGCGGGATAGCTTCAGGACGGCCAACTCCAGCATCATGCGCTCGTCCCGGCCCTCCCTGAGCTTGACGAGCGCCTCTCCCAGAAGGTCGATCGACCTCATCACCGAGGCCGCGGGGAGCCGGCCTGCCACCTCCTTCCAGCGCTCGATCACCTCAGGCGGCTCGTCGGTGAACTCCCTCACATTGGAGCTGTAGTGGGTGAGAAAGACCCCTCTGAAGAACCCCAGCGCATCGCCGGCGAAGCGCCGCAGATCGACGCCACCCGCCGATAGGTGGGCCACCAGCTCGAGGGCGGCCGCCGGCGCCTCGCCCACAACCGCATCCACCAGCTTCATGAGCGACTCGGGCCCGGCCACCCCGAGAGCCGTCTGGACGCCCTCCTCCGTGACGGTGCCGTCCCTGGCCGCAACCTGCTCCAGAAGGCTCAACGAGTCGCGGACCGACCCGGCAGCCCGCCGAGCCACCGCCAGCAGGGCGCCGTCGGTGGCCTCGAATCCTTCGGCCTCAGCTATCCACCTCAGGTGGTCGGTCAGCTTGTCGGTGGGCACCAGTTGGAAGTCGAACCGCTGGCTCCGGGAACGGACCGTGTCGAGCAACCGGTAGGGCTCAGTGGTGGCCAGCACGAAATGCACGTGCTCGGGCGGCTCCTCTAGGGTCTTGAGCAGGGCGTTGGCGGCCGACTTGGTGAGCATGTGGGCTTCATCGAGGATGAACACCCGCCGAGCGCCCCCTACCGACGCCACCGTGGACACCCCGGCCCGCAGCTCCCTGATGTCCTCCACCTTGTTGTGGGAGGCGGCATCGAGCTCCATCACGTCCATGGAGACGGATGACGCCACGCCCACGCAGGACGGGCAGGCGCCGCACGGTTCGCTGTCCGCACTCCGGTCGGGACAGTTCAGGGCCATCGCCAGCAGCCGGGCGGTAGTGGTCTTGCCCGTGCCTCTGGGACCGGTGAACAGGTAGGCGTGAGCCACCCGACCTGCGGCGATTTCCCTGGCCAGGGTTACCGTTACATGGTCCTGGCCGATTACCTGATCGAAGCGCTGCGGCCGGTACTTGCGGTAGAGCGCCTGGTACTCCATCGCCGGAAGCGTACTCATCCGGGACGGTCCGGCAACCTGGCCGGCCTCGCTATCGTCGGAGTGTGGTCGTCCATGCGGAACCCTTCCGGCACGTTACCCGCGAGACTCGGGAGAGCTCCGAGTACCTGCGGCTGGCGCCCGCCGCCACCAAGGCCGCCGAGTCCAAGGGCCGGGAAAGTCCGGAGGAGCCCGACCCGCTGCGCACCGCATTCGAACGGGACCGCGACCGCATCGTCCACTCCAACGCCTTCCGGCGGCTGGCTCGAAAGACCCAGGTCTTCATCGACCCCGGCAACGACCACTTCGTCACCAGGCTCACCCATACGCTCCAGGTCGCCCAGATCGGACGCTCGATGGCGGTGGCGCTCGGCCTGAACGAGTCCTTGACCGAGGCCATCTGCCTGGGTCACGACATCGGCCACGCCCCGTTCGGTCATACCGGGGAGGATGCCCTCGACGAGATACTGGACGGAGGTTGGATCCACGCCGATCACTCGGTGCGGATACTGTCGGTGATCGAACCGCTCAACCTCACCTGGGAGACCCGAGACGGCATCCGCGCCCACCCGTGGCGGATCGAGGAGGGACCCGCCACCCCGGAGGGCACCCTGTGCCGCTACGCCGACCGGATCGCCTACCTGAGCCACGACCCGATCGATGCCATGAGGGCCGGGATCATCCGCTACGTGGACCTCCCGTTCCGGGCGCAAGCCCTGCTCGGCGACCAGCACGGCCGTTGGGTGACCGCGATGGTGCACGCCGTGGTCGACGGCTCGATCAGCGCCGGCCGTGTTCGGATGGCGCCCGATGTGGCCGAGGCCATGGACGACCTGCGGAACTTCATGTTCGAGCGGGTCTACCTTCGGGCTGAAGGTCAACCTCTGAGGAAGCAGGCAATGGCGGTGGTGCAGGACCTGGTCCGCTACTTCGAGGCGCACCCGTCCGAGCTACCCCCCTCGGCGCGGCGGTCCGAGTCTCCGCAGCGCCAGGCGGTCGACTACGTGGCCGGCATGACCGATCGCTTCGCCGGCCGGGTCCACACCGCCCGCTGCGGGTAGGGCGAGATGCTCCGACCGGTAATCCTGGCGGGAGGATCGGGGACCCGGTTGTGGCCGCTGTCGCGTCCCGAGCATCCCAAACCTCTCGCCCGCCCGGCCGGTGACCGTTCGATGTTGCAGGAGACCGTCCTACGCGCCGCCCAACTCCGGGATCCGGCGGATCCGATCATCGTGTGCGGTAGGGACCACCACCCGCCCATATCGGACGATCTGGCAGAGATCGGTGTGAACCGTTTCCGAGCGGTGCTGGAGCCGGTGGGGCGCAACACGGCCCCCGCCGCAGCCGCCGCGGCGTTGCTGTCCGCGGCGGACGACCTGCTGCTGGTGCTCCCGGCCGACCATGCCGTCGAGAACACCGATGCCTTCGTCGAGGTGGTGGAGGGGGCCATGGCCGCCGCCCGGGCCGGCTGGCTGGTCACCTTCGGGGTCACGCCGGACCGGCCCGAGACCGGATACGGCTACATCGAGCACGGCTCGGCCATCGCGGGCCATCCGGGCGTGGTCCGGATCGCCTCGTTCCGGGAGAAGCCCGATAGTCCCACCGCCCGCCGATACCTCGACTCGGGTCGCTACTCGTGGAACTCCGGCATGTTCCTGTTCCGGGCAGCCACCTTCATCGAGGAGTTGGCTTCGGCGAGTCCCCGCATGATCCGCCAGGTCCGGGCCGCGCTCGGCGACGAGGGCGACGATGGTCCGGTCGTGCTGGAGGAGCAGGCCTTCACGGCCTGTCCCGAAGGCTCCATAGACCGGACCGTGATGGAACAGACCCGGCGCGGCGCCATGGCGCCCCTCGAGGCGGGGTGGTCCGACCTGGGGTCATGGGCCGCTCTATGGGCGCATGCAAGCCGTGACCGGCACGGGAACGTGGTGGCCGGGCCCGCCGAGGTGCGCTCCGTCTCGTCCAGCTACGTATCCGCCGGGGAGCGGCCCGTCCTCGTACTCGGCCTCGACAAGGTCATCGTGGTGGACACGGGGGACGCGGTCCTCGTGGCAACCATGGACCATGCCCAGGAAGTCAAGCCTCCGGAGAGAGCTCGTTAGTCGTTAGTGGTTAGAACTAGCAACTAGCAACTAATCAACAGGATCGCTGGTAACGAGACCCTCTTCGGGTTCGCGGAAGCCGATTCCGGTGCCGGTGTCCCCGTGTTCGGCCAACTCCCCGTTCGGCTCGCCCTCCTCGCCCGGCATCTGGAGGGATGCCAACCAGTCGGCGCCGAGGTTCGACGGGAGCACGCTCGCCTCGGGAAGGTCCGGCTGGATGGACTGGTACCGGGTGGCTCCCGTTCCCGCCGGGATCAGCTTGCCGATGATCACGTTCTCCTTGAGACCCCGCAGGTGATCCGAGCGACCGTTGATGGCCGCCTCCGTCAGGACCCGGGTGGTCTCCTGGAACGAGGCCGCCGACAGCCACGAGTCCGTGGCCAGCGACGCCTTGGTGATTCCCATCAACTCGGGACGTCCCTCGGCAGGTTGGCGGCCCTCGGCGACGAGACGGCGGTTCTCCTCACGGAACTCCCCGTAGTCGACCAGTTGGAGGGGCAGGAAGTCCGAGTCGTTCGAGCGGGCTACCCGAACCCTGCGCAACATCTGGCGCACGATTAGCTCGATGTGCTTGTCGTGGATGTCGACACCCTGGTTCCGGTAGACCTCCTGAACCTGCTCCACCAGGTATTGCTGGCAGGCCCTCACCCCCTGGATGTCGCACACTTCCTTGGGATCGAGCGGGCCCTCGGTCAGCGGAGTACCCGGCGCGATCTCCTGGTTGTTGCGAACCGTGAGGCGGGCGCGGCGGGAAACCTCGTACTGGGTCTCCCCTTCCGAGGACTCGATCACGATGGCCCGTCCGCCATCGTCCGTCTCTTCGATCCGGACCCGGCCGCCGACCTCGGAGAGCACCGCCTTCCCCTTTGGAGACCGGGCTTCGAAGAGTTCGACCACCCTGGGCAGGCCGTGGGTGATGTCCTGGCCGGCCACGCCACCGGTGTGGAACGTGCGCATGGTCAGCTGCGTTCCCGGCTCGCCGATCGACTGGGCGGCCATGATCCCGACCGCCTCGCCGGGCTCGACCATCCGGCCCGTGGCCATGCTCAGCCCGTAAGAGGCCTGGCTTATCCCGTGGGGGATCTCGTCGGTCAGGGGCGACCGCACCCGTACGCTCAGAACCTCCGACGCGGCCTCCAGGGCGACCATGGCGTAACGGTCGAGCACCTCCCCGGCCACCAGCTCGCGCCCGTCCTTGGTCACCACCGGCTCGTCGTCGACCAGCACGTCGTCTACGAGTACCCGTCCGTAAACACGGTTCCGCAGGTTGGGGATCAGGCGCCACTCCTTGCCTTCCATGACCCTGATGGGAATGCGGATACCCCGATCCTCCGACTCCTCCTCCTGCACGATGATCTCCTGGGAGACATCGACCAGGCGCCGAGTCAGGTAACCCGAGTCGGCAGTCCGCAGGGCGGTGTCGGCCAGGCCCTTCCGGGCACCGTGGGTGGAGATGAAGTACTCCAGCACGGTCAGGCCCTCAAGGAAGTTGGCCTTGATCGGGCGGGGGATGATGTCACCCTTGGGGTTGGCGACCAGGCCGCGCATGCCGGCGATCTGGCGGACCTGCATCCTGTTGCCCCGGGCGCCCGACTTCACCATCATGTCGATCGGGTTGAAGTCGTCGCTGGCCAGGGTCTTCTCCATGGAGGCGGTCACCTCCTCGGTGGCCTCGGTCCAAATCTCGATCAGCTCCTGGTGGAGTTCGTCCTGGGTAATGATGCCGCGCTGGTACTGGCGATCCTGCGCGTCAGCCTTCTTCTGGTGCTTGTTGAGGATCCGCTGCTTGTCACGGGGTGCCCGAACGTCGCGGAGCCCCATGGTCAGCCCGGACCTCGTCGAGTAGTCGAATCCCAACTCCTTGAGCCCGTCCAGGGTTCGCTGCACCACGTTCTTCCCGTATCGCTCGATGATCTCGGCGATCAGCACCTTGAGGTCGCCCTTCAGCACCACGGCATCGAGTACCGGGAAGTTCTCGGGCATGGCCTGGTTGAGCAGCGTCCGCCCGAGGGTGGTCTCGAACAGCCCGCTCCCGTCCACCGGCGTCTCGGTGATGAGGTTCGGGATGAAATCGACCAGTTCGGCATGTAGGTCCGGATCGCCGGCCATCTCGCCCAAGCGCAGCTTGATCGGGGCGTGCAGGGATATCTCGCCCAGGTCGTAGGCCATCAGGGCTTCGTCCGGGTCGGCAAACACCCGGCCCGCCCCCTTGGCGTCCTCCACTTTCTCGGACAGGTAGTAGATACCGATCACCATGTCCTGGGACGGCGCCACGATCGGGTAACCGCTGGCCGGGGAGAGGACGTTGTTGGTGGAGAGCATCAGGATCCGGGCCTCCGCCTGAGCCTCGGCCGACAGCGGCAGGTGGACCGCCATCTGGTCGCCATCGAAGTCGGCGTTGAACGCCTCGCACACCAGGGGGTGTATCTGGATGGCCTTACCCTCGACCAGGATGGGCTCGAAGGCCTGGATACCCAACCTGTGCAGCGTGGGGGCGCGGTTCAGCAGCACCGGGTGCTCCTGGATCACCTCTTTGAGCACGTCCCAGACCTGGGGACGCCGCCGCTCCACCATGCGCTTGGCGGACTTGATGTTCTGGGCGATGTCCCGATCGACCAGTCGCTTCATGACGAAAGGCTTGAACAGCTCCAGGGCCATGACCTTGGGCAGACCGCACTGATGGAGCTTCAGCTGGGGCCCCACCACGATCACCGAGCGCCCCGAGTAGTCCACCCGCTTACCCAGCAGGTTCTGACGGAAACGACCCTGCTTACCCTTCAGCATGTCGGTCAGGGACTTGAGAGGCCGGTTGCCCTGGCCGGTGACAGCCTTGCCCCGCCGACCGTTGTCGAACAGGGCGTCCACCGCTTCCTGGAGCATGCGCTTCTCGTTGTTGACGATGATCTCGGGAGCGTTCAGATCGAGGAGTCGCTTCAGCCGGTTGTTGCGGTTGATGACCCGCCGGTAGAGATCGTTGAGATCGGACGTGGCGAACCGGCCGCCGTCCAACTGGACCATCGGGCGGAGATCGGGCGGGATCACCGGCACCGACTCCACGATCATGCTCCGCGGAGCGTGCTTGCCCTCCCAGAAGGGCTTCACCACTTTGATCCGCTGGGTGGCCCGGTGGCGGCGCTGGGCGGAGGTGGCCACCAGGTTCTCGCGCAGCATGGCCATCTCGGCATCCAGGTCGATCCGCCGGAGCAGGGCCTTGACCGCCTCGGCGCCCATGCCTCCCGAGAAATAGTCCGAGTACTGGTCATCGAGCATCCGCCAGAGCTGCTCCGACTCCACCAGCATCTTGGGCTTCAGGCTGCGGAAGGTCTCGAAGGCCTCCCGGTAGAGATCGCACTCCCGTTCGCACCGGTCCTGGCGGTCGGCGATCTCACGCTCTACGTCGCGCCGCCGCGCCGTGATCTCCTGGGGCTTGGCGCCCCCCTCCTCCATGCGCCGGATCTCTTCCTCGTGTCGCGCCAGACGGTTGTCCCGCCACTCCTCGAAGTCCTCGCGCTCCAGATCGATCTGGACCTCCATGCGGGCCTCCAGATCGGGCAGCTCGGACAGACGCTTCCTCTCGTCGAGTTCGGTGACCACGTAGGAGGCGAAGTAGATGACCTTCTCGAGTTCCTTGGGGGACATGTCGAGCAGGTAGCCGAGGCGCGAGGGAACGCCCTTGAAGAACCAGATGTGGGTGACCGGAGCGGCCAACTCGATGTGGCCCATGCGCTCACGGCGCACCTTGCTCCGGGTCACCTCGACGTTGCACTTCTCGCAGGTGATGCCCCGGTAACGGATGCGCTTGTACTTGCCGCAGGCGCATTCCCAGTCCTTCTGGGGACCGAAGATGCGCTCGTCGAACAGGCCTTCCTTCTCGGGCTTGAGAGTCCGGTAGTTGATGGTCTCCGGCTTCTTCACCTCCCCGAACGACCAGGAACGGATCTGTTCGGGCGAGGCCAGACCGATCTTGAGCTCGTCGAACACATCCCTCGTGGGCGCGCTGGAGGAAGCCTGGTAGCTCCCGTACGTACTGAACCGGTCAGGTGTTTGACCCCAATCCACGCTTATCAACCTTCTTCCCTGCGCTCCGGACGCGACAGATCGATTCCGAGCGACTCCGACGTGCGGTAGAGGTCCTCGTCCAGGTCTCTGAACTGGACCTCCTCCCCCGCCGACAGCAGCTCTACGTTGAGACACAGGCTCTGCATCTCTTTGATTAGCACCTTGAAGGATTCCGGAATCCCCGGTTCGGGTATGTTGTCGCCCTTCACGATCGACTCGTAGACCTTGACCCGACCCAGGACATCGTCTGACTTGATGGTCAGCAACTCCTGGAGCGCGTAGGCGGCGCCGTAGGCCTCGAGGGCCCACACCTCCATCTCCCCGAAGCGCTGGCCACCGAACTGCGCCTTACCACCCAGCGGCTGCTGGGTGATCATCGAGTAGGGACCGGTCGAACGGGCATGGAGCTTGTCGTCCACCAGGTGGACCAGCTTGAGGATGTAGAGGTATCCAACCGTGATGGTGGTGTCGAAGGGCCGCCCGGTACGACCGTCGTAGAGAACCGCCTTGCCGTCGTCGCCCACCAGGCGCATCCCGTCCCGGTTGGGGAGGCTGTTGGCGATGACGTCCCGTATCTCGCTCTGGCGGGCGCCGTCGAACACGGGCGTGGCCACGGGAGATCGGGGCGGCCTGCCCTCCGCCGCCGGGGTCGCGCTCTTGAATGGGCGCCATCCCTGAGCGGCGGCCCAGCCGAGATGCGTCTCCAGCACCTGGCCGAGGTTCATCCGGGATGGAACACCCAGCGGCGAGAGCACGATGTCGATGGGGGTTCCGTCCGCCAGGAACGGCATGTCCTCCTCCGGGAGGATCTTGGCGATCACGCCCTTGTTGCCGTGCCGGCCGGCGAGCTTGTCCCCTTCGGAGATCTTGCGCTGGCTGGCCACGCACACCCGCACCAGCTCGTTGACTCCGGGCTGGAGATCGTCGTAGCCCTCCGCCCTCCGGTAGACGCGTACGTCGATCACCTTGCCGGACTCACCGTGGGGAACCTTGAGGGAGGAGTCCCTGACCTCGCGGGCCTTCTCGCCGAAGATGGCCCGGAGCAGCCGCTCCTCGGGGGTCATCTCGGTCTCGCCCTTGGGAGTCACCTTGCCGACCAGGTAGTCACCCGGGCCCACGTTGGCGCCCACCCGGATAACGCCCTCGTCGTCGAGGTCCTTGAGCACCTCTTCCGCCACGTTCGGAATATCACGGGTGATCTCCTCGGCGCCCAGCTTGGTATCGCGAGCGTCGACCTCGTACTCCTCGATGTGGATCGAGGTCAGCACGTCGTTCTTCACCAGCCGCTCGCTGAGGACCACGGCGTCCTCGAAGTTGTGGCCCTTCCACGGCATGAAGGCGGCCAGCAGATTCTTGCCCAGCGCCAACTCACCCGCCTCGGTGGAGGGCCCGTCAGCGATCACGGTCCCGGCCGCCACCTCATCACCGATGTCCACCACCGGCTTCTGGTTGATCGAGGTGCCCTGGTTCGAGCGCTCGAACTTGCGCAGCCGGTAGCGATGCTCCTCATCGGAGCCGTTTTCGACGATCACGATCTCCTTGCCGTTGATGGACGTCACCACGCCCGCCACCTCGGAGGTGATCAGGTCGCCGGAATCCTGTGCCGCGCGGGCCTCCACGCCGGTGCCCACCAGAGGGGCCTCGGCCTGGAGAAGGGGCACCGCCTGGCGTTGCATGTTGGAGCCCATGAGCGCCCGGTTGGCGTCGTCGTGCTCAAGGAACGGGATCAGGGAGGTGGCCACCGAGACGATCTGCTTGGGTGATATGTCCATGTAGTCCACGTCTCGGGGCGGCACCCGGTCGATCTCGCCGCCGGCCCGGCGGACCAGAACCCGGTCACGAACGAAGGTGCCGTCCGGGTTCAACTCCGAGTTGGCCTGGGCGATCACGAAACGTTCCTCCTCCGATGCCGTCAGGTGCTTGGTGACATCGGTCACCCGGCCGTCCCTGACCTCGCGGTAGGGGGTCTCGATGAAGCCGAACCGGTTGACCCTGGCGTAGCTGGCGAGGGACCCGATCAACCCGATGTTGGGACCTTCGGGGGTCTCGATGGGGCACATGCGCCCGTAGTGGGAGGGATGGACGTCCCGGACCTCGAAGCCTGCCCGCTCCCGCGACACACCGCCCGGACCCAGCGCCGACAGGCGCCTCCGGTGGGTGAGCCCGGCCAACGGGTTGGGCTGGTCCATGAACTGGCTGAGCTGGCTGGATCCGAAGAACTCCTTGATGGAACCCACCACCGGCCGGATATTGATGAGCGAGGTGGGCGTGATGGAGTCCGGGTCCTGGGTCGACATCCGCTCCCTGACCTGGCGTTCCATCCGGCTCAGACCCACCCGGATCTGGTTCTGAACCAGCTCCCCGACCGTCCGTACCCGGCGGTTTCCGAAGTGGTCCGTGTCGTCGGTACGGACCACCACGTCGTTACCGGCCCGGGTGGTCATGGTGTCCTTCCCCTGCTGGAGGTGGATCAGGTACCGGATGGTGTCGATGAAGTCGTCCGGGGTGAAGAGACCGTTCTCGGATGGGTGTCCCTCCGGGTTCTCGAACTTCTGGTTGACCTTGTAGCGGCCCACCTCGGTGAGGTCGTAACGCTTCGAGTTGAAGAAGATGGAGCCGATCAGGCCCTTGGCGGAGTCCAGGGTGGTCGGCTCACCCGGACGCTGCTTGCGGTAGAAGTCGAGCATGGCCTCCTCGACCTTCCTGTCCTCGGAGACATTGCTCACCGGGTCCTTGTCCAGGGTGTTGGCGATGACATCCGCGTCATGGAACAGGCGGAGTATCTCGTCATCGGTCTCGGCGATGCCCAGCGCCCTCACGAACGACGTGATGTACTGGCGCCGCTTGCGATCCACCCGCACGCCGACCGTGTCGCGCTTGTCGATGTCGAACTGCATCCAGGCGCCCTGCCCGGGTATCACCTTGGCGCCGTACACGTCCTTGTCGGAGGCCTTGTCGACCGAGTGGTCGAAGTACACGCCGGGAGATCGCACCAGCTGGCTCACCACCACCCGCTCGGTGCCGTTGATGATGAAGGTGCCGTTGCGGGTCATCATCGGGAAGTCGCCGAGGAACACCCTCTGTTCCTTGATCTCCCCGGTGTTGCGGTTCACGAACCGGGCGATCACGTGAAGGGGCTTGGAGTAGCTCGTGTCTCGCTCCTTCGCCTCCTCCTCGGTCATCAGCGGCTCTCCGAAGTAGTGATCGCTGAGGTCGAGAGCGAGCTGCCCGCCGAAGTCCTCGATGGGTGAGAGCTGCTGGAAGATCCGGCTGAGGCCTTCTTCGAGGAACCAGTTGAAGGATTCTCGCTGGACCGCGATGAGGTCGGGCAGGGGGCTGACCTCGGGGATCTTCGAGAAGGACAGTCGATCAACAGCAGGGGCTATGGCCAAAGCTTCCTCCTAATAGACACCCAACCGGTAACACCGGCCGGCTCGAACTCAATTGACCCGGTACATCCGTGTTCCGACGCCACTCCGGACACGAACAATCACCATGCTCTCCGAATATCGGTCGCCATCAGGCGGGATGTGTGAAGGTACGCGCGCTCTCCCGACACCATAGGGCACAGCAAACCGGCAGTTTAGCACGCGGCAAAACCCGCCTAAACCCGAAGCCTTAGGCGGAAGTCAACTCCTATCGACGGACTCCCCGTCGCTGCACCCTACGGGCTATGCCGTCCACTCCGCGGTGATGTTAACGAGAGACCCGAGCAACCGCCAGTCTTAGTTGCTAGTTTCTAGTTTCTCGTCTGGAGTTTATTGTCACCCAATATATCCTACTAAAGCGCGAATAGTGACTAGCAACTAGAAACTACCGGATCTCGACTGAGCCTCCGACCGCCTCGATTTTCTCCTTGGCGGCGTTGGCCTCCTCCTTGGAGACGGCCTCAAGAACGGTGCTGGGTAGGCCGTCCACCACCGCCTTGGCCTCCTTGAGCCCGAGACTGGTCATGGCCCGGACTTCCTTGATGACCTGGATCTTCTTCTCGCCGGACCCGGTGAGCACCACGTCGAACTCCGTCTGCTCCTCGGCGGGCGCCTCGGCGCCGGCGCCGTCCCCGGCCGCCACCGCCATCGCCATCGGGGCTGCCGCGGTCACGTCGAAGTGCTCCTCGAAGGCGTCGAGGAACTCCTTGAGCTCGAGGACCGTCATCTCCTCGAACACACCCAACAGTTCTTCAGTCGTCATGCTGGCCATTGCCATCCTCCTAGATTCCGTTCTTTCGGCCGGTGCGGGCACCGGTGGCCGGGCCTGGGATCGGCCCTATCCGTCTTCCTTTTTTTCGAGCAACTGCGAGAACACCGAGGCTGCGTTCCTCGTAAAGGAACCCATCAACGAGGCGGCTCTGGTCAGGGGCGCGTTGAATGCCCCGGCGACCTTGGCGAGCAGCACATCCCGGCTGTCCAGGGTGGCGAGGCGCGCCACCTGATCGGGCCCGATGGCCCGGCCGTCGAGCATGCCGGCCTTGATGACCAGGCCTTCGTGGTCCCGGCTGAAGGCGACCAGTGCCTTGGCGGCCAGTACCGGATCGTCCTCGACGAACGCCACGGCGGTCGGTCCTGTGAGCCACTCATCGAGGTCGGCGTGGCCGAGATCGTGGAGGGCTCGCTTGGTGAGCGTCATCTTCAGGACCCGGTATCGTGCCCCGGCTTCCTTGAGACTCCGGCGAAGCTCCTGCTGGTCCGCCACCGGCAGGCTGCGGTACTCGGTCAGGAACGATGAGGACGAGGCCGAGAAGTAACCCTTGATGTCTTCAACAGCCCGGACCTTGTCGGGTCGTGGCATGAGTTCCTCCGCTGGATTGCGGGTCGCGGGCCGTCCCACGACTTTGCTGGCGGTCGGCCGCACGCGCCGGAATGGCGCACAGGGACAGCAAGGAGGAACCGAGACGGATGCCTCGATCCGACCTCGGCAGGCGAATCCTCCCGGATTGCTTTACACCCGTGACGGGTACCGGCTGTCTACGGCCAAACGTTCCCGGCTCTGAGCCGGGAAACCGGCGGCAGTGTAGCGGCCACGCCGGCTTGACGCCAGTCTCTAAGCCGCCAGGCGGTCCACCTTCGACACGTCCACCCTGATCCCGGGACCCATGGTGGCGGAGATGGACAGTCCCTTCAGATAGGTGCCTTTGGAAGCGGCCGGCTTCACCCGCAACAGCTCGGAGACCAGGGAGATCAGGTTGTCGTGAAGGAGCGCTTCGTCAAAGGAGGCCTTGCCGATGGGAGCGGCCACGTTGCCATAGCGATCGTTGCGGTACTCGATCTTGCCGGCCTTGAACTCCCCGACCGTCCGAGCCAGGTCTCGGGTGATGGTCCCGGCCTTCGGGTTGGGCATCAGGCCCCGAGGTCCCAGGATCCTTCCGAGGCGACCCACCTTCGGCATCATGTCCGGCGAGGCGATGGCCACGTCGAAGGTTATGTCCCCGCCCGAGGCGATGGACTCGATCAGTTCGTCGCCACCGACCACCTCGGCTCCCGCCTCCTCGGCCTCGGTGGCCAGGTCACCGACCGCGAACACGCCGACGCGAACTGCCTTGCCCGTTCCGTGGGGGAGCACCACCGTGCCCCGTACCAGCTGGTCGGCCCTGCGGGGATCGATCCCCAGCTTCATCACCGCCTCGATGGTCTCGTCGAAGCGGGCGGCGGCGGAAGCCTTCACCATGCGCACTGCCTCGAGCGGCTCGTAATGGTGATACTTGTCGTATGCGGCGGAGAGCCGGTCGTAGCGCTTGCCCCTGCTAGACATAGGGTTCCTCCTTGTGGTCATAGCGAGCCACCCTCGCGGTGGCTCTCCCATCGGTGTTCGGTTGTCGTAGTGGTCAGTCGGAGACGATGATTCCCATCGACCGGGCGGTGCCGGCCACGATGTTCATGGCGGCCTCGATCTCGTCCGTGTTCAGGTCGGGAAGCTTGGTCTCGGCAATCCGCCTGATCTGGTCCCTGGACAAGGTGGCAACCTTCTCCCGGTGCGGCTCCGCCGAGCCCTTCTCCACCCGAGCGGCCTGCCGGAGCAAGACCGCCGTGGGAGGTGACTTGGTGACGAAGCTGAACGACCGATCGGTGTAGATGGTGATCTCGGCCGGAACGATGGTGCCCACCTGGGCCCGGGTGGCATCGTTGTAGGACTTGACGAACTCCATGATGTTGATGCCGTACTGGCCCAGGGCGGGCCCGACGGGCGGCGCCGGGCTCGCCTCGCCGGCCGGGATCTGAACCTTCAGGATGGCTGCAACCCTTTTTCTGCCCATGGTCGGTCTGTCCTTCGTATCTCTCGTCTTGGCGGTCCGGTCTCGGTCCGGATGGTCGTGGCGCTACTGCTTCTGGATGTCCTCGAAATCCAGTTCCATCGGCGTGTCCCGGCCGAAGATCTCGACCAGCACGGTGACTTTTTGCTGGTCGACGTTGATGTTCTCCACCACGCCGTTGAAGTCGGCGAAGGGTCCCTTCGACACCCGCACCGTCTCTCCGATCTCCCACGCCGGGCGGAACCTCGGGGCCTTCTTGGCCGCCTCTCTCTTGAGACCGAGGAAACGCTCCACCTCGCGGCGCGACAAGGGGGTGGGCTGGAATCCGCCTCCCATCCCGCTACCCACGAACGAGGTGACTCCGGGGGTATTCCGCACCACGTTGAAGGTATGGGTGTCGTCGTACATCCGGATCAGGAGGTAGCCGGGGAACATGCGCCGCTCCACCTCGACCTTGCGGCCCCCCTTGATCTCGACCACCTTCTCGGTGGGGATGACCACCTCGAAGATGCTCCCCTCCAGGTGCTGGGAGGTCTTGAGGGTGTCGAGGTTGGCGCGAACCTTCTTCTCGTGACCTGAATAGGCATGGATCACGTACCAGGACCCGCGCTTGTCGTAGGGGCTGATCGGATCCTCCTCCACCAACTCGGGAACCAGTTCCTGAGTGGCGGCGGTCTTGGCTCCGTCCGCCGGAGTCTTCGCAACCGGCGCCTTCAGCTCGGGCTCGGGCGGGGTCTCGGTCTCCGCAACCTCCGGGCGGGGGGCTTCCTCGGGGGGTTCCGGCTCGTTCTCATCACGGGATCCATCGGCCAGGAAGCCCGCACTCAGGAAAGCCGCTCCCAGCGAACCGAGCGACGATGCCTCGCGATCTCCCTGCTCGGCGGGAGCTTCATCCTGCTGCGTTGCTGCCCGTTCCGCCATGATCAACCTGTCAGGGCTCTGATCCCGGCCAGGACCGATCGGCTGAGGGCCAGGTCCACCAGGAATACGTAACCCGTCAGAACGCCGGTCGTGATGACGGTCACGGTAGTGAATGCGATCATCTGCCGCCGGTTTGGCCAGTTGACGCGGCTCAACTCCACCCGCACCTCGCGCAGGAACTGGACCAGCCGGCCCCAGCGACCGGCCACCGACCC
Organism: Acidimicrobiia bacterium; assembly: GCA_011523635.1. Classification (GTDB taxonomy): domain Bacteria; phylum Actinomycetota; class Acidimicrobiia; order Spongiisociales; family Spongiisociaceae; genus Spongiisocius. The sequence goes on from WTGI01000077.1 coordinate 62,279, forward strand.
GTCGCCACCCGGCGCACCCGCAATCGGCGAACGACGCCGGTCACCCTGCTGTTTGTTGCGCCGCTCTTCCCGCTCGGCCATGCGACGCATCTCGCGGTTCATTTTTCTGCTGCCTTTTGTTGTGGATACTGCGACGAGAGCCGCAGTGAACGAGTCGAGCAGGGGCGGAGGGACTCGAACCCCCAACCTCCGGTTTTGGAGACCGGCGCTCTAACCAACTTCGAGCTACGCCCCTCGGCTGCCGCAGGGAGTATACGAACAGGTCTGCCCTAGTTTAGACACCTCACGACCCGGTCCGGTCGTCGCGGCCGCTTCCAGCCTTTGGGTCGGCTCCTAGATATCGGGTGATCTCATCCGGCGGGCCAGCACCACCACGCCTATGGCGGCGATCGAAACCGCCGACGCCACGGCGGTTGTGGTTCTTCGATTGGTGGATCTGCGTTGTGCCGAGGGGTGGTCGGTGCCCACCTCGGCCGGATACTCCAGGCCGGCCGTCATGTCGTATGGCACCGGCTCGACCTCGGTTCGCAGCGCGCCCAACTCGGCCAGCATCCTCCGCTGGCGGGCGGTGGCCGCCTGGCAGGACAGGCATCCCCTCCGATGTCGCTCCATCACCGGAGGCAGGTCTATCCCGCCCGACTCGGCGCCGTGGAGCACGAGCCGGGTCAGACCGCAGGTGGCGACCCGCGGGACGCGATCGAGGCCGGCTCGGTTCACCAGGCGGCTCAATTCGCCTCCTTCAGCAGCTCCCGCAACCGGAGATGAGCGCGGTGCAGCCGCACCTTGGAGGCGGTCACCGAAATCGACAGCGCTTCGGAGATCTCCTTGTGTGACCAGCCGTAGACGTCCTTCAGGATCACCACGGTGCGCTGGGACAGCGCCAGCTCTGCGAGCGCCGCACTGAGCCGGGCGCGCAGCTCGGTCCGCTCCCCCGCCACCTCGGGATTGCCGCGGTCGCTCGCCTGGGGTTGGACGATCATGGCGTCGAGCTGGTAGGTGCGCTGGCGAGCCGCCCGTCCCTTGAGCGTCCAGGCGACGTTGGCCGTGATCCGGTACAGCCAGGTGGAGAAGCTCGAATCACCCCGGAAACGCCCGATGGCCCTCCACGCCCGGATCAGCGCCTCCTGGGTGACGTCGGCAGCCAGGGTTCGATCACCGACCAACCGGACGGCCAGCGTGTAGACCTCGTGTTGATGGAGCCGGGCCAGCTCTCCGAAGGCATCCCGGTCGCCCTTGCGCGACCGGTCCACCAACTCGAGCACATCGGATTCGAACCGGCGGTCCTGCACCCTCCTACCCGCTCCTGTCGGCTGCCTGCATCTCGATGCTAGCCGAGACGTGATCCCCCGCTTCGGACGAAACCTTCGAACTGAGGACGGTCCGCCGCTCATCCCGATCCTTCACCATGGTGGTGACCAGGGCAGCCTGGTCGGGATACAGGGGCCGACGGAACCGGAAACGGGCCCTGGCCAGAGGGTGGGGCCCCGGCGAGGATGCAGCGGCCGGCTGGGTGGCCCAGGCGGCCATCAGCAGGCCGTGGCAGATGACACCGCCCACTCCCGACTCGACCCCCCGCAGGTGGTCCCAGTGGACGGGGTTGAAGTCCTCGCTGGCAGCGGCGTACCGCACCAGGTCGATCCGGGAGGCCGACTTGGCCAGCGGCGTGAGGGATTCGCCCACGGCGGGCAGGGGCTCCGCCCGGGGAACGGAGTTGGCCCGGCGCGCCTCCGCCGCCGGCTCGGAACGCTCGGAAGCAGTCCCTCCGGGTGGACTCTCCGGGGACATGAGGAACAACGAACGTGACGACAGCACCGTCCGGCCCGCGGAGTCGACGACTTCGGCGCCGAAGGTGACGAAGGCGGTGCCGGCCCGCTCCCGGAGGCGGTCGACCCGGGCCGTGATGGCCAGGTCGGCGCCGATCCTCCAGGGCCGGCGCCAGATGAATGTCTGCTCACCGTGGATGAGCAGGCGGGCATGGGATGCCACGTTCGGATCGCCCAGGAAGGAGGTGGCCACCTTGAAGAGAACCGCCCCCGCGAACGAGGGCGGAGCATGGGAGTGCCAGCGCTCCGGATCGTCGCCGCACGCCGCCACGTATGCGGCCGCCTGGGCCCTGGTGACCCCGAACCGCGACGGCCCGTAGGTGCGACCGGCCAGGTCCCCCAGGCCCGTCATATCTTTATGGCCTACCGAGTTTCGCGGTGCAGCGTGTGGCGCCGCAGGAAGGGGTTGTACTTCCTGAGCTCGAGCCGTCCGGTGGTATTGGTCCGGTTCTTGGTGGTGATGTAACGCGACGGGGGCTTTCCCTCGGCCCTCGCCTCGGTGCACTCAAGGGTGATCTTGATGCGGCTTCCCTTTTTCTTGGCCATGGCGGCCCTCCCGCTGTCCGGTTCTCCGACCTGGTTCTCTGGTTATTCGATGATTTTGGTGACGGTGCCTGCTCCTACGGTGCGTCCGCCTTCTCGGATAGCGAAGCGGAGGCCTTCGTCCATAGCGATGGCGGAGCCCAGTTGGACCGTCATGGTGGTGTTGTCGCCGGGCATGACCATCTCCACCCCGTGGGGGAGGGTGACGGTGCCCGTCACGTCGGTGGTACGGAAGTAGAACTGGGGTTGGTAGCCCGAAAAGAACGGGTTGTGCCGCCCTCCCTCGTCCTTAGTAAGCACATAGACTTGTGCTTCGAAGCCCGTGTGGGGGGTGATCGACCCCGGTGTGGCCAGCACCTGGCCCCGTTCTACCTCGGTCTTGCCAACACCACGGAGTAGGACACCGACGTTGTCGCCGGCCATGCCCTCATCCAACAACTTTCGGAACATCTCCACCCCGGTAGCCACCGTACGGCGCGTCTCCCGAATCCCCACCACCTCCACAGGATCCCCCACTCGCACGATGCCGGCCTCGACCTTCCCGGTCACGACAGTTCCACGACCCGTGATAGAGAACACATCCTCTATAGGCATCAGAAACGGGCGATCCACCGGCCGGTCAG
>WTGI01000016.1 GCA_011523635.1 Acidimicrobiia bacterium
GTGGGGGAGGGCCCGGCGGGCGGAGCCCGGTCGCCGCGTTTTTCGCGTTCTTCCCGAATCGGGCTAGGTACAGCTGACCCAGCTGCCCTCCTCGCCGGAGGTCATGACGGCGTCCAGCAGGCGGTGGAGAACCACCCCATCCCGGAAGTCGGGCCGGAAGCGGCGGCCCTCCCGGATCGCCCCGGCGAAAGTGGTGAGGGCTCGGGCCACGTTGTAGGCGGAGTGCCCCTCGGTGACGGGCAGCTGCGAGAAGTGCTCGGCGGGGATCTCCACCTCCTCCAGACGGTCGGAGTCCTTCCGGCCGACCGAGACCTGGAGCGGTCCGGCCGACACCCTGACGGGGCTGAACTGGTAGTAGGAAGGTGCTTCCAGGAGCATCTGGCCGTCCTCGCCGATGATCCGCAGCGAGTATCCCTGGGGCGGGGAGGTGGTGTTGGAAACGTAAGCGGTACCGACCACGCCACCGGACAGTTCGGCCATGGCCATCACCGTGTCGGCCGTCCTCCACTCGAAGGTCCCGCCCTCGGAGTAGACCCCGGCCGGTGAGAGGGTGAGTTGGCGGGCGCAGATGGACTCCACATCGCCCAGGATCATCCGGACGGAGTCCACCACGTGCGCGAAGGCCACGAACAGCGCGCCGCTGGCCTCCTCGTGGCGCACCAACCAGGAGCGGTCGGAGTCGACCTCGAACTTGGAGAGCATCTGGGAGACCACGAAGGACAGGGGCTTGCCGACCGCCCCCTCCGCGACCAGCCGGCGAGCCCAGGCCACGGCCGGGGCGAACCGTCCTTGCAGACCGACCGCGGTGGGTAGCCCGGCCCGCTGCGCCAGCGCCGCCATCTCGAGAGCCTCGCCGGTGTTTAGAGCAAGGGGCCACTCGCAGTACACCGGCTTCCCGGCCCGGAGAGCCGCCATCGTGAGCGGGTAATGGAGCCTGGGACGGACCGCCACCGTGACAAGATCGATATCAGGGTCAGCGCACAGGTCTTCGACGTTCGAGTACCACTTGCGAGCGCCCCACTTCTCGGCCGCGGCGCGGGCGGTGGACTCGCGGGTGGTGCACACAGCTTCAAGCGCCAGACCGTCAGCGGACCGGATAGCCGGCAGGTGGGCCCGGTCCCCGAAGCCTGGTGGACTGGCGCCGATCACACCGATCCGCACCTGGTCGACCTCGTTGCCTGCTCGCGCCAAATCACCCTCCTCGGGATTGGATGCACCAGCGGGTGACTGTACTAGCGGCTCGATCCGGCTAGTCATCGAGAAGGTCGAGACCCAAGGGCACATCGGCGGGGTGATCCCAGATCTCGGGAGATCCCTTGACCGTCAGGTGGACGCCATAGGTCCACATCAGCCCGCCGACTCCTTCCAGACCTCCCTCCTCATATAGCGTGTAAGAGACCTCCATGCCCTCTTCCGGAACGCTCGGGTCGTAGCAGCGGTAGGACTCGCACCGGACCAGGTCGTCCCAACCGCGGTCCCCTCCGCGTGGGAACAGGAAGTAGGCGGGATCAGGACATGCAGGCTTGCGTTCCTCCAGCACCTCCCCGGCGGTCCTTACCATGGTGCGGCGGGCTTCCTCCACCGAGTGGACGGACACCGGGGGTTCGGCGTAGACGAGACAGCCTCCAGTCGACTCGAAGGCCAGCCAGAGTCCCGAACCGGTATCGCGTGTTGCAGTCATGACCTCAAGCTACCGACCGGGTGTGACGTGCTCCGCGTTGACATCTTCCACTGGCGTTTCGCTGGAGGCATCGAGGGGCAGCGGCATCTCGTGGCATTCATACACCGTTCACTCGGCGGAGCCCTAGAATGACGCATTGTGCATGATCCGGGGACCACGGCCGAGCCACGGGATTTGATGTGATAGCCATTCGGCGGGTGGCGACATGCCTGACCCTGGTGGTCGCGCTGCTTGCCGGATGTTCCGGTGAGTCACCGTCCACCTCGGAGACAATTACTGCTCCGGAGTCGACAACCGCCCCGACCACCACTCTCGCCCCTCCCCCTGCGACAACGACGACCACCCTTCCTGCACCGACCACCACGACAACCACCACACCCCCTAAGCCAACCACAACGACGACCACATCGGCTGCCGAGCCGGAGTCTCAAGACGGATCAGAGTGGTCGACCCCGGCCAAGCGGGGATTCTCCGACGATCCCGGCACTCTGACCGAGTACATCGCGCCGGCCGCGGTCGACGGGGTCGGGTTGATAGACGGGACGGGGCGGAAGTTACTGGCCATATACATGGTGGGCAGTGACCTGGAGGACGGAGGCAACTATGGCACTACAGATTTTCGAGAGTTGGTTGCCGGCTACACCGGTCTCTCCAACCCGGAGGACCTCGAAATCGTCGTCGCATTCGGGGGTGCGGACAAGGACGGGTGGAGGGGCATGAAGATCGCCAGCGGTTCCCAGATCATGTCGGACTCCGTTGACCGGGAGTTCGGCAACGAGACCGGTCCCGACGCCTATCTGTACACAGCCGACGGAGCCAACATGGGCGACGAGAGCTCACTCAGGCTCTTCTTGGACTACCTAAGAGACGGGTACGTGAACTTCGACCAGAGGTTTCTGGTTTTCTGGGACCACGGGAACACTTACTTCGGATTCGGGGGCGACTCGAATTTCAACCTGGATTCGCTGGACATGGATGAGATCGCCAATGCGTTCAGTGGCAGCCAGGCGGGCATCTTCGACCTGATCGGCTTCGACGCCTGCCTCATGGCCACGGTGGAGGTGGCGAAGGTGATCGAACCTCATGGCCGCTACATGATCGCATCGGAGGAACTGGAACCGGGACATGGATGGCTCTGGAGTGCCGTGGTCGAAGCGTTCGCCGAGGAGGACAGCATCGTCGAGGCCGGAAGGCGAATGGTCGACAACTTCGTCCTGGACGTGCACGACGAACCAACCACGGGTAAGACGCTTTCATTGCTGGATCTGAGCGAGTACCCCAATCTGGTGGCCGCCCTGGATCCGGTGATCTCTACCTTGACCGGCCGGGTGTTCAACAGCCAGGAGTTTGCCCAAGGCCTGATCGCCGCCGAAACAGAGGCCCGATCCTATGCAGTCTCCCTACGGGATGACTACCGGGCTTCCATGGACCTGATGCATTTCACCCGCCTGCTGGCGGACCATCTGCCGGACACGGGGATGGAGGCGGATCTGGATCGGCTGATAGATGCCATAGACCGGTTCGTCGTCCACTCTGCGCACGACGGCACCAGGCCCGATTCCCATGGCGTGGCCATCGATGCCCCGGAACTCACGGACGCCCGGTACTCGGCATACAAAGTCAGTGACGCCTGGCGGGACTTTCAGAGCGTGTACGAGGACTTTCGGCTAGCCGACACGGAACCGCCGGTGATCGAGGCGGAGTATTGGGATGCGGAGGGAACACTCGCCGCCGTCCGTGACCGATACCTGGCCTCGGTTACCACGATGTACGGGTTTGTCCAGCCGATCGAGAATCAGGACGGGACAGTTGAAGACTATTTCATGGTGGTTGCCGAGGAAGAAGCCCATGCCACCGAGGATGAGGATGTCTATTTCGCCCCGGCGTGGTCCCAGGTGTGGTTTACGGTGGAGTATGACCCGGGAAGGGAAACCGCCTGGATACCCGCGTTCTTGTCCAACCGTCTGGAGTTAGGTGGCACCGAATACATCCTCTTTGATGCCTACATCGACTACTACCAGGCGGGTAAGGACTACAGCGGCTACGAGCACCCGTACGACCTTGCCCGGCTGACTCTCGTCGTCACAGACGACGGCGAGGTTTGGGAGATATCCAACCACTTCATACAGACCTACCAGATCCTCTATACCGGCCCCAATGATGAAGAAGGCAGCGTCCAGTACGACAGGGCTGTTTTCCGGCTATCCCCCGGGGACAAGGTCCAGTTCTACAATTTCGGATTCAACCTTGAGGACTCGGAAGAGGACTACTGGTTCCATACCGCCGACGGGTTGGTGACTCTCGTCCAGGAACCGGGCTTCTGGTTCGAGTTCCTCGAGTTCGAGGACGAGTCTGGCGAGCCTGAAGACTACTACTACGCCATCTGGGCCGAGGATGCCGCCGGCAACGCGACGCTGGGTGATCTTATACCGTCGGAGCCGGCAGAGGCGCCCTCGGATGAACCGACATCGGCGGAGCCGGCAGAAGTGCCCTTGGGGCCGATCTTCGTGGACCCGGAAGGGTACTTCGAGGTGCAGACGCCGCAGGGTTGGACAGAAGATGAGCCCGACACGGAACAGACCGAGATCTTCAGGGCGTCGGATCCCAGCGGGAACGGGACCGTAATCGTCTATGCCTGGGAGTTCGCCGGGTTGTCCCAGGCCGAATACGCCGACATGTTGGAGCCTTGGTTCATCGAAACGGGCGTCGCCGACCTGACGAGCGAGACCGTCACGACTGCCCAGGGTGTCCCTGCGGTCCTGTTCGAGGGTGTGTCGGGCCAGGAGGCATTCTCCTGGCTGGCTCACGTGTCGGATGGCGTCGGCGTCGAAGTCGTCTACTGGTTCCCCATCGATCAGTTCGAAGCGGGAAGGGAGTTGGCGTTCCACTCATTCGACACCCTCGTGGTCTACTGAGCACCGATCGTCGCTCCCGAGAGCGTTGATCCGCCGCATTGCTCCGGCGGCTCCTGGCTGGCTACGCGAGTTCGGCTGCCAACTCGAGCGCCTCGCCGAAGCCGGCGTTGCGGACCAGCAGGCTGCGCATCTGCATGAGGGGACCAACCGTGTCGATGGCGAACGCGCCTCCCAGCCGGTCCCCGTCGCGGTAAAGGGCCATCATGGCGGGGCTATCGGGCGGATCGTGAACGAATACCGGTTCGTCTCCCGATGCTCGGCCCACCAGCTGCAGGCGGTGCCCGTACTGATCGGACCAGAAGTACGGGATGCCGTCATAGGCGACCGGATCCCCGTCGGACAGCGAGGCCACGATGTTGCGGGCCACGGTCGTGGACTGCTGGACCGTGTTGGTCCAGTGCTCCACGCGCATCCGCTCCCCGTACCGGGGGTTGTACCAGGAGGCCAGGTCGCCCAGCGCGTACACACCGGGCAACGAGGTGCGCATGTACCGGTCGCATCGCACCGCCCGATCGGTGTCGATCCCCGAGTCCTCCAGCCACTCGACGTTGGGAATCACCCCGATTCCGACCACTACCAGGTCGCACCCGACCGCGGTGCCGCCGGCGAGGCGGACCGCCAGGCCGTCGGGGGTCCGGTCGATGCCCTCCACTCCGGCGCCGCACCGGAGTTCGGTCCCATAGAGGTCGTGTAGGGCCGCGCAGCGCAGCCCCACGTGGGCACCCACCGCCGCCACCAGAGGCTGGCCGGCCGCCTCGAGAACCGTCACGGCCGCCCCCCGGTTTCGAGCGCTGGCCGCCACCTCGCTGCCGATGAAGCCCGCCCCGACCACTACCACATGCCTCGCACGGTCGAGAGCCGACCGGATGGATGCGGAGTCGTCCAGGGTGCGCATCACATGGACACCGGGCAGGCCGTCCGTACCAGGGAGGCGCCGGGGCCGGGCGCCGGTGGCGACGACAGCTGCTTCGTACCCCAGCTGCTCGCCGGTGGCGAGGGTGATGGTGCGTTCCTCCCCGTCCAGGCCCACCGCGGGCGAGCCGAGCCTCAACTCGATGCCCTGCTCATCGAAGAAGTCCGCCGCACGGAAGTACGTATCGTCCGGTCCCTTCTCCTCCGTCAGGACCTCCTTGGAAAGAGGCGGACGGTCGTACGGCAGGTGGGGCTCGTCCCCCACCAGGATGATCCGTCCGTCGAACCGGAGACGCCGCAGGGCATGCGCAGTGCGGAAACCGCCGAGGGACGCCCCGACGATGACGACGGCAGGCCGGCGGGTCACGCGGTGGGTGCTAACTCGATCTTCCCGTCGGCGATCTCCATCAGCCAGCGCCGGTAGATCACGGTGCCCAGGTCGGCCGCTTTCACATGCATCTCCGCGGTCAACTCCACCGGGAGCTCCTCGGGACGCTGGGACTCGACTACGGGCTTGTCCTGGGCGAGGATGACCCGCTGCATCTGATCGAACTCCTCGTCCATGTCGTACGCGAAGTTGCGGGCCACGAATGTAAAGCACCGCGTCCGCTTGCGGTTCACCGGCGCCACCGCCACGAACAAGATGTAGCTCTCGTCGGGACCGGCCGAGCTGTCCAGCCACATGGCGTTGGGCATGAACACCCGGTAGCGCTTCCACGCGTCGTATGTCTCGCCCTCCGTGGCCACCATCGAGTTCTTGGGGTTGTCGGTGTACTCGAGGAAGGGGCCGGCGTTGATCTTGATCTCCCCGCCTTGCCGGTAGGCCTCGTAATCGGCGATGACCGCGTTGTCCCTATCCCCCAGGATGCCGTGATGGACATGGGCGAAGTGGGAGAAGTCGAAGTAGTTCTCAAGCCGCCGGCCCACGGAGCAGTCCCACTCGTAGGGTTCCCAGCGCATGATCCGGAACTCGGGATCGTCGAGTTCCGGCAGGACGGCGGGAGGGAATACCGGCGGCTCGTCGCCCATGCAGGTCCACACCAGGCCGCCGGACTCGACCGCTGGGTAAACCGGGAGCTGGGCCTTGAGCTTGCCGTTGAGTTCGGGCCGGGCCGGGATGTCGACCACGGTCCCCTCCTTGTCGTAGGCCCAGCCGTGGTAGGCGCACCGCAGGTAGCAACCGTCGATCCGGCCTAGAGAGAGCGCCGAGCCCCGGTGACGGCAGATGTCGTCGAATACGTAGGGCTTACCGTCCAGGCGGGCCACAGCCAGGCGGGTCTCGAACAGGGTCACCTGGTGGGGCTCGTCCTTCAGATCCTCGGAGAAGGCCACCGGATGCCAGAAGTTGCGAAGCTGCTCGTAGAGCTTCGCCTCCCCCGCCACATCGAGTTGGGTATTCCCCTGGGTCTCATCGAGTTCGGCAGTGATCTGTACCACCGTCACCTCCCTCATCCGGTCGGGCGTGGCCGGCGCAGCACCCCGACAGCTCAGCAGACTCCTATCCGGTCACGACCTGGATCGCCTCGACCGGACAACACACTTCCGCGTTCATGGCCTCGTCGAGGAGATCATCGGGAACGTTCGCCTGGAGCACGATTATCTCGCTGCTGTCGTCCGCAACCCTGAACAGGGAAGGCGCCACCGAGGCGCACATGCCCGAGACGATGCAAACCGCATGGTCGAGTTCGATTGTCGCCATACCGACTCCTTCACCCGATCAGCAACCTACCGATACCCAGGATTATAGACCACATCAATGCCGGAGCGGGCCGGACTCGCTTGCTCCGTAGGGGCATCGGTAGCGACTCCGGCGGGCTAGGCACTCGGCCCCGTGGTCACGTGGCGTGTGGTCGCATGACCGCGGCATGGGCCGGTCGAACGGGTTGCAGCACAACATGATACGCTAACCGTACATCAGTGCTGAGAAGGATCGTCGCGCATGATCATCGACCTTCGACTCAGGCCCCCTTCCAAGAGCTCCCGCAACCTGAATATCTTCGGGCCTCGTGATGCCGAGCCCTCACTGTCGTTCGACCCCTGTTCGAACCTGCGGCCGAGCTGCGAAAGATGACATCTCCACCCGGTACGACCATTGTCAGCGGGGGTTCGTCGGGTATCGGGAGGGCGGTGGTGGAGGGCTTGCAGGACAGAGGCCGGTCTGTCGCAATCCTCGACCTCCAGCAGCCACCTGAAGACCAGCTTCGCGCCGACCGGGTGCTGTTCGTGGAGTGCGACACAGCAGATCCCGTCGCCGTTCAGAGGGCGGTCGCCCACGTGAGGAGCCGGGTCGAGAGGATCGATGGTCTCGCCACATGCGCCGGGATCGGTGGAGCGGCGGCCCGGCAAGCGATCGGTGCTTCGCAATGGGACCGTGTCAGGGCAATTGTCAACGTCAACCTCTTGGGGTCCTACTGGCTGCTGGAAGCCTGCGCCGTTGCCATGGCCGAGTCGGGCGGTGGCTCTATCGTTCTCGTAGGTTCCGTTCTGTCGCGCAAGGGCATGGCCGGGATGTCCGCATACAGCGCAGCCAAGGGCGGAGTCGAAGGCTTGACGCGTTCGGCCGCAGTCGAACTGGCCGATCGCGGCATTCGCGTCAACTGCGTGCTTCCCGGACCGATCCTGACACCCATGTCGAGGACCGGGTTCGAAGCCGATGGGCTTTCAGCGGAGCAGTGGATCGAGCGAATGGCCGGATCGGTACCGATGAACAGGGTCGGGGTGCCCGAAGATGTGGCCGCGGTGGTGTTGTTCCTGCTCGATGAAGCGTCAGGCTACATGACAGGCGTATCCCTGATGGTGGATGGCGGCGCGAACGTGGGATGACCTGATCGGTGGAGGATGGAAATGTCGAAACAACCAGCCGACGATAGGAGCACAGGATGAAGGTCATCGACTTCCGTGTCCGACCCAACACCACGGAGTACATGAATCTGTACACCGGACCGGGTTACGCACTGCTGTGGCGCCGGTTCGGGATACCCGAGCCGGCACCCGTGCCGCTGGAGTACTTCTCGAACGAGGCCCGACGGCAGAACATCGAGATGGGCGTGTTCACGGGACGCCGCAGCGCCTGGGCACGCCTAAGCAATGACTACGTGAGAGAGACGGCTGCGGGGACCGGTGGTCTCCTGTTCACCGCCTACGGGATCGACCCGCACTCCCCAGAGCGGGAGGCGGAACTTGCCGCCGCGGCCGCGGACAGCAGAAACATCGGCATCGCGCTCGATCCTCCGGGGGATCCCCTCGCCGTCCAGCCGCTCGGATGGGACGACGACACGGTCATGTTCCCCATCTTCGAGTTCGCGGCCGCCAACAAGCTGGTCGCCATCCTCACTGTCGGACCCTTCGTAGGTCAGTTCTACGGGAACCCGGGACCGTTCGAACGGATAGCCCGCACCTTCCCGGATCTGCGCCTGGTCATCGCGCATGGATGCTGGCCCCGCTCGGAGGAGTTGGTGGCCACGGCCTACCGGAACGACAACATCTATCTCGAAGCCTCCATCTACGCCTTCCACCCCGGCGCGCACGTGTTCCGGGACGCAGCCGGGACGCTGATCTCCGACAAGGTGATCTACGCCAGCGCCTTCCCCTTCCAGCCCCTCGATGCATGGAAGAGGTATGTCAGTCTCGGCTGGCCCGAGGACTCGCTCCGCAAGATCCTCTCCGGCAACGCGCGCCGCCTGATCGAATACGCGGGTGGGCCGGCGTGAAAGTGATCGTCCCGGGTGGCGACGGCCCATCGACCGGGGCAGGGGATGCGCGGGTTGTCATCGTGACGGGCGCGCTCGGCGGCATGGGCAGGGCGATCTGCGAGGCGTTACGGGCCGGCGGTTGGACGGTCGCAGGACTCGATCTCCCCGACGTCGTCGCTTCCCGAACCGACCATGGATTCCCCGGATTGCTGCTGGGCGCCGACATAACGTCCACGGGCGATCTCGAGTGGTCTTTCGAAGAGGTAACCCGGCTGGCAGCCACTCCGACCGCGCTCGTCAACTGTGCCGGCATGGGGGCCTCCGATCCGCTTGTCCACATGTCATTCGATCGCGTGCGCAAGGTCATCGAGGTGAACCTGATAGCTGCGATAGCCGCCATGAGCCTGTTCGCAAGACACTGGGTCGCCGGTGAGAGCCGGCGCCCGGATAACGTCACAGGCGCGATCGTCAACATCTCCAGCCTGGCGGCGTACGGATCCAACCCCGGCCAGTCAGCATATGTGTCTTCCAAAGCGGGGCTGGTTGGCGCCACACGTGTCGCGGCCAACGAACTCGGACCGCTCGGAGTGAGGGTCAACGCCATCCTTCCCTCGTTCGCTTCCACACCGCTCACCGCCGGCACCACTGACGAAACCCGAGCCGACTACCTGTCCCGGACCCCTCTAGGGAGGTTCCCGGACCTCCATGAGGTGGCTGCGACCGTCACCTGGCTCCTGTCGCCGGATGCGAGCTACGTGTCGGGAGCGGAACTCAGGGTCACCGGCGGGCGCTTGTTCTGAATGCTCCTAGGAGGGTACTGAAAACGTCCCGTTGGCCCGATAGCCAGAAATAAACCCCAGGTACGAGCATCGCGGGCCAACCAATCCCCGTCTTTTTCAGCACCCCCCTATAGCGCCGACTCGGCCTTCCAGCACCGTGCCGATCTTCCATCAGACGCCACGAGATGCTGGGGTTCCGAGCACCGCGCCTCGGCGAGCGGGCAGCGGGGGGCAAGGCGGCAACCGGTCGGTACGACAGACGCATCACGGGCGTCGACCGCGAGCTCGAGCGGCTCGGCAGGATCCGGCAGGCTGCTGGCCGTGAGCAGCGCCCGTGTGTAGGGATGGGCGGGCCGGGCCACGATGTCGGAAGCGGTCCCTTCCTCGACGATCTGGCCCAGGTAGATCACCAGGATGCGGTCTGCTACGTAGGAGATGACATCGAGGTCATGGCTCACCAGGATCATCGAGAGCCCCATCGACCCGCGCAGGCCCGTGAGCAGGTTGAGGATCTCGCCCCGAACCGACACGTCGAGGGACGAGGTCGGCTCGTCGAGGAACACGATGTCCGGTCGGGTGATCAGCGCGCGTCCGATCGAGAGCCGTTGGAGCTGGCCGCCGCTCAACTCGTGCGGGTATCGGTCCAGATGCTGCATACCGAGACCGACCGACGTGACCGCCCGCTCCAGAGATCCTTCCAGCGGTTCTCCCGTGACCTCCCGGGCCAGCCTTGCGTTGTAGCGCAGCGCCGCACCCACACGCCTCGCCGGGTTGAAGGAGCCCCGCGGGCTTTGGTACACGAACTGCACCTGGCGTCGCTGGTCACGCGTTCGGGCGCCCAGCGCGAGATCCAAGGGTTGGCCACCCACTTCGGCGCTTCCGGCGGCAGTGGTCTCCACACCTGCGATGACCTTGCCCAGCGTGGACTTACCGCATCCGCTCTCGCCCACCACACCGAGTATCTCCCCGGCTCTGAGGTCGAGCGACACGTTCGACAGGGCCTGGTACCCCTTGCCCGATCCGATGAGTCGCTTCGTGGTGTAGGTCTTCGACAGCCGCCTGACCTTCAGCACAACAGGCCCGGATGCCGCGCCCGCCCCGGCGCTGATCCGGTCGTCCCGGGGCCCGATCGAGGAGTCGCGGTCGGTCATTACCGTTCCCCGCCCCCGTTTCCGGGCATCGTCCTCACAGGGAAGAGGCACCGGACGAAACCATCTGCCGAAGGAGACTGGCCGAGCACCGTATCCGAGCAGGGCGATCGAGCCTCGCTACACCTGGCCCGGTAGGGGCAGGTTGGCGTGACCTCCTCGATGGAGGGCAGCGTGCCGGCGATCGAATACGCGGATTCACCTCGGTTGAGCACGCTGCTACGCACGAGATCGCGCGAGTACGGGTGGGCGGGCTCACTGAGAATGTCGGCGATGGGTCCATACTCGACCGATTGGCCGGCATACATGACGGTCACGCTGCCGGCCAGGCGTTTCACCACGTTCAGATCGTGGGAGATGAGGATCAGGCTGGCGCCGGAACTATCGAGGTACTCCTCGAGGAGGTCGAGAACCTGGACCTCTGTGGTTACGTCCAGCGAGGTGGTCGGCTCGTCGGCGATGAGCAGGTCCGGCTTCGGCGCCAGCGCCATCGCGATGGCCACACGCTGGCACATTCCGCCGCTCAATTGGTGCGGGTACTTTCGAGCGACCTCGTCCGGCGCCGGGATGTGCAAGGAGCCGAGCAAATCAACCGCGGCGCGACCCCGGTCGGACTTGCCGACACCCGCCGCCGCGAGCGCCCTTCCGATCTGTGTTCCTATTCCCGCCATTGGATCCAGCACGGATACCGGATCCTGGAAGATCATGGCAACCCGGCGGCCCCGGACCTCGTCCGGGAAGTCCTTCCGTAGGTCGAACTGGCCGAGCAGCGTGGCCGATCCTTTCTCCAGGACCGCGTTGCGAGGGAGCAGCCCGGTCAGCAGCCGGGCAGTGAGGCTCTTCCCACAGCCGGACTCACCGACGAGTGCCGTACGATCCCCCGCGCCGACGGACAGATCCACGTTCTGAACGGGATAGAGGGATGGTAGGCCCCTCCTATCAATCCGGATCCTGGCCCCGGAGAGCGAGACCACCTCTCCCATCTTCAGACTCCGACCTGGCCGTATCGCATTGGCATGGCGCCGTCCTTATCCGATCCCGCGAGTCTCTGCATCGAAGAACCGTGACAGGCTATGGAGGCTGATCACGACCAGCACCACAGCGACTCCCGGGAAAGTCGAAACCCACCACGCACCCTGGAGCAGGAACGGCGCACCGGTGTTGATCATGGATCCCCATTCGGGGAAAGGTGGTTGGATGCCGAGCCCGATGAACGCCAGGGCAGCGATCACCTGGATAGCCAGGCCGGTACTGAGGGCGAAGAGGCCGAGCACCTGGCTCGTGGCGTTGGGAAGTAGTTCCAGGACAACGATGCGGGGGCCGCTCGCACCGGCGTTCTGGAGTGCCTTCACCCACTCCGCTTCCCGAAGCGGCGCAGTCACGCTCCGCACGACACGCACGTACCAAGGGAGGCTGATGGACGATATGACGACAACGAGATTGAAAGTGTTGTCGCCGAGTGCGGCGAACAGGGCCAGGGCGAACAAGAAGAGCGGGAACGACTGGAGGACTTCGATGGCCTTCTGGACCACCGCGTCGACCCACCCACCGGTGTAGGCGACGGTGGCACCCAGGATGGAGCCCCCCACCGCCCCGACGGTTACC
>WTGI01000081.1:0-1390 GCA_011523635.1 Acidimicrobiia bacterium
GGCGGGGGTGAGGTGGGGTCGGGTGGCGTCAAGCACGATCACGTCGCCGAGCGCCCCGGGGACCAGCCGTCCCGCGTCGATGCCGAGGGCCGTAGCCCCGCCGACGGTGGCGATGCGCAACGCCTCGGCGGCTGACGAGGCGGTGGGTTCGAGTTCGGCCAACCGGTGCATGAGCACCAGCATCTTCATGTTCTCGAAGAGGTCCTGGCGATGGCCGCAGGTGGAGCCGTCGGTGCCCATCCCTACCGTGGCGCCGGCGTCCAGCAGCTGGCGCATGGGCATCACCCCGTAGGGAACGTACTGGTTGGACATCGGGCAGTGCACCACGGCGGTACTGGTGGATCCGATGGCCTCGATCTCCGCCTCGTCAAGCCAGGTGGCGTGGGCCAGCACCGCATCGGGACCGAGCAATCCCTGGCTATGGAGCCAGATGGCCGGACGGACCCCGTATGCCTCCCGGTAGACATCGGGGTCGCTCCTGGGAGCGCTGAGGTGGGTGTGCCATCCGGTCCCGTACCGGCGGGCCGTCTCGGCCGCGGCGACCAGCAGGTCCTGGCCGGTGTACACGGTGTTGATCGGGCCGGGCCAGATCGCCACCCGCGAACCGGGAGGCCGGACCTCTATGCACGCCGCGGTGGTGTCGAGTTCGTCCCGGTCGCTGCCCGTGAAGGCCTCCCGGGGCAGGCCCTGGCGCTCGGCCAGCGCCGTGTAGCCGCCGGTGACGCCCCGCGCCACCACCCCCCTGAGACCGACCTCCTCTAGGGCGGCCGCCACCGCCAGGGTGGTCTCGTAGTCGGTGCGGCCGTAGTGATGGTCCAACAGCGCGGTGGTACCGGCCAGGGCGGCCTCCACCGCCGCCAGGTACACGGCCGCCACCGTCTCCTCGGGCGTGATCGCGGCGGCGTACGGCCACATGAACCTGCTCAGCCATTCCCAGCCGGGCAGGCCCTCGCCCAGGCTACGTCCCAGCGACTGGAAAAGGTGGTTGTGGCAGTCGACCAGGCCCGGCATCACCAACCGGCCGCGGCAGGAGATCACCCGATCGGCCAGGTACTCCGGGGCTGCGCCCGATTCGCCGACTCCTACGATCCGCTCGCCCGAGATCGCCACATAGCCAGTTTCGATCACCGGCCGGGCCGGATCGAGGGTCACCAGGGTCCCGCCCTCGAGAAGCAGGTCGCAACGCAGTGGCGGTACCGGATCCCCCATACCCCTCCCTATTCGTCAAGCTCGCGGCGGGTCCCGGTCGATGATCGTAACCCTTCCACACCAACCGAGGAGGAAACCCCCGGGTGTGATGGTCACCGTGCGAACTCGAGGAACACCGCACCATATATGACGCCCTGAACCTCAGGAACACCGCACCACCCATGACGCCCTACGCCTCAAG
>WTGI01000081.1:1490-2087 GCA_011523635.1 Acidimicrobiia bacterium
ACACCACGGGCCCCCAACCTGATGCACACAACACCACCCATGACGCCCTGAACCTCAGGAACACCGCACCACCCATGACGCCCTACGCCTCAAGAACACCACGGGCCCCCAACCTGATGCACACAACACCACCCATGACGCCCTGAACCTGAGGAACGCCGCGCCGTATGTAACGTCCTGAGCCTCAGGTTCGTAGACTCGGCGCCGGACCGGGCATTCGCGTGCGGGAATGGGAGGACGAAGTGACCGTTGCCGATCAGTACAGCGTCACCGAGGACGAGATACGCTTCGATCACTCTGCCGAGGAGCGTCTCTACCAAGCGCTGTCCGACTACTGGCATCCGGTCGCCTACGCCTCGCAGCTCGGCGAGGACAAGCCGATCTCGGCCACGCTGCTCGACGAGCAGATTGTCCTGGTCCGGCTGGACGGCGAGATCCGGGCCTTTCGCGACCTGTGCGTGCATAGGGGGACGGCCCTGTCGCTCGGCTGGGTGGAGGACGACTCCCTTCGCTGCGCCTACCACGGCTGGAAGTACGGGCCGGATGGCATGTGCACCGAGATCCCGTCCCGCTTCGGCACCCGGATTCCGAAGCGGG
>WTGI01000045.1 GCA_011523635.1 Acidimicrobiia bacterium
CAATAGCCACATATCTATTTCCCTCTTTATCTACAAAAGCGTGTTGTTTTCTAGCAACACCTACTAAAGAATCTGTAAGTAATGATTGCCAGGCTCCTACTTTTTCTGGTAGTCCGTATCTAAATCTAACATTATCCGAATCAACCCAACGACCTTCAGGTCCAACGGCAGTGTCTTGTTTGTCGATACCAGGAGCAAACTTAATTTTCGTACGCATCCTTTACTCCTATGCTGTATTAGTCTTAAATTGCCAGCCTTTACTAGCACCAGTGTAAAAAAGTGTGACTGATTGATTGTTTGTTGTTAGATCTATTGAAGAATTACTTCCTTGAATATTCTCTGACCCGTTCGGTGCTACAACACATTTGTTAGTTGCAAAACCATTTGATGCTGATATGTCCATAATAATTATTTCATCTCCAACTGATCCTGCAGGTAGAGTAATTGTTACAATATTAGCTACTGTGTCTACACCTATTTGATCACCAGGAACTGCTGTGTATGCAGTTTTACTTGCAGCCGTTACTGTTGTAAATCCTTTTTGCAACATACCTAATGATGTTGCTGGCACACTACCTCTAGAATAAACTAAAGCTGTTGCACCTTCAGGAAGAGGTACTTGTGTAGATGCACTTTGACCTGTTGTTAGTAAAGTTACAGTATAACTATCTCCAGCTCCACCTCTAGTAGTTCCGTCTTCTACAAAAAATACTCTGTTTGCATTACCACCTGTAGTGGATGCAGGCATAGCTAAGCTTGCATTACCAGATAAAGTCCCTACAACTTTAATGTAAAGGTTTTTACCATTAGCACTCGCCGATCCGTCGGCCAAGCTTAATGTAGTTGTACCAGAACTTAAAGTTACTTCTACATAACCTGATACTGCTTGTTGTAATAATTGTAAATTAGTATTTGTAATTGTTCCCCATAGACCAGCTTTTTCACCTGTTGCTACGAGTTCTAATGATAAATCTGTTGAATAAGTTGATGCCATATTAATAAGGTTTTATTGGTGTCCAAACCATTGTTGCTCCTGGTACTATATCGTTCCACGTAATAACTCCTGGCTCTACTGTATCTAATGATAAAGAACTAGCATCAGGTGTTATATTTGCGTCAGCAGTTATTGTAACATTTCCTGTAGCCAAGGTCAATGTGTTTCCAGAAGGTGTTACATCAACATCTATATTAACAGTAAACGCTCCAACACCTAAAGATACTGCACTTCCTGTAACAGTATGATTAGCATCTGCGGTAATGCTTAAAGTACCTGTGCCTAAAGATACTGAATTTGGTGTTAAATTTTCTGTGACTGCATCAGCGATAATACCTACACTACCTATTGTAATAGTTAGTGAATTACCGGTTACCTGTACTTGTACGTCTGTATCAGGTCCTGATGTAGCGAATGGTAATGCTGCTATTGCGTCAAATCCTAAACTCATAAATTTCCTTAAAAGGGGACTGCGTGGTATGTGGTGGTGACACAGCCCCCATCTAAAGATTATATCATCGTTTAAACCAAGAAGGAAGACCTAAATGTGGACGCTTATCGAACATATTATCCTTCGCTCCTGGGGTCTTACGATTGTTATAATGCAGAAAAACTTGTACGCATTCTTTGCCTTTGAATTTTTCTCTCCAATGTTCTAGCTCACAGCCAGAATAAACCAGCATATCTCCTGGTTTTAAATCTACTTTGATACCTTTCATACCTTCTTTACCAGATGGCTCTAAATATATTGGCCAATCATCACCACCTAGATTCATAGTGGTAGATATTTCACAACTAAATCTATCTTTGTGTCTTTTTAAAATATCACCTTTTTTGTAGATTCGTGCATACGTATATGCAGGATATAATTTTAATCCTGTTGCTTTTTCCATATCTGGCAAACATTTTAATAGTAATGTTTCCATAGCCATATTTGCATATTGAGAATAAGTGTTTGGAATCTGTTCATTCTCACCTTCATAGTAACCAATAATGGTTTCAAATGGTGAAAAGTATCTACGTTCTCTACAAGTATCATAC
>WTGI01000031.1 GCA_011523635.1 Acidimicrobiia bacterium
ACCTCGTTCTTCCTAAACCCCATCGGCAGGCCGGGCTAGCTACACCTAGACACTCCCCGTCTTGCGTTTCGTATGGCTTCGTAGACCACGGGGGTCGTCGCCAGCGCCGGTGCCGCCCGGACTCGTCAAACATTCCGCAGAGCCAATTACATGACAGCAAGGCATCATTTGATGGCTCTTCGATGCTCCCTTGGTTGTCAAATCGCCGGTGGGGCCGCCGTGTGGGTGCGGAGCCAGTCCTGGTATCGGGTGGCGAGTTGGTGGTTGTGGTCTCGTCCTAGCTCGAGTGCTGAGATACGTGTGGGATGTGTTCCGAGGGCTCGGGCGGCCTGTGTCACGGTGACGCCGGCATCTTCGCGGCGGGTGCGCAGGCGGGCGTAGTCAGGGGTTGGGGGCGGGTTAGTCAGCGGCCGGTGGATCTCTCCGGCGATGTGCCGCTTGAGGCAGCGGATAATCTCCGGCTTCTTCTTCCCCTCTGTCCGGCGCCGCCTTACGTAGTCTTGGGTGGCCGCGTCGGTGTGCATCCTGGTGGTCGCGATCCGCCACAAAGCGCTGTTGGCCTGGCGGTTGCCGCCCCGGTTAAGACGATGCCGGACCCTTTGTCCGGATGATGCCCGCACTGGGCTGGTGCCGCACAGCGCAGCGAACGACGCCTCTGTGCCCATTCGCTCCGGGTTGTACCCGGCCGCGACCAGCAGCACCGCCGCGGGGCTTCTCTCGTTCCTGGTGTCCTGACCCTTCATCCGCTGGTCTCGCGGCTAGAGAGCACTTCAGGGCGCCTAGGTGTTTAGCCGTTCGGCTTTCTTACGGACATGCGGCGGTACCCGAGACGTTACGATGATCGACAAGGCGTCTCGTGCTCGGCCAGCCCGGATAATCCGCCGCGCGTTACTCACGCGAGTCCGGGTCGCTTTGGTTCTGTAGTCCCTCTCGTCTGCGAGTTGTGCCACAATGTCGCCCGCTTCCACAGACTCGTCCGAGAACAACTCGTAGTACGCGACGAAACACTCCATGCCGACAGATCGAAGAGCGCCACGAAGCTGGAAGTCGTTCACCAGGACGATCAGCGTAGCCGGATCAGCTCGACCGTGGCGTACACGGCCAGTCCCACCGTGAGCGCCCAGAGCGCGTACGCTCGCGGCACGGACGCCTGCAATCCGACACCAAGGCCCAAGTAGCCCAGGATGACAGCGGCCAGGTACAGCCCGGCGGCTTGCGGCCTCTAGTACCTGGGGCTGAACGCTCGGCTGAGCGACAGGCGGACGACCCGCCAACCCACCAGCACGGTGAGGGCCGTGGTCGGGAAGGGGTCGGATGGATGCGGGTCGGCGCGGTGGAAGACCCGACGCGTCCACCGTCCAAACACGAAGTTACAGGGCAAGTGATAACCGTTTATCCAAAATAGGCGTCTAACTGGAGATATATACAGCCTAAGGCGGAGGGAGTGGGATTCGAACCCACGAGGCGCGGTATGCGCCAACACGCTTTCCAGGCGTGCGCACTAGGCCAGACTATGCGATCCCTCCCAGGCCGACTGATTCTAGAGGTCTGCTGTGTCGGGACATGACGGCCAGGGCTAGACTCGCCGGACGCCGTGCTACGCGGGACGCTAGGGGTGTCCTGTAGCCCGAAACCCTCTACATGCGGGGCGGAATGCCCGTCGAAGGGTGTTGAGATGGCGAGGCTGCCGGTCGGCACGTGGTGTTGAAAGCCGGGTCCTACGCAGCGGAACCTTCGTGAACCGGGTCAGGTCCGGGAGGAAGCAGCCCTAAGCGGGTGGTTCCGGGTGCCGTGGGGGTGCCGGGCTGGAGCCGGCGACCGGTCGGGGCCTCGGGATCCGCATTCGACGGCGGGCTGCACGGCTCTTTGTCCTTCGCATGGCTTCGCCGGGGTTGGTGTATGTCTTCCTGGATTCCTTGGATGGAGGCGGCCCTGACCGAGGCCGCTCGAGCCCCCGCCCACGGTGACGTACCGGTGGGTGCGGTCCTGGTCGACCCGGACGGCCAGTCGGTGGCGGCGGACCACAACCGCCGCGAGGAACTTCGGGATCCCACGGCCCACGCCGAAATGCTGGTGCTGTCGGCTGCCGCCCGCCGCGCCGGGAAATGGCGGTTGGACGGGCACACGCTGGTGGTCACGCTGGAGCCCTGCGCCATGTGCGCGGGGGCTGCGGTGGCGGCCCGGCTGGAGCGGATCGTGTACGGGGCAGCCGACCTCAAGGCGGGTGCGGCCTGGAGCCTCTACAACATCCCACAGGACCGGCGACTGAACCACCGGATGGATCTGGTGGCAGGCGTATTGGAGGAGGAGTGCGCCTCCGTGCTGGCCGACTTCTTCGGACGGTTACGGTCGGGGCCGCCGGATGGCGCGGCCGGAGGCGACGAACGTCCAGTGCCGGATCTGCCTGGGTTGGGTTAGGGACGAACGTCAGTGGCCGGGTACAATCCGAGGCCCTCCGGAGGGGTCGCATAGGCTGGTCTAGTGCGCGGCACTCGAAATGCCGTAGGGGGTTACTCCTCCTCGTGGGTTCGAATCCCACCCCCTCCGCCCTAACGACCGGCCCGTCGGGTTCTCATGGCGGAACCGGTTGGTTCAGGCGCAGATCGGCAGCCGGGCGTTGGCCTTCCACCTGGTGTTGAACTGCCACGGGACCTCCCCGCTGACTATGCGGTCCCGGGCCTGCCACCACAGGTTGGCCCAATCGGCGGGGTCGGCGAGGACCTGTTCGGGGTGGGCCTCACTGCGGGCGATGAAGCCGGGGAAGACCGAGCGGCCGGTGGGCTGGCCGATCGGCTGGTAGCGGAGGTCGAAGCTCCAGCGGATGCCCTCGCTGCGGTTGTCGAGCGAGGCGTGCTCGGTCAGCTTGTGGAGCAGCACCACCCCTCCTGCTCCCGCCTCCAGTGGGACCACCCGATCCCAGTCGATGATCGCCTCGGGTATGTATGTGGTGGCGGAGGCGGCGGTTCCCGGGCAATGCATGGTCAGTTCCTCCCGGTGGCTGCCGCGCTCCACGATCAGGCACCCGTTCTCTACGGTGGCGTCGGTGACGGCCACCCAGACGGTCAGCATGTCGGTGCCGTCCGCCTCGGGGTTGATGACCCCGTTGTCCTGGTGCCACGTCGTGGCGGCGATGTTGGAGTCGGTGACGGCGTCGGGCAGGTAGCGGGCGGGCGGCTTGATCCGGGTGTGCTGGACCGGGTTGGAGTAGATCTCGGGCCCGATGACCGATTCGGCGATGTCGAGCAGCCGCGGGTTGGCGAGGAGGCTGAACACGGCCGGTCCGGTGTTCATCGTGTGGCTGTGGTCGAGATCCTTGATCATCGGTAGGCAGATGTCGAGGTGCTGGTAAAGCGTGTACATGTCGTCGATGTGCTGCATCGCCTCGATGTAGCGCTCGGAGAAGTTCGCGCCACGCGCCGGCGGGATCCGTCCCTCCGACACCAGGCCTGCGGTTACCCGGTCGAGTATCTCCCGGTACTCCTGCTCGATCGCCGCCAGGTGCTCCTCGTCCAGGACGCCCTCGACCACGAGGAATCCGTCTCGGTCGAACTGCTCGAGTTGCTCGACAGTGAGGCCCGACATCCGTCACCTCCGCGCGCAGCGTTGAACCACCAGGCTATACGCGGCGCGGGCCGGCCGGGCGGGAATTCAGGCCCGGTCGGCTAGCCGGACCTGTTCGGCCCGGCCCGTTCGGGGGAAATCCGGATGAGGACACGGCGCTCCTCCCGCATGGCGGCCCGGTATTCGTCCCAGTCGGGGTGCTCGCCCGACAGCCGGCGGTAGTAGTCGATCAGGGCATCCATCGCCTCGGGCAGCCTGACGACCTCCGCCACCCCGTCGATCTGGACCCACTCACCGTAGAAGCCATCGGTGAACATGCACACCGACGCCCTCGCATCCCGCAGCAGGTTCTTCACCTTGTAGGCGGTCTCCCGGCTCGATACGACTACATAGCCGTCGGAGTCGACGCCGGCCACGATCGGCGACATCTGCGGTCCGCCATCCGAGCGATAGGTGAGCAGGATGCCGCGGTGGTTCGCCCTGATGAAATCACGGGCCTCATCGATGTCCATCCGTTCCTGACACTACCTTCGCCTGGAGGTTGTGATCTCGTCTGAAGGCCGACGACGAAGGAGCCGTGCGTCCGAAGGCGGGCCGGGGAACCTACGATATGGCACGGAGGGATGGCCGAGCGGACGAAGGCGTCGGTCTTGAAAACCGATGGGCCCGGCGACGGGTCTCGTGGGTTCGAATCCCACTCCCTCCGCAACCTCCGGCGCCTCACTCGGGATGAAAGGACAGCGATCATCCACGCCATGAGGGCTCGTGAGAAGTTCTTGAAGGGTTGGTGGATCGAATGAGCAGGACAAGGGCCGAGGCAAAGGCACTGGAAGAGTGGGCCGATCGTGTTGACGCATCAGAACTCAGGCAGGCCGGCACCGAGGCGCTGCGGGAGATCGCCGCGCTTGCCAAGCGTCGCGCCGACGTGGACGAAAACCTGACCGCAGCAATCCGCTCGGCCAGGCGTGCTCATCGCAGTTGGTCAGAGATCGGGGCGATGCTCGGTGTCTCCAAGCAAGCCGCTCACCGTAAGTACGCGCCGCGGATCTCAACATAGCGGTTGGAGTTGACAGCAACTGGCGATAGGGCGGACCGGTCGTCCTCGCTGCCGCCGGCGGTCGACAGCGGCCATTCGGACTAGGCGCTGGCTACTTGGTGAGGATGGCGCCGTAGACGTTGCCGAGGGGGCCCATTCGCCACATCCGGTCGACCTGGAGCTGCGTATCGGCGAACAGTTGCTCGGGCGGGGGGAGCTTGTCGAGCGACCGGTGGAGGTACCGGTACTCGTCGACGGCGTCGATCAGGGCGCCCGCTATCGGGACCACGATGGCCGTGCCCGCCCGATGGATTGACGCGGCCATCTTTCCCTTGGGCCGGGTGAGGCCCACGACTCCGGCCGAACCGCCCGGACGGAGCACTCGGGCGATCTCGCCCAGCGTGGTCTCGACCGAGTCCAGGTTCCGGAAGACGAACGCCGAGAAAACCGCATCGAAGGAGCCATCCCGGAACGGCAGGTCCTCCCCCTTGCCCATCACCCGAGCCGCGGTGGGGTTGAGGTCCAGCATCTGCGACACCGGATCGAGGGCGACGACCTCCCGACTGCCGAACAGGGGCACGGCCGCCCCGGTGCCGGCGCCTAGATCTAGCACCCTTCCCCGGGGCAGCCGCTCGATCACGGACCGGCGCCAGGCCTGGTCCCGCCCTGCGGCCAGCAGCCGGTTGATCAGGTCGTAGCGGCGGGCGATCCTGGCGAAGATCGCATCCGTCGGCTGCTCCACCGGCGCGCCCGGAGGCTCAGCCGATGCGGTCGAATCCGGCGTAGGCACGCAGGGACTCCGGCACCGTCACAGACCCGTCCGCCTGCTGGTGGTTCTCCATCAGGGCGATCAGCAACCGGCCCACGGCAACCGCCGTCCCGTTCAGCGTGTGCACCAACCGGTTACCGCGATCGGTCCGGTACCGGATCCGCATCCGTCGGCTCTGGAAGTCGGTCGTATTGGAGCAGGACGTGATCTCCCGGTAGCGCCCCTGGGAGGGGATCCAGGCCTCGATGTCGTACTTCTTGGCGGCCGATGAGCCAAGGTCTCCAGCCGCCACGTTCACCACCCGGTAGGGGATCTCGAGGCTCTGAACGATCTCCTCCTCGATGCCCAGCAACATCTCGTGCTCGTCCCAGGAACGCTCCGGGTGGCAGAACGAGAACATCTCCACCTTGTCGAACTGGTGCACCCGGAAGATGCCGGCCGTGTCCTTGCCGTGCGCCCCTGCCTCCCGGCGGAAGCAGCTGGAGAATCCGGCGTAGCGGAGCGGCAGGGTGTCCTCCTCGAGTATCTCGCCGGCGTGATACGCGGCCAGGGACACCTCGGAGGTACCGACCAGGTAGAGGTTGTCGGAGCGCAGCCCGTCGCCCGAATCGACGCCCACCTCGTAGACCTGCTGATCGTCATCAGGGAAGAACCCGGTTCCGAACAGGGCCTCCTCACGCACCAGCACCGGCGGGACCACGGGCGTGAATCCCTTTCCGCCCAGCAGCTCCAGCGCCATCCGTACCAGCGCGAACTCCATCGTCACCGCCGGCCCGGTGAGGTAACCGAAGCGGCTGCCGGACACCTTGGCGGCCCGCTCGATGTCGATCATCCCCAATCCGGCGCCGAGCTCCCGGTGGTCCTTGACCGGGAAATCGAAGTCCGGAACCGTCCCCCACCGCTTGATCTCGACCGCGTCCTCCTCGACCAACCCGTCCGCGGCCGACGGATGGGCGGGGTTGGGAACCCTGATCCATAGCACGCGGAACTGCTCGTCCAGGTCATCGGCCTCGGCCAGGGCGGCTCGGTACCTCGCCGCCAACTCACCGGCCCTGGCGATGGCGTCCTGCCTCGCCTCGCCCTCCAGGCGGGGGATGCGGCGACTCAGGCTGTTCTGGTCGGCGCGCATCGACTCGGCGTTCGCCCGGGTGCTCCGCCGCTCCTGGTCGATCTGCGCCATCAGGTCGACATCCAGATCCAGGCCGCGGCGGGCCAGCGATACCTTGAGGGCGTCCGGTTGCTCGCGCAGCAGCGCTATGTCGATCATCCAGTGATGATATCCCCACGCCGCGGACATCCGATCGGGTAGCGAGACCGGGGCAGCGGACCCGGCCCGGAGCGGACGCCTATCCGGGCGGGTTGATCCGGATGCGCGACTCCCACACGTTGTCTTCGGGGTTCAGATCATCCTCCACCACCGTCAGTTTGAAGGTCAGCAGGTATTCGGCACCCGGCTCCACCAGTTCAGTCCCGAACAGCACCGACCCGACCTCTCCGGGCGCCAGGTCCAGCGCGTGGCTGTCGACGGTGGTCAGCGACTCCCCGGCCTCCGAGCGAATACTGGCGTTGACGGTCAGCCCCTTCTGGTCCACGTTGCCCCTGTTGCCGATCACCGTGCTGAACTGCAGGCGTTCGGTGGCCGGGAACAGGATCTCCCCGTCCTCCCCCAATCCGCCGGCCGGCAGCGGCTCGAACACGACCTGGAGGATGGTGACGTCCCGGCGCACCCCCATGTCGGTGCTGCTCCGGATCGTCCGCGCCAGCCTCTCCCCGTTCAGCAGCGGCCTCTGATCGACGATGAAGGAAACGGCCGGGATCTCGTTGACCACGCCCAGGTCGTCCAGCATGCCGGCCGCCCGAGCCAGGAACCGGGCGTACACGAGATCTCCTACCCGGATCCGGCCTATGGCGCCGCCCAGCTGGTCCACCGGCACCGAACCGGTGGGGTCATCGGTGACCGCGGTGACGGCCACACGGAACTCGACCAGGCCCGCCGCCCACGAGGCGAACGCCAGGTCGAGCATCTCCCGGGCCGCGAAGACCGACTCGGGCGCCTCCACCGTCTGGAACCTCTCGGCCTGGTCCGCCATCTCCCCGGACAGCCGGTCCATCAGCACGTCGAAGTCGTCCCGGTTGATGGTCCGCAGCTCGGTGCTCACCAGGCGCCGGAAGCCGGCCGCTATCTGCTCCACCTCCTGGGTGGCGATCCGGGCAGTGTCGAAGAAGGCGGTCTCCTGGCGAACTACCACGCCCCGGCTGTTGACCAGGACCGCTCCCCCGATGAGGATCAGGAGTATCAGCGCCATCCACCACCAGATCCTGCGGCGCCGCCGGCCGAAGCGGTCCGGCAGCCGATACGGGCTGGTCACGATCCCGGCTTCGTCATCGGGTCAGGTGAGCGGGAAGGGGGGTTGGAACCAGGCCGGAACGTCGGAAACGGTCACGGAGTCCACCCATTTGACCCACCAGAAGCCGCGCCGGTCCGGAGCCACGATCCGGGCCGGGTAGCCGTGGCCCGCGCTCAGCGGTTGGCCGCCCACCTCGAACGCCAGCCAGATGCTGTCCGCGTCCCTGGCCGGAAAGCGGCGCTCGTATCCGGTGACCGAACGCACGCGGATGCTCACCCCGTCCACCTCTCCGAGAAGCCGATCCAGCCGGACGCCCGTCCACTGCTGGGTGGAGTGCCATCCGCCGGTGCAGTCGAGGGTAGCTTCCACCGTCTCCATCGGTAGGGAACTCAGGTCGTCCGGTCCGAGCACCCGGCCGTCCACGTCAGTCTGCAGCCGGTCGAGCCGCTGCACCTTGTCGGTGAACCACTGCGTCACGGGCATCCTGGCCGGGTTCCCGCTACCCCGCTCGTGCGACCCGGTGAACCTCCTCTCGGAACCCGGCAGGTCGAGAACGCCCAGGGCGCTCTCCCATCCGGCCAGCGCTATCCCGGCACCTGCGGCCAGGCCGCCGGTTCTCAGCAGGTTCCGCCGGCTCAGGTCGGTGGCGCGGGGCCGGACCGGATGCCGGACGTAGTGCCAACCCACCAGCAGCACCGAGAGAACGGCCGCTCCTATGTGGACCTGCATGGTGGCGAGCGGGCCGATCCGCGAGGTCGTGCCCATCACCTGGAGCAGGCCGGAACCGATGGTGATCACCACCGTCACCACCAGGGCCACCGACCAGATCGCTCCCTTGCGGCGCCTCCGGAACCCGGATCGAGCGATCCCCGACTTCCATGGCACCAGCAGCAGGAAGGACAACCCGAGCACGCCGTGGGCAATCGTCGCGACCCGGGACCACTCCGTGCCGAATCCCTGGGCGAAGAGCCCCGAGGCGATCGCCCCTATCAGGAGAGTGGCCAGGGCCAGATTGGTATAGCGCTTCAGCGTCGCCTCCGAGCCGGATCCGTGCACAGCCTATGAAGGTGCCCGAGGCAACGGGGTCCATCCGATGCCGGTCGCTCCCCGGCGTCTCCGGCGAGATACGAGGATCTGCCGGGTAAACTGTCCGGCACGCCGGGCGAGTGGCGGAATTGGTAGACGCGCTGGGTTCAGGACCCAGTGGGCATTGCGCTCGTGGAGGTTCGAGTCCTCTCTCGCCCACCGGCTGCGGCGGTTAAGCACCCAGCACGGTAGAGCGGATCCATAGACTCCCGCCTGTCGGTTCGAATCCCCGATACTCTCCGCCCTCCCGAGAGCCGCCGGAGCCGTGTCGAGCAACTAGATTCCCCGAACGACATGGACCCGATCTCGCATCCTCACCCCACCCGCATCAAGAACGTCACCGTGGACGCGGCCGACCCCAACCGGCTGGCCGAGTTCTGGGCGTTCGCCGTGGGATATGCTCTCCAGCCCCCGCCCGAAGGCTTCGAGACCTGGGAGGCCTTCGCCGACGCTCTGAACCTCTCGACCGAGGAGCGGGAGCGATACGGGGCGGTCGTCGATCCCAATGGGATCGGCCCCCGGATCCTGTTCCAGAGAGTGCCGGAGGGAAAGGCCGTGAAGAACCGGTGGCACCTGGACATAGACGTCGTGGACCCATCCCTGCCCGCCGAGGAGCAGAACCGCGACCGGGAGGCCAAGATCGCGGCCCTGGTGGAGAGAGGCGCCACCGAGATAGAGCGCTTCGACGAGCCGGTGGGGAGGTGGGTGTTGATGACCGATCCCGAGGACAACGAGTTCTGCGTCCTGGGCCCCTGACCCGCTGAGACAATCGACCCCTGGTCGGCCGCCTGGCGCCAGGGGTGCGGGGTTACGAGCGTCCCGGGGCGGCCTCGGGCGGCGTTTCTCCCGGGTCGGGCAGTCCCTGTTCAATGGCCCACCGCCTCACGTCTCCGAAGGCCTCGGCCCGGTCGTAGGGGCCGTGGTCGATCCGTTTCTCGAGCAGCACTTTCAGCACCGCTCCGACTGCCGGGCCGGGGCCGATGCCCAGGTACTCCATGACATCGAAGCCGTCGATGGGCGGCCGGAGGGCATCCAGCTCCTCCTGGGCGCGGAGGACCTCGATCCGCTCCTCCAGCTCGTCGATCTGGCGCTGGATCCGGCGGGCGCGGCGGTCGCTCCGGGTGGTGACATCGCAGCGCGCCAGCTGGTTGAGCCGGGGCAGCAGCTCGCCCGCGTCCCGCACGTAGCGGCGCACCGCTGAATCGGTCCAGCCCATCTTGAAGGTATGGGCCCGCATGTGGAGGAACACGAGCTCGGCCACGTCATTGACGGTCTCGTTCGGATAGCGGAGCTTTCGCAGGCGGCGGCGGGTCATCCGGGCGCCCACGACCTCGTGGTGGTGGAACGTCACCCTGGGACCCTCGAACCGGCGGGTGGTGGGCTTCCCTACGTCGTGGAACAGGGCGGCCAGCCGCAGGACCAGGTCGGGATCCGTCTTGGCCATCACCGCCAGCGAGTGGGCCAGCACGTCCTTGTGGCGGTGGTCCGGATCCTCCGTCATGGCCAGCGCAGGAACCTCGGGAACGAACTCGGCCGCCAGCCCGGACTCGACCATGACCGACATGGCGGGCGCCGCGCCGTCGGCCACCACCAGCTTGGAGAACTCGTCCCGGATCCGCTCCGCGCTGATCGTCTGCAGGCGCTCCCGCAGGCGCTCCACCGCCTCGAGCTCCGGCCGGTCGGGATAGAAGCCCAGCTGCGCCATAAACCGGAACAGCCGGACCATCCGGAGCGGATCGTCCGAGAACGACACGTCGGGACCGCTCGGTGTTCGGAGCGTCCGGGTGGCCAGGTCGGCCACGCCGTTGAACGGATCCACTAGGAGCGGCGTGTCGCTACCGAGCCGCAGCGCGATGGCGTTGACGGTGAAATCGCGGCGCCCCAGGTCGGCCTCGATCGAATCGCCGAAGGCGACCTCCGGGCGGCGGCTGTCGGGCCGGTAGGTCTCGGCGCGGAAGGTGGTTATCTCGCACCGCACCCCGTTGCGGAGCAGGCCGATCGTCCCGAACCGTTCGCCCACGGTGAACAGCTCGTCCGCCCAGTCCCTGAGCAACGGCTTCATCTGGTGGGGCCGGGCGCTGGTGGCGAAGTCGAGATCGGTCGACGGGCGGTCCAGCAAGGCGTCGCGAACCGAGCCGCCCACGAGGTGGATCTCGTGGCCGGCGGCCGTGAAGAGATCGGCCAGCTCGCGGCTGAGGCCGCTGTTGAGCCAGTTCAGGCGCTCGGGAACCATCTCGGATCAGCCGAGGTCCCACACCTTGGCAGCCTCCGCCTTCACCGCATCCAGGGTTGCGAAGGCGAGCTCGGAGGAGCGAAAGCGGTGCTCCTCATCGGGAACGACCATGCCGGCCGCGCCCGCCAGGGTGGCGGTGACCGAAGCCGCGATGGCGTCCAGGTCGTACCCGCCCTCCAGGAAGCAGATGGTGCGGCCCGGAGGGGTCAGCTCGGCCAGTTCTCGGGACATGAAGGCATAGTCGGACGGGAGCAACCGCAGGCTCGCCAGAGGATCGGCCGCGTGGGCGTCGTAGCCGGCGCTGACCAGCAGCCAGTCGGGCCCGAACTGCGAGACCACCGGCAGGATCAGCTCCTCGAAGGCTTGTCTGTAGAGGTCGCCGGCCGTTCCGGGCGGCAGGGGCAGGTCCAAGATGGTGGCCGCGCCCGGGTGGGCGGTCATGTCGACCAGGCCCCCTGTGCCCGGGTAGAAGGGATACTGGTGGGTCGAGATGTACAGGACGTTCTCCTCGTGCTCGAACATCTCCTCGGTGCCGTTGCCGTGATGGACGTCCCAGTCCATGATCGCCACCTTGCAGCCCCGCTCCACCAGCATGGCCGCCGTGACCGCCGCGCTGTTGAACAGGCAGAACCCCATCGCCGTGGCCGAACGGGCGTGGTGGCCCGGCGGCCGGACCGCCAGAAAGGCCAGGTCGGTTGCCCCCTCCTCCAAGCGCCGGACCGCCAGGGGGCCCGCGCCGGCAGCCCGGACGGCGGCTTCCCACGAGGCCGGCACCGCGGCGGTGTCCGGATCGAACCGACCGCCACCCGAGGCACAGACCTGTTCGACGTAGTCGACATAGCCGCGGGCATGCACCAGCTCGAGCAATCTCCGGTCGATCTCGGGGGCCAACTCCTCGACCAGTTCCACCGGAGCGGCCCGCACCCCCCGCAACGCCGCGCCCAGGCGTGCCGGTCGCTCGGGATGGCCCCGCCCGGCATCATGCTCCTCGAAGACCGGGTGGGAAAGGGCCAAGACTCTCATAGGCGGCCAGGCTACCCCGGTACAGCCGCTGCCGGCCCCAAGACCCCGAGAGGTAGCCGGCCGCAGCAACCTCAGGATCAGAGCACCATGGGTGACGCCCTCCGCCTCAAGAACCCCCACCACCACAAACCTGAGGCTCAGAACGCCACACATGACGCCCTCCGCCTCAAGAACCGCCAGGCGCCGAAAGTCGCGAAAAGCGGTGGTCGCACCGGGCCCCTCCCCCGCCACCACCCATCCTGTTGGAGCGTGGTCGGCCAT
>WTGI01000020.1:0-12425 GCA_011523635.1 Acidimicrobiia bacterium
AATCGGCCCTCCGCTCCATCGAGCTTGATGTTCCCTCGGGCTGACCGAACCGATCGGCGAGACGCTTCCGGCCAGTTTTGGTGCTTGGTAATGGACAACGTATATCGGGGGTGTGACAGATTCAACCCCCTGGTTCTCGCGGTCACGGAAACCACGCGGGAAGCGCACCGTTCAGTCGCCTTCATGCGGTGCGCCCGAACACGTTGACCACCGCCAGCGATCCGACTCCGGCGTGGGTGTCGGTGATGCCGAGCCGGGCATGCGGGACGGCGCGGGCACCCGACACCTCTCCTCTGAGCTGGCGTGTCACCTCCACCGCCTGGGCGATGCCGGTGGCGCCCACCGCCGATCCCCGGCCCAGCAGCCCGCCCGAAGTGTTGACCCAGACCTGTCCGCCCAGATCGAAACGGGCCTCGGCGGCCGCCGCGCCTCCCTCCCCCACCGGGCAGAGGCCCAGGTCCTCGTAGGCCTGGAGTTCCGCTCCGCTGAACGAGTCGTACACGTCGGCCACATCGATCTCGTGCGCCGGGTCGTCGATACCGGCCATCCGGTAGGCGTCCCGGGCAGCGCGCCGCTTGGCGGCGAAGTGGGGGAACAGCTCATCCGACCGGTCGGAGAGGCGGGGATGGTCGGTGGAGGATCCGGAACCGAGGACCGCCACAGGAGGACGCTCCCGGAAGGTGGACGAGTGCCGTTCGGCCCATTCCCGGGTGGACAGCAGCACGGCCGCGGCGCCGTCGCTGAGCAGGCTGGCGTCGAACAGGCGGTAGGGATCGGAGAGCGGAGCCGAGGCGCGCACGTCCTCGACCGTGATCGACATGCCCTTGTGGGCGTCGGGGTTGTCCAGGGCGATGCGCCTGTTCTTCACCGCGATCTCGGCGAACTGCTCGGCCGTGGTGCCGTAGCGCCGCATGTGCTCGGTGATCATCAGCGCGTAGGGAGCGGCGAAGGTCCCGAAGACGGGTGTCTCCCACTCGAAGTCGGCGGACAGGGCGAGGAGTTCCGTCGCCGTGGCCCGGTCGACCGACTTCCCGTTGGTCTCCCCGCCGAACACCAGCACCGACCGGGCCGAGCCCGAGGCGATCGCCATCATGGCGGTGCGGATGGCCAGGGCGCCGGTGGCGCCGCCACCCTCCACCCGGAGTGTGGGCTTGC
The DNA here is from genome assembly GCA_011523635.1 of Acidimicrobiia bacterium. Taxonomy (GTDB): domain Bacteria; phylum Actinomycetota; class Acidimicrobiia; order Spongiisociales; family Spongiisociaceae; genus Spongiisocius. The sequence goes on from WTGI01000020.1 coordinate 1,156, forward strand.
CGACCAACCCGACGCTGTCCTGGAGGATGTGACCGAGGCTCATCTGGCGGTTGAAGTGGTCGCTCTCATACGCCGCAACACCCATATCGATGGACGAAGGGGAGACGCCGGCGTCGAGAAGCGCCGTACGGGCCGCCTCGACCACCATGTCGCGGACACTCGCATCCGGCCGGAACCCCACGAACGGGGTCATACCAACCCCCACCACCTGCACGGCGTCGCTCATGGGGCGAGCGCTTCCGTTGATCCGGCCGAACATCGCCCGTCATCGGACAGGAGGATGCCACAGCGTACGCGGGCCGATCCGGCAGCAAGAGATCGGGTGAGACCGGCCATACACAGGACCATGGGCGGGACTCTTGGCAACAGTTCGGACCGCATCTAACTCCCGTTAGGTCCGGAGGCTATGCCGCGATCATCTTGTGCGATCCCCTCCAGAGGCCGACGCCGATCAGGACCTGCCAGATGGAAGTGATGCCGCCACCTACGACAAGGATGGGCAGCACGTTGTCGGTCAGGTCGTGGGCGTGTTCGATGATCACCAGCGCCACCACTTCGGCGGCGGAGGCGACCACCACCGCGGCAGCGGCGATCCTGGGCAGGCCGGCGGGCACCCTGCGCCATATCGCCAAGCCGAGAACCAGGAATCCGACCGTTTCGCAGAGTTCCTTGATCATGAACAACCCGGCCCTCACTCCTTGCAGGGTGACGGCCATGGCGGTCAGTCCGTCGGTCTGGTCCGCTCCTATGCCCGTCCCGACCCCGTGGTTGATGAAGTGGACGATCATGTGCTGGATGCCGGTCACAGCCAGATGCATGACCGCAGAGACGAGCAGGATGGCGATACTGATACGCGCCATGGCGTCAGTCGTGCCGTGACCGGCGACGACACTTCGTGACAGGGTGACCAATCCCGCGACCCACAGCAGGACGCCGAGGATGGTCAGCAGCGACATTGAATGCGTGAGCTCCGCGTTCTCGGCCCTGAACGTCACGAGGCGGACGTAGTCGATTCTCGAACCTGTCCCCCTCGGGAGAAAGAAAGTACCGATACCCACCAAAACCACGCCTGCCACAAGTGACAGCCCGGACAGTCGACTCTCCTGCGTGGACTCCATAACACCCTTCGTTCTTTGCACTTGCCGCGCCTTAATAGTAACTGTTCCACTTTACCACCGACCCGATGTCGTGCGCCGACTCCCGGTTTTCTGGATACCACTGGCTTGGAGCCCGTCTCCGGTGGGTTCCGGATGCTCCGCTTCGAGGTGCGGCCGCCTACGCGGTCTGGCGGGCCCGCCGCGCCGCCTCGACCTCGATGGGGGGCGGCATGGGGTTGGGCTTGGTGCCGTAGAGATCGACGTCGCCCGGCCGGTCTCCGCTCGGCACGACCAGATCCGCCACCGACTCGAGGGTCATGAGATCGGCCGTCATGTTGTGGAAGCGGTTCAGGGGCTCTTCGAAACGAGGCGCCATGGGACCCGGTGGCGCGCCGGCATGCGAGACGCCTCGCTGGACCCGTTCGCATATATCTATGTCCTCATCGTTGACGTCGACCCAGAACTGCCTGGTGGTCTCGAACGCTTCGGCAAACCGTCGCCGCCCCCGCTCGTCCTCGGCCGGCGGCACGGCGCCCGGCGGGAAAAGGAAGGTGCAGTGCTCGATGGTGCGTCCGACGCCCTGCGGCTCGAGCAGTATGAGGAACACATGGTTCGGCAGCACGGCGAGCAGGACGTTGGGGAACACAGCCACGAACCTTCCGCTGGCGCCGTCGGATGCGCCCAGACCGGTGGCGGGGGGCAACACCACCCAGTCCTCGTGCTGGTCGCTCGAGACCGGCGTGGTGGTCTGCCCGCAGTACATCCCGGGACCCTGGTAGCGGTAGTGGTCCTTGACGCGTGACACCTTGGCCAGCTTCGGATGAACCCACGGCAGGTGGTAGTACTCGGCGAAGTTCTCCACCAGAAGCTTCCAGTTGGCTCCAACATCGAACGTGGCGGTCGCCCCGTCAAGGTCGGAGAGTTCCCACTCCTCCAGGCGGTATGCCGTCAGTCGCTCGGGCAGGTCACCCAGCCATACGTCCAGCGGGGGTGTCTCCTCGTCGAGGCAGACGAAGACGATCGGACCCCACGTGTCCACCCGCAAGGGCACGAGACGCCAGTCGGCGGGGTCGAAATCCGACGGGGGTGACGCCTCGAAGAGCGGCGCCGCCACCAACCGGCCCTCGGTCGAGTAGCTCCAGCGATGGTACGGGCACCTGATGACGCCCGCGATGTCGCAGTCGGCATCGGCCAACTCCGTGCCCCGGTGACGGCAGGTGTTCAGGAATCCGCGCAACCGATCCCCGGAGCGGGTCAGCAGCACGGACTTCCCGGCGACCGAGCGCACGAGAAGCCGTCCCGGCCGGGACAGTTCACTGGCGAGAGCCACCCCGGTCCACGCCCTGCCGAACAGCCGGGCCTGCTCGTCGGCGTAGAAGGCCTCGTCCGCGTACGCGACCGGCGACAGCCCGACAGCCGACCACACTTTCGGCCGGATGCCGGCCCAGAATCCCGGCAGGCGCCACGGCGCCGCATCCGTCGGTGACATCGCCATCCGACGATTTTAATGCGCGAGCGCGCCGGTCCCAGGGGGGCGTGTGGGTTGCCTCGATCTCCCTCGTGTCCTACCAGAAGGAGACTGACGAGCATCCCGCACAGGAGACACGCAGCCTCCCGGAGCAAAGTGAGGTTCGTTCGGTCCTGGCTCAGCCGAGGTCGAAGTCGACTTGCTCCAGGTTGCCGGTGAACGGGAACTCCGCCTCGTACGAGTTGCTCACCGGGGACAGCGTGTCGGCGCCCACGCTGAGAGACCCCCAAGAGATCATCCCCCGGGCCATCGAGACCATCTCCATCTCGCCGAGAGTCCGGCCGCCGGCTTCCAGACGACCGATGCCCCGGTAGTCCCCGGTCCTCTCGAACGCGAAGGACAGCTCGGTCGCCCCCGACGTCACCGGGCTCGACGAGGCAAGCGTCTGGCGATCGCCGAGGTAGCAGTACTCGAACACGAGGCGCCCTCCGGCCAGGTAGAGGACGTAGCCGCCGCTCACGTCGCCCACCGCCACCAGCACCCCCTCGTCGGCGGCGCCCAGCGGGGCGACCCGGGCCGTGATCCTGAAGTCCCGGTTGAACACGAGCGGGGTGGCGGCGCCGGGCACCCGGCTCGAACCGCCCAGGTACGAGAACGTGTCCCTCGCCCTCGGAGTCCCCGGGGGCGTGAAGGTGGAGGCCCGCACCGCCAGGTAGCGGTCGTCCAGGGGGAACACCGAGTAGCGGGCGGCCTCCTCCGACCACTGCCCCACCAGGTCGGCCAGCTTCTCGGGGTGCTCCGCGGCCACATCCTCGCACTCGGAGAAGTCGGAGTCGATGTGGTACAACTCCCACGGATCGTCCTCGAAGGGCTCGTTCCGCCGGTGCCTGGTGAGCGCCTTCCAGCCGTCCTCCCACATGGCGCGGTGGCCGATCATCTCGAAGTACTGCCGGTCGCGGGGTGCGGGGGCGCCCGGGTCGTCCAGCACGTCGCGGATGCTGGCGCCGTGGTAGGGCATCTGGTCCACTCCCCGGTAGGAGGCCCGCGGCGCCACATCGACGAGATCCAGGATGGTGGGGGCGATGTCGATGGCGTGGACGAACCGCGTGCGCACCCCGCCGGTGCCGGCCAGCCCTTCCGGCCAGGAGACGATCAGCGGGGTCCGCACCCCGCCGGCGTAGGTGTTCTGCTTGTACCAGCGGAGGGGCGTGTTGGCGGCCTGGGCCCATCCCCACGGGATGTTGGTCTGCGAGTGGGGGCCGCCGATCGTGTCGAACCGCTCCATGTTGAACTCCACGGTGCAGAAGCGGTCCTCCTCGTAGGTCACGATGTCGGCGCCGCCGTCGGGTCCGCCCTCCTGGCTGGCCCCGTTGTCCGACAGGACCACCACGATCGTGTTGTCGAGCCGCCCGATCGAGTCGAGAAAGTCGAATAACCGTCCCATCTGGGCGTCGGTGTGGTCCAGCATGGCCGCGTACGCCTCCTGGAACCGGGCGAAGAGCCTCTGCTGGTCGGGGGTCAGGTTGTCCCACTCCTCCACCCCCGGGTTGAGCGGCGCGAGTGCGGCGTCCTCGGGGACGATCCCGAGTTCCTTCTGGCGGGCGAAGCGGCGCTCGCGGATCACGTCCCAGCCCTCGTCGTAGCGCCCCCGGTACTTGTCCAGGTACTCCTGGGGCGCTTGGTGGGGACAGTGCGCCGTCCCGAAGGCCGCGTACAGGAAGAACGGCTGCTCGGGCTTGACCGAGACCTGGTCCCGGACGTAGGAGATGGCGTGGTCCACGAGATCCTCGGTCAGGTGGTAGCCGTCCTCGGGCCCTCCCGGTGGTTCGACCCGGTGGTTGTCCTCCACCACATCCGGGTAGAAGTGGTCGGTCAGGGCGTCGAGGAACCCGTAGTACCGGCCGAATCCCCGGCCGAGCGGCCACTCGTCGTAGGGACCGGCGGCGGTGGTCTCCTCCAGCGGCGCCAGATGCCACTTCCCGATGGCCATGGTCGCGTACCCGGCGCCCTGTAGGACCTCGGCGACGGTTCCGGCTGACTTCGTCACCCTCCCCCGGTGTCCCGGGAACCCCGAGTCGACATTCGACAGGTAGGCCATCCCGACGCTGTGGTGGTTGCGCCCGGTGAGCACGCAGGCGCGGGTCGGTGAGCACAGTGGGGTGACGTTGAAGTCGTTGAAGCGCAGTCCCCGCTCCGCCAGCGCGTCCATCACCGGGGTCTCCACCTCGGCCCCGTAGCATCCGAGACCGGCGAAGCCCACATCGTCCAGCACCACGAGCACCACGTCCGGCTTGCCGCGGGCGTCGTTCGCCATCGGCGGCCACCACGGGACCGACTCCCGGAAGTCGGGTCCGATCACACCCTCGAAATCCGGCTCCGGATACTGCGGCGCTCCCTGCCCTCCGCCGCCTGGCATTCCGCTCGAATCGGTGCTCGAACCCATCGACCTTCCTGGCCTTTGCAGACGGCGGTAACCATACTCGCGGCCATGACTTCCACCGACCCCGCTCGCGACAGTCCCGGCTCCCCCGCCATCGACCCGTTCACCATCGAGTCGCTGATCGTCGACGTCTACCGCGCCCCCGTGACCCGGCCGGTGCGGACCTCATTCGGGAGCATGGGAGACCGCCCGGCGGTGGTGGTCACCGTCCGGTCCACCGACGGGATGCAGGGGTACGGGGAGGTGTGGTGCAACTTCCCGGATCCCGCGGCCGGCTACCGCGCCGACCTGATCGCCGGAGTGCTCGCTCCGGCCATCGTCGGCAGGCCATGGCCCGGACCCGAGGCCGTGTTCGATCACCTGTCGGAGCGGTTCAGGCTGTTGGCCATCCAGGCGGGCGAGCCGGGGCCCTTCGCACAGTGCATCGCCGGCATCGACATAGCCCTGTGGGACATGGCGGCCCGGCGGGCGCGCCTGCCGCTCTGGCGGTTCCTGGGGGGTTCGGGAAGGGGCCGCGTACCGGCCTATGCCAGCGGGATCGGGCCGGAGGATCCCGCCGCCCAGGCCGCGGCCGCCCGGACGGAGGGCCACCGCGCCTTCAAGCTGAAGGTGGGATTCGGCTTGGAACGAGACCTGGACAACCTCTCCGCCATGAGGGAAGAGCTCGGCCCGAACGCAACCATTGCCGTGGACGCCAACCAGGCGTGGTCACCGGAGGAGGCGCGGAGGATGATCCAAACCATCGCATTCCACCACCCGGCGTGGGTCGAGGAGCCCATCGCGGTCGACCGGCCGGAGTCGGACTGGGTTGGTTTGGCGTCCGACTCCCCCGTGCCGCTGGCGGGCGGCGAGAATCTCTACGGTGAGCAGGCCTTTCGCAAGGCAATCGAGGCCGGAGCGCTGGCCGTCATCCAGCCGGACGTGACCAAGTGGGGCGGCATCACGGGATGCCTGCCGGTCGCCAGGCGGATCCTGGGAGCCGGTCGCCGCTACTGCCCCCACCATCTCGGGGCGGGAATCGGGGTCGTGGCCTCCGCTCACCTGTTGGCGGCGGCAGGTGGCGACGGCCTGCTCGAAATCGACTGCAACCCCAACCCGCTAAGGGAGGATTTCGTGGAGCCCTACCCGAGGATTGAGAAAGGGACCGTCGAACTCCGTGAATCGCCCGGCCTCGGGATAACTATGCGGCGTCGGATAAGTCCCGTACGGGTGGAGAGCTACCCCGCCTGAGCCGGCAGGGCCAGCCCTTGTCCCCAGGACTGCTGGCTAGGTGGGCCGGGTGGATACCTGCAGGTCGGTTTCGGGGTGGCCGAAGTGTTTGAGGTACCGGCGGGCGCGTTTTTCCGCATTAGGACCGCTGAGCCCGGTGAGGACATAGATGCCCGTGTCAGCCACTTGCTTCGGATTATGACCGATGTCGGAGCGGCTCCGGGACGCCCATAGTCGGCTCGGGCCCTGCAGCTCCAGAATCTTCTCTTCGAATCGCGACCTGTGGCGGCTGTGCAAGGCCTCCACCACGCGTATCACCAGTTCAGACCAGGAACGCACTTGGTGATGGTTCCCCCACAATTCGAATCCGGTCGGCTTGGAGGGCGTTTGCACCCGCTCCCCCCAGATCCGGAGCGCTTCGGGAGGATGACCGAACTTCTCGATGAAAGCGTACGCACGCCAGTAGAAGCTGTGAGCGGTCATTTGCACCGCCAGGTAGATGCCGCTATCGGCTACCTGTCGCCTGGCCCGCAGTTGGCCTGGATCACGGGTCGCCATCGGAACCTTGTTCTGTGTGCCCGTTACTTCGAGAATACGCTCGAAGTCGGATCCGTGGCGTTCGTAAAGGAGCTCCGCTACCTTCACGAGCAGGGATTTCCAGTCAGCAACCTCGTGGCGGTCGCCCCAGAACTCGAATGCGCGGGCACTAATACCGGCGGCCTCAGCGCGGCTGCGAATGTGGATGAGTTCGCCTGGGGGCGGACTCGTTGAGATTGGAGGTTGTGGGGTGCTCACAATCGGCTGGTCCAGCAGGGTTGCCACAATCTGATCATCTGTAGGCCTAAGGCCCACATGGTCGTAGACCCGTTTGCTGACCAGGTCCAAAAGCCCGGGATCCCGCCCCGCAACCATTCGCCGCCAGATGTCGGGCATCTTCTTCTTGAGCAACCGCTGGTCTTCTGCGGCCCGCAGAACGCGCCGCCCCTGTTGCCTGGCGTGTCCGTTCAGCAGGTTGTCCCTGCCCAGGAAGGTCTTCAGATCATCGGCCAGTTGCTCGACCGGATCCTTGCGGATGTTAAGAACCGCGAAGCGGCGTTTCTCGAATGGTACGCGCTCCATCGGCAGGTAGAGCCACCACTCGATACCGGTGGAAAGGGCGCAGATGTCTACTCCTTCCCGGAATGCGTAGCCGACCAGTTGGTCAACATGGCCGTCGAGCCGCTGGCCCGGTGCCTTGGCTTCGATCAGAGCGACTGCTCCCCGCTCCTGACCCATGAGGGCGATGTCCACCTTGCCACCGCCTTTTCCCCCTACCGGATACTCGTAACGGAACTGCTGCTGACTGTCGATGTCCCACCCGATCTGGCGGAGAACACGGCCGATGACCTGGTTCTTAGCTGCCTCCTCGTTGGGTGGATCGGGCGCAGAACGGAGCGCCTCCAGCGTGTCATGGAGCGGCATTCCGCCTTCCTTCGCAGTCCAGAGTGAGAAGAATCCTAACCACGTGGATTTCTGCCCTCCGAAGGGCACTCGGCGGGGCTTGGGGGAGATCGCTCCAGGACGTATACCATCTCGCCGGATACGTTCACCAGAAACCGCGCCGACCTGATGGCGCCCGTGGAGACCTGTTATCAACCGCCTAAACCCTTCCAATTCTCCCGCTCGGCACGGACCCGGAATCATCTGGCTTTCCGCGGTTCTCGCCGGTGCGATGGCCCTTTCGATGGCACCCGGGCCGATCATCGGGATCTTCTCCCGTTTCTTCATCGATGAACTTGGTCTGACCCGGACCGAGATCGGAGCGGTGGCCACCTTCCACGCCTTCGCCATGATGATCACCAGCATCCCGTTCGGGGTGCTGGCCGACCGCCTGAGCGGCCGCTACACCCAGGTCCTGATGCTGCTGTTCGTTTTCCTCGGGCTGCTGACCATGGCTTTCTCGTGGGACTTCTGGTCCCTGCTGGTTTTCGCCGGAATAGCCGCCCTGCCGGCCGCGGGGGCGAACTCGGCCACTAACAACATCATTGTCGACAACGTCCCGGCCGGATCTCGCGGGTGGATAACCGGGATCAAGCAGTCGGGGGTGCAGATCGGGACCCTGGCCGCCGGGCTTACCCTTCCGGTAGCGGCCGCTCACCTCGGATGGCGAATGGCACTGGCGCTGGCCTCTCTTGTAGCACTGGTGGGGATCGCCGCCACTCTTGTCATCGTGCCGCCCGGAGCCGGCCCGTGGGCTCCGGCGAGGGACCCCGGGGAACGGAGCGGCCGTCTGCCCGGCGCGGTGCGGTGGCTCTCCGCCTACGGCGTAACCATGGGGATCGGGGTGGGCTCATATCTGGCCTTCGTTCCGCTCTATGCCCAGGAAAGACTGGGCATGCGGGTGACTCTGGCCGGCACGGTCATCGCCGTATCGGGCGCGTCCGGCGCGCTGTCGAGGGTGGTCTGGGGAAGGATCGCAGAACGAGCCGGGCACCCAACCGTCCCCCTGCTGGCGATCGGGGCTCTGTCGGTGGGCGCCTATCTCGCCACCTGGGTGTCCGCATATACCACGCCCTACCTGATCTGGGTCGGGGCGGTACTGGTCGGGATGAGCACGGGCTCTTGGACGTCGGTCGGCATGATGGCCGCCATCATGGTGTCCGAGCCCGAACAGACCGGCCAGAGCACGGCGTCGATCGTGCTCGGGTTCGCCCTGGGCCTGACGATCGGACCGGTGGTGTTCGGATGGGGCGTGGACACACTCGGGACCTATGACCTACCTTGGGCAGGGGTAACCCTCAACTTCGCGGCTGCCATCACCATGATGTTGCTGTGGAGGTTCCGCGTACGCAACCAAATGGAGAGGGGCGCGGGGCATGCCACCTGAGGGTGGTTCGAACCTGGCAGAATCGGCCTGACCAGGACCACAACACCGGAGATTCCGTCCCGATGAGCACACCTGACCTCTCCCGTCGAGTTCCGCTGACCGTGCCGCAGATGGGTGTGGTGGAGGAAGTGGTGGTGATCGAATGGCTGGTCGACCCGGGCGCCGCCGTGGCCCAGGGCGAGGAGGTGGTGATCGTGGAGACCGAGAAGGCCGAGGTCGTTCTGGAGTCTCCGGCGGCCGGCGCCATCGAGATCGTGGCGGGCGCTTCCGATGACGAGGTACCGGTGGGAGCGACCCTCGCCTACATCGACCCGTGACCCTGTCCGGCTTCCGTCTCGACGGCCGGAGGGCTCTGGTTACCGGATCTGCCGGTGGCCTGGGCAAGGCGATCACCCTGGCACTGCGCGCAGCCGGCGCCGAAGTGGTGGGCGCGGACATCGCCACGGAGGCCAACCGCCAGGTGGCAGGCACCGTGGGGGGTGCCGCCGTGACCCTGGACGTCTCCGACAAGGAGGCCGTCGAGGCGGCGGTGGGGGACATCAGCACCCGCCTGGGCGCCATCGACGTGCTGGTCAACAGCGCCGGCATCGGGGGCCGCGGCTCTGCGGCCGACTACCCCCCGGACCTGCTGGAGCGGGTCCTCGACGTAAACGTCAAGGGCAGCCTCTACATGTGCCAGGCGGTGGGCCGCCGCATGATCGAGCAGGGCGGCGGCTCGATCATCAACATCGCCTCGATCGGTGGGCTGGTGGGCTTCCCCGGCAGCGTCGGCTACCAGACCAGCAAGGGCGGGGTGGTCCAGATGACCAGGACCCTGGCGGTCGAATGGGCGCCCTCGGGCGTCCGGGTCAATGCGGTCGCCCCCGGGCACATAGGAACCGCCCTCGTGCGGAGGCAATGGGAGGTGGAACCGCACCTGAAGGAGTTCTTCCTCACCCGTACCCCGATGGGGAGGCTGGGAACCCCGGCCGATGTCGCCGGCCCGGTGGTGTTCCTCGCTGGTGACGCCGCGGCGATGATCACCGGCCAGGTCATCACCGTCGACGGGGGGTACACCGCCCAATGAGCCCCACCGAGACCATGTCACCCGGCCTGGCCCTCGGCATCCACAGGACCATGGTGCGGATCCGTCTGTTCGAGTCCCGGGTCGAGGAGTTGTTCAAGGCGGGCGAGCTACCCGGCTTCGTCCACACCTACATCGGCCAGGAGGCCATCGCCGCAGGCGTGTGCGCCACCCTGAACCGTGACGACTACATCACCTCCACCCATCGCGGCCACGGCCACGCCATCGCCAAAGGCATGGAACTCGGTCCGATCATGGCGGAGTTGTACGGCAAGGCGACCGGGGCCTGCCGGGGCCGGGGTGGTTCGATGCACGTGGCCGACTTCTCGGTCGGGATGCTGGGGGCCAACGGGATCGTGGCCGGCGGGCTCGGTATCGCCGCCGGAGCCGCCCTCTCCGCCCGCTACCGGGGCACCGACCAGGTGGCGGTGGGCTTCTTCGGGGACGGAGGCATCAACAAGGGGACCTTCCACGAGGCGCTCAACTTCGCCGCCACCCACAGCCTGGGGGTGGTGTTCGTGTGCGAGAACAACCAGTACGCCCAGTTCACCTCCCGGCTCCGCACCACATCGGTGGACGATCTCTCGGTGCGGGCCGCCGCGTACGGGATCCCCGGCATCACGGTGGACGGCAACGACCCCGCGGCGACCTACCGGGAGACGCTCTCAGCGGTGGTCCGGGCCCGCGAGGGAGGCGGGCCGACCCTGCTGAACATGGAGACCTACCGATTCGGCGGCCATTACGTGGGCGATGCCGAGGTCTACCGGGCATCTTCCGAGGTGGAGGCTCGACGCCGGGCGGACCCGATCCTCCGCTGGGAACGGGAGCTCGCCGATGAGGGGCTCCTGGCGGCCCGGCGCCGGGAGGCGGTATGGGCGGAGGCCGGGGAGGAAGTGGCCGCCGCGGTGCGCTTCGCCGAGGAGAGCCCTTATCCCGAGGGCGGCACCGCCCTCGAGAACGTGTTCACCCGGGTCCGCTGATGGCTCCGAGGGACGGGACCGTGCGCAGGATGAGCTTCGGCCAGGCCACCGTGGACGCCATGCGGTCCGCCATGCGGGAGGACGACCGGGTGGTGGTGCTCGGCGAGGACATCAGCTGGGGCGGCAACTTCGGGCAGTTCCGGGGCC
>WTGI01000020.1:12525-56079 GCA_011523635.1 Acidimicrobiia bacterium
CGGGGCCATGGACGAGATCGTCAACCAGGCCGCCAAGTTCCGCTACATGTTCGGCGGGCAGGTGTCGGTCCCGCTGGTGCTCCGGGCCTCCGACGGGGTGCTTCGCTCATCGGCCGGCCAGCATTCGTCCAGCCTGGAGGGTCTGTTCACCCACCTTCCCGGCTTGAAGGTGGTGGCCCCGTCCAACCCGGCCGACGCCAGGGGCCTGCTGCGAGCGGCCATCGCGGATGACGACCCCGTGGTCTACCTGGAGAACAAGCGGATCACGGCCAAGCGGGGACCGGTCCCGGCCGGGGACCACGTGGTCCCGCTCGGCTCGGCCGCGGTTCGCCGCCGAGGAGCGGACCTGACCATCGTCACCTACTCGGTGATGACCCTCCATGCCGAGAAGGCCTGCTCCCGGCTGGCCGAGATGGGCATCGAGGCGGAGCTGATCGACCTCAGGTCGCTGGTCCCGCTCGACCTCGACGCCGTGCTGTCCTCCGTGTCCAGGACCGGTCGGGTGGTGGTGGCGCACGAGGCCTGGGAGTTCGGCGGGTTCGGCGCCGAGCTGGCGGCCACCATCACCGCCGAAGCCTTCGACCGGCTGCGAGCCGCCCCGGTGCGGGTGGGCGCCGCCCATGCGCCCATCCCGTTCAGCCCCCCGCTGGAGCGGGCGGTCGTCCCCGGAGCTGATGAGATCGTGGCCGCCGCCCGCGAGGTAATGGGCCTGACCTGATCAGGTGGGCGGTGCGCCGTCCGTCCATAGACAATCGCGAGAACCCTGCATGCGGTGGAAGGCGAGGGCCAGTTCCGATGAGCCCGAACCAGGGCCGGCGTGGAGTTGCCCGGGGAGTCGATAGGTGTAGGTCCCGGCTTCCCAGTAGTGGATCTGTTCAACCGCCGGCCCGTCAAGGTGGTCAGGATCATGGCCTGGGAGGCGCTCGGCCATGGTGAACTCCCCGTCGAGCACGAAGACCTCCTCCGCGCCGGCGTGGGAGTGCCACGGACCGTCCTCGTTGGTCCAGGAACGGGCCCCTGCCAGCCACACCTGCCCGTGGGGACCATCGGCGAGTGGACGGATGAACCGGCCCGGGAGCTCGCTCACGGGCATCCACGGAGACCCGCTCGCCCACCCGATCAGGGGCTGGGACAGCATCCCGCCGGCCGAGCTGTCGTACCGGACCGGCGCCGAGGTCATCAACAGCGCCAGGGTTGGCGAGAGGGCCCGGATCCCGGGGATCACCTCGCCCGATCGGACGGCTGCGTAGTCGTACTGGCCCACCCGCTCTCCCGCCACCATCAGGTCGCCGCGTATGACGAACAGCTCGACATCGGCGGTGAACGCCCCCACCACGCCCGATCCCCATCCGCGGCTCAGCATGACGAGACGGGTCGCCGGCCCGGACATGTCCTTCGAGAGGGTACGGGCCTCGATCCGGCCTTCGCATCCCGAGATGGTCATCATCCTGCTCGGCACCTCGGCCTCGCGAACGGCCAGCAGCGACCGGTGGCGGCGGTCCACCACCGCCGGATCGGTAACGGTCTCGCTCACATCCGGGCTGCGCAAGGACTAGTGGTCCAGGAACGGGGCCGGTTCCTCCAGGTTCTCGACCAGCCTGTTGAGGAAGCGCTGCCCGAGACCGCCGTCGATCACCCGGTGGTCGAAGCCGAGCGACAGCGGCATCACGGGCGCCACCGTCACGGCGCCGTCCCGGACCACCGGGGTGTCGGCGGCCCGACCTATGACGAGGATGGCGGTCGTGCCCTTGGGGATGATGGGAGTGCCCCTGGCCCCTCCCAGGGCGCCGATGTTGGAGAGGGTGAAGGTGGCGCCGGTCAGGTCGCCCGGACGGAGCGACCGGGCCTTGCCCCTTACCCCGAGGTCGGCGATGGTGGCCGCCAACTCCATGACGCCCAGGTTCTCCGCCTCGCGGACCACCGGCACCAGCAGGCCTTCATCGGTATCCACGGCGATCCCCACATCCAGGGAGGGATGGAGCACCAATTCGTCACCCTCCAGGGTTGCGTTGAAGGCCCGGAACTCGTCCAGGACCGGTACGAGGGCCCTGACCACCAAGGCCTCCATCGGGATGCTCCGCCCGTGGCGGGCCCCCAGCGCCTGCCGGGCCTCCAGGAGGCGGGTGGCATCGATGTCGTGGAAGACGGTTACGTGGGGGATCTCGAGCCATGAGGCCGTCATGTTGGCGGCGATGGTGCGGCGCAGCATCGAGAGACGGACCCGCTCACCCGCGGCCAGCGCCGGGGCATCCTCCGGGGGCGCGCCCTCGACGGCCGCCATCACATCGTCCCTGGTGATCCTCCCGCCTGGACCGGTCCCCCGGACGGAGGACAGGTCGATGCCATGCTCCCTGGCCAGCCGCCGTACGACGGGTAATGCCTTGACGGAAGCGTCCCCGGCCGATGGACCGCCGCTCGGACCGCCACCGGCCTGGCCGGTGGCCCGCCGCGAAACGGTCGCGGCGTCACCGGGCTGGTCCCCATCCGGCCAAGCCTCACCGGCTCGGCCGATGACCGCCAGCACCGCTCCCACCGCCAGAGTCTCCCCCTCGCGGGCGCCGTGGTGCAGGACCGTCCCACCGGCGGGAGCAGGGATCTCCACCACCGCCTTGGCGGTCTCGACCTCGACCAGAACATGATCGGCCTCCACCGGGCCGCCCACGGGAACGTGCCAACGAACGATGTCGGCCTCGGTGAGACCATCACCGATATCGGGTAGCTCGAACACGTAGGGCATCGGGTCCATGGTACGCGAACCGGGAAGCCGGCCTGCCTGCCCGGTGGGATCCGTCACCCGCAGTTGGGACGGATCAGACCGGTACCTTCTTCCGTTCCCCTTCGAGTTCCTCCATGGTGACCAGCACTTCGCGCGCCTTGGAGCCCTCGGAAGGCCCGACGATCGCTCTGGTCTCCAGGATGTCCATGATCCGCCCCGCCCGGGCGAACCCGATCCGGAGCTTCCTCTGCAACATCGAGGTCGACCCCAGCTGCGAGCGCACCACGAGTTCGGTGGCCTGGCGGATGAGGTCGGCATCCTCGCCCTCGTCCTCATCGGCAGCCTCCTGGCGCCTCGACTGGCGGACCTCCTCCTCGATCTTGCGGTACTCGACCGCCTTCTGGTCCCGCACCCACTTGACCACGGCCGCGACCTCACCCTCGCTCACCCACGCTCCCTGCACCCGTTGGGGACGCGGTTCGCGGGCGGTGATGACCAGCATGTCCCCCACCCCGACCAGCTTCTCGGCGCCCACCACGTCGATGATGACCCGGGAGTCGGCCTGAGAGGCCACGGAGAACGCGAACCGGCTCGGAATGTTGGCCTTGATCACGCCGGTGATCACGTTGACCGAGGGGCGCTGGGTGGCGATCACCAGGTGGATACCGACCGCCCGGGCCATCTGCGCTATGCGGACGATGGCCGACTCGACATCGCGCCCCGCCACCATCATCAGGTCGTTGAGCTCGTCGACGATCACCACCACGTACGGGAAGCGATCGAACTTGGCCTGATCCAGGCCTCCCGCGTCGTATTTCTCCTGGTAGCCGGTGATGTCCCGGACCCCGCTGTCCGCGAGCAGCTCGTAGCGCCGGTCCATCTCGCCGACCGCCCACTGCAGTGCCTCCAACGCCTTCTTCGGCTTGGTGATCACCCTCGTGAGCAGGTGGGGAACCCCGTTGTACTGGCCGAGTTCCACCCGCTTGGGGTCGACCATGATCAACCGGACATCCTCCGGCCTGGCCCTCATCAGGATGGACGTGACGATCGAGTTGATACACGAGGACTTGCCGGCGCCGGTCGCGCCGGCGATGAGCAGGTGGGGTAACTCGGCCAGGTTGACCATGACGGGACGCCCCGAGATGTCCTCCCCCAGACCGACCGCCAGCGGATGGTGGTTGCCGGTCGACTCCTCCGAGCTCAGCACGTGGCCGAGCGTGACCAGCCGGCGGCGCTTGTTGGGAACCTCCACCCCGATCGCCGACCGGCCCGGAATGGGCGCCAGGAGCCGCACGTCAGGGGTGGCGAGCGCATAGGCGATGTCGCCGGCCAGGTTGGTGACGCGGGCGACCTTCACCCCGGCGGCGAGCTCGATCTCGTAGCGGGTCACGGTCGGACCCGACACCACGTTGGTGAGCCGGGCGTCGACCTCGTGATCGTGGAGCGTGGCTTCGAGCTGGCGGGCGGTCTCCTGGACCATCCTCCCGCTCCGCTGCTCGGCTCTGGGAGTGTCCAGCAGGCGGAGAGGAGGCAGCCGGTACCCGTCCGTATCGGAGGGAGTAGCGGCCGGGGCCGGCTTCTTCGGCGCTTTGCGCTGCCCGGCGGCCTTCGCCTTACTGGCCTTCGCGGTGTGCTGACCGGGACGCTTGGGAACCTTGACGGCCTCGTCCGACCCGGGGACGCTCACGGAAGCGGGCTGCGGCGGACGGTGAGGCCGGCGGGGTCTCGACACCTCGTAGGGCTGGGCTCCCCGGCGTTCCTCCCGCCCGCCGGCGATGCTCGCAACACGTCGACTAGCGGCGCCCAGCCGTGCTCGAACGACTTTCACGGTGTAGACGCTCAACTCACCCGCCGCCACCAGCACCTCGACGATGGAGGCCCGCATGGCGATCATGACTCCCGCGGACAGCGCCGTCACGAGCACTACGAACGCACCCCAGAACCCGAGCGTCCGCTCCAGCGGGAAGGCGACCAGCGACCCGACCACCCCTCCCGACTCCTTCACGCCCTCGGTACCGCCGGCCAGGGCCGGATTGCCGGTCATGAGATGGAACAGCCCCACCGACCCCACCAGCCAGACCAGCACCCCGAAGAGGATCCTGCGGTGGCCATCGGCAGCACGGCCGAGCAGGAGGGTGCCTCCCAGCCCCAGCAGGACCACCGGTGACAGGTAGACCCATATGCCCAGCAACAGGCGCAGGCCATCCAGCATGTGCTGGCCCAGAGGACCGGCGGCCCGGAAGAAGGCGAGGGCCACTACCACGCCGGCCAGGGCCAGCCCGAGGCCGATCAGGTGGTGCGCCTGGCGTCCGATCCCGAAGCGGAGGCGCTCGTAGAGCAGGGAGAAGATCGACTCGCGAGGCTCGGCGCGCCGGCCCTGCGCAGCCCGCTTGGACCCGCCGGAGCGATCGGCGTCCCGACCCTGCGGCGCGGCGCGGCCGGACGCTTGACGCTTGCCCTTGGACACGGAAGCCCGGCGGGGGGAAGCGCCCCCGCGCGGTGCGGAGCGCGACCCGCGCGGCTCCGTCTTCTTGCGATTCGCATGTACCTGTGACACCCGTCTCCGCCCCGTGTCCCCACGGGTGGATGTCGCCTTGGCCATGTGACCGACCAGACTACACCAACCTGAGACCGCACCGGCGACTATCGGACCCAGACCAGCTGTCCGCAGTCGATGATCAGCCTAATCCAACTGAAACTAACAACTAACAACTAATCCAGGTAGGTGATCACCGGCACGACCACCGGCTTGCGGCGGATCTCGTTCCTGATCACCCGGCGCGCCGCGTGGCGGACGGCGGTGTCGACATCCCGGAAGAACCGCCTGGGATCCCGCTCGGCGGCGGCCATCACCGCCTCGGCCACGTCGTCCATCACGCGCAAGGGCTCGGCCATCAGCCCGTAACTCATCACCTGCGGAACCCTCACCAACTCCTCGCCCTCCCCGTCGAGGAGGAGCACCACCACCAGGACCCCGTCGTCGCTGAGCCGGGCCCGCTCTCGCAGGAGACCCTGCTGGATGTCCCCCACTCCCGAGCCGTCCACGTACACGTAGCCCGCGTCGACCACACCGCGTTCCACCCTGGTGGATTCGCCGTCCAGGACCACGGCATCGCCGTCCTCGAGGACCAGCACGTCCGGAACGCCCATGTCGATGGCGAGGTCGGCGTGGGCGCGCAGATGGCGGTACTCGCCATGAATGGGCACGAAGGCATCGGGACGGATCAGGTTGATGAACGTCTTCAGCTCCTCGGACGAGGCGTGACCGGACACGTGGACGTTCGCGTTCCCGCCGTGGAAGACCTTGGCGCCCCTTCGGATCATGTCGGAGATGACCCTGGAGACGGCGGTCTCGTTACCCGGCACGGGCGTCGCCGAGATGAGGACCGTGTCGGTCTCGTTCAAGGTCACGAAGCGGTGGCGTCCCACGGCCATCAGCGACAGCGCGGCGAAGGGCTCCCCCTGAGAGCCGGTGGTGATTATCATCACCTCCTCGGCCGGCAGGTCCATCGCCTCGCTGATACTGATCACCCGATCCTCGGGGATGTGGAGAACGCCCAGCTCCCTCCCGATCGCCACATTGCGCTCCATGGACCTGCCGATGAAGCTCAGGTAGCGACCGGCGGCCAGCCCGGCGTCCGACAGCTGCTGGACCCGATGCAGGTGGCTGGAGAAGCAAGTGCTGATGACCCGTCCCGGCGCCTGCTGGACGATGGTGAGGATGGGGTTCTCGAGGGACTTCTCGGACGGCACGAATCCGGCCCGCTCGGCGTTGGTGGAGTCCGACAGCAGGAGCCGAACGCCCTGGTTCCCGAACCGTCCGAAGGTGGGAAGGTCGGCGCGGCGCCCGTCGATCGGGGTGGGGTCCAGCTTGAAGTCCCCCGTGTGAAGAACGAGGCCCTCCGGGGTATCGAACACGACCCCGCTCCCCTGGGGCACCGAGTGGGACACCGGGATCAGCTGGAACCTGAACGGCCCCTCCACTACCCACTGGCCGTCCGGGGTGGGACGGAAGTCCTTCTCGACCCCCATCTCGTCCACCCGCCCGGCCGCGATGGCCAACGACAGCTCGGTGCCGAAGACCGGGACCGGCAGTTCCGAGAGGAAGTAGCCGAGGCCGCCCATATGGTCCTCATGGCCATGGGTCAGGACCACGCACCGGACATCCTCCCGGCGCTCGACCAGCCACCGCCAGTCGGGGAGGACGAGGTCCACGCCCCGCATGTCCTCCTCGGGGAACATCAGGCCGCAGTCGACCAGCGCGATCTGATCGTCAATCTCGACCGCGGCGCAGTTGCGGCCAATCTCGCCCAGACCCCCCAGGAACGTGACCCGGACGCTCACAACCCCTGCGCTCGGCCTACTGCGGCAACCACCATGTCGCGGGTCTCGGGCGACGCCGGGACCAGCGGCAGCCTCGGATCCCCGACCGGCTCCCAGAGGGCGTTCAGGCCCGCTTTGGTGGGCATCGGGTTGGGCTCGACGAAGCAGGCATCGAACAGGGGCATCAGCCCGTCGTGGAGACGCCACGCCTCGGGGGCGTCACCCGCCCGGTGGGCCTCGATCATCCGTTTGATCTGGCGGCCGGCCAGGTGGCCCGCCACCGAGACCACGCCCTGACCACCCAGTTCCATCATCGGCAGGGTGGCCGAGTCATCCCCCGAGAGCACCATGAAGTCATCCGGCAGCAGTTCCATGCTGGCCTTGGTGTACTCGAGGTCGCCCACCGCGTCCTTGGTAGCAGCGATGTTGGGGTGCTGCGCCATCTCGCCGAGCGTCTCCGCCTCGATCAACCGGGCCGTGCGGCTGGGGATGTTGTAGATCATCACGGGAAGGTCGGTGGCGTCGGCGATGGCGAGGAAGTGGGCCAGAAGACCCGCCTGGCTGGGCCTCGAGTAGTAGGGGGTGACCGCCATCAGGCCGTCCACCCCGACATCGGCCGCCTTCTTGGACATCTCGACCGAGTGCCGGGTGTCGTAGGTGCCGGTTCCGGCGATCACCACCGCCTTTCCCCCCACCGCCTCCAGCACCGTGGAGTAAAGGGCCAGCTTCTCCGCATCGGACAAGGTGGGCGACTCGCCGGTGGTTCCGGTAACCAGCAGGCCGTCGTGCCCGTTCTCGACCAAGTGGATCGCCAGCCGGGCCATCCGGCCGTAGTCGACCGACCCGTCGCCGGCAAAAGGTGTGATCATGGCGGTGGTCAAGCCGGCAGTCAGAGCCAAGGTCCGTATCCTCTCGCGGGTGGCCGGCCTGCAAGCCGCCCAGTCGTTTACCGCTCAGGGCCAATCATAGGAAACTACCACCACTCTTGCCGCTCGCCTGCTCCGGCTTCCGGCTGCATGACAGAATACGTACGTGCCGAACAAGACGATCTGTGTGCCTGACGACGTTGTGCCGATCATCGACAGCCTCGGCGTTCCGTTCTCGACGTGGGTGACCGACCAGCTTCGCCGCCACTCAGCCCAGACGACTATGACCTTCGCCCAACAGCTCCTGGCCGATGCGGCGCTCGCGGCCGGTGGGCAGCCGACCGCTGAAGGCGCCCTCGCCGCGGCCGAGCGGATGGAGCGATCCGCGCCGTGGTAGCGCGCGGTGCTGGGGCTATAGGCCGGTCCGCCAGCACGCCAGAGTCATCTGCGTCATCCCGAACGGTGATCAGAGGCCGAGCAGGCCCTCCAGTCCCACCGTGACCGGCTCCTCCAGCGAGGCAACCGACCGCAGCGCCAGGACGATCCCGCCTGCGAAGGAGGTCAGGTCGGTGGTGTCGTGGCGGATGGTCAGGTACTCGCCGACCCCGCCCAGGATCACCTCCTGGTGGGCCACTAGGCCCGGGGACCGGATGGCATGGACGGGAATGCCCTCGACGTCGGCTCCCAGGGCGCCGTCCGTCAACTCCCGGCCCCGGTCGGCCGGTGGAGTGCCCGCCTCCCGGCGGGCCCGTCCCATGCGGGCGGCGGTGTTGAGAGCGGTTCCGGAGGGTGCGTCGCGCTTGCGGTCGTGGTGCATCTCGATGATCTCCGCCCCCGCGAAGAGCGGGGCGGCCATCTCCGCGAACCGCATCATCAGCACCGAGCCCAGGGAGAAGTTCGGAACCACCAGGCATCGCCGGTCGCTCTCCTCCCACTCGTCCCGGAGCCGGGCTATGCGGCCGGAGTCGTAACCCGAGGTCCCGATCACCACGTGCGCTCCGAAGGACCTCCAGCGGCTGACGTTGGAAGGGGCCACTCCCGGGTGGGTCAGCTCCAGGATCACGTCACACCCGCGCAGGTCCTCCGGGTCGCCCGAACAGGTACCTCCCAGGAGCGACTCGCCGTCGTGGCCCGGTGCGTACAGGCCGCCCACCACCAGATCCTCCAGCGGCCCGATGGCGGCCTGGGAGACCAATCCCATCCTTCCGGGAGCGCCCGAGATACCGACCGAGATCACGACAGGTATCGCTCGAACTCGCCCGCCGGGAGCGGACCCACGGCGCCGACCACCCGGGGGCCGGCCAGGTTGCGGGCGGCCGTCTCCGCGATGTCCGTCCTGGTGACGGCCTCGACCCGGGCCAGGCGCTCGTCGAGGGGAAGATGGGGCAGGCCGAACAGCTGGTTCCGACCCAGGCGGATCATCCGGGCGTTGGTGTCCTCCATCGAGAGGGCGAGGGCGCCCCGCATGTGCCCCTTGGCCCTGTCCAGTTCCGCGGCCGTCACGCCCTCGGAGACCATCCGCTCGATCTCCTCGACGAGGATCTCCATGACGGTGTGGGCGTTGGCCGGCGTGGTGCCGACGTACACTCCCCAACCGCCCGTCTCGGCGAAGCGCATACCGAAGCTGTGGACCGCGTAGGCCAGGCCGCGTTCCTCGCGGATCTTCTGGAACAGGCGGGACGACATCCCGCCGCCCAGAATGTGATGCATCACGCCGTCGGCGATCCGACCCTCATCGGTGCGGTGGATCGACTCGCCACCGAATACCAGGTGGACCTGCTCGGTGTCCCGCTCCACCACACTCGCTCTCGGGCCCACCCGGAGCGCAGCCAGGTCATGGGTGGCGTCCTCCGCCTCCCAGGCGCCGAACCGGCGCTCCACCATCTCCACCACATCTCCGTGCTCCACATTGCCGGCCACCGCCACCAGCGCGGTCCGGGCGCCGTAGCGCCTCCGCCAGTAACCCCTCAGGTCCTCCGGGGTCATGCCACCGATCGACTCGCGGGTCCCCAGCACCGGTAGGCCCAGCGGATGCCCCTCGAACAGGGTCCGCATGAAGGCCTCCCCGGCGACGTCCGACGGGTCGTCCTCGTTCATGTTGATCTCCTCGATCACCACGTTGCGCTCGGAGTCGATCTCGTCCGGTCGGAACGCGGGCCTCTGGAGCATCTCCGCCAGCAGGTCCATGCCGGTCGCCAGCTCGCTGTCGAGCATGCGGGCCCAGAAACAGGTGTACTCCTTGGAGGTGAAGGCGTTGCTCTGGGCGCCGATGGCGTCGAACGTCTCGGAGATGTAGCGGGCCGACAGCTCCTCGGTCCCCTTGAACAGGAGGTGTTCGAGGAAGTGGGCCGCCCCCGCCTCGCCGGGACGCTCGTCCCTGCTACCGGTGTCTATCCAGCAGCCCACCGCCACCGACCTGACTCCGGGGACCGGTTCGGTCGCGACCGTCAACCCCGTGGACGTCTGGGAAATCTCAACCTGCATGGGCCGGGATGCTACAGGCTCGGCGGGCCATCGAGTACTCGCCGCCCTGCCCGTACAATGGACGCCATGGACGAAGGAACGCCGGGCGCCGCCGGCCCGGCCACCTGCCACCGGCACCGGGACCGGGTCACCTACCTGCGTTGCTCGCGGTGCGGACGGCACATATGTGGCGACTGCTCACGGGACTCCCCCGTAGGCCAGCGATGCCCGGAATGCGCCGGCGCCACGACCCGCGTGGTGCCCGCCCGCAGCATCCGCTCCGGCATCAGCCCGGCGGTGCTCACCATCATGGTGATAACGGTGGCCGCCTACCTGGCCCAGCGCGCCAACGCCCGGTTCACCGTCGACTACGCCCACATAACTCCGGCGGTCAGCGCCGGAGAGTGGTGGCGGGTCATCACCGCCACCTTCCTGCACTCCGTCGGCAGCATCGTCCACATCCTCTTCAACATGTACGCCCTCTACGTGTTCGGGCCGTACATCGAGCGGCAGGCCGGGACCATCCGCTTCGTGGGGCTCTATCTGGCTTCGGCCGTTACGGGGGGAGTGGTCTTCCAGTACCTGTCGGAGGGCGCCGCGGTAGGGGCCTCGGGCGCCATCTTCGGGCTGTTCGGCGCCGTCCTGGTGGGAACCTATCCGCTCCGGCACACCCCGGCCGGCGCCGCCCGTTTCCGGCAGCTCCTCCTCCTGCTGGCGATCAACCTCGCGCTGCCCCTCCTGGTCCGCGGGATCGCCTGGGAAGCCCATGTCGGCGGGCTGTTGGCCGGGATGCTGATCGTGTGGGCCTGGCAGCGGATACCGCCCGGCCCGAACGCCGACCTGATGCGAACCCTGGTGCCCTCGATAATCATCCTGGTGGGACTGCTGGCCATCTTCGTGGCCTGAACGGCCAACGTTCGGTCCTGATGTCCACGCGTGCGTCGGACCTGCGACAATAGAGCTTTGTGACACTTCGAGATCGCTCGCTGCTGACCGAGATACTGGCTCCGGAGGAACGCGCCATCGAGTCGGTGGTCGGCCGGTACCAGCGGGTGGCGGGCGCGGTGACCCGGGTCGCACGCACCGTGACGGGCCGGGAGGAGCTGCGGGTGACGCTCGGTTCCACCAGCAGGGCATCCGAGCATGAGGTGGTGATCGACCCCGGACTCTTCCAGGCCGCGTACGGGCGCAGGGCCCCCGTCACCGCCGAGGAGACCGCCCTCGCCTCGGCGCTCCACGAGGTGATCCACCTGGTCTCCTCCGACTTCGACGAATGCCGGCCGATACCGGACCATTGGCTCCAGGACGACCGGCCCGGCCCGAAGGAGGGAGAGGAGTTCACCCTGCTCGAGGCCCTCGACCGGGCCGGCGGGCCCCCGGCCGAGGCTCTCTTCTTCGCCGTGGAGGACGCCCGCCAGGAGCGTCAGGGTCTGGAGGCCTATCCGGGCGCCCGCTCCGTTCTCGAGGACCTCTACCGGTCCTCACTCCGGGGGGCACTGGCAGGCCGCGGTCCCCTGGCCCGGTACACCATCGCCTGCTTCATGTCCGTGGGCGGGTACGCGCCTCCCGACCGCCTGGAACGGCTCCTCGATTCCCGTTCCGGGCCTGCCTGGGCGGATTCACGCGCCGTGCTCGACGAGGCATCGGTCACCGCCCAGCCCTGGGACACCGGCGATCTGACCATGCAGCTCCTGGCCATCGCCAAGGCGCACGGCCTGATACAGCAGAGCGCGCCGGACGACCAACCGGTGGCTCGCCGGGAGCGTGAGCAGGCGGAGAAGGACGCCATGACCGACGGCCTGGACCGGGTCAGGCTCTTCTCTCCCGCCGTCCAGGACGCAGATCACTACAACGAGATCCGCCGGGGGGCGGAGGATCCCACCGGCCTCGACCTGAGGCCGGCCCGGATGGACCGGACCGCCGGTGAAGGAACGGACCAGTTGCTGATGGTCAGCCAGGCCCCGGTCATCTACCTCCCGAACGGCCAGAGCGGCAAGCTGGCCGTAGCGCGCGTTCCCGACTCCTTCCGCAATTTCTCCGACCGGGGACGAACCGCCCTCGTCAACGCCGCCCGCGACTGGAACGTCGACCAGCGACAGGTCGGGGGCGAGCTGCATCCCCTGTTCATCGCCAACCAGCGCCGCGGGCTGAGATCGGGCTTCGACGCCGGCGACCTCTCACCCCACGCCGCGCTGCTTCTGGGCGGCGGCCTCTACCAGCGGATGTTCGAGCGCCGGTCGGTCTCGACCCGCCGCTCCTACGCGGTCAGCGTGCTGGTGGACGGCTCGGCCTCCATGCTCCAGCCCCGGCGGCTGTCGGCCCCCCGCGACCGCCGGCCCTGGGGACTGGCGGCCGCCATGCTCGGCGCCTGGACCCTGGCCGCCATGTGCAACGAACTCCGGGTGGACTTCGAGGTGGCCCTGTTCAACCGCGCCTTCGTCGCCCAGGTGGACGACACCGAGTGGACCTATTCCCGCCGCCGGGCAGCCGCCATCAGCGAACTGCGCCAGAGCCACGGGGCGGCGGCCGACCGCCTCACCTCCACGGTCAACCACTACGTACTGTCGGCCTTCCACGAACCCTGGCGCCGATCCGACGACCTCCTCGCCGGACTGTTCTGGACGGCGGCCCATGCGAGCGAGGCCGGTGTCGAGGCGCGGCGCAACCCGCGCCGGACCCCGCCCGTGTCCCTGTTCGAGAAGGGCGCCAACGTGGACGAGCTGAACGTCACCTACGCGGCCGGGCGGCTGGTCAACCACGGCGCCCGGGTCCGGGTGCTGGTGGTGCTGGCCGACGGGATGACCAGGGGTTCGGTGGAGGCCCTGGCCCGGTCGGTGGAGGAAGTGGACGGGCGAGGCACTACGGTTCTGGGGATCGGCGTGGGAGACGATACGGTGGTCTCCGCCTACCGTCACCACCAGGTGATCTCCCGTCCGGACGATCTGGCCAACTCCATGGTGGCCGGAGTACGGATGGCCCTCCGGCGGGGCCTCGCCCTGGACGGGGAGGACACCTGGTGGATCCGGGCCGGACGACAGCAAACCGCGAGCAGCCCCCTGATGCCGGAGTTACGCAGTGCCTGACCAACCCGCGAAAGTCACCTTCACCGACCCGACCGAAAAGGGCCGTCCCATCACCCTGGACACGGTGGTGGTTCCCAGGACGGACATGCGGGACTACGAACAGCGCATCAACAAGATCCCCGAGCCCGACCCCCATTACGTCGACGTCGGCATGCTGTACCGCTTCGCCCAAGTGGAGAAGATCCGCCGGGAGCAGCCCGAAGGCACCGTGCCGCTCCACCTGGCGGTGCGGGGACACATGGGGACGGGCAAGGATCACGACATCGAACAGTTCGCCGCCCTGCTGCGCCTCCCCTACTACCGGATCCCGCTGACCGGCGAGGTGCGCGACATCACCCTCATCGGCTCGGTGAAGCTCTACGGGGACGGCCTCGGCGGCACGGAGAGCCGCTGGGAGGACGGTGACATCACCCGCGCCCTGAGAGGGACCGCTCTGGTGAACCTGTCCGAGCTGAACGCCGCCGGGGCCGAGACGCTCTTCGCCCTGCACGGCCTGCTCGACCGCTACGCGGCGCTCGACCTCCCGACCGGCGAGACGGTGCCCCTCCGCGACGATGTCCGCCTGTTCGGAACCATGAACCCGACCGACCTGCGTGACTACGCCGGAACCCAGACCCTCAACAAGGCCTTCGCCGACCGGTGGGTGATCTGGGAGAAGGACTTTCCCGACATCACCGAGATCGAGGCCATGCTGGACCGCCGCTACCCGTCTATGCGCGACGTGTACGTGCGCCATATCAGCCGGCTGGCCACCGAGATCAACCGGTCGTTCCTCTCGACCGATCCGGGCACCCGGGTGGAGACCCCGATCAGCCTGCGGACGGTTCTCGACCGCCTCCCGGTGGGCCTGATGGTGTACGAGCGGCGGGAGGACCCGCTTCGCACCGCCTGGGAAGCCATGGTCCTCCCCCACATCGATGCCTACGACATCGACCACTACGAGACGGTCTGGGCGGCCTGCGTGCGCAAGGGACCATCCGACCCGCCGTTCGGTTCGTAGGCCCGTAGCGGTCTGTCTGTATCCCTGTGGTCTGTCTGCGGGACGGCGGTGTGGTATGGCGTCGGCAGCGGTGTTCCTCGCAAGGCCCGCTGACGAAGGCGTGCCCGCAGCGGCACGTTGAGGAAGCGGAACGCAGCGACGGGACACCGATGGCAGCCAGAACACGCCCAGTCGTTTCGCAGGTAGACCACTAGTGCCACGGTTCGCGGCGGTCGACATCGGCACCAACTCCACCCGGCTGCTGATCGCCGACGTCAAGCGCCACGGGATGGCCGACGTGGAGCGGATCGAGCAGGTGACCGGGTTGGGGCGGGACTCGACCCGCTCAGGACGGTTGACGCAGGAATCCATCGGGCGGACCGTGCGCGTGCTAGCCGGATACGGGCAGCGCATCCGATCGGCGGGCGTCACGGCCTCTCGGGCGGTTGCCACGGCCGCCACCCGCGATGCCGTCAACCGGGAGGAGTTCCTCTCTGCCGCCCGGAAAGCGCTGGGTTTCCGTCCCGACGTCATCGGCGGCGAGGAGGAGGCCGTTCTGTGCTTCCGGGGCGCCACCGCCCGCCACGGCGACCCCGACCGGATGGCGGTGGTGGACATCGGGGGAGGCAGCACCGAGATCGTGACCGATGACGGCGGCGTCTCGGTGAACATCGGATCGATCCGGCTCACCGAGCGATGCCTGCCCACCCACCCAGCCGCCCCCGAACAACTCGCCGCGGCCCGCCGGGTCGCCGCCGAAGCGATGCGGACGGCCGGACTCGCCCACCGGCCCGAGACGCTCGGCACCGCCGGCACGTGGACGACGCTGGCCGCCATCCATCAGCGACTCGACCACTTCGATCCGGAGGCCGTCGAGGGTACAAGCCTCACCCTGACCGACCTCGAAGGGATGGTGTCCCGGCTCGGGAAGCTCACGCTCGACCAGAAGCGGGCCATCCCCGGCCTCGATCCGTTGCGAGCCCCCGTGATCCTGGGCGGCGCCGTCATCGCCGAGACCGCTCTCCGTGTTCTCGGTCTGGAGACGATCACGGTGACCAGCTACGACATCCTCGACGGTGTATGCCTCGCATTGGCACAAGGTGGGCGCTAGAGCCTTACCGCCCAAGACACCACTAGCTTGGGGAACGAACATCGGAGGAATCTATGGCCCGATACAGCATGGGAGACCCGCTACTGGACGAGACGATCCGAGATCTCGTCGCCCGAGCCGGGGATGCCGAGAACCAGGACCTGATCGCCGAGATCATGACCACCGCCCTCAAACTCCACCGGGATCGGGCCGACCGCTGGGAGATCAAGCTCTTCAACAGCGCCCTCAAGGAGATGCGTTACTCCTCCAAGGTGTTCAGGTCCTATGCCGAGACGCCGAAGGTCACCATCTTCGGATCGGCCCGTACCGCGCCCGACCATCCCGACTACCTGCTGGCCCGCGAGTTCGCCAGCCTCATGTGGGAGGACCGGGGATGGATGGTGGTGACGGGCGCCGGCCCGGGGATCATGGAGGCCGGAAACCGGGGCGCCGGCCGGGAGGGTTCCTTCGGCGTCAACATCCGGTTGCCGTTCGAGGCGCAGCCCAACCCCTTTATCGCCGGATCCCGTCTGATCAACTTCAAGTACTTCTTCACCCGCAAGCTGGGTTTCGTGAAGGAGTCTCATGCCTTCGCCATCTTCCCGGGCGGCTTCGGCACCATGGACGAGGCGTTCGAGCTCCTCACGCTGATCCAGACCGGGAAGGCGCCCATCCAGCCGGTCGTACTGATGGAGGCGGGCACGTCGTACTGGTCCTCGTGGCAGGCGTTCGTCAGCGACCGCCTGGAAGGGCACGGGATGATCAGCCCTGCGGACGCCAACCTGTTCGTGCGCGCCCGGGACGCGGCCACCGCGGCTGACGAGATCTGCCGGTTCTACGCCAACTATCACTCCCAGCGCTACGTGGACGGGCGGCTGGTGCTCCGGCTGCGGCACGCCCCCACCGAGCGGCAGGTGGAAGACCTGAACAAGGAGTTTGCCGACATTCTCGCCAGAGGACGGATCGAGGCCGCCGGGCCCTCGGAGGCCGAGATCGGTGACGGAGACGCGCTCGACTGCGCCCGGCTGGCGATGTGGTTCGACCGGCGGAGCCTGGGACGCCTGCGCCTGCTGGTCGACCGGCTCAACAGCTACGTCTACGAGACTCCGGGGTTCGAGGGTCCGCTACCCAGGCCGCACACGGCCTGAGCCCGCCGAATTCGGTCCGAGCCGCCGAAACCCGATCGAGGGTGGCATGTGCCGACCTCCGGCCGCGGCCGAGTCAGGCGACCGTGCCGGGCGGTCCCGGTGCTCGATTCCTCTAGTGAAGACACCGGCCCGACCTGCAACGGGACTGCGGGAAGGGCCTGGCGAGCGGAACGATTAGGGCTAGGCAGTGGTAAACTTGGGACCATGCGGGAAGTATTGTCTGATCTCGTTGCCGAGCAACAACAGCTCGACCAGTTCCTCCAGAGGATCACCGTCAACAAGTGGAACATCCGGATCCCTGAAGACGACTGGACCATCCGCGACACGATCTCGCATCTGGCCCATTTCCAGGAATACGCCTACAACGCCGTGGCCGAGGACGGCGCCATGCTCGATGATCTCGACGAGTACGAGAGCGTCGACGACCTCGCCGAGGTCGGCGTCGAACGAGGCCGGCAGATGCGCCCCCAGGACGTGATCGAGTGGTGGCGGCTCGGCCGGGCACAGGTGGTTGACGCCATGAGCAGAGCCTCGGCCTCCGACCGCGTCCCCTGGGTGTATTCGGACATGTCCGCCAAGACCTTCGCCACCCTCCAATTGGCGGAAGTCTGGGCCCATGGCCTCGACATCTACGAGGCGATGGACGAGGAGCCCGAGGATTCGGATCGCCTGCGCCATGTCATCTGTTTCGCCCACATGACCCTTCCATGGGCATTCGACCTGGCCGGGTACGAGTACGCGGAACCGGTCCGGATCGAGGGGATCGGACCGCTGTACGCCAAGTACGTGGCCGGCCCCGAGGACACTGATCAGCTCATCCGTGGTCCGGCAGGGGAGATCTGCCGGGTGGCGGTCGGGCGGCTCCATCCGGACGACGCCGAGAACGTCATCCTGAAGGGCGAGATGGCCGAGATAGCCTTCCAGGAGATGCGCATCTTCTGATGGCCTCCCGCCAACTCATCGGGATGGTCCACGCCCTACCACTCCCCGGCTCGCCTTCCTACCGCCCGCCCACCGGCGCCATCGTGGAGCGCGCCGTCGAGGACGCGGTCCTGCTGGAGGAGTGCGGTTTCGATGCGCTCCTGGTCGAGAACTACGGAGACGCTCCGTTCTTCGCCGATCGAGTGCCCCCGGTCACCGTGGCATCACTCGCCCGGGTGGTTTCCGCCGTCCGGGCCGCGGTTGACATTCCGGTAGGGGTCAACGTGTTGCGCAACGACGCCATCGCCGCCCTCTCGATCGCCGCCGCCTGCGACGCCCGGTTCATCCGGGTGAACGTCCTCTCGTCCATGATGTACACCGACCAGGGCCCGATAGTCGGCCAGGCCGCCCGGTTGTCCCGCCTGCGGGCGGCGCTGGACCCCGGGATCGAGGTGCTGGCCGACCTGTTCGTGAAGCACGCCACTCCCCCGCCCGGCCTCCGCATCGAGGACGCGGCATCCGATCTCCGGGATCGGGCAATGGCGGACGGCATCATCCTCTCCGGGCGCGGCACCGGCCTCCCGGCAGACACGGACATGATCCACCAGGTCCGGCAGGCGGTTCCCGACACCAGGTTGCTGGTGGGATCCGGCGTCGACACGGAGTCCGTCGCCTCCGTGCTCCGGACCGCCGACGGGGTGATCGTCGGCACCGCCACCAAGGAGGAGGGCGACGTCCTCCGCCCGGTTGACCCGACCCGCGCCCGAGCCCTGGTTCAGGCCGCCCGCAACTCGAAACCACAGCCCTCATAGCCCAACGCGATCCGAGCGGATAAGTCCCCTAGGAACTGCGCGATCCGCTCAGAGACGCGGGTATCACTCGAGAGGGTCACGTCCCTCCCTCTCCTCGTACTCTTCCACGAGAGCCAGCAGGCGCTTGACATAGCCCCGCACACCGTGGCGGTCCACGGCTATCTGGTAATCCTCCATGTTGTCGTGATGGAAGTGGATATGCAGCTTATCGGCAGCCGAGAACCCGTTGATCAGGGAGGAGTCGCCGTATTCCTTGGCCATCTCAACTGAGGCACTTTTGTTGGCGCGGTGCGAGTCATGTTTCCACCCGCGCTGAAGAGGCGGCGATGATGGCCTGGACAGCGGCGCCGTAGAGTTTCTCGGCACCCCGGCGAGTGTCGCCCATCGCGAACTCAGCCTCCGCCTGCTCCAAGAAGACCAGGGACTGCGTGACCCGTTTGGCGACCGTACATTCCTTGATCATGGTCATCGATGGTAACCCCTTCCTGTCTGTTGCAGGTGAGCCTGGGGGGCCCTGCCCGACCGGCGCCAACCCTCAACAGCCAACGTAACGGCCAACCACCAAAGGGTCAAGACCCTTGATCGGTTTCCAGGGGCCGATCTGCGATGCGCGGCGGAGGTTGGGAACGGGATCCTGAGAACCGGGCGCTGCGCGGCGGAGCGCCGGGAAACAAGAAGGAGCGATGGAAACGTGACCGGCCCGGCGGATAGACACCCGACCCGAGCGGCACACGAGATCGGCTCCGGACCCTATAAGAGCCCGGGGAGGGTGGGGGTCGTGGGCAATTGGTACGGGTCGTCCGCTCCGCGCGGTGGTCGGGCTCGGCGAATTCCGTGCCAGACCTCCCTGAGTGGGCTAGCGCCCACGTAGTGTCGACCTCGACGCTCTCCGCGGGCATCCAAGAGGCCGACACGTGTCATCGCGGTGAGGTCTCTCGTGGCCACGGCGCTGCTTACCGTCTCTCCATACGATATCTCTATGAGGCTCATGTATAGGGACCGCCGAAGCGTCCATCCTCGGGCCGAGTCGACCAGGGCGGCCACCGTCCGGGCGGGTAGACGGTGCTGGGCGGCCAGCTGCTCGCACCTGTCCCAGAGTTCCTCCATCTCTCGTATTCGCCGCCGCACGGTCATGGCTTGGCGGTAGTGCGCGGTTATGCAGAACTCGACCCACGGACGAGCGCTGCGATCTGGTGACCACCTGCCTCCGGCCACATCGTTGAGCGCCGCGTAGTAGGCGGGGGTGTTGCGGCCCAGATACTCCTCGATGCTGAAGAACTCCGGAGACAGGAGGCCATCGCTTCCTAGGACCAACGACTGGAGACAGCGGGCTACCCGTCCGTTTCCATCGCTGAACGGATGGACGAGCACCAGGTTCAGGTGAGCCATGGCCGCCGTAACTATCACGTGCTTATCGCTGGCGTTGATCTGGTCCAAGAGAGCGCTGACCAGGGGCTCTAACAGGGATCGCTCGGGCGCCTCGTAGACGGCTCGGCCCTCGCTGTCGTTGACCCAGACCGGTCCCGGCCGCCATAGCCCGGGATTGCTCGACAAGTCGTGCCGCGTGATCATGAAGTGCAGGGCCCGGAGCGTGGAGGCGTCGATCGCGGGGGCTTCCAGTGCCTGCTGGATCACATAGGTCATGGCGTCCCGGTACCCGGCAACCGCATCCCGAGTTGCGGGATCAAGCTTGCTCGGTTCCTCGTTCGCTATCAGGGCCGCCACATCCTCGACGGTCGCGTGATAACCCTCGATGGAGTTCGATCCTTGGACAGCTCGCGCAACGGTTGCCCTTCGCAGCGTTCCGTGCCACCGACGCGGGTTCCTGACGTAGAGCCTCAAATCGTCCCGCAAGCCGTTGATGGCGTCCAGCGCCCGCTCATCCTTCGGGGACAGCAGCGGCGTTCGGTAGATCATGCGATCCATTTAAACACAATTAACTCCATACACGCGCCAAATTTATGGATCGCAGAAGCAGCGTTCGAGCAAACGCACCGATACGCCGGCATGAACGTCACAGGCACGCGATAGCCTGCCGTCAGAGATGTTGAGAGACCTGTTTTCGCCCGCCACGGCCACCTGGTTCGAGGAAGCCTTTCCCGGGCCCACCGAGGCTCAGGCCAGTGGCTGGCCGGCCATCGCGGCCGGCCAGCACACGCTGATCCACGCCCCTACCGGATCGGGCAAGACGCTGGCCGCGTTCCTCTACACGCTCGACCAGCTTCTCACCGAGCCGGTGCCGGCCAAGGCCCAGCGCTGCCGCGTCCTGTACATCTCTCCGATGAAGGCCCTGGCCCATGACGTGGAACGCAACCTCCGGGCGCCCCTGACCGGGATCGCCCACGCAGCCGACCGCCACGGCCTGGCGCCCCCTCCCGAGGTGGTGGCCGCCATCCGGACCGGTGACACCCCGCCCGCCGACCGCCAGCGCATGCAGCGTCACCCCCCGGACATCCTCATCACCACCCCCGAGTCCCTGTTCCTGATCCTGACCAGCGCGGCCCGCAAGATGCTGGCTTCGGTCCGGTGGGTGATCCTCGACGAGGTCCACGCCGTGGCCGGGACCAAGCGGGGATCGCATCTAGCCTTGTCGCTGGAGAGGCTGGAGGAGGTGACCGCCGTCCGGCCCCTCCGCATCGGCCTCTCCGCCACCCAGCAACCCCTCTCGGCCATCGCCGAGTTCATGGGAGGCGGGACCATGGACAACGGCGCCTGGACGCCACGGCCGGTCACCATCGTCGATGTCCCAGGCAAGCGGGGCCTCGAGGTGGAGATCGTGGTCCCGGTCGAGGACATGTCGGCGCCTACGCCACCTGATCCCCTCTCCTCCGAACCCGCCGACCCGGGCTACCGGTCCATCTGGCCCTCCGTCTACCCGGCCCTGCTGGATCTGGTCAGAGCCCACCGCTCCACCATCGTGTTCGCCAACTCCCGGCGGCTGTCCGAACGGCTCTGCTCAGAGCTGAACAACCTGGCCGGGGATGAGATCGCCCGCGCCCATCACGGATCGGTGTCGCGCGAGCAGCGGATCGTCATCGAGGACCTGCTCAAGCGGGGAGAGCTACCGGCCGTGGTGGCGACCTCGACGCTGGAGCTGGGCATCGACATGGGGGCCGTCGACCTGGTGATCCACGTCGAGTCGCCCACCAGCGTGGCCTCCGGCCTGCAGCGGGTGGGTAGGGCCGGCCATCAGGTGGGGGCGACCAGCGTGGCCAAGATCTTTCCCAAGTTCCGTGGGGACCTCCTCGAGGCGACCGTGGTGGCCGACCTCATGCTGGCGCGGTCGGTGGAGCCCACCGCCGTCCCACAGAGCCCGCTCGACGTGCTGGCCCAGCAGGTGGTGGCGGCGGTGGCGATGGACGAATGGAAGGCGGACGACCTGCTCTCCCTGGTCAGGCGGGCCGCCCCCTACCGTGACCTGGCCCGGGGACCGTTCGAGGCGGTTCTCGACATGCTGGCCGGCCGCTACCCGTCGGAGTTGTTCGGGGAGTTGCGCCCCCGCCTGGTATGGGACCGGGTCACGCACACGCTGACCCCTCGTTCGGGGGCCCAGCGCCTGGCGGTCACCAACGCCGGGACCATTCCCGACCGCGGGCTGTACTCGGTCAACCTTCCGGACGGCAGCCGGGTGGGCGAGCTCGACGAGGAGATGGTCTACGAGTCCCGTCCCGGGGACGTGTTCGTCCTCGGGACCTCGGCGTGGCGGATCAGCGACATCACCGCCGACCGGGTGGAGGTGATCCCCGCCCCGGCCGAGTCGGGCCGGATGCCGTTCTGGAAGGGCGACCGGGTGGGCCGTCCCGTCGAGACCGGCAGGGCGATCGGCCGCTTCGTCCGCACCATCGGGGCGATGGAGACCGACCGGGCGGTGGACACGCTCCGGCGCCGGTATCACCTGGACGAGTGGGCGGCCACCAACCTGGTCGCATACATCGAAGAGCAGCGGGACGCCACCGGAGTGCTTCCCACCGACCGGACGGTGGTGGTGGAGCGTTTCCGCGACGAGATCGGGGACTGGCGGATCGCCATCCTCTCGCCCCTCGGCGGCCGGGTGCACGCGCCGTGGGCAATGGCCATCGGCCAGCGCCTGCGACACCGCTACGGGCGGAATGTGGACGTCATCTGGAGTGACGACGGAATCTCCTTCCGCTTCATCGACACCGACGACCTGCCGTCTCTCGAAGACCTTCTCCTCGACCCGGACGAGCTGGAGTCGATCCTGATCGAGGAGCTGTCCGGCACGGCCATGTTCGCCGCCCGGTTCCGGGAGGCGGCCGCCCGCGCATTGCTGCTGCCCCGCCGCCGCCCTGGCGGTCGCACCCCCCTGTGGCTCCAGCGACGCCGGGCCGCCGACCTGATGGCCATCGTCACCCGCTTCGGCTCGTTCCCGATCATCCTCGAGACCTACCGCGAGATCCTCTCGGACGTGTTCGACCTTCCCTCCGCCCGGGAGCTCCTCGGGGACATCGCGGCCCGCCGGGTGCGGGTGGTGGAGGTCGACACCACCTCGGCCGGGCCGTTCGCCTCGTCGCTCCTCTTCGAGTTCGTGGCCTCCTACCTGTACGAGGGGGACGCCGCCCCGTCCGAACGGCGCGCCACGGCCCTCACGCTCGACCGGGAGCTACTCCGCGAGCTGCTCGGCGAGGGCGAACTCCGCGACCTGCTCGACGAGGACGTGATCGCCGCCGTCGAGCTGGAGCTCCAGTACCTGACCCCGGAGCGCCGGGTCAAGGAGGTGGACGGAGTGCACGATCTGCTCCGGGCCCTCGGGCCGCTCACCGGGGCGGCAGTGGCCGACCGGCTGGCCGAAGGCTCCGCATCCGGCCTGCTCCGCGAACTGGAGGAGCGCCGCCGGGCCATCCGGGTTCAAGTGGGCGGAGCGCCGAGGTGGGCGGCCATCGAGGATGCCGGACGGCTCCGGGACGCGTTGGGAGTCCAGCCGCCGGCCGGGGTTCCTCATGCCTTCCTCGAGACCGGTCCCGACCCGCTCGGGGAGGTGGTGCGCCGCTACGCCCGCACCCACGCGCCGTTCACCGCCGAGGAGGCCGGATCAGCGCTCGGCCTCCCCCCGGCCGCTATCCGCATCGCCCTGGTGGCCCTCGAGCAGGCCGGAACGGTGGCCCGGGGCGCCTTCCGTCGGGGTGAGGCCGGCCAGGAGTGGGTGGACACGGGAGTGCTGCGCCGCCTGAAACGCCGTAGCCTGGCGGTGCTCCGCCGTGAGATCGAAGCGGTCGAGGCCGGCGCCCTCGGGCGGTTCCTGCCCGCCTGGCAGGGAGTGGGCCGCACCGGGCGCAACCACCTGTCGGCCCTGGTCGAGACGATCCGCACCCTCCAGGGCCTTCCCATCCCCGCCTCGATACTCGAACGGGACGTTCTGGCGGCCAGGCTGGACTACACGCCCACCATGGCGGACCAGCTCATGGCGTCGGGCGACGTGGTATGGGTCGGCCGGGGCGCGATCGGTCCTCGGGACGGACGGGTGGCCCTCTACCTGCGCGAACAACTACCGATCCTCTACCGACCCCCCGCGGACGACCTGCCCGACTCCGACCTCCACCACGCCATCCGGTCCCACCTCTCGCGGAGGGGCGCCAGCTTCTTCCGGGACATCCACCTCGTTGTTCGCGGTGAGAACCTCGAGGACACCCTCGAGGCGCTCTGGGACCTGGTCTGGTCGGGAGAGGTCACCAATGACACCCTCGCCCCGCTGCGCGCGCTACGGATCCGCCGCCTGGCCCGGTCCCGCTCCGCGCGATCCCGGCGCCGGCTGCCCTCCTCCATGCCCCCTTCCTCGTCCGGACGGTGGTCGCTGGTCGCCGACCTGTGCGCGGCGGATGTCACCGATGCGGAATGGGGTGCGGCCTGGACGGAAATCCTGCTGGAACGCCATGGGGTGGTGACCCGGGCCGGCGCCCGCGCGGAGAACATCCCCGGTGGACTGACCACCCTGTACCCCATCCTCAACCATCTGGAGGAGACGGGCCGCATCCGCCGCGGCTACTTCGTGGAGGGCCTCGGTGGCCTTCAATTCGCCCTACCGGGGGCCGTGGACCGGCTCCGGACCGCGGGCAGCGACCAGGGCACCGTGATCCTCGCCGCCGCCGATCCGGCCAACCCGTACGGCACCCTGCTGCCGTGGCCCGAGGAAACCCAGGGCCGGGCTTCCCGCTCGGCCGGCGCCTACGTGATCCTCCACGACGGCCGGCCCCTGCTGTTCCTGGAGCGGGGCGGGAAGACTGCCACCCTCCTCACCGACGCGGAGGAGCTTCACGGCGCGGCCGCCGACGCCCTGACCGAGATCGGAGTCCGGCACCGGCGGTTGATCGTAGAGACCATCAACGGTCTCCCGGCCGGCGACCACCCGCTCGGCGCCATCCTGCTGGAGAGCGGCTTCGCGATAAGCCTGAAGGGCCTCGCCTACCGGGGCCCCACCCGCCGCCAACCCGCCCGTCGATGAGGGGCCGCCAAAGATCCGGGTAGCCTCCGTCGAGTGACGGGTACCGTCGGCAGGCCCAGTGATGTAGCCGGATACCCCCGCCGGCACCAAACCCGCGGCCTCCTGCTTGCGTTCACCGTGCTGCTGATGGTCGGGGGCTTGCTTCCGAGTCCGGCGAGCCCGGCACCCGCCCCGGAACACGGGGAGGTGCTGTCCGGAACCGGCGAGGATGCGAACTCAGCGGCCACCGAGCCGTTCTCCGATATCGCCGAGGCGGGTGTGCACCGAGATAGCGTGGAGATCCTGGCTGCGAAGGGGACATTCGAGGGAACGGAGTGCGCACCCCGCCGGTTCTGCCCTGATCTGCCCATCCGGCGCTCGGTGATGGCGGTCTGGCTCGTCCGGGCACTGGACGGCGCCGACCCGGCGCCCATCGATCGGTCACGGTTCGCTGACGTCGACGAGGGTGAGTGGTGGGCGGTCCATGTGGAACGCCTGGCAGAGCTGGGAATCACCCGGGGATGCGCTACCGAGCCGGCGCGCTTCTGTCCCGACTCTCCGGTCACCCGTGCGCAGATGGCCACCTTCCTGACCCGCGCCTTCCGGCTGCCGTCCGTGCCGGACGCGGGGTTCACCGACGTCGGGCAGAGCGCCACTCACCTGCCGGACATAAACTCCTTGGCCGCGGCCGGCATCACCTCCGGGTGCGCCGTCGATCCGGCCCGCTACTGCCCCGGACGGGCTACCACCCGTGCGCAGATGGCCACCTTCCTGACCCGCGCTCTCCGGTTCGCCGGTGCTATCCCGTCCAGGGACGCCGGCACCCTGATACCACCCGACGAGGGTGACTTCACCGCGGTCACGGTCGGTTGGGATCACTCCTGCGGCATACGCAGAGATCGCACGGTGACCTGCTGGGGGGACAACGCGAAGGGCCAGGCCGCACCACCGGACGGGGAGTTCGTGGCGTTGGCAGCCGGCCGGAGCCATACCTGCGGCATCGACGCCCGCCAGAAGATCGTCTGCTGGGGTTGGGACGGCTGGGGGGCGACCGGAGCTCCGGAGGGGAGGTTCCTCGCGGTCACCGCCGGGGGCGACCACTCGTGCGCTGTCCGGACCGACCGGAGCGTCGGTTGCTGGGGCGCAAACCACGCCGGCCAGGCCGACCCGCCACCCGGCGAGTTCGCCGCCGTCGCGGCCGGGGAATGGCACACGTGCGGGCTCCGCTACACCGACCAGACCCTGACCTGCTGGGGCGCCGGCAACGATGGCCAGGCCGATCCGCCACCTGGACGGTTCCTCACCATCGCAGCCGGCAACTGGTACTCGTGCGGCGTGCGCACCGATGGCGCCGGCGTCTGCTGGGGCGCTGACCACGCGGCACAGGCCAACGCCCCGGCCAGGCGCTTCCGCTCCATCGCGACCGGCTGGCAGCACTCTTGCGGGA
Organism: Acidimicrobiia bacterium; assembly: GCA_011523635.1. Taxonomy (GTDB): domain Bacteria; phylum Actinomycetota; class Acidimicrobiia; order Spongiisociales; family Spongiisociaceae; genus Spongiisocius. The sequence continues at coordinate 38,810 of WTGI01000020.1, forward strand.
TCACCCTCGACAGTTCGGTGGTCTGCTGGGGCCACGACGAACACGGTAGGGCCAGCCCTCCGGCAGGGAAGTTCAGCGCCGTCGCCCTGGGAGACCGGCATTCGTGCGGGCTGCACGCAGGCGGAGCCATCACCTGCTGGGGTCAGAGCCCGCAGGATGGCCGGACCGCGCCTAGCCGGGTGGCAGCGACGCCCGTGGGGGTGTACCAATACGCCGGCCAGAGCCGGCCGGATCCGGATTCCTGCCGTCCGCCCGGTCCCGCCGGATTCCCGCTTCGCAGCCGGGTCTCGTCCACGGGCGTCCTCCGGGTGGCGGTGCTGTTCCTGGACTTCCCGGACGCCCGGGCATCCCACACCACGCAGCGAGAGGCGGCTTTGGGTCTGCCCTACATCGAGACGTATCTCGAGACCGCCAGCTACGGCCGCCTCGAGACGGAGTTCACGCCCCTGCACCGGTGGCTACGGGCCGCGCACGGCTACCGAAGCTATCTCGGAACTTCAGCAGCGCCGACACTCGCAAACCCGCTCGACCCGGATGCGGAGGCGGTAAGGCTCGCGGACCCGGAGTTCGACTTCTCCGATCACGACGCTGTGATGGTGGTGATGCCCAGCTCGCACTTCGGCAACGGACTCGCCACGGGGAGTATCCGGACCGAGGAGGGAACCCTCGCGAGGGTGCGGATCAACTTCCTGTCCGTGGCCGAGCCGCGCCAGCCTCTCGAATGGGGTTTGGTCGCCGCCCATGAGGTGGCGCACATGCTCGGGCTGTTGGATCTGTATCCCTTGGACAGCTCCCTGCGCGATCATCCCGAACCGCCCCCGGGGAGACGGTGGGTGGCCAACCAGATCGGCCTGATGGGTCTCTGGGCCAACTTCCTCGCCCGCGACGGCGATCCACGCCTGGCCCATGAGATACACCTTCCGGATGGACGTCGCCGCACCGCCTACGCATATGACCTGCAAGCCCGGGAAATGCTGGCGTGGAGCCGATGGCAACTCGGTTGGCTCCAGCCCGGCCAGGTCCGCTGCCTCACCGGTCTCGAGACCGGGAAGACCGTCACCGTTGCCCTACAGCCGGTCGCCTCGCCCGGCTTCGGGACCGCCATGGTCGGTATCCCGCTCTCGGACACGGAGATCGTCATCATCGAAAGCCGCCGGCGCCGCGGTTTCGACGCAGGACACGAGTACAGGTATGCGGACGGCGCCACCACCACTCTCCCCACCCTGGCCGGCGGCGGGGTGCTCGTCTACGTCGTTGACGCCTCTCGCTCCGGCGGCCGGATGCCCGTCCGGGTGATCGGACACTCCGGGAACCCCTACCCCATCCTCCACTTCAACGAGTACCCGCTGCTCGCCTACGGCGAGAGCGTCTCGGTCGGCGGCTACACCATCACGGTCCGCTCTTCCGACGACCACCCGGACTTCCTCACCATCACCAGGGACAGCTGATCCTCCCGGCGGCCGCCGCTCTAGCAGTCTACCTGCGACCGGGCTGCCCGTCCGCGTTACACGTAGGGGGAGGAGTGGGCTATGCCGCCGTCCACGTCGAGGGTCACGCCGGTCACCCAGGATGCCTGGTCGGAGCACAGGAACACCACCGCCTGCGCCACGTCCACCGGCTCGCCGACCCGTCCCATGGGGTGGAGGGCCGCGCCTCGTTCCTCGTCCTCCCAGAGGACCCTCGACAGGCGGGTCCTCACCACCCCTGGCGCCACCCCGACCACGCGAACGGTGGGCGCCAGCTCGTATGCCAGGTGCCGGGTCATGTAGATGAGCCCGGCCTTGGAGATGTTGTAGGCGCCCATGCCCCGCCCCGGTAGCCGGCCCCCGACGGAGGCGATGTTGCAGATCACCCCTCCGTGGTCGCGCATCCCGGCGGCCCATACGGCCCGTGCGTAGACGAGCGGGCCCTCCAGGTTGATCTCCCAGGTCCGCTTGACGGCGCCCAGGTCCACGTCCATGAGCGGCCCGTAGGCGGGATTGGTCGCAGCATTGTTGACCAGCACATCGCAGGACCCGAAGCGCTCGATGGCGGCGCCCACGGCCGTGGCCGCCCCCTCCTCGGTATCCGATCGGGCCACCACTGCCGCCACCCGGTCCGCCTCGCCGAGCCGGTCGGCCGCGCCTGCGATGTTCTCGGGCTTGCGGCTGGTGATCACCACGCCGCGAGCGCCCGCCGCCAGCATGGCTGCCGCGATGGCTTCTCCGATCCCCCGCGAGGCGCCGGTGATGACGGCTACCCGCCCGTCGAGGCGCGCCTCCATCAGTGGCCGCCCCGCTTCACGCCGCCGTACTTCATGCGCGTGTCGCCCATCCAGGCGGCCCGACCCGGCTCGTCCGTCACGCCCGCGTCCACCAGCTCACCGGCGAACAGCGTGTGGGTCCCGAAGTCGATCGCCCGCCTGACTTCGCACTCCATCCAGGCGATGGCATCCTCGAAGATCGGAACCCCGGTGACCCCCTCCCGGATCACCCGACCGTTGAGGGCCATCCCTTCCTTGGTGGCGGGCTTCGAGAACTTGACGAACACCCTCCGGTCGTCCGGCGACCACAGGTTGACGCTGAAGGAACCCCCCTCGGAGATCAGCCGATGGGTCACGGCCTTGTTGTCCACACCGATCCCGATCATCACCGGCTCCATCGACAGTTGGGTGATCCAGGAGGTGGTCATCCCGTTCCATTCGTCGCCCGCCCGGGAGCCCACCAAGGCCAGGGCGTTGGGGATCATCCAGGTGACCCGGTTGATCAATGCCGCCTCTATCAGGTTCCTCCGGGTCCGACCGTCCGTGTCCACGTTACACCGGCCGCTGGTCCGGTACGGTGTTCAGTATGATTCCGGCACCGGTCAAACGTTCCGGACAAGGGCGGCCGGCAGGCAGCGAGCGAACCATCGGAGAAGGGTGATCGGCCCGGCGCACGCGCCGGGCTCACCGTCATGAAGTTCGACAACTACGACCTCGACACGGGCATCTACGACGAGTTGTTCCGTAGCGACGGGACTCCCCGTTCCCACGGCACGGATCTCTACGAAACCCTCCTGGATGCTCCTGACGAGTACCTAAACGCGGTCGGCGAGTGGGTCACGCGGTCATTCACCCACGAGGGCATCACCTTCACCGTCTACGGCGACGACGAGGCCGACGAGCGCATCATCCCGATCGACTGCATCCCGCGGGTGATGGCGGGCTCCGAATGGCGAGCCCTGGCCAAGGGACTGGAACAGCGCCTTGCCGCTCTCAACGCCTTCCTCCGGGACATATACGGTGCGGCACGGATCGCTGCGGACGGGGTCATCCCGCCGGACATGATCTTCGGCTGCCCCCAGTACCGCATCCAGATGCGGGGATTCGAGGCCCCAAGGGGAATCTGGGTGGCTGTCTGCGGCACCGACCTGGTCCGTACGGTGGACGGTTTCCGGGTTCTCGAGGACAACCTGCGGGTTCCCTCGGGAGTCTCCTACATGATCGCCATCCGCAAGGCCACCAAGTCGGCCATGCGGCTGCTCTACCGGCGTTCCCGGGTGGGCGCCGTGGAGAACTACGGACTGGTCCTCCGACAGACCCTCCACGAAATGGCGCCCGAGGGTTGTGACGACCCGACGGTCGCCCTCCTGACCCCCGGCGTCTACAACTCGGCCTTCTACGAGCACATGTTCCTGGCTCGCCAGATCGGCGCCGAACTGGTGGAGGGCCGGGACCTGGTGGTCGAGGACGGCTACGTCTACATGCGTACCACGACGGGTCTGAGGCGGGTGGACGTCGTCTACCGCCGGATCGACGACGACTTCCTGGACCCCCTCGTCTTCCGTCCGGACTCGCTGCTCGGCGCTCCCGGCCTGCTACACGCCGCCCGGCTGGGCAACGTATCGCTCGTCAACGCCCCGGGCACGGGGGTCGCCGACGACAAGAGCGTCTACGCCTTCGTCCCCGACATGATCCGCTACTACCTGGCGGAGGAACCGCTCATCCCCAACGTGGACACCTACCTGTGCCGCCGCCCCGAGGATCTCGAGTACACCCTGGACAACCTGGAACACCTCGTGGTCAAGCGTGTGGGCGAATCCGGCGGCTACGGGATGCTGGTGGGTCCCCATGCCGACGCCGAGGAACGGAACCGGTTCGCATCCCTGCTTCGCGAGGATCCGGCCGGCTTCGTCGCCCAGCCCACGCTGGCCCTCTCCAGGGCGCCCTGCCTGATCGACGGGCGGCTCGAGCCCCGCCACGTGGACCTGCGGCCCTTCATCCTGTCGGGGAGCGAGACCCGCATCGTGCCGGGGGCGTTCTGCCGGATCGCGCTGCGCCGGGGGAGCCTGGTCGTCAACTCCAGCCAGGGTGGCGGCGCCAAGGACTTCTGGGTGCTGGAAGAGGACGACTAGTTGTGGTCTGCCTACGCAACAACCAGGCGTGCTCTGGCTGCCAGCGGCGCCCCGTCGCTGCGTTCCGCTTCCTCAACGTGCCGCTGCGGGCACGCCCTCGTCAGCGGGCCTTGCGAGGAACACCGCTGCCGACGCCATACCACACCAGCGTTCCACAGGCAGACCACTGATGCTGGCCCGCAGCGCCGAGAGCCTCTACTGGATCGGCCGGTACCTGGAGAGGGCCGGCCATCTCGCCCGGCTAATGCGCCAGCAGACCGAGTCGCTGGTGGACAGCCCGGTCCGTGACATCTACTTCGGATGGCACCGGATCTACGGCGCGCTGGGAAGGCAACCGCATCCGGGGCCGCTCGACACGGAAGGCGACGAGTTCTACACCCTGGCCGACTCCTTCACCCTGGCCGACGACCTCACCTTCGAACCCACCACGCCCGACTCCATCCGGAACTGTTTCGCCCAGGCTCGAGAGAACGCCCGCCAGGTGCGCCACCGTATCTCGGCGCAGATGTGGACATCTCTCAACCGGCCCTACCTGCGTCTCCGCGACACGGAGATCCAGGACATCTGGGCGTCAACGCCCGAGCAGTTCTATGCGGGCGTGGAGGCGGACATCGACACCTTCCGGGGCGTCAGCTCCTCGACCATGTACCGGGATCAGGGCTGGCACTTCATCCGGATGGGCAGCCTCCTGGAACGAGCCGAACTGGTGGCCTCCGTGCTGAGCGCCCAGATCGCCGCGGTGCGGCTGTTCGATGTTCCCGCGGATGCCTACTGGACCAGCCTGCTCCGCCTGTTTCACGCCTTCGAGGCGTACCAGCAGGGCGAGGGCCTGGAGATCGATGCCGGCCGGGTGCTGGACCTGCTCGTGTCCAACCCGCAACTTCCCGACTCGCTGAGCATGTCGGTCCTGGGGTTACATCGGGAGTTGTCGGCGGTCGGGCTGGGTCCCGACCACACCGCCACCTCGCAGACCCGGACCCAGGCGGACTACGTGTCGGACCTGCTTCGCTCCGCCTGGCCCAGGACCGTCGACGCCGAAGGCCTGTTGGCCGAGTTCAGGAGCGCCATCCGGCGGCTCCACGACCTGGTCACCGAAACCTACTTCTACTACCCCGTAGCAACCCCGTCGGCCCGCATCGGCGGGTTCGACCAGTGAGCATTCCGGCTACGGGTCCGGCTCCTCTCGCACGCTACCGGATCGAGCACCTCACCCGATTCGGCTACAGCTCCCCGGTGCGACGATGTACCATGTCGCTCTGCCTCCGGCCCCTCGACGGCGCCCGCCAACAAGTGCTGGGATTCGAGATCAGCACTTCCCCTCCGGGGACGCTTACCACCGAGATCGACCCGTTCGGCAATACCCGCCATGTCCTCACCGTGAACGAGACGCACGACACTCTCGAGGTGGTATCCATCTCCACCGTCGATGTACTCCCTTCGCCGCCTGTGCTACTACGTCTCCGGCCGGATGCTTGGGACGTGGTGCGATCGTGGGCTACCGACCTCGCCCGCTGGCAATTCATCCACCCGAGCCCCGGCGCCGGCCCTACCCCGGCCCTCGCGGGGTTCGTTTCCGAGACAGGAGTCGGGCCGGGGTCCGATCCACTGGCCGATCTCGTGGAACTATCCTTAACCTTAAACGATAACTTTAGTTACGTTCCGGGCTCGACATCGGTGGATTCTCCGATAGACGAGGTACTCGCGACCCGGCGAGGGGTGTGCCAGGACTATGCCCACGTCATGATCGCGATCGCCCGTTCATGGGGTGTCCCGACGCGCTACGTGTCCGGATACCTCTACACGGACGATGCTTCGGACGGCATGGACGGACCGCGCAGCACCGCGACCCATGCCTGGGTCGAATGCCGGCTCCCGCAACTCGGATGGGTGGAGTTCGACCCCACCAACCGGACCCTTACCGACCACCGCTACGTGCGGACCGCGGTCGGCCGGGACTACCGCGATGTCCCGCCGACCCGTGGGGTGGTGGAGGGAGGCGCCAACTCCGGCCTGGATGTGGACGTCAGGATGACCCGTCTGGCCGACGCCGCGCCGCCCTGACCGACCCCGGACCGGGAGCACACTGCGCTTGAGCAGGATGATGCGCAATCTGGCGGCTTACGCTGCCGTAGCCTGTGGTCTGCCTGTAGGTTTACCCCTATGGACGTGCTGATCGCTACGGCGGGGGTACTACCGCCGGGGCCGGTCGCCGACTTCGTGGAGGTGCTGGTGGGCACCCGGGGAAACGCCACCGTCATGAACGTCACCCAGGCCCCCGCCGAGTTCCTCGATGAGCTGGAGGACGGCCCGTGGCAGCCCTTCGACGGTCCGGCGGACCGGAGCGAATCCGACCGCGCCGCGCAGGAGGTCGACCGCTACATACAGGAGCGGGGCTCGAAGATCGTGGCTCCTGTGGTGGCGGCGCTGAAGCTTCGGGAAGTCGAGACCGCGACGCTGTTCGTGGAGGCGGACGACGTGGCGCAGGCCATCATCGACACCGCCGAGCAGGTCGGCGCCGACGTCATCGTCATGGGCGCCACCCGGCGCCTGTTCGACGAGATGTCCTGGACCAGCGTGTCCATGAGGGTGACCGCCAAGTCCAGCCTTCCAGTGCTGCTGATCCCCGAACCCGCCCAGCCGGACAATTAGGTGGACGGTTTTTCCAACTAAGTCGTGTAGTCGGCGTTGATGCGCACGTAGCCGTCGGTCAGGTCGCACCCGTACACGGTGAAGGAGCCCTTCCCCGGGGAGAGGGAACCGTCTCCCGGCACGCCCAGGTTGACATGGATGAGCACCTCCGGAGACGCCAGGTAACGCTCCAGTTCCTCCAGCAACATGGGGGTGATCGGCGCCGGATACACCTCTGTGGGGCCGAAGCGGATGGTGATCCGCTCCGCCAGGATGTCATCCTCGTAGCACTTCCCCACCGCCATGGCCACCCGGCCCCAGTTGGGATCGCGGCCGTGGACCGCGGTCTTCACCAGGGGTGAGTTGACGATCGACTTGGCCACCCTCTTGGCCTGCGCATCGTCCCGGGCGCCGTCCACCGTCACCACGATGAGGGTCTCGGCACCCTCTCCGTCGGCCGCCAACTGCCTAGTCAGCCCCAGGCAGACCTCGTCCAGGGCGGCCTCCAGGGCGGCCTCGTCCACCCGTCCGGCGTCGCCCGAGGCGAGCACCACCGCCATGTCGCTGGTCGAGGTGTCGGTATCGATGCTGAGGGCGTTGAACGTACGGTCCACCACCCGCCGGAACACCGCATCCAGGGACGCCGGATCGACGGCCGCATCCGTGGCGACGACCGCCAGCATCGTGGCCATGTCGGGCTCGATCATCCCCACCCCCTTGGCGATACCCACCACCCGAGCCGGACCGGCCCGGGCGGCAGCCACCTTGGCGTGGGTGTCGGTGGTCATGATGGCGCAGGCCGCCGCGGTGGCCGAACCCGGCTCATCGAAAGCGCTGGTTCCGCTCGCTTCGAGGCGGCTCATGTAGGAGCGGATCCTGTCCATCGGATACTGCACGCCGATCACGCCCGTCGAAGCGACGATCACCTCGGGTGTGTCACAACCCACCACCCGAGCGGTCAGTTCAGCAAGCTCCGCCGCATTCGCATCGCCCACAGGGCCCGTGGCCACGTTGGCGTTCTTGGAGAGGATCACCACCGCCCGCGCCCGACCGTCGGCGACATGCTCCCGGCTCAGCGTGACACTCGGCCCCGAGAACCGGCTCTTGGTGAAGACGCCGGCCGCCGTCGTTCCCGGCGGCGCCGAGAGGATCATCACGTCCTCGGTCCGGTCCTTGATCCCGATGTTGCCGGTATGCAGGCCGAACCCGGACGGGAACGCCACCTCCTGGACCACGATCCCCAGCGCGTTACCACCATACGGGTTGGCCCGCATCGCGCCGGCCGCGGGAGTATCGGATGGAGAGCTCATGACGAACCAGAATGCTAGTGGTCACTAGATCACCCGACCTGCCACCGCGAACTGCGGTGGCAGCACCGCCGGAGGACTGAGCCGCGCGTCAGGCGCCCGCCGGGGTCCCTTACAGGTTGGAGAGGCGGGCCAGTTCGCCCGCCAGACGTTCGTAGGCGCCGGTGGCCACCGCAACGGGAATCAGCACCGCCACCACCTTGAAGCCGGTCCGCACGCGAGGGCGCTCCAGTAACTTCGCGAAGCCGGCGTCCTTCGCCGCCAGCAGGTAGATCAGCGCGGACGGGACCATCACACCGGCCACGTACAGGGCCATAGGGAGGACCGCGCCGGCCGGCTCGGCCAGGCCTCTGGTCAGAACCGAACCGAGTTGAGGACCGACACAGGGCACCCAGGTGGCGCCGGCGAAGGCGCCCACCAGGACGGCGCCGCCCGATCCGGCCCGGAAACGTCCGGCTGTCAGGGCCAGACCGGCTGCCAGGACGGCGGCCCCTCCGAGCCGGTGGTCGAGCATCAGGTTGACGCCTGCCAGCGGAAGCCAGGCCAGGAGCACGGTTCCCAGATAGAAGAGCCCCAGCACCTCCGCTCGTTCGCCCCGCTTCCGGAGGCCGAGGAGCACCAGGGCCATCAGCAGGATGGAGTAGGAACAGGGTAGGAGCGCGGAGCGGAGCGCCTCGATCAGGAGGCTCATGGGGCTTCGGCCAGAAGCGCCACCACGGTGTCCTCCAACGCCCCGTAGGCCCCCTCCCCGATGTGATCGAAGCGCACCCGGCCCGTGCGGTCCAGGACGTAGGTGCGGGGCCAGTAGGCGGGTGATCCCTGCCACTCCCGGAAGGTGCGGCGATCCGTGTCCAGCACCACGGGCCAGGTCACCCCGAGCCGGTCCATCGCATCGACGATGGCGTCAACCTCCTTCTCGTAGGCGAACTCGGGGGAATGGATGCCGACGATCTCGAGACCCTGCTCCCGGTAGGCGGCGTAGATGTCCTGGGTGTACGGGAGGCGGTTGCGGCAGTTGTAACAACCGAAGGTCCAGAACTCGACGATCACCACCTTGCCGCGCAACTCCTCCAGGGAGGTCACGTCCGACTGCAGCCAGCCGTCGATGTCCCTGAGAGGTGGGTGTTCCTCCCTCAGCACGGGCGGCGGATCGATCGGCTCGGTGACCGCCGGCGCGGTCGTTGCCACGGGGGCTTCGGTGCTCGGCGGGACCGTGGTGGTCGCTGCCGCTGTCGTGGTCGCTTCGGCCGCCGTGGTGGTGCCGACCGAAGCCGACGTGACGCTAGGAGGGGACGTATCAGAGGAACCTCCGGCCACAATGGCTTCACGGTCTGCAGACACCAGCCGCGACACTCCGATCGCCACCACGAGCAACCCGAGCATGATTGCCACCGCGACGGCCGCGCGCCTGCGGGACGGCTTGGCGCCCTTCTCAACCATGCGAGCACGTTACCGGCTCCCTCCGGTTGTGCCGCAGCCCCTGCCCGCCCGAGCCGCGGTCGGGGATTAGGTAACGCGGAATCAGCGTGCCATTATCCGGCGCCATGCGACCAAATCCACTTCGTTCCAAATGGGCGGCGGGCCGGCCTGCGCTGGGTAGCTGGGTATCGATTCCCAGCCAGCTGGTGGCGGAGGCGGTAGCCGCCAACGACCTTGACTATGTAGTCATCGACTGCCAGCACGGATTCATCGGCTTCGACGACACGGTCCGCATGCTGGCGGCGCTGAACACGGGGAGTGTCACGCCGATCGTGCGGGTGCCGGAACTGTCAACGGCCAACATCTCCCGCGTTCTTGACGCCGGGGCGATGGGAGTCATCATCCCGATGGTCAACTCGGTCGAGGAGGCGGCCGCGGCCGTCTCGTACACACGCTTTCCTCCGGTGGGCGTCCGCAGCATCGGCGCAGGCCGGGCACTGATCACCGAAGGCGCCGACTATTACCAGCGCGCCAACGAAGAGGTGGCTTGCATGCCGATGATCGAGACCATGGAAGCCATCGCCGATCTGGACAACATCCTCTCCGTTCCGGGTATCGATGTGGCGTATGTCGGGCCCTCGGACCTGGCCGTGGCGATGGGCTACCAGCCGGGTACCACCGCCCAACCGTTCCTGGACATGCTCGATCACATAGTGGAAGCCTGCAATCGCCATGGCGTTCGTCCCGGCATCCAGGCAACACCCGGTACGGCGGCGGACCGCGTGGCACGGGGATTCCAGATGGTGACGATGGTGGTGGACCTGCCTGCTCTCCGAGCCGCCCTAGCCCGGGGCATCGCCGACGCCGCCCTCACCGACGAGGAACGCTCCCACCCGGCATTGTATTAGTCGCTGGTTGCTAGTTGGTGGTTACTAGCTTCTAGGTGGTGATAAGGGGTCCGTGGCCAGAGGCTACGTCGATGCTCCCAGCCCGAGAGCTCTCACCAGGAACGTGGCCATCTGCGCCCTACTCACCGCCACACCCGGACAGAACAAGCCACCATCGGAATCGCAACCCGCGGTGATACCGGCCTCGGCAAGACGATTGATCGCATCCTCAAAAACCGACCCATCATCATCCACGAAGAAATCACCCGTCGCCGGCGGCAACTCCAAACCCCGGCTCAGGAAGACCGCCATCTGCGCCCTACTCACCGCCACATCCGGACAGAACAAGCCACCATCGGAATCGCAACCCGCGGTGATACCGGCCTCGGCAAGACGATTGATCGCATCCTCAAAAACCGACCCATCATCATCCACGAAGAAATCACCCGTCGCCGGCGGCAACTCCAAACCCCGGCTCAGGAAAGCCGCCGCCTGCGCCCTACTCACCGCCACATCCGGACAGAACAGGTCACCGCTTTCGGCGGTGCCGCATCCCTCCATGATCCCGGCGGCGACGATCCGTTCGATGTCGGACCGGTGCGCGCTCTCCCGGATGTCGATGAACACGTCAGACCGGGCCAGCGAAGCCGGGCCGTCCACCCTGTGTCGCGGATCGGCAGCCACGGCATCGTGGTCCAACACGGCCTCCAGGCCGGCGACCAGCCCTATCTTGGCCGAACCCATTTGCAGCGAATGGGCGCGGATGCTGATCCCGTCCGGGTCGGCATCGCTCTCCTGCACCGTGTATGTGAACACCAACTCGGCCGTGCCCGAGCCCGAGTCGTACAGGGCAACGCGGCGATCGTCTCCAACCCGGATGTTGAGGGTCGGGCTGCCACCGTTGCGGAACACGACCACCGGGGAGTCGAAGGTCACGGTCACCGTCACCGTCTCCCCGGCCGCGTATGCCGTCCCGTCCGGGGGTTCCGACGTGATGGCCACGCTCGCCACTCGGGGGCGGATCGCCGAGATGGCGCGCCGCGCCACCTCGGCCGGCAGCATGCACGATGGCAGGTTCATGGTGACCTCGGGCTCCAGTCCCCCGGTCACGCTCCGAGAATTGGGGGTGAACCACCTGAGGGTGGTGAGTTGGAGCACGCCGACCAGCCTGCCTCCGGGTTCCAGGTGATAGGAGGTCTGGCCGGTGTTCTTGCCGAAGGTCTTCCGGCCAACCACGGTGACGCGTCCCTGGTCGCTGAGAGCGCCAACCACCATCTCCGAGGCCGAGGCGCTGCCGTCGTCCACCGCGAGCACCATCGGCAGGAGGGTGGGATCGGGAGAGATCGCCCTACCTCGGGCCCTGACGGTTTCCAGGGTGTCCCTGCTCAACAGGTGGACGATGGCCGACAGGTCCGGCAGGAAGGCGCCGGCCGTGCCCACCGCCGAGTCGATATACCCGCCAGGGTTGCCCCGAAGGTCCAGCACGAGGCCGCTGATGGGCGGATGGGTCAACTCGCGGAGCACCTCTGCCACCGCGCCGTCCGCCGTGGTGCTGAAGACGTCGAGGATGAGATAGCCGATGTTGCCATCCACGACCATCCCCCTGGCCACCGGTATGGCCAGCGCCGCCGCCCTGATCGTCCCGCTCAGGATCACATCCCGCCGGACCTTGATCGACACCTCCTCACCCGCCGCGAACCGGTCAAGGCGGGACACGTCCGCGCAACCGAGTTCGGCCGGGAACCGATCCCCCAACTCCAGGAGCTCGTCGCCCACCATGAGACCGGCCCTCTCCGCCGGGCTTCCCTCATACACCTCGGCAACCACCGGCCGGCAGGTGGCCGTCACCGTCAGGCAGGGACGGCCGTACTCCACCAGAGCGAACGCGACACCCAGACCGCTTGTCCCCCGGTTCTCCAGGCGCGTCTGGAACCGGCCGTATTGCGCGGCGGTCAGGTAGCGGGAGTTGCGATCGAGCGACCCGGCCATCCCCCGGACCGCCTCCCCGACCGCCGCGGCGGTGTCCTGCACCCTGTCGATCGCCTCGCACACCTCCTCGAACTCGGAAGAGGGCAGCGGGCATGCCGGTGGTTCCCCATCGGTCCGTTCGGCGAGGCCGGCCTCTCTCACCCGCTCGGCAGCCGCCGAGGCGAGTTCCTGACCGTCGACCGCATCGACGTAGTTGGCGGTGATCAGGTCGTAGACCGTGCAAAGCAACGTGAAGTCCGCCGACGCCTCTTCGCATGTCACCCGGCCCGGCGGGTGCGCCTCGGCCCGGTCTGTGCCCTCGGCCTGGGCGGTGCGTTCGAGACTCCCCTTCGGCTCGGCCGACGCGACCAGTGGAGCGGGGACAAGCGAGGCCAGGACGATGGCGGCGGTGATCAGGGGCGCGAGCCGGGCCGGACGACGAAGCGCCGCCCCGGCGCGCCTCCCGGAGACCCTGGCCGGCTTCATCACCGATGGCTCCGGGTCGACATGGTGCCGACGATAGTCCTCTGCGCGGCCTTTCCAGACAGCGCCTCGACCGCAGACGTCCCCGGGAGGGCAGCCGCCGGGGCGGATTCGGGCCCTCCCGGCGCCGTTAACCTCTCGCCGATGAAGTCGGACCTTCCTTCGGCCACGGTCGAGCGCCTGCCGCGCTACCTGAGATGCATCGAGCAACTACCCCAGTCACAGCTGACTATCTCCTCCCGCGACTTGGCCCGTCTCAGCAACCTGACCGCCGCCGGGGTCCGGCGGGACATTTCCTATCTCGGAACCTTCGGGATACGCGGGGTCGGGTACCGGGTCAAGGAACTCAACGACCAGATCCGTCATGCCCTCGGGCTGACCGCCGACCGGCCGGTGGCGGTGGTGGGCATCGGCAATCTGGGTTCGGCGCTGGCCAACTACACCGGCTTCGGTAACCGGGGCTTTCGCGTAGTCGGCCTCTACGACGCCGCTCCCTCCAAGATCGGGACCTGCCTCGGCGGGGTGGAGGTCCGCCACATCTCCCGGCTGCCCGACGATGCCCGGACCACGCACATCTCGGTCGGGATCATCGCCACCCCGGCCGGGGCCGCTCAGCAGGTGGCGACCATGCTGGTCGAGGCCGGGGTGCGCTCTATCCTGAACTTCGCCCCCACTGTCCTCCAGGTACCCGATGACATCCATCTGAGACAGGTGGATGTGGCCACCGAACTCCAGATCCTGGGCTACTACATGACGTAGTTGCTAGTCGAACCAATGACTAACAACTAGAGGCTACAAACTATCGACTACTCCCGTTCTTGGTCGCGTTCGTAGCGGTGGAGAGCGACCATGAACATGGCGAAGAGGATGGCCGAGGCGGCGGTGAAAGCTCCTGGAATGATCCGGATCTCGAAGGCGTTCAGCCCTTCGAAGTCGACCGGGCGAGGCCCGCGCGGCGCGTAGAGAACGAACAGGATCGAGTTGATCGTCGTCCACCCGAAGATGCCGGCGCCCGAAACCAGGATGGCGAGACGCTTACCCAGGTTCGTGTACTGCAGGAGGTAGACGCTCCCGAAGAACACGAGCACCGCCGCGATGGTCAGCACGATCCCCGTGAACAGCAGGTTCTGCGAGAGCAGGGCTCGGAACAGCTCGCGCATCGTCAGCCCTCCTCAGCCAGGTGTTCGGATCCGTCCAGGGTCGACCCCCTCAGGTACCGGACGATCAGATCGATGTCCTCGGCGGACAGGACCATGCCGAAGCCGGGCATCCGGCCGGAGCCCACGCCGTTGACCCCGTAGCCCTCACCGGAGGTCGACCCCACGGTGACGAAATCGTACATGTCGTCGGCGGTCAGGAACTGGGTGAGGGCGCGACCGCCCCTCAGCGACGGTCCCAGGGCTCCCGAGGCCTGGAGTTGCTGGAAGGCGGGGCCGGCCGAATAGCCGGCGGTGTGGCAGCGGGCACAGTAGGCGTTGTACAGGTTCACCGCCCGATCGGCGGAAGTGGCGTCTCCCGCGAAGGAGGCATCGGCCACCGCTTGGACATCCACCTCCCAGCGGGCGTGCCGGGCCGCGTTCTGGAGGAAGCCGAGGCCGAACTGCGCCTGCTCTCCCAGGACCTCCTGGTTCTGGTAGGTGATGGTCAGGGACGTCGCTCTCGACTCGAGGTCGCCCACGGATGTGGCCGCCGAGGTGCCGTCGCGGATCCCGATCAGGGTCTCGGCGTCGCGGGGGTCGAGCGTGACCGCCGTGGCGAGGTATCCGGCGGCGTGTGCCTCGGCAAAGATGGCGGTCAGGCCGGTCTCGGTGACGTCGGACAGACCGTCCCCGTCCGTGTCGATACCCTCCGCCGCCCCGTCCAGCAGGTACCGGGCTCGCTCCGCTATGTCGCCGAGAACGGCCGAGGAGGTACCGGAGGTGCGGATCGTCTCGATCAGCTGCTCCTGCTCCGCTATCTGGCCACCCACCACGTCGGCTGCGCCTTCCCGCCTGCTCGAGGCGCCTGCCACCAGACCCCCCACCTTCAGCAGGGCGTCGGCCTGGCCCACCTGATGGGACTCGATGTAGTTGAGGAGATCGTCGATCTGCTGGCTGTTGAGCGGGCCGCCGCCGTCGAGACCCCAGGGCGGCATCGGCGTGTTGGCCCGGCCGTAGGTGATCCAGAATTCGGCCTCGTCCCGGTCGTACCGGTAGAACAGGTCGTCCAGCGCGGGCGCCGCCCAGCCGGACACGTTGACCTGGGAACGCTCCTCCAGGAAGGATGCCACCCCGCCCGCCAGGTTGGCGCCGTGGCAGTCGCCGCAGCCGAACTCCAGCCATACCTCGTGGCCCCGGACCAGGGAGGCCTGGTAGAACTCATCCACGAAACCCTCCTGGCGGTCCAGCTCGGTGAGGTAGTAGATGGGCATGGCGAGGGTGAGGAACCCGGCGGTCACAACCGCCCCTACCAGGGCACGATCGAGCCGCCTGGTCTCCATCTCGTCGTCGGTCTGGGAGACGGACAGGTTGGCGGGCACCGGATCCTGGCGGTCACGGCGCGACCCCGACCCCACCAGGTAGGCGAACCAGGCGATCGCACCCAGTGCAACAATCGTGACTACGAGGGTTGACACCGGCTAAACCTCTGTGGGGGCATTGAGAGCGATACAGGAAGGGCCCTGGGGGTACTGCACGGTCTTGGCTATCGCCCGGGCCGTTTGGATGATGGTGCCGGTCCTCACGATGAGGCGGCCGTTCTGGTCCTCGACCGCGAACCGGTCCAGGTTGCGGGGGGCGGGACCCGCCTCGTACTCCCCCACGTAGTTGTACTTCGAGCCGTGGCAGGGGCATTCGAAACCCTGGGAAGCGTCACACCAGGGCACGCGGCAACCGAGGTGGACGCAGCGCTGGAAGAGGGCGGTCAATCCGCCTGCCACCACCCCCGAGCCCTCGAACTGGGAGCGGGAGATATCCGACTCGGCGAAGGGCACGATGTAGGCGCGGGCCTCGGGCACGAACTTGGGCAGGATGGAGCCGTCGTTGAGCACCACCTCGGTCTGGAGGTCGGCAATGGCGCCCACGTCGATGTCCGACCCGAAACCACCCGACAGGCGAGGCCAGAGGAAGGCCAGGTAGGAGATCCCGTTCAGGCCCACGAAGGCGCCGAAGGTGGCGCCGAGGGCCCTGGTGAAGAACTGGCGCCGGTTGACTCCTGCCTCTTGGGGGGAGAGCTCCTCCACCCGCATCACCTCGACCGCTTGCATGGCCGCGACCGGCTCCTCGGACTCCTCCTCCGCCTCCTCCGCGGCGGTCGCCTCCGTCTCGGTCACCTCCACCTCGTGGTCCGCAGCGGCCTCGGCGGGCCGTGCCACTACCGGGGTGGCCAGGGCCGACCGGTCCGCCTTGCGGGTCTCGCGCGACAGACCTGATCTCCACGACCGGGCGGGCCGGCCCGGAGATTCGCTGCGACGGTAGGCGATGACGAAAGCGCCCAGCACTCCCACCAACACGATGGCGGAGAGGGCGACGATCAGGAGCTGGACGGTGGTCATTCGAAGTGCACCCAGTCCTTGAGGTCGTCGAACCAGATCCCGTCCGCCCATGGATAGGTGAAGTTGAAGCCGGGACCCCTGAACAGGGTTCCCAGCAACGTCAGGGTGGCCGAGCCCGCCAGGAACAGGGTGAACAGCATGATGGCGAACTTACGGTCGGAGGGCTTGATGGAGGGATTGCGGTCCACGTAGGGAATCGCCATGAAGCCCAGCAGTCCGGTGATGGTCGGGATGATGACGCCGGCGATCTGGGGGTCGTAATAGGACAGGAGCTCCTGCAAGCCCAGGAAGTACCAGGGCGCCTTGGACGGGTTGGGCGTGGCGTTGAAGTTGGCCAGTTCCAGCAGCGGCGCCTGGAGGATCACCGACAGGACGATCAGCACCGCCGTTACCACCATCAGGGCGGAGAACTCGGCGATCATCAGGTGGGGCCAGGTGTTGACCTTGTCGGTCGGCGTCGCCTTGACCTGCTGGATGGCCTTGGCCTTGACGACGGTGAGGAGACGCTGGGGCCGAACCCCTTCGGGAACCTCTTCGGGCGGCGCCACCGGGCGGAGCGTGACCTGGGTCGCTCCCCCGCCGTTGTCCGATACAGGTGGCGGTGCGGTGGCCGGGGCGACCTCGGGGGTCTCCGTCGCGACCCCCACCGCTACTTCTGGCGCCGGTCGGTCA